>JAFTMG010000089.1 GCA_017452525.1 Clostridia bacterium
AATGCCTTGATTTTGTTCGTGAGAACAGCGATCACGGCGGTGCGGATGTGGTGCTTGAGGTGGCAGGAGCCTCCACCGACGAAGTCGGTGGTATGAACACCTTCGAACTTGCATGGCAGTGTGCGCGCCCGAACGCGATCGTCACGGTGGTGGCGCTTTACGACAAGGCACAGTCACTGCCTTTGCCCGATATGTACGGCAAGAATCTGACCTTCAAGACCGGCGGTGTTGACGGCTGCGACTGCGAGGAAACCCTCAAACTCATCGCCGAGGGCAAGCTCGATACCGAGCCATTGATCACGCATACCTATCCGCTTGCGAAGATCGACGAGGCGTATGAACTGTTTGAAAACAAACGCGACGGAGTTATTAAGGTCGCGGTGGAGTGTTGAGTAAAATATTGGAGAAGAAATTATGACCGATGAGCAATTAGAGTAAGTATTAAAGGATATAGACTTACTGGATTGTCACCCTATAATAGAAGGTTACATTTTTTATATAAAAAAATCGATTAGGAGTCGTGTTAGCAGAGGTGATGGTACATACAGGTATTCTACTGATGAAAATGAGTTCTTGATTATTGCTGATGGAAGTGAAAAACAAGGAATTATTTTAAGGTGTGGAACATCAGATTTGCATTGGTTTATTCTTACAAAATGGCGTAATCGAGGTGTACTGAGCAAGGCTTTGCGTACGGGAGTGATTGCACAGGTATGGCCCGAAAATAAAACTGTAACATGTTGCTATAGTTGGAGAGATAAAATGGTTGACAGACCTCAAAAGTATAGCATGACTAAATATTTGGCAGAACTTGCGGGGTTAAGAATTAAGGACTGATCGAGTATATAGATAAACCTTGATAATTGTATTGTTTATCTCTATAAAAATAAAGCAATCAAGGATGAAAAATAATCTTTTTCACCTTGATTGCTTTTAATTTTAATAAATATTTTTGATGTAATCCGCAACACACTCTATTTCCGGGAAAAGCGTGGCACGATTTATGGAGAAAGTTGAGAGTTGCTCTAAGATCTTTTTCTTGTTTGACACCAAAACAATTACGGTTTTGCCTTTCTTCTTATATCTAAACTTATTTAATGTTTTAGGGTCTTGTGATAAACCGCACAAAATAAAGGCTCCGTCTTGCTTGATAATTCTATTATTGTTTTTTGTTGCCAAAATAATAATGTTTCTTAAAAGATCCATTTTGTTTATATCGGCCCCGAAAGCGGGTTTTTCCAATCTTATCTCGTGAATAAGGCGAGATACCTTTAAGTTGAAATCTTCTTTGGTTATTGATGAATCAAGGGCCAATTCGGAATAAGATTGTTGAATATCGTAACTAAATGCGGGCAAACTGGCTAAAATGGAGGCAGTATCGCTTTGCGGATAATAAATAGAATCCTTAGTAGCTGAAATAAGAATTATTTCACCGTAGTTATTATGCTGTGACTCACAGGCAAAATACAATGCAACCAGAGCATTTTTTGTAATATCCAAGAGTCTGGTTGGTAAACCATAATGTTGCATTTTTACCAGTTTTTCAAGGTGGCTGTTGCATTTTTCGAAATCCGTTGGGCAATTTATCAACAACTCATTGTACATTTCCCGCTCATTATACAACCAAGACAATTTTCGAGAAATAGACGGTTGAAGCCGATAGTTGGCGTTTGAATGACCTCGGTAATATAGTACGCTGTCATCTTTTTGATATGCGCCCATTGCTCTGTTGAAATCTGCAATCGAAGAAATGATTCTCAACTCGATTGTTTTTGAGTTGTAGAAAACACCTTTTTCATATTCGATAACACAATCAATCGAGTTAAGTTCTTTTACTTTGGAAAACAGTTCCATAGTAAATTTCTTTCGTTCTTCTTCGTTGGGGAATATCATATACACCCAATAAACTATGGCATTTGCTTCTTCAATCAACATATCTTCAGAAGAACCAGGTTCTTCTTTGAACATTTCGTGCCATTGTTGATACGCAGTTTCATAATCGGGGTAAGGGTGTTGATATAATTCAATATATTTGGATTTGCAATTAGCAAGGCGATATAGCATTTCTTCCTGGGTAATTTGAGCATTCACGAAATAACTCATGTCGCAGTATCCGTCATGAAGCATCTTATCAACACATATTTTATTAAATGCATGAAATACAGCAGGTATATCATATAACCTGTCAAAAAAGAAGAAAAAGAAGATAATCACCTCCATAATAATTTAACGCATATATTATATCACAAAATGCAAAAATTGTCAATTTATGAGTGAATATTTATCATAGATAAAAAGCGAAAAAATTATATGTGGTCAAACATGTGGTCGTTACTTAAAAACAGGCACATTCTACCCGATAAACAGGGAAGAATGTGCCTGTATTTATTATTGCGAAAACGCGAGATTTCAAGAGATTTTGCGAGGAAATAAAAGAAAAACGAGGGTTCGTTATGAACCCTCGTTTTGGTCTGAGTGACAAGACTTGAACTTGCGGCCTCTACCACCCCAAGGTAGCGCGCTACCAGCTGCGCCACACCCAGATCTCCAACGGTGAATATTATAGCACAAAGTGCTTTTTTTGTCAATACCTTTTTTGAAAAAATAAAAACTTTTTTGCGGAAATTTTTCTTGGTGATTTTGAAGCAATTATGGTTTTTGTTTTTTTTTAGGTTGGGGGTGGTACAGGCGTCAGGAGAAGCGGGCGAGTGATCGTTTTTGGGGAGGACGGATGTCATCCGAAGAGCGGAGCGATCGGATGTGGAGCTTGTAAAAGGTGACTGGAATGGCATCGAAAGCGGTGCAGAAGAGAGCGTGCCTTTTGAGTGGGTTCCTGTATGGGGAACGGATATATTGACTGTGCATTGTGATTTGACGAAACGTGAGTGTGATCGGAGCTATGACGGGATATCGCAAGAAAGGATTTATTGACTTTTTTGAAAAATTGTGGTATGATGGGCTCGGATCAATCAAGTTTTTGCAGGGGAACGAGACTTTTTTGGTGATCTTTGGAATGGCATATGAAAAGTGCGGAGAGCATATGGGGGACTAAAGATGGGGATCAAACGGTCATACTGTCAATATTCGAATGAACCTACCGATGACGCGGGAGTGGAGTCGGTGAAGATTTATTTGCCGACAAAAAACGGTTATATTCGGTACAATCTGGTTCACTCCGTACTCCCAAACAAGCAATGCGATACGTGGAGATTGGGACCTGCCTACCACTGCAACGATGAGTTTGCCGAAGATGAATTACTCACCCGTCCGCGTGCGGAATGGGAAATGGCGATACGTTTGCGAGACCGTTGTGATTTCATCGGCGGAGCCGCACATGGCGATGAGGTCTTCGAGAGTATTTCGGTTTGGATCAATGGCGCCGAACGGAGCTTATCGACAATGTGTGGGCTGACGCCGTTTGAAACACTTATGATACGGGTAGACTCAGTCGGTTTTGATCCGGATGCACCCGGGGTGCAGGTGTTGGAGCACCGCAAAACAGTCTCCGCTTGCGGCGATCGGCTTTGGGTGGATCAACGGGTCAGGTGGCTGGCAGACGCGCTTCTCGGGCAGTCATATCTTGCGATGATGCCGCCGCTGAAAACATTGACGAAACGATACAGGGCGGGGGATACCGCATACCGGCCGATCACTGTACGCAGTTTTACCGACAAGGGGCAATTATCCTCACTTACCTTGCAAGGGGATTCCGGGTATACCTTTACCATGAGCGTACCGAAATATTTGAGCGACGGTGAGAGGAACATCTTCATCATTACCGACAACGGCGGGGATCAATACCACAAAATGTACTTTGTGTTGTGTCATAGCGGCGCGGCGCATGCGGGCGATTGTTGGGAGACGACCACGGTATATCGCATAGAAAAATGATGCCGAACGTACAGAGACGGGACGATCTGCCCGGAAATATATCAATGATGGAATCGGAATTGCAGAACAGGCTTGCAATTATGGGATGTATGTATTATAATAATAGGTGGATTTTTTGATAAGCTCGGAGGGAAACCATGAAAATTTCAGTATTGGATATGGGCGCTGTCGCGGGTATGCGCGAACTGCAAACCCAAGCCTTTCAAATGGCTTTGGATGAGGTGTGGCAGTCCGGAGGAGGCACCGTGGTGGTTCCCGCGGGAGAATATCATATCGGCGCGATCCGTTTGCGTTCTTATACCACGCTGTATCTTTGTGCCGGTGCCAAGATATTCGGCAGCCGTGTTCCAGAGGATTACTATATTTTACAGAACGACACTTTGGAGCCCCTACCTGACGAAATGCGTACGGAAAAGCTTTACGAGCGTCCGCCGAAGGATCAGAAGCGGGATTATTCCTTTATGCTTCCCGGAGGACGGTGGTCGAACGGTCTGATCCGCGCTTGCTGTGCTGAAAATATCGCCATCATCGGCGAGCCCGGATCGGTGATCGATGGACGGGATTGCTATGATGAGGTCGGTGAAGAGAGCTACCGCGGCCCCCACGGAATCAGCGTGCATCACTGTAAGAACGTCTATATGTCCGGTTACACCATTCAAAATACCGGCAATTGGGCGCACAATATCCATTCCTCACAGAATATTTGCTGTGAGGGTGTGACGGTGCTGGCGGGACATGACGGCGTTCATTTTGGCAACTGTGAAAACATTACCGTGAAGGATTGCGAATTCTACACGGGTGACGACTGTGTCGCGGGGTTTGCCAATGTCAACACACACGTGTACCGTTGCGTTCTGAATACCGCTTGTTCGGGTCTTCGTTTGGGCGGCACCAACGTTCTTGTGGAGCAGTGCCGCTTTTACGGACCCGCGAAATACTTTTTCCGCGGTAGCTTGAGTGTGGAGGAAAAGAAAAACGGCGCTGCCGCAAATCGCCCGCATCGCACGAACATGCTGTCTGTTTTTACCTATTATGCCGATTTTTCTATGCCGATTCCCGTAAAGCCGGGGAATATCATCATCAAGGATTGTACGGCGGATCACGTGGACCGATTCCTGCATTATAATTATTCAGGCAATGAACGTTGGCAGGCAAACAAGCCGCTCTCCTCGTTGATGCTGGAAAATATTCAGGCGACGGGCATTTCCATGCCGATCACGTTATACGGCTCGGAGCAGGCGCCGTTGGATTTCACCATGAAGGACGTTACAGTGGCGTTTGCCGACCGTGAGGATGGAGCCTCCGTGCCCGTGTTCCGTGTGGCTCATTGTCGCAAGATGGATCTGGAGCGCGTGTCCTTTATTAAGAATACCGATGGCGATCTGATCCGCTCCTGGTCCGCCCCCGGAGACATTCGTTATCAGAACGTGACATATCACGTGCCGCAGGAGAAATGGTTTGCGCTGGCAGATGAGCCGTTTGTCTGCAAAGCAATTTAAATGACAGAAAAGTAGTAAGATCGTAAAGGAATTCAACGCATGGTTTATTTGTTCGTTTTACTTACCTTGATTTTTTTGAGCATCAAGGGCTTTTGCGGGAAGAAAACGAGTACTTGTGTGCAGCAGGTAGGGGACGCTTTTCGCTTCAATATTTTACGGATGCTGCTGTGTTCACTGATCGGCTTCGTTGTCGTCTTCATGGAGGGGGCGCAGGGATCCTTTGCCATCGATCGGGGGATGTTGCTGATCTGCCTTCTGGCGGGCGTTTGCAACGCGATGTTCCTGATCGGCTGGATATTGGCGATCCGCAAAAATTCCATGGTCACCATGGACGTTTCTCTGACGCTCGGTTCGATCCTCCCCGCCGTACTGTGCGCGTGGCTGTTCGACGAGCCGATCTCGCTGACCAAAATGATCGGCTTTGTGCTGATCCTGGCAGCGGCAGGAATTTTGGCGGGGTACAATAAAAGCACCAAGGGAAGCTCTGGATTCGGAGGACTTCTGCTCGTCGTGATCGCCTCGGTGGGCGAGGGACTTGTCAGCTTTACACAGCAGCTGTATAAGCAGTACTATACCGAGGGTGGCAGCGTGGGCGCCGACACGTTTTACCCCAAGTCGATCTACAATTTCTATATCTACGTATTTGCCACCTTGGTGCTGATTTTGTGTCTCGTTGTGTATGATTTGATAAATCACATCAAAAAACCAACGTTGCGTTGGACGGATGAAGTCAAGAGCGGTGCCCGCTCTCTGGTTGGTCCGCTGCCGTATATTGTTGTGATGGCAGTCAGTATGTTTGCCGCTACCTATTTTCAAACCGTTGCCACGGGGGATTACGGTATGACCTCTCAGGTCCTCTATCCGCTGATCAAGGGCGGGTGTTTGATCACAGTCAACATCACCGCCATGCTGTTCTTTGGCGAAAAGATGACTAAGCGGAGCGTGTTGGGGTCTGCGGTAGCGCTGGTTGGCGTGGTCGTGATGAATGTATTTTAACGGAGAATATAATGCATATGATGAATTTATCTGTCAATCTTTCTGAGGCTCGCTCGTCTCTTCGAGACAAGCCTCTTCTGGCGACTTCGGCAGAACGCCTGCTGATTTTGGATGAGCTGAAGTCTGCCCACAAAGAGCTTCCGCAGCCCGCGCGGTTTGCTAAGGCTTTGTCGGAGTTTCTGTCCCGCGTTTCCGTACCGCTCATGCCTCACGATCTGATCGCGGGGCGGTGTGTGGATCGGGAACTGACCGAGGAGGAAGAGAAGATATTTCAGGCATTTGTTCGCCATCCGGATTATCCCTCCAAAATGCTCTTTCTCGGCTCGGGACATTGTACCTATTCCTGGGAGTCGGTAGTGGAGCTGGGATTGCCCGGCTTGCGTGCGCGGGCGGAAGAATCGCTTCGCCGGGTAGACACCGAGGAGCAACGCGTGTTTTTGTCATCCATGGTTGCGGTATATGACGCGATCCGGGCGTATATGCTTCGCTATGCCGCCACAGCAAGAGAGCAGGGAATGGAGGAGCTTGCCGTGAGTCTGGAGAAGGGTGCCACAGAGAGCCCAAGAGATTTTCGGACTGCTCTTCAGCTCTTGTGGATCATCGCGCTGATCGACTGCGCCTATATTACACCGAACCCGACGCTGACGCTGGGACGGCTGGATCAGATCCTGTATCCGCTGTATGAAGCGGATCTTGCCGCAGGCAGATTGACCCGTGAGATGGCGGGGGCGCTGATCACCGATTATTATTGCAAGCACAATCTGATCATGGGTCGCGGAGAGCATCAGGTGGGTGATGAAAGCAACAGTACCACCTTTTTGCGCATTTGTAATTTCGACGCACCCCAATACCTGCTGTTGGCGGGAACGGACGGGCAGGGGAAGGACGCGGTCAACGATCTGACGCTGCTCTTTGCTGAATGTGTGGAGCCGTCCTTTAAAAATCCCGTTATCGTGGTGCGCTATTTCAAGGATATGAATACCGCGCACCCGAAGCTTTGGCGTGTGCTGATGGAAAAAGCGCTTGCAAGCGCCTCCATGATGTTTTATAACGACGACAACAGTCTCGCCACCTACCGCCGCTTGGGGATCCCGGAGGAGGACAGTAGGCAATACTGCCATTTTGGCTGCAATTGGCCAACGCTTGGCGCGGACAGCGCGTGGGTACAAGGCGGACCGAAATCGTGGAAATACCACGCGTATACTTCTCTTGAGGAGGAGAAGCGGGTAAATATCCCGTATATGCGTATGGTGGGAGAACACGGTTTCCCGGGGGATTTTATGGATGTGCTTCGGGAATTTGCCGAGAAGGAAAGGGCGGGCGAGTCCTTTACGGTGGATGACTTGTACGACAAGTTTTTCGCTCACCTCTCGGATTTTACGGAGCAAAAGCTGGCGCACTGTGCCGAGGAGATCTCGGTCCGCAAGCGCCGCCCTTCGGCCCTTATGACCTTTGGCGACTGCTTTATGGACCGCTCTGCCGTTGACGGAAAATGCTTCTCCGCCAATGCCAAATACTTTTTTGAATTGCAGGCGTTCGGTATGTTTGGTACTGTGGCGGATTGCTTCATTACGGTGGACCGTTTGGTATTTCGCGAACGGAAGCTGACCGTATGCCAACTGTTGGAGGCGGTGGATGCCAACTTTGAAGGAAACGCGCACGTATTGGCGCTTTGCCGCAACGTACCGAAGTACGGCAGCGATGACCCGATCGCCAACGCACATACCAAGCGGCTGGCGGAGGGCTTCTCCACCATTGTGATCGAAAGGAGCCGCCCTTATATTCAGAAGATGGGGCTGTATCTGACCCCGTGTCTGCAAAGTGACACGTGGCATTTGAAAAAGGGCGAGGAATACGGCGCGACCCCCAACGGTCGGCTTGCCAATACGCCGTTTTCGCAAAACGCGCGTCCTTCCAACGGCTCTTGCGTCAACGGGTTGACCGCCATGTTCAATTCCATGCTGAATATCCCCTCAGACGGGATTCTGTCCGGTGCGCTGAATCTGGACGTGTCCCCCGATCAATTCCGCGGCGAGCAGGGGCAGGCACTGTTCGGCGCATTGCTTGGTACCTATTTCAATCGGGGAGGCATGCACGCGCAGGTCAGCTGTGCCGACGTAAACGATCTGATCGATGCGCAAAAGCATCCCGAAGCCCATCGGGATCTGCGCGTGCGGGTAACGGGCTACAGCGGCATTTTTGTGGATATCTGCAAACGGTTGCAGGACGATATCATAGACCGATTTCAATGAAAAGGAGAATGACGATGAATCACATTACTTTGTCCAACGGACTCCGGATCGCCCCCGTGGCGCTGGGTGCCATGAATTTTGGTACAACGACCTCCAAGGAGCAGGCGTATGCCGTTCTGGATGCGTATATCGATATGGGAGGTAACTTTATCGATACCTCCAATAACTATGCTCACTGGGCAGGCACCGGTGATGAGAGCGAAACGGTGCTGGGCGAATGGCTGCGCGACCGCGGCTGCCGCGACCGTGTGGTGATCGCTACCAAAGTCGGCTTTGACCGCCACGGCGAGGGCGCGGGGCTGAAAAAAGCGCAGATCGAATATTGGGTGGACGAGAGCCTGCGGAAGCTGGGAACCGATTATATCGATCTTTACTACGCCCACACCGATGAACCCACCACGCCGCTGGAGGAGACCATGGAGACCTTTGGCATGCTGGTGAAGAAGGGGAAGGTGCGTGTGCTTGGAGGAAGCAACTACGACACATGGCGTTTTTCCGAGGCAAATGCTTTGGCAAAGGCGAACGGCTGGACCCCTTATACTGTAATGCAGCAAAGATTTACCTATCTGCATCCCCGCGCGGATATGGCACCCAAATATATTTTCAACGAATCTGTGAATCGGGAGCGACTGCGTTATTTGTGCGATAAGGACATTCCTCTCGTATCCTATTCCTGTCTCGCCAAGGGTGGCTATGAGGATACCTCTCGTATCCCCTCCGATTATATAGTCGGCGAGCGATTGGAGACTATCCGCAACATGGCGCAGGAAAAAGGTGTGAGCACCAGCGCGCTGGTTGTGGCTTGGATGGTTAATCTGTACCGTTGCGAGGGTTTCCCCCGTGTGATCCCGCTGTTTGCTTCCTCACGCGTCTCTCATTTTACGGACAATCTGAAGGGCGTGTCTTTGGCGCTTTCCGATGAAGAGATGGCAATTTTGAACCGCGCATGACAGAACGCTATCCGCTGATTTTTGATGTTAAGCGCACCTCTACGGTCGATGGCCCCGGGGTGCGCACCGCGGTTTTTCTGAAGGGTTGCAACCTGGATTGCTTTTGGTGCCATAATCCGGAGGGGAAGCGTGCGGAGATGGAATACGCATGGTTTGCCGAAAAGTGCCTTTCCTGTGGCGCGTGCCGCCGCGAAGGACTCAGCCCCGAGTTATGTGTGGACCTCTGTCCCGCGCAGGCGCGCAAACGCTATGGGGCGCGGTACACACCGGATGAGCTGATGGCGGTCCTTGCGGCGGATCGGGATTTTTATCTTGCCACCGGAGGCGGTGTCACCTTCTCGGGCGGTGAGTGTATGCTGTATCCCGCATATCTGGCGGAGGTGGCGTCCCGATGCCAAGCGCAAGGGATCTCCGTTGCCATAGATACGGCGGGGAACGTTCCGTATTCCCATTTTGAACAGGTGCTTCCGTATACCGATCTGTTTTTGTATGATATCAAGTGTCTGGATCCCGCGCTTCATCGGCGCGGGACCGGATGCGGCAACGAATTGATCCTGGCAAATCTGGATCGCCTGATGCAGACGGGTAAGCAGATCCTGATCCGTGTTCCGCAGATCCCCGACTTCAATGAGGGTGAAGAGGTAACACGCATCTGCGCCTACTGTGCTGACCGTGGGCTTGCCTGTGAGGTGTTGCCTTATCATCGCTTTGGCGAGGATAAAAAGCAGGCACTGGGCAGAGAGATGCTACATGAATGAGTCGGTTTAAAACTTTTTCAGATGTCACTTGTATGAGGATTTTATGAATATTCAATTGTCTGACCACTTTACCTACAAAAAACTGATCCGATTTACCGTGCCGTCGGTGGCAATGATGGTTTTCTCCTCCATCTACGGCGTGGTTGACGGCTTTTTCGTGTCTCGCTTCGTAGGTAAAACGCCCTTTGCGGCGGTTAATTTTATTATGCCTTTTCTGATGATCCTCGGTGCCGTTGGCTTCATGATCGGAACGGGCGGCAGCGCGCTGATCGCAAAAACGTTGGGAGAGGGTGAGCGGGAGTACGCAAAAAAACTGTTTTCTTTCTTTATTTATGTTACTGCCGCAAGCGGTATTGTGATCTCCGCTCTGGGAATCCTGCTTATCCGTCCCATCGCCGTTTGGTTGGGGGCGGAAGGGGAGATGCTGGGATATTGCGTGGTATACGGTCGTATCATATTGGCGGCGCTTCCGTTCTTTATGCTGCAAATGGTGTTTCAGAGCTTTTTCGTAACCGCGGAAAAGCCTCAGCTTGGTTTTTGGATGACCGTTGCGGCAGGTGTTACCAATATGGTGCTGGACGCTTTGTTTATGGCGCTTTTTCAATGGGGCGTTGTAGGCGCCGCATTGGCAACGGCAATCAGCCAAACGGTTGGCGGTGTGGCTCCGATCTTGTATTTCAGCCGACCGAACAGCAGTCTGCTTGGTATCGGCAGAACGCGCTATTACGGCAGGGCATTGCTTCGTGCCTGTACCAATGGCTCTTCGGAGCTGATGTCCAATATCTCCATGTCGGTGGTTGGCATGCTCTATAATGCCCAATTGATGAAATTCGCGGGAGAGGACGGTGTAGCGGCATACGGCGTGCTGATGTACGTCAACTTCATTTTCATATCCATGTTTATCGGCTATGCGGTAGGGAGCGCACCCGTGGTGGGATACCATTACGGAGCGCAGAACCATAGTGAGATGCGATCACTTTTGCGAAAGAGTATGGTGATCATATCCATCGTATCTGTGACCATGCTGGGGCTAGGCTTGGCGCTGGCATATCCGCTGGCGGACCTGTACGTCGGCTATGATGCCGATCTGATGGCAATGACTCTGCGTGGCTTCTATTTCTGCTCCTTCTCCTTCCTGTTCTCGGGCTTTGCTATTTACGGCTCGTCCTTTTTTACCGCGTTGAATAACGGTCCCATTTCGGCATTGATCTCCTTCCTCCGCACGTTGGTGTTTCAGGCCGCCGCAGTGCTGATCTTACCGCTGATTTGGGGGATCGACGGTATCTGGATGTCTGTCGTGATCGCAGAGCTGATGGCGGCGGTGATCTCGGTACTGTTTATGATTGCCTTGCGAAAAAAATATCAATATGGATGAAAAAGGAGTCCTCGCGGACTCCTTTTTGAAAAAATTCAAAAAAAAACACCTAACCAAACCGTCGGCAAATTGACTTAATATATGACGGTGGCCACCGAATGAAGAAGAGAGGAGGAAAGAAGATGAGAGATGAGCTTGACCGATTGATCGAGCAGGAGCTTGACAGACTGTACCGATTTGTTTACCGCCGCGTGGGCGATCCGTATCGGGCAGAGGATATCACGCAGGAGATCGTATTGCAGGCATACCGATCCTATCCGCGTTTACGGGATGGAGACCGACTGATGCCGTGGCTGTGGAGCATTGCCAATCATATGGTCGCGCGGTCATACCGTGCCGTGCCCGAGATCTCGACCGACGAGATCACCATTGTGGATCTGGCGGGCGCGAGCTATGAAACGCCGGCAACGGAATATTTGCGGCGGCAGGATATCTTGCGCGTCCGGCGTGCGCTGTCGTATCTGGCGAAAACGTATCGGGACGTCTGTGTGCTATACTATCTGGAAAACAAGGATTACCGCACCATTGCGAGCGAATTGAACATCCCGCTTTCCTCTGTGAAATGGCGCTTGAATCAATCCAAAAGTCAATTGCGAGAGGAGCTTGAAAAAATGGAATATATGGAACACGGTTACCGCCGGGCAAAGCCGCTGCTGCTCAATATGGGCGGCTGGTATGGAAAGCCGGATCCGGCAAAAGGCGCGTATGACAACGCCGATAAGGTGTTGCAAAACAGTCTGCTGGCACAGAATATCTGTCAGGTGGCGTACAGGGAGGCGAAAACCGTCTCCGAGATCGCGTCGGAGCTGGGTGTTGCCGCCGATTACGTTGAAGCGGAGCTGGAGCGGATCTTGCCGACGCAGGCGATGCGCCGCGTGGGAAATCGGTATCAGACCATGTTTCCCATCTGGGACGTGGCGGTCAATCGGGAAGTCTTTGTAGGGAATATATCCTTTGCCGAGCAGGTATGCGGGGAAGTGATCGATCTGTTACTTTCTTGTGCCGACCGAATCGCCCGCACGGGTTTTTACGGTTGCGAATGGGGCATGGATCGCTTGATCCTGTTTTTGGTGGGATATATGTGCATAAACGTGGAGCACAATACCTTCGAAACGGAAAACCTGCCCTTCCGCGGAACAGATAAGGCTTGGTATTTGCTGGGAACCACCGACAAGAGCTTTGGAGACAGAGGCTGTGTCGGTATCAATTCGGCAGGCAGTATGTTTGGCTTGCGTGAATACAGCTTTGTCGCTGAGGATCTGGAGGATCAGCGAAGCATGAACTCCGCTTATCAAAGATGCTTTTATGACGTCTGCCTGGGCAAAACGCCCGCCAAGGAGGAGCCGCTTGCCGCTTTGCTGGAGAGTGGCAAGATCGTCCGCATGGGAGATGTGTACCGCCCCAATGTCCCCGTCCTGAATACGGAGGGAGGCGACGAGGAGCGCTTGAATCAAGCGATCGCACCTGCATTGGAGAAACTGAACGCCATGCAGAAAAAGCTTTACATTCGGTCCATGGAGACGGTGAGCAAGCATATTCCCGCGCATATTGCCGATCAGCGTGAGTTTTTTGGCGGCTATTGTTGCCACAGTGTGCCCGAATTGGTTCTTTACCGTGAGCTGCGGGCTCGCAATATTCCTCTGACCGATCTGATGGGTGTCTGGTTTACCATAAAGGATACCCCGAGCAATTTCGATCATCAGCGCGGGAAACTGTAAATACAGCGAGATCCTGTGTCGAAAGGAGAAATTGCTTATGGCAGACCATGAGAAAAAGGAACCGAGGCGCAAGCCAAAATACGGATTGCTATCTTGTGTTGCTTACGTATATCGCATTCTTTGGAAATACGAGCGAAGATTGGCATTTGTGGGGATCTTTACCGTGCCGATCTCTCTGTGCCTTTCTGCATTGGCACTCTATCTTCCTTCTGAGATCATTTCCGCATTGGAAACCTCGGATCGATTTTCCTATGTCGCCCTGGTTATTGCGGGGTTGTTATTGGCGAAACTCTTGCTTGATACCTTTCACTGTATCATCCACACGAAAATCAGTTATTCAGAGCACTATGTTCTTTCCCGACTCAGAGATATCCGAAGAACCAGAAAATACGACCGTGATTGGTATCTTCGTTATGATCCGGAAGTGGATAAAATGGATGACCGTGCGCTGGAGGCGCTCCAGAATTCACGCTCGTCAGGCGTTCATTTTCCGATGGAATTTTCGGGAATGCTTACGCAGATACTGAAGTTTTTCCTGTTTGGATCGGTAATCTCTCTACTGCATCCTGTGATCATTCTTTTGTTAGCCCTTGGAACAGCGATCAATGCCTGGATGAGCCGTTGGCAGAGAAATAAGGCGAGAGAACGTTTGGACATCCGTAATGCGCTCAACAAGAAAACGAGCTACTGTACGTTCAAAATGGCAAAGGATTTCAAATATGCGAAGGAGATCCGTATTTATCATATGGCGGATTCTATCAAAAAGCGGTTGAATGATCTCTTTGCTTTCAGTGAGCAGGAAAACCGAAAATTGGAGCATGCCGGTATTCTCACTTCTGTGATCAGCTTTCTTGTTGTATTACTTCGAGATGGCGTGGCATATGCATTTTTGATTGAGAAAGCTGCGCGTGGAGAGGTGGATGCTTCTTCCTTTGTATTGTATTTTTCAGCGATCAGCGCTATGTCCGGCTTGATGAGCGGGATCTTGGGAACGGTCAACCGTGTGTTGGATGGAGCGTTTCAAATTTCCGATTGCAGGGAAGAACTGGAGATCCCCGACCGCCTCAATCGCGGACAAGGTATTCCAATTCCGAAAAAGCCCTTTTCCATTGAGTTTAAGAACGTGTCTTATCAATATCCTCTGGGGGAGCGGAAGGTGATTGACAATGTGTCCTTCCGCATTGAGGCAGGGGAAAGGATCGCACTTGTAGGTCTCAACGGTGCAGGGAAGACAACACTTACGATGCTGATGTGCGGGCTTCTTTTGCCGGATGAGGGGGAGGTGCTCCTCGACGGACATTCTTTGATGGAATATAATCGGGATGAGATGTACTCTTTGTTTGGTGTGGTGCCGCAAGCGTACAACCTTTTACCGCTGTCTATTGCCCAAAATATTACCGCAGCGGCGAGTGACGGTGACATTGATGATGAGAAGCTGGATCACTGTCTCAAGCTTTCAGGATTTGGAGCGAAGGTAGAAACGCTTGAGCGAGGGATTCACACGCCCCTGAACCGCAGAATGAATCCTGATGGAATTGAGCTTTCCGGCGGAGAGGCACAAAAGCTGCTGCTGGCAAGATTACTTTACAGAAATCCGCTTTGTATTATTTTGGACGAGCCCACGGCAGCACTTGATCCGATTGCGGAAGATCACATCTATCGCAAATATAACGAGGTCTCCTCCGGGGCAACTTCGGTATTTATTTCGCATCGTTTGGCATCGACGCGTTTTTGTGATCGGATCTTTTTACTTGATGGTGCGGCTCTGACCGAAAGAGGCACACACGAGGAGCTGATGCGGTTGAACGGAAAATACAGAGAGCTGTTTGATGTTCAGGCAAAATACTACCGTGAGAATGTTGACGGGACCGATGGGGAGGTGAGGTAATGGAAGGGAACACGCAAAAACGTACTTTCCGACAAGACCTGCGCCTCATAAAACGAGCCGTTGAAATTTGGAATCAAATCATGCCGCATTTTTGGTTTTGGCAAGTGATTTGTACCTTGATAGAGACTTTTTCTCCGTATTTTGGATTATATATGTCTGCGTTGATGATCAATGAGCTTGCAGGTGCGTGTAGCTTGAAGAAGCTCTTTTTCTTTGCAGGTATCACGGTATTGGGCGGATTCCTGATATCCACTGTCACACGGCTGGTAAGAAGTAAATGTACCTTGCAAAAACAGTTGATACAGAGAAAGACAGAGGCATATTTTACGGATGTACAAAACGATCTGCAGTATGAACATTTGGAGAATGCCGAGGTCGTTTTAATGCGTTCCAAAATAGATTCGATGATGTCCTCGGGTAATGCGGGTCTGGAATTGGTAAAACAATCCGTTCAGCATGTATTGGCGCATGTTTTGAATATTATTTTTTCAGTTGCGCTTACCTTGTCTGTGTTTACAAGTGCTGCCGAAGGTGAATTCAAGGGCTTTTTTGCATGGATCAATTCTCCCGTTTCGGCGATTTTATTGATTGCCATCATTGCGTTGAATACCGTTTTGACCGTTCAGATCAATTTAAAGAAAACGGTTGCCGAAAGCCGCGTGGTGGAAGACCGCGCACGGACACATACCTTTGAGGTCGTTTGGGGTCCGATCGGTGGGCATGATATGACCATCAATGGGTTTAACGGTATTTTGATCAGGGAATTTCGTAAATATCTGCTTCGCCCGACGTGGGTGGAAGAAGTGGAAAAGGTAAAAGTCAGATACGGTGTCCTGTCGATCGCCCTCCATGCGATATTGAGCTTGATCTTGTTTATATTTGTTGCCGCTAAGGCATTTATCGGTGCATTTGGCATCGGTAATTTTCTGCTGTATCAAGGTACGATCGGTCGGTTTATCGGGGCTGCTTCCGGGCTGGCGTCTGAGTTTGGTAAGCTCAGACATAACAATGTTTATCTGGAAGAGCTGTATGCCTTCCTTGATCTGCCAAACGACATGTATAAGGGGACACTTCCCGTGGAAAAGCGTGATGAGGGCGACTACGAAATCAAGTTCTGTGACGTCAGCTTCAAATATCCTCGCACAGAGAAGTGGGTGCTGCGCCATGTGAATATGAAATTCAAAATCGGAGACAAGCTTGCAATTGTCGGCGAAAACGGATCCGGTAAGACGACCTTTATTAAGTTGCTTTGCCGTCTGTACGATCCGACAGAAGGTAAGATCCTCTTGAATGGAACCGATATTACGCAGTATCGGTATCACGAATATTTGGCGCTGTTCTCGGTCGTGTTTCAGGATTTTACCTTGTTTGCATTCAGCCTCGGAGAAAATATAGCTGCCGATTGCACGTATGATCCCGATAAGGTGCGCGATTGTCTGATCCGTGTCGGTATGGGCGAAAAGCTTGCAAGCCTTGACAGTGACCCAAAATCGAAAGAAAAAAACGGCTTGAAACGGGCGATAGGCAAAGATTATGATAGCATGGGTGTTGATTTTTCCGGGGGAGAGAAACAGAAGATCGCACTGGCTCGGGCTTTGTATAAGGATGCACCGTTTCTGATCCTGGATGAGCCGACAGCATCGTTGGATCCGATTGCCGAAGCAGAGGTATATGAGAACTTCAATTCGATCGTGAAAGACAAAACGGCAGTGTTTATCAGTCATCGCCTCTCGTCCTGCAGATTCTGCGATCATATCGCGGTATTCGATCATGGGCAGATCGTGCAGCACGGATCGCATGCTGCGCTCGTTTCGGAGAAAACCGGAAAGTATTATTCGCTGTGGCACGCACAGGCGCAATACTATTCAAACAGTACAGGATGATACTTTACGTGTGACCGCTTAGTTTTTGTCCGGAAAACTAAGCAATAACCTTTATGCGATTAAGATACTTTCCGGACATTATGGCAGACGGATTGTTCTTTGCAATCTGTCTGCTGTTTTTTGTTTGTGACCGTGTTTGATACTTGACACCGCGTGCGAAATATGGTAGTATAAGCATAACGAAATCCCCAGCCGTGCGGGTGAAAGGTACCTGTCTGCGGCGGGAAAGGAGAGCTTATGAGTATGACAAATTCGATCCCTCGCCCCGAACATCCCCGCCCGCAGTTTGTGCGTGACCGCTGGATGAATCTCAACGGAGAGTGGGATTTTCTTTTTGATTTTGGTAATTCCGGTGTAGAACGTGAGCTTTTCCGCCCGGAGCGCTTCAAAAAAGCGGAGCCGAGAAAGATCACCGTGCCGTTCTGTCCTGAAAGCAGACTTTCGGGAATTGGATACGTGGACTGGATAGCGGCGGTATGGTACCGTCGCGCTGTAACGCTGACTGCCGAGCAGTTGGCGGGCAGAGTGATCCTTCATTTCGGCGCGGTCGACTACCATTCGATCCTTTGGATCAACGAGCGGAAGGTCGGTGAGCACCGCGGCGGATACTCCTCCTTTGAATACGACGTGACCGATTTTTTGTGTGAGGGCGACAACGAGATCATTCTGTATGCCGAGGATGACAACCGCACCAAGAAGCAGCCCTTCGGCAAACAGTCGGATAAGTTTTACTCTCATGCCTGCTCCTACACCCGAACTACGGGTATCTGGCAGACGGTGTGGCTGGAGTTTGTGCCGAAGGAATACATTTGCTATGCCAAGATCACGCCCTTTGCCCGGGATGGGCGCGCCGTGGTGGACGTGGAGACCGTTGGCGGCGAGACGGTGACGGCTGAAGCGTATTATGAGGGCAAGAAGGTAGGGCAGGCAACGGCGAAGATCGTTGGCGGCAAGGCATCCGTGAATCTTGCACTTTCCGAGCTACATTTGTGGGACGTGAGACAGCCCAACCTCTACGATCTGACCTTGAAACTGGACGGTGCGGATACCGTACAGAGCTATTTCGGTATGCGCTCAGTGGAGCTGAAGGCAGACGGTCTGTATCTCAACGGCAAGCCGCTCTTTATGCGCACCATTCTGGATCAGGGCTTCAATCCCGAGGGCATTTATACCGCACCCTCCGATGCGTTTTTGAAGCATGACATTGAGCTGACGATGGAGCTTGGCTTCAACGGCGCGCGGCTCCATCAGCGTGTCTTTGAGGAGCGCTCGCTCTATTGGGCAGACCATCTCGGCTATATCGTCTGGGGCGAGTATGCCAACGGCACACCCATGAGCGATGCTCGCGGTATCGGTTATTTTCTGCCCGAGTGGATGGAGACGGTGCGCCGTGACTACAGCCACCCTGCCATCATCGGCTGGTGTCCGGAAAACGAGTCCTATTGGACCCACGATATTCACGAGATCTGCCAGACCACCTATTATCATGTCACCAAGCAAATGGACCCCTACCGTCCTGTCATCGACTCCTCGGGCGGTGTCCATTTCATCACCGACATGTATGATATTCACGAGTATACCCAAAGCCCGGAGCGGATGCAGGAGAAGCTGGCGCCCATGCTGGAGGATCCGAATTACGTGCATAATCCCATTCATCAGGAGCAGCTCAAGCTGAACCGCTTCAACGGTCAGCCCGTCTGGGTCAGTGAATACGGCGGAACCTATTGGAATCCCGATGAGCCGGGCGGCTGGGGCTACGGTAACGCGCCCAAGAGCGAGGAAGAATTTGCCGAGCGCTATGCGGGGCTGACGAAGGTTCTTTTGGACCATCCTCGCATTTGCGGCTTCTGCTATACACAACTGACCGATATTGAGCAGGAACAAAACGGACTTTACAAATATGACCGCTCCCGCAAGTTCTCCGATATGGTATATGACCGCATCCGTGAGGCGAATTTGCAGACATCGTATTTTGAAAAACATCCCAAGAGGTGAGAGTTATGGCATTATTACCGGAAGTGAGAAAAATCGTGCCGCAGGCAGAACAGTTTCCCTGTCGATGGCAAACGGTCATTTTCCGCAATTATCGCATGGTGTCTGCCGAGCGTATTGCGCGCGTGCTGGAATGCACGGCAGAGGATGTTCACAGGGAGGCGGCGCGCCTCGGTTTGCGGACAGGGGAGCATGATCCCCGTTGGATGACGGAGGGCTATATTACCGTCATCCGAAACAATTGGTATCTTTTACCTTATGATCAATTATTGAACTTGCTGGATTTTACCGAGGAAAGACTTGCGTTTTCCTTGGAAAAGGATGACTTTCTCAATGTCAAGCTGGGGCGGTATAAGCCGGAATGTGCGCGCGCTGTCTATCAGCCTCTGACCGAGGATCAACTTGCTGAGACGACGCAGATCGCCAGGACCGTTCGCCAATGGGATATCTCGGGGCGCACCTATTTTGACTTTTTTCCGCCCGTCAAACGTACCGCAAAGCTTTTACCGAGGCAGGGAAAATCCCTACGTCTTGTGCATGGATATCTGACACCCTGCGGTGATGCCTTTATTGAGGATACGCGCTCCCATTTGTCCGACGCGCTTCTGGATCGGTATGCCGAGTGTGGGATCAACGCGCTCTTTATTCACGGTGTGCTGTCCTCGCTCTCACCGTATCCCTTTGATCCGGAGCTGTCTCGCGATTATCCCACACGCCGTGCCCATCTGCGCGATCTGGTCGAGCGGGCAGGCGATCGGGGGATCCGGATATATCTCTATCTGAACGAGCCGCGCGCGCTTCCCGTGTCCTGGTTCGGCACCCGTGTGGACGCTTCGCTGATGGGGCACCGTCAGGGGGATTATGCGGCGCTTTGTCTCAATACCAAGGAGGGACGGGATTATCTTTACACGGCGGTTCGCAGCCTGTTTGAGGCAATCCCCGATATTGGCGGTGTATTTACCATTACCAAGAGTGAAAATTTCACGCACTGTACCTATGGTGGATATTCGTTGGATAAATGCACCTGCCCGCGATGCGCCAAGCTTCCCGTGGAGACCATGCCTGCCGTGACCAATAATATCATCATGGAAGCGATCCGCGATAGTGGCAGTAAAGCGGAGCTGATCGCCAATTTGTGGGGCTGGTCCCCAGCACTCGGCTGGTCGGATGAGCAGATCGCCCACGCGCTGGAGATATTGGACCGTGATATCGTCGCGCTCGGCATCAGTGATTACGACCTTGCCATCGAAAAGGGCGGCGTCAAGAGCCACGTGATTGATTATTCCATTTCCAATCCCGGTCCCAGCGAAGTAACACAGAAAGCGTTAACGCAGGCGGCAAAGCTTGGACATAAGACCTATGCTAAGGTTCAGATGAATTGCAGCTGGGAGCTCTCCTCGGTGCCGTATCTGCCCGTGTTCGATCTGGAGCTGGAGCATTTGCAGAACCTTCACGCCATCGGCGTGGATGATCTGATGCTGACGTGGACCTTAGGTGGTTACCCCTCCATTGCTTACGATATGGTGGCTGATTATCAGGAGGATCCCGACGGATTTTCCATGGACCGTTGGTATGAGAAGCACTTCGGGGAAAACGCCGGTGACGTTCATCGCGCGGTGGAGCTGTTTTGCCGCGGATTCCGCGAGTTTCCGTTCGGCGTGAGAGTGCTCTATTCCTCTCCCAAAAACCTTGGTCCTGCCAATCTTTGGAATCTTGTGCCTGAAGAGAAACACTCTACCATGGTCTGCTATTCCTTTGATGATTACGAGAAATGGATCTATCCTTATTCGCCGGAGATCTATCTGTCGCAGTTTGAAAAGCTGATTGCGGACTGGCAGGCGGGATGCGATGCGTTGGCAACCGTTCGCGGCTTACCTCTGATCGAGGATATGCTTTTGTACGCCCACGTTGCGCTGGTGCATTTCAAATCGGATATAATTCATACCCGTTATGCGCTTGCCAAGAGGAAAGGGGATATGGAAACGCTGCTCGGACTGCTTGATGTGGAGCGGGAACTTGCGGAGGAGCTATTGATACTGTCTGCGCAGTCGCCGCTGATCGGCTATGAGACTTCGAATCATTATTTCTACACCGAACGAAATCTGATCGAGAAAATATTACAGATGGATCAGATGCATCAACGGATCGTAGATAATTCGGAACAAAACCGGAAAGGAAAATGATAAAATGTTGAAATTAGGTGTTATCGGCCTTGGTATCGGCAGATCGCATGCGCTGGCAATGATGCGTTCCGGCAAGGCAAAGGTCGTTGCAATTTGTGATATCGATGCTTCTCGTATGGAGAAGGTCGCCGCAGAGCTTGGCGGTGACGTGGCAATGTATACCGACTACCGCGATCTCCTTCGTCATGAAGGTCTTGACGGTGTTTGTGTTGCCAGCCCCGACCATTATCACCGTGATATGGTGTGCGAGGCGTTGGATCTCGGTCTGCACGTTCTTTGTGAGAAGCCGCTTGCGCTCCATGCGGAGGAATGCCGTGAAATGATCGCCAAGGCAGAGCAGGTAGGAAGAAAGCTGATGGTCGGTCAGGTCTGCCGTGTAGCACCCGGCTTTGCGCTGGCGAAAAAGATCGTTGACGAGGGGCTGATCGGAGATATTTTCTTCATCGAGTCTGAGTATGCGCACGATTATATCGATATCCGCGGCTGGCGCATGGATCCCGAGCTGAAGCGCCATCCCGTCACGGGCGGCGGCTGTCACGCGGTGGATCTGGTCCGTTTCCTGACGGGCAAAGAGCCGCTGGAGGCATTCTCCTACTCCAATCACAAGATGCTCGCCGACTGGCCCTGCGATGACACGACCATTGCCGTCCTCAAATTTGAGGATGACGTGATCGGCAAGGTCTACGTTTCGACGGGCTGCAAGCGCAATTATACCATGCGTACCGTCGTTTACGGCTCGAAGGGGACAATCATCTGTGACAATACCACACCGCATCTCTCTCTGTTTGTGGATGAATTTGAAGGTGCAAACCGCTTCATGGGCAAGAAGATGCAGAACATCGAGCATCAGATCCCCGTCAGCCTGAGCAGTCACAATATTGAGGCAGAGGTCAGCGAGTTCTGCGATTGCATCGTTCAGAACCGAGAGCCCTCTATCGGTGCTGTCGAGGGCGCGATCGCCGTTGCCGTTTGTGAGGCGATCATTCGTTCCTCCGAGACGGGCAATCCCGAAAAGATCGCATATTGACGAGGTGTATGATGAAGGAATTACATTTGCTGTTTAAAAAGGTAAAGCTGGACGATTGTCCCATTCTGCTGAAAAGCGATCCCGATGAAAATTGGGAAAAGGATTGGCAGGTCATGGCGGGAGAATGGAATCAGGAGAACGGTTGGTTGATCGGCGCTGAGAGAGGGAACAAGGGCGGTATTCTTTTCAGCCGTCAGAGCTTTGACTGCGACGTGATCTTTTCCTTTACCGCCAAAACGGTCCTGCCTGCGACCCGTGACGTCAACGCTGTTTTCTGCGCCCATTGGGACCGTGAGATCGATTATCTCGGCAATGCCTACGTGATCGGTTTGAACGGTTGGTACGAGCATAAGAGCGGCATTGAGCGCAGTCCTGAGGTCGGTCTGCGCGCGCTGAGCGGCGCGTATACCTATACGCCCGGCAAGGAGGTGCGCATTACCACCGGTATCATTGAGGGGCAGAGCTTCCTCTATGCCGATGATGTTCTTGTCACCGAGCTGATCGACCCGCACTATATCAGTGGCGGTCACGTTGGTTTCTCACCCTATTGCACGATGCTTGCCATCAAGGATATTGAGGTCCGCCGCGCAGTCTGGGAGCCGCTGATCCAAAGCTATGATCCGGAATTTTAACGGGGAGGACACCTGAGATGCTTTACGAATTGAAAAATTGCCGTGATGGCGGCGCTGCTGCTTATCATACCACCGTGGATATCACTGAAAAGGATAACGTGGTCACGTTTCATTTTGAGGCGGAGCATAGTTCCTTTTATTGCCCGTATGATGAATATAACGGACTTCATTCCGACGGTGACGCCTGCGAGGTGCTGATCGGATCAGATCCCGAGCGCCGCGTGTATTACGAAATCGAGATCAGCGCCAAAGGCGAGCTGATGCTGGCGGAGATGGTCAATCACGGTGTGGATGAAAAGGGAGAACCGATTCTGGAGATCCACTTTGTGGAGGATTGCTTCCTGACAAGTAGCGTGACCAAAAAGGGAGACGGATATACCGCCACCGTCAGCTTCGATAAGAGTAAGATCCTGAGTGGAGACGGTGAGATCTACTTCAACGCCTACCGCTTGGAGACCGATGGCGGCGAGACGGATAAGCACCTTTTCTCGCTGATCCCGACCATGCGCCCCAAGTTCCACGCGCCTTCTTACTTTGTTTGGTTGAAGGACTATGTGGGATAAAACGTAAAAATCGAGGGACTGAGTCGCTGAATAAGCGCCTCAGTCCCTCTTGGCTTTAAATTAGTCCTTTTTTTCCTCTGCGGGGGTGGTTGGCAGCGAGGTGCTGGTCAATCCCACCGCCTTGGTGACGGGCAGGGAGAAAGCGATTCCTTGTCCCTCGGATTTCAGTCCGGCGGATTGGTAGATCGCGTGGAGGACGCCGTCCTTGATGGAGACGGGGACCAGCAGCATGACAAGATCCTTGTCGGGCTGGATCGTGATGTGGAAGAAGGCTTCAGCCTCTTTATTGGCAGTCCCTCTGGCATGGATGACCGTGCCACCGCGGGCGCCTGCTTCACGGGCGGCATCCATGACCTCGTCCGAAAATCCTGCGTTGACCACGCAGAGTATCATTTCATAGCTTTCGTTGCTCATTGATTGTTTGCTCCTTTCACCGTCATTCGGTTGTTGCTGAGGAAGCCGAAGATGGAAACTCCGATCACGCTGGTCAGAGGAATGGTGTAGGCAATTCCTTTTCCGTTTTTGATGGTACGGAACCGTTCTTCGATGGCGTTCAATGCCTGAACCGCCTGATTTTCACGGATCACGCTGAAGATGACGGTTTTGTCCGTTTCCACAAGACCGAGGATGCTCCGGATCTCCGCGTTTGCCGTACCCTGCGCGGGAATGGCAAGCTGCATATTCACGTCAAAGGATTGGATCAGATCCATGTAAAAATCCGCTTTGTTACGATTGACGATGGTGATCATCAGCTCCAGTTTTTCGGAAACCACGTGCTTTGGTTGGGCCGCTTCCGTTGGCATATTCTTTTTTGCTCTGAATTTTGTTCTGCTCATATGCGGTCTCCTTTCACGAGAAATAGATGATCTGCTCGTCATCGGCATCCAGAATACGCTTCATGGCGATGCGCTGACGTACCTTGGCAGACATGATGGCACGGAAGCCAAGGATCTGGATGGTGATCAGAGGCGTCATGGCGACCATGGCGACCACACCAAAGGCATAGCTGAGGATAGCTGCCTCGCCCCGCAGTGCGAAGCACATACCCATTGCCATGGGGAGGATGAAGCTGGAGGTCAGAGGACCGCTGGCAACTCCGCCGGAGTCAAAGGCGATCGCAGTATAAAGCTTGGGCACAAAGAAGGAAAGACCGAGGGAGAGCATGTAGCCGGGAATCATGTAGTACAGGATCGAGAAACCGAAAACGATTCGGATGGTGGAGAGGAAAATGGAGATACCGACACCGATCGAAAGCGCCAGAAGCATGGAACGCTTGGAAACGGTACCGCCGGTGATCTCTTCCACCTGCTTTTTCAATACGTGCACTGCCGGCTCTGCCATAACCACCACCGTACCGATGATAAAGCCGAAAATGATTACGTATAGCGCATTGTTCTGCGCCATTTCGGAGCCAAGCTTGAAGCCGATGGGCATGAACCCGATAGAAACGGCGGAGAGGAAAATAACGAGTCCTAAAAAAGTGTAGACGATGCCGACAAATATTTGTGCCAGCTTTTTACGGGGAAGCTTGAGCATGGAAAATTGGAGGATCAGGAAGAACGCAAGAATCAAACCGAGTGCCCGTGCGACCTCAAGAGAGGTGTGATAAATGATTCCGAAGAGATTTGCGCCCAATTTTGTTTCTATAGAGTAGTCGGGCAGGGCATAAGTCAACTCACCGTTGGATGTGAGTGTCAGGATCAAAACGGCAAGAATGGGACCGATGGAGCACATGGCAATCAGACCGAAGCTGTTTTCATTGGCATCCTTACCGCCGATAACTGTCGCGATACCGACACCCATTGCCATGATGAAGGGGACCGTGATGGGACCGGTAGTAACACCACCGGAGTCAAAGGCGAGGGGCAGAAAGTCTGCCTTGCCGCTTGCCAACAGCAGCGAGGAAATGGCGAACATGGTCATATAGAAGAACATCAAGAGCATGGACAGATTCTTTTTGAACACGATCTTGACGATCGAAAGCAAGAGAAAGAGCCCCACACCGACGCCGACGGTGAAGATCAGCAAGGTGCTGTTCATCACCGCGCTGACTTGCCCCGCAAGAACCGAAAGGTCAGGCTCCGCAATGGTGATCAGCAAGCCCATAACAAAGCAAACGGAAAGCAGGATCTTCAGTTTGCCTGTTTTGGCAAGACCCGAGCCGACATGTTCTCCCATGGGGGTCATTGCAAGATCCGCGCCGAGATTGAAAAGTCCGATTCCGAGGATGAGAAAGACGGCAGAGATCAGAAATACTGCCAATTCCTTCGGGGTGAACGCTACAAGCGGGGTAAAGTAGACAATCAGAACGAGACACACCACGGGCAGGACGGATATCATCGCTTCTTTTAGCTTTTCGTATAAAGATTTGAGCATTCCGGCCTCCTTATAATAAATATGAAGATAACTGTATATATTCTATCATGCTTTGAAATGATTTGCAAGGGGAAAACGGTTTTTTGTGAAAGAATAAAATCGACAAGACATATATATTGACAAAATTCAAGTCGCCTGCTATAATGGGATCGAATAGCAGATCAAACCGTGGGAATGGAGGAATATGATGGCTGACACGAAAAACGGATTTGGCGGTATCAGCGCGTTTGCCCTCCATATACTGGCGATGGGGTTGATGCTGTGCGATCACCTTTGGGCAACGGTAGTGCCGTTACCTCTGTTGGGGTGGCTGGGGAGAATTGCTTTTCCGATATTTGCGTATATGCTGGTGGAAGGGTATTTTCATACGCGTAGCCTGCGAAGATATGCCCTTCGTCTGTTGCTGTTCGCGCTGCTCTCCGAGATCCCGTTCGATTTGTTTTACGGAGGAACCGTTTTTTATCCCTTTCATCAGAATGTGTTGTGGACTCTGTTGCTGTCCCTGCTGTGTATTTATCTGATTGAAAGTACGCGTCGTTTGGGGAAGCGGTGGCTGACTGCGCTTGTCGTTCTTGCGGTTGCGTTGCTTGGTTTTCTTCTTGGTTTTCTCACCATGATCGATTATTACGGTTACGGTGTGCTGACCGTTCTGGTATTTTACCTGTTCCGTGAGCGCAAATGGACTTGCCTGCTTGGGCAGATCCTGCTGCTCGGTTATATCCATTGGGAAATGATGGGCGGACTGAGCGTTCCCATCAGGGTGTTCGGTACCACGGTCTATCTGGTACAGCAGGGAACTGCGTTGCTGGCGTTGATCCCCATATGGCTTTACCGCGGCAGACAAGGTCCTCACAACCGATGGACCCGCTTGATCTTTTATGCTTTTTATCCCCTTCATATGCTGATTCTGTTTTTATTGCAATTGATATCTTAACAACGATAGATTGAAAAATGGAGGTGTTTTGTCATGAAACAGCTGAAAATGATCCGATATCGCGCTCCAATATGCAAACGCGCTTTGCCGGAGGGATGGAGGTATGAGCTTTATCACGGTACGCGTGAGGAGATAGCAGACTGGATCGAGATCTGTAAAAACGGGCTCTTCGGTCCCAATCTTAACGAGGAGGCCTTCGGTAAATACATTCTGCGGTGGCGGGATCTCGTGCCGGAGAAGGATCTGTTTTTTGTGGTGAACGCCGAGGGGATGCGTGTGGCTACGATTGCCTACGTTCGGTACGCGGACGGTACAGGGTACGTACACTGTGTCGGATCACTCCCCGAAACGCGCGGCAAGGGCGTTGGTCACGCCATGATCTCGCATGCGCTGGAGATGGGTGAGGAAAGAGAGGTATCTCATACCGTATTAACGACAGACGATTTTCGTTTGGCTGCCATTAAAACATATCTGGATGCGGGATTTTTGCCCGTGCTCTACCATGACCCCGACAGCGATATGGGGGCACGTTGGGACAAGGTACTTGCCGAGCTGCATTACCGTCAAGTGGAATATATCGTGGAAGAATAAAACGGATCCCCGGCAGGAAATACTGTCGGGGATCTGCTGTTGGATGTTATTTTATTTCGTTCAAAAATTCGCCTATTCTGTGCAGTGCTTCCTTGATATGCTCAGTGGAATAGCAATAGGATGCGCGGACAAAGCCTTCGCCGCCCTGCCCGAAAGCGGGACCGGGAACCACGGCAACGTGTTTGCTGTAAAGCAGCTGCTCGCAGAATTCCTCCGAGGTCAATCCCGTGCTTTGGATGCAGGGGAAGGCGTAGAAGGCACCCTTTGGCTCGCGGCAGGTCAGTCCCAACTTGTTGAAACCGTGAACGATCAGTCGGCGGCGCATGTCGTATTCCTCGCGCATCTGCTCCACCGCCTCATCGCAGGAGCGGAGCGCTTCGATCGCAGCATACTGAGAGGTGGTCGGTGCGCACATGATGGCAAACTGGTGGATCTTAGTGATCTGAGCCATGATCGGTGCGGGACCGCAAGCGTAGCCGAGACGCCATCCCGTCATGGAGAAGGTCTTGGAGAAGCCGTTGACGACCACGGTGCGCTCCCACATGCCGTCGATGGCGGCAATAGAGACATGCTTTTCTCCGCCGAAGGTCAACTCGGCGTAGATCTCATCGGAAAGGACAAGAATGTTTTTGTCACGCAGAACAGTAGCGATCTTTTCCAGATCCTCACGCTCCATAATGGCACCGGTCGGATTGCAGGGGTAGGGGAGAACGAGGACCTTGGTGCGGGGCGTGATAGCAGCAAGCAGCTCCTCAGGGGTCAGCTTGAAGGCGTTTTCCGCTTTGGTCTCAATGATGACGGGAACACCGCCCGCCAATTGTGTGATCGGCTCATAGCAGACATAGCTCGGCTGAGGGATGATGACCTCATCGCCGGGGGAAACAACGGCGCGGATGCAAGCATCGATCGCCTCACTGCCGCCGACAGTGATCAGCACCTCCTCCTCGGGGAGGTAGGAGAGCTGATATTTGCGGCGCATGTAGTTGGTGATCTCAAGACGCAACTTTTCAAGACCTCGGTTGGAGGTATAGCGGGTTTGGCTTTTCTCCAGTGAGGTAATGCCTGCTTTGCGGATCTGCCACGGTGTCGGAAAATCCGGCTCACCGACACCGAGGGAGATGACGTCCTCCATGGTGTTGGCAATATCAAAGAATTTACGAATGCCGGACGGCTTCATTTGTAAGACCGTCGGCGTTAAAAGCTTATTGTAGTCCATCACAGCGAGAAGTTCCCCCTGTCATCCGAAGGCTTGCCGATCAGCTCCACGTCCAGCTCCTTGTAGCGGCGCAGGATAAAGTGGGTGGTGGTGGAAATGACCGAATCGATGGTGGAGAGCTCCTTTGCCACAAACATGGCGACCTCCTTGAAGGTCTTTCCCGTTACGGTCACGCTCAGATCGTAGCCGCCCGACATCAGATAGACAGACTCCACCTCGGGATATTGGGACACCTTCATGGCGACCTCTTCAAAGCCAAGCCCTGCCTTGGGGGTGACCTTCAGCTCGATCAAAGCAGAGACGTGGGTGTTGTCGATCCGCTCCCAGTCAATGACTGCCTTGTAGCCGCGGATCAAGCCCTCTTTTTCCATCTCGGCAATATTATTGTGAACGTCTTTTTCTTCCGCGCCGGTCATTACGGCGAGTTCTTCATCCTTCAGGCGAGCATTTTTGCTCAGCAGCTTCAAAAGCTTCAAATTCATGGGGAGTTCCTCACTTTCCTAATCAAAAATAGCCCTGATTGCACTGTATGCAATCAGGGCGAATGTGTGTCATCCGTGTTACCACCTAATTTCGGGGAGATGTCCCCGCACTCTGTCGGCACTCTGTCATGCCGCCTCCCGGATAACGGTGGGAAGCCGTTGAAGCCTACTTGGTACGTCCGTTCGGTTCAAAGCTCGGGGACTGCTTCACAGGCGGCACCGGAAGACTTGCACCAACCGTCTTCTCTCTGTACGTCCGCGTACCTGTTACTCCTTCCCGTCATGGCGTTTGGGAATATATAATATATTATAACCGAAAGCAGACAGAATGTCAAGTATTTTTTGAAAATTCCGGCAAGAGGAGTGGCACATGATGAACTTGACACTGTTTTTGAGGTGTGGTATAATGGACAACGTAAAGGGGATCTACGGAGGGATTAAGAATGACCAAGAAAAAATCAATTATTACGATTGTTGTTATATTGCTTGCGTTTTGGACTGTATGCGGAATTGGTTACGCCGTGTTCAATGCGTATTTTGAAAAAATGGAGCGGCAAGAGATTTTGGCAATTGTATCTGATCATTTGATGTCTGATGCAGTGTTTGCCGACAAATACGGATCTGTACAATCTGTAACATGGAACAACGATAAAGAATTTGTTAAAGTCCACGGACATGAATGCATTGTGCCGTGTTTGATTACTACATCAGATGATACCGTTTTTGAGGTCGATGTGCGTTTTAATTTTGAAAATGCAACTCACAGCTTCTATTATGATTCCGTAACATGCGCTCAATGAATGAGAATCCCCATGCCGCTACATCGAAAATGCGGCATGGGGATTTTCCGTCTTGCGAATCAAATATTTCCTTTAAGGTACGCTGTCATGTCCGCGATCTGTGTTTCGACGGACTCGACGGACGTGCCGCCCTCGGAGATGCGCTTGGCGACACAGGTCTCCAGGCTGATCTCATTGTAGAGGTCCTCCTCAAACAGCTCGCTGTAGGCGCGGTACTCGTCGAGGGGCAGGGCATCCAGCACGGTACGCTTTTCGATGCAGAGGGCAACGATCTGACCGACGATCTTATACGCGGCACGGAAGGGCATGCCTTTTTTGGTCAGATAGTCGGCGAGATCGGTGGCGTTGATGAAGCCGCCCTGTGCCGCACGGTACATGTTCTCGGGGATGGCTTTCATGGTGGCGATCATGGGGGTGAAAACGCCGAGGCACATCTTGACGGTCTCGATGCTGTCAAAGATCGCCTCCTTGTCCTCCTGCATGTCCTTGTTATATGCGAGGGGGAGACCCTTGAGCGTGGTCAGCAGTGCCATCAGATCGCCGTAGACGCGGCCGGTCTTGCCGCGCACCAGCTCTGCCATGTCGGGATTCTTTTTCTGGGGCATGATGCTGGAGCCCGTTGTGTAGGAATCGTCCAGCTCAATGAATTTGAATTCCCAAGATGCCCAGAGGATGATCTCCTCGGAGAAGCGGGATAGGTGCATCATCAGAATACTGAAGGCACTCATCAGCTCAACGCAGAAATCGCGGTCGGAAACACCATCCAGGCTGTTGAGGCAGATGCCGTCAAAGTCCAGCTTGGCAGCCTCCATGCGGCGGTCGGTGGGATATGTCGTACCTGCCAGCGCGCAGGAGCCGATGGGGGAGATATTCATGCGCGCGCGGGCATCCTCAATGCGGGCAATGTCGCGGCGCAGCATATAAGCATATGCCATCAGATGGTGCCCGAAGGTGATGGGCTGGGCTCGTTGGAGATGCGTGTAGCCCGGCATGATGGTCGCTTTATAAGTCTTAGCCTGATCGAGAATGGCGGCGATGAGATTTTTGAGCGCTTCGATGATGTCGCTCGTTTCATCGCGCAGATACATACGGATGTCCAGCGCCACCTGATCGTTACGGGAACGGGCGGTGTGCAGTTTTTTGCCCACGTCACCGATGCGCTCGGTCAAGACCTGCTCGATGAACATGTGAATGTCCTCGCAGTCGTAGTCAAAGGTCAGCTTGCCGCTTTCCAGATCCTCAAGAATGGAGCCGAGGGCTTCGATGATGGTGTCGGCATCCTCCGGCGGAATGATCTTCTGCGCGCCCAGCATGGCGGCGTGCGCCATCGAGCCGCGGATGTCCTGACGGAACATCTTGCAGTCAAAGTGAATAGAAGAATTGAAATCGTCAGCCGTTTTGTCCAGTTCCTTGGCGAAACGGCCGGCCCACATTTTTGCCATGATATGTGAAGCTCCTTTATTTTAATAACAGGGAAAAGAGACGGCAAGGCTACCGTCTCTTTTCAAGTCGGGTGTAAACTTACTGCTTATTCTTGGCGTCAACCTGAGCCTGAACCTTGATGGGCAGACCGAAGAGGTTGATAAAGCCGGTGGCATCGCTCTGGTCGTAAACGTGATCCTCACCGAAGGTTGCGATCTCCTCGGAGTAGAGGGAATACTTGGACCATGCGCCAGCCTTGATCATGTTGCCCTTGTAGAGCTTGATCTTAACGGTACCGGTGACCTTTTCCTGCGTCTTATCGACGAATGCGGACAGCGCCTCGCGCAGAGGGGTGAACCACTGACCGTTGTAAACGAGATCGGCGAAGGTGACAGCCAGCTCCTGCTTCTTGTGAGCCGTCATCTTGTCAAGGCAAAGGGTCTCGAGGTAGTTGTGAGCGAAGTAGAGGATCGCTCCGCCGGGAGTTTCGTAAACGCCGCGACACTTCATGCCGACCAGACGGTTCTCCACGATATCGAGCAGACCGATACCGTTTTCGCCGCCGACCTTGTTCAGAGCCAGCACGATGTTCTTTGCGCTCATCTTCTCACCGTTGAAGGCGACGGGCTTACCCTGCTCAAAGTCAAGGGTGATGTAGGTAGGTACGTCGGGAGCCTGCAGGGGAGAGACGCCCATTTCGAGGAAGCCTTCCTTCTCATACAGAGGCTCATTGCCCGCATCCTCCAGATCAAGACCCTCGTGAGACAGATGCCACAGATTCTTATCCTTGGAGTAGTTGGTTTCGCGGTTGATCTTCAGAGGAACGTTGTGTGCCTCGGCGTAATCAATCTCTTCCTCGCGGGATTTGATATCCCACTCGCGCCAAGGAGCGATGATGGGCATATCGGGAGCGAAGTGCTTGATGGTCAGCTCAAAACGAACCTGGTCGTTGCCCTTACCGGTGCAGCCATGGCAGATGGCGTCAGCACCCTCAGCCAGCGCGATCTCAACGATACGCTTTGCGATGATGGGGCGGGCGAAGGAGGTACCGAGCATATATTCCTCGTACAGAGCGCCTGCCTGTACGGTGGGGATGATGTAATCGTCAACGAATTCATCGGTCAGATCCTCGATATAGAGCTTGGAAGCGCCGGTCTTGAGTGCCTTTTCTTCCAGACCCTCCAGCTCGTCAGCTTGACCGACGTTACCGGAAACGGCGATGACTTCGCAGTTGTTATAGTTTTCCTTCAGCCACGGAATGATGATAGAGGTATCCAGACCTCCGGAATATGCGAGAACGACTTTTTTGATGTTTTTCTTATCCATGGGGTTAATCTCCTTTGTGTTGCGTGGATCTTTTGTTAAATACGTGAATAATTATACAACAGTTTTCGAGAAAATGCAAGTGTTTTTCGATAAAATATGTGTAGAATTAGAGCAAATGAAATTTGAATTTTGTGTGGATTTTCACTAAAATGTCCCTGCGGAGTGAATGAATATACAAAAATATACGTGATGTTCGGATGTATATGCAAAAAAGCGGGCAGGAGCCAAAAGCTGCTGCCCGCGATCCATCAATTCTGTTTTTCGAAGCCGTGGATAAAGCCGTCCGCATCCGCCGTGCAGATATCGCCGCCGATGACGCGGTTGCGGTAGAGAATGACGTTGGCGTGTACCGTACCGCTGTAGCCGGGGTAATTTTCCACCTCGTATGTATAGCGCGTTACCGTTTTCTTCTTGTATTTCCCAAGGTCCAGCCCCTGCGCCTTCTGGATCTCGTTATAGCCTGCGAAAACGGAGTCGAATTCCGCGGGGATCACCACCTCCACACATTCCAGCGGCTCATCGTCGACCTTCCAGCCAAACTGAGATAGAAACTCGATCCGATCCTCGTTGTCCTTGACCTTTTCGTAATTGATGCTGACCGTCTGTGCTGAGGTGTCGGTGTCGGGAGGCATAGTGCCGTCTGCACTGTAAGTGGGAATAAAGACAATGAGGGTGATCAGAGAGACGAGGGCAACGCATACCACACCGAAAAATTTCAAGGTGCTGGCGCGCAATGAATAGATAAACATAATGATCCTCCTGTTTTGTTCAGCCGAAACTGCTTGTTTGGTTCTATCCTATGCGGGCGTGAGTAGGTATATGACAATCAGAGCGATCAAATTGCCCCGATGCCTTGGGGGCATCGGGGCGGGGGATATCAATGCTCAAAGATCCTCAGATGGGGTTTACCGTCGCGGATGGTCCAAAGAGTTTCGAAGTCGAAGCCTGCCGCGTCGGTTTCTGAAACGATTTGATTGTCGGTGTAGCTGTAGCAGTAAAGTTGGCCAAGTATGATGTTTCGCTCAGCGCAGAACATTTTGTAAGCTTTTTCACTTTCAAAAGCGGCAAGAATATGGTCAACGATAACGGATGTGGTCGCTTGTGAGGCGCTCGGATCGTAAATGTAGATCACGTCATGGCTGATGTCATTCTGATTGGAAAATTTATTGAGAATACGATTCCATCGTTCGAAGAAGGGCTGATAGAGGTTTTCGTTTGTGCTCAGATCCTTGCGGGTAAAGTAGACCAAAATCTTTTTATATTCAAAGGAATCCTCGCCGTACTTTGCGGCAAGCTTGGCTTTGAACTCGACGAACGCTTCTTCGGGGATGATATGGGGGATCATGGCATGGTGCAGTTCCGGAACGATATCGTCTGCAACGATCTCATCAAATCCACTGCCGGATGCATTGATCTTTGCCGATGCCCAAGAGGTGAGGCAGGTGGTAGCGTGTCCGGCGACTCCTCCGACGTAGAGCTCGCTGAAGGGTTCGCTGTTCACGGAGACGTTTATTTCGGCATTTTCCGCATAGCTGGCATCTACATATTTGGCATATCCTACGAGAGCACCGATTCCGTAGGTATGATAATTGTTGATCACGTAATCATATATTTCTCCATGAATACCGCATATATAGCAGTTGTCGAATTCAACATTCAGTTTCAAATCCTTGACATAACAACCGCCTATATATTCCGCGCTGGCAGCTATGGCACCGACACAAATATCGTATGTGTCATCAGCATTGGAAAATCCATAGAAAATAGGGAGGTCGTTTCCTTGGATATTGATCTCGCAGCCTTCGATCCCCAAATTGATGATCTGCAGATAGCGGCGCTCCATATTGGTAAAGAGACCGACAAACAGTACGTTTTTAGTTGTGATATGATCCAGGAAGTTATCCGGAGCAAGATATTCATTGGCATCTACATTTATTTTCAAATTACGAATCACGTGGCCGTTGCCGTTGATAAAGCAGATCTGATCATCCCATGCCGTGGCATCCGGTTCATAGATCTGCATATGGGGATCGCTGGAATAACCGACGCTGTTTACACCGTCCCATCCGCCTTCGCAAATGCCGCCCTTGGCATAATGCTCTTCTGTAAATGTCAGATCATTCATCAAAATGTAATGTGTGGCGAGAGTTGGGCTGTTTTCGTCCTTTTGAGAAAATTTTGATTTCATTGCTTCATTCAGGCGAACAAGGTCTTCAATGGTGTATATCCCCACATACCCCTCAGGCACTTCGGTAAGTCGGAGATGATTATCCATGAGTATTTTGGCGTTACGGTGAGAGAGAATGATCCCTCCCGAAGCCGCGACACCGATGACAAGAAACATTGCCATGGCGATAGCCATCGGTGCGGTCATCCAGCGCTTTCTTGTTGTTTTGTGTACAGACGGTACAGTAGCAGTCATTGTTGTATGTGGAAAAAGTGCCTCTTTGGATGGGATTTCCAATTGCTCAAAATCCCTTTTCAGACGTTTGCGTGTGTTCATGATTGCCTCCTTTTCTCCGTTAACTTTCGTAGTAGCTTTTTAGCTTTTCCAATGCGCGGCGGTAGCGTTTTTCGCAAGCTGCCTGGCTGATGTCGAGCATGGGGGCGATCTCTCGGTGTTTCAGTCCGCCCTCAATTTTGAGTGTTACGATCTGTCGTTCCTCCTCGTCGAGAACACTCAACGCTTCCAATGCGGAAAAGGGCGTGGGAGGAATATCGGCGCTCCCGTCGTTGCCGGCACCGAGCACCTCCTCATGTGGAATCTCTCGGCGGCGTTTTCGCAGGGCATCGATCGAAAGATTGCGAGTCACAGTCAGAATATAGGCGATCGCATTGCCTCCCTCGCGGAGTGCATGAGCCCCCTCGCTGATCCTGACCAGCGTATCCTGCAGTACGTCCTCCGACGCGTGAGTATCGCCGAGAATGGAGTAGGCGAGCAGATAGATGCGTTTGCCAAGCTTGTCATAGATAGTCTCGAGCCCATCCATGTCACCTTGGGCAATTCTTCGCAGAGCACGCTCGCATGCGGCGCGTGTTATGATATCGTTCATGTATTCCACTCCTTTCCGTATTGGCTTTCACTTGATATGACGGGGACCGGAGGCATTTTCGGACAAAAAAGATGAAAAAAGTGCGACAAAAAATCGCACTTTTTTATGTTTACTGTTTTTCTTTCTGCTTACCCTTCCACATGCGGAGATACAGCGGAATGCCGACCAGCGGGAAGAGCATGCCGACAAGCATACCGATCTTCATACCGAGCTGTTCGGGGGCGAGAGAGAACTTGAGTGCCAGTTCGTTGGCCGCGGGGATGGCGATCGCCGCATCGGTGATGATACCGATCAGCTGCGGTGCTACCGAGGCACCGAGGTCACCGCCTGCCGCCATCATGGCGTAGATGAAGACACCGCCTTGGGGGAAACGGTCGGAAGCAACGATCAGGTTGCCGGGCCAGAGCATGGAGGTGCAGAATCCCGTAAAAGCGCATGCCGCAAGTCCGATCCACGGGGTGGGGGAAATGGCAGTCAGCAGGTAGCAAAGCGTGGCGCCGACCGCGCCGAGGAAGAGAACCCGCCCGATGTTTTTGCCCATCTTGGCGTACATCGTGCGTCCCAGACCAAGCATGAGAGAGAAGAGCGCCACGCCGAAAATGTCGCCCCAGATCTTGGGAATGCCAAGCGCCTGCTCAAGATATCCCGAGCTCCATTGCGCCATGGTACATTCGGCGGCACCGCCGAGAAAGATGGCGAGAACACAAGCCCACAGTCCCTTGTTGCGGAGCAGCTGCAGGACACCGGAGACTCGCTCGGGGGTATCCATATGCGGGATCTTGGCGCCGGCAAACAGCAGGGTAGAGGAGAGGGGAACCAGCATGAAGAGGAGTGCCAGCCATTGCCAGTACTCGTTTCCGACGAGCAGCAGAAACAGTGTGCTGATCAGGATCACGCCGACCACGCCCCAGGCGTAAACGGAATGAAGCTTGCTCATTTCCCGATCGGGGTCATCTGCGGGAAGTGCCGCGATGACGGGACTGATCAAAACCTCGCAGAAGCCGCCGGACGCCGAGAAGATCAGCGTGCCGATCACCAGCCCCACGTAGACGTGGTCGGGCAGGAAAAAGGGCCAAAGCGCATAGATCCCCAGACCGATCAACGTTAGCACAGGTGTCAGCTTGACTGCCTTCGGAATGTTGAATTTGTGAGAAAAGAAGGAAAAGATCAAATCAACGGTCAGTTGCGTTACGAAGTTGACCAGTACCAAAAAGCCTAAAAGAGAATACGAAATGCCGTATAAAGTACGAAACGTCAGGAAAAGAACGGGGGAGAGATTGCCGACGACAGACATGGAAACGTTGGTCGTATAGCAAGCGTACTTTACTCGTTTGATCTGAGCGACCGTCATGATTTACACCAGCTTTCGTCCCATCAGAACACCCATGACGGATGCCATCATCAATCCGCGGGTCCAGCCCGAGGAGTCTCCGAGGCAATGAAGCCCCTGCACGGAGGTGTTGAAATCCTCGTCCATGGTGACGCGGTTGCTGTAGAATTTCAGCTCGGGGGAATAGAGCAGAGTCTCGGTGGAGGCAAAGCCGGGAACGACGTGATCCAGTGCCTGAATAAAGGAGATGATGTTGGTCATGGCACGGTAGGGAATGGCTGCCGTAATGTCACCTGCCACTGCGTCGGGCAGCGTGGGCTTGATGTTGGACTGTGCCAATTCCTTGGGCCACGTGCGCTTGCCGTCAAGAATATCGCCGAAGCGCTGGACGAGAATATGTCCCGCCCCCAGCATGTTGGAAAGCTCTCCGACCTTCTGCGCGTATGCGATGGGCTGATTGAAGGGAGTGTTGAAGTTGTGAGAGACGAGAATGGCGAGGTTGGTGTTATTGGATTTGAGCTCCTTGTAGGAGTGACCGTTGACGACCGCCAGATCGTTGTCGTAGTTCTCCTGGCTGACAAAGCCGCCCGGATTTTGACAGAAGGTGCGGACCTTGTTCTTGAAGGGCTGAGGATAGCCGATCAGCTTGGATTCATAAAGCACCTTGTTGACCGTCTCCATCACCTCGTTGCGGACCTCCACGCGCACGCCGATATCGACGGTGCCGGGCTGGTGGGCGATTCCGTGATCGGAGCAGAGAGTCTCCAGCCATTCCGCGCCGCGGCGACCGGTGGCAACGACCACGTGCTCGGCATAGACGGTGCGCTTATCGTCCTTCTTGGCAATATACGCGCCGCGGCAGATCTGATCCTCGATGATCACGTCGGTACACTCAAAGCCGAAGAGAATATCCACGCCGTGCTGCAGCAGATACTGCTCGATGGCATAGTAGATGTCCTGCGCTTTTTCGGTACCGAGATGGCGGATCGGACAGTCCACAAGCTTCAATCCCGCCTGAATGGCGCGCTTGCGGATCTCCTTGACCTCCTCGGGATTGGAAACGCCCTCCACATGCTCGTCCGCACCGAATTCCAGATAGATGCTGTCGGTATAGTGGATGGTCTCCTGTGCCAGATCGTCGCCGATCAAGCGAGGCAGGTCACCGCCCACGTCCGAGCTGAGTGAGAGCTTACCGTCCGAAAAGGCACCCGCGCCGGAGAAACCGGTGGTGATGTGGCAGTAGGGCTTGCAGTTGACACATTGCTTGGTCTGATGCTTGGGGCAGCGGCGGTTTTCAATGGCGCTGCCTTTTTCTACGATCAGGATCTTTTTGTCGCTCCCCTTGCGAAGCATTTCCAGCGCTGTGAAAATGCCCGCGGGCCCCGCGCCTACGATCATGACGTCATATTTTTGTTCCATCATTGTCTGTTGCCTTCCTGTAGGGTCATACCCGATAAATTTTGGCGAGACCGCCTTCGCCGGTCTCACGGTAGAGGACAGAGAGGTCTTTACCGGTCTCATACATGGTCTGTACCACGGTGTCAAAGGGGATCTTACGTGTCTCGGAGAGGAAATTCGCCAAGCTCAGCGCGTTGATGGCGCGCATGGCGGCTACGGCGTTTCGCTCAATGCAGGGGATCTGCACCAGACCGCAAATGGGGTCGCAGGTGAGTCCCAGATGATGCTCCAGCGCGACCTCGGCGGCATATTCGATCTGATCGATGCCCATGCCGAACAGCTCGGCAAGACCTGCCGCCGCCATAGAGCATGCGGTGCCGATCTCCGCCTGACAGCCGCATTCCGCGCCGCTGATGGAGGCGTTTTGCTTGACGATATTGCCCACGAGTCCCGCCGTCATCAGCGCCTTGAGGATATCCTCATCCGAAAAGCCGCGGGCTTGCTGCATATATTTCAGCACGGAGGGGAGAACGGCGCACGCGCCGCAGGTGGGGGCGGTGACGATGGTGCCGCAATCCGCGTTTTGCTCGCCGACGGCGAAGGCATAGGCGCATACGATGCGGTTTTCTCTCGTCATGGCGCTCTCGTCCATATGACGCTGGTTGTAGAGATACTGTGCTTTCTTTTCCACGTTCAGTCCGCCCGGAAGGGTTCCCGAGGTGGAGAGACCGCGATTGATCGCCTCCTGCATCGTCTGCCAGACGCGATTCATGTAGGTAAGGATCTCCTCCCCCTCATTTTCCAGCACGTATTCGTAAATACGGATGTTGCGGGATTTGCAGATCTGCGCGATCTCGGAGAAGGAGTTTTCACGGTAGACCTCGGGCAGCGTAATGTCGGGGCGCCCCTCAATGGAGATATCGCCGCCGCCGATGCTCATGGCGCGCATGGTGCCGGTCACCTGTCCGTCCTTCAGCGCCTCCAGTACCATGGTGTTGGGGTGCGGAAGCTCTTGTGTGTCATTATCCCAAACGATCTCGGTGCGCTCCTTGCCGAGCACCTCGCAGATGACGGTATCGGTGCCGTGTCCGCGTCCCGTTTTGGAAAGGGAACCGAGCAAGGTCACGCGAAAGGCAGTTGCCTCGGGATGCTCCTGCAGAAAAATGGCAGACGCCTTCTCGGGTCCCATGGTGTGGGAGGAGGAGGGGCCTTTTCCGATTTTGTAGATGGCGGAAATGGATTTCATGCAACAATCCTGCTTTCTTAATTTTTGAATCAGCCGAGCAATCGGATGTGAGAGAATACGATGCGGTCAGTTTGTTCCAGCTTTTTTGCCAGTTCCTTCTCGCTCATGGCTCCCGTGATGAAGGCGACCGTGCCGTCGGAGCAGATGACCTGCTTGATCTCACCGAATTGACCGCGGAGCACATCTCTGTCGATCTTGCCGTCGGGATTGGAGAGGATCAGAAAATGACCGCTGACGTAATCGTCCATAGGTGCCAGATCGTCAGCAGTGGCGGCGACCCAGCTGAGTGTGTTTTTCTCGGCGGGACGGCGCGCGATGTCAAGAATGTCTGCCACGACAGCGCCTGCGGTGGGGAGCTTGCCCGCGCCGCGACCGTAGAACATGGTGGTGCCCAGCATGTCGGTCTCCACCAGAATGCCGTTGAAAACGTCGGTGATATGAGAAAGGGGATTGGAGGGCGGGATCAGACGGGGGGATACCATTGCCAGCACGCGCCCGTCGGCAATACGCTCGGTGTGACCGATCAGCTTGATGGAGTACCCCATTTGCGTTGCCAGCGTGGTTGCCATATCCGAGATCTCGGTGATACCCTCGGTGTAGATGTCCTCGGGAGAGATCAGCTTGCCGTATGCCAGCGCGGCGAGAATGACGATCTTGCGAGCGGCGTCCTTCCCCTTGATATCGGCGTCGGGATTGCGCTCTGCATAGCCCTTCTTCTGGGCGTCGCGCAGAACGGTGTCAAAGGCAAGCCCCTCGTCCTTCATTTTGGTCAGCATATAGTTGGTGGTGCCGTTGAGAATACCGTCGATGGCGAGGATGCTGTTGGAATTGAAGTCATTCATCAGCGGGCGGATGACGGGAATGCCGCCGCCCACGCTTGCCTCGAACAGATAGCGAACGCCGTGTGCCGTCGCGGTCTCCAAAAGCTCAATACCGAAGGTCGCCACGACCTCTTTGTTGGAGGTGACCACGTGCTTGCCTGCCTCCAGCGCCGCCTTGGAAAAATCGTAGGCGGGATGGGCACCGCCCATCATTTCCGCCACGAGAGAGACCTCGGGGTCGTTCAGAATGACGTTGAAATCGTGTACGATACGGTCCGCGAAGGGACTTTCGGGGAAGTCACGCAGATCGAGAATGTATTTGATATGGATCTGATCTCCGATATAGGATTCGATCATGGATTGATTGGCGGTAAGAACCTCAGCCGTGCCGCTGCCGACCGTGCCGAAGCCAAGAAGGGCTACGTGTACCATAAGAAACCTCCGATGTTAGATGGTGCTTTTTTGTGTTTTCGCACATATATTATTATCATATCACATCTTGGCACAAATTGCAAACAAAATATCAAAAAGCCTTGAAAAAAATAATAAAACATGATAAGATATAGTGCAAGTGAGAAAACAAGGAGAGTTGAATATGGCATCGCCGATCGGGAGCAAACGTGAAATCAAAATATTTGTACTTTATTTGATGGATAACATTCATTATCCGCTGAATTTTTCCGCCATCAACGATATCGTGATGCAGACGGATTACGTGGCATATCTGGATTTTGCCGAGAGCTTTCATGAGCTGTTGGACGGAGGGCTGGTAGCCCCCGTTGCCGACCGTGTTCCCGGGGAAGAGGATCGTTACGCCGTGACCGACAAGGGGCGCGCCGTGGCTGAGCAGTTGCATGGGGATATTGCCGAGGCAATTTTGGAGAAAAGCCTCAGCTGGGCGTATCGCTATCTGGATTTCAGCCGCCGGGGCGTAGAGGTGAAAACGGATGCGACGCCGATCGCGGACGGTCGCGCGAGCGTGACCTTTCGCCTGGTGGAAAACCGCAAGGACATTTTTTCGCTGACTTTGCAGGTGGAAAGCATGGCTCGCGCCGAGAAAATGCGGGAACGCTTTCGGGATCGCCCCGAGGTGATCTACCGCGGCGTAAACGCGCTTCTGTCGGGTACCGTAGACTTTCTCCTGGATCCGTAAATGCCTGTGACACACGCACCGCGAGGTGCGTGTGTCACTTTTTGCCAAATTGATGCTTCTGTTTTTGGGGAAAATCACAAGCGTCGACAAAATATGTGATATTTAAACAAAAATATTTTCGCCAAACCCCTTGACATTATATAATTTTCTGATATAATTGTTATATGCATATGCAGGAAAAGGGATCCGTGCGCGGATTTTTACCATAGATTTGTATGTGCGTTCCGGCTTTTTCTTTTCTGTGTGAGACACAATTTTCCCAGTATGGCGGTATGGTACATGATGAACAACGTCCCGAAAGACTTGATGTCCGTGCAGGATCTCCTGCTTGCGATCCGCGAAGGAGATCAGGATGCATTTGTCACATTGTTGTTGCGTTACCGTCCTTTGATCGACCGTGCGGTTGACCGCTTTTCGGCTGAGCTTTACAGTGAGGAGAGCAGGGAGGATCTGCGCCAGGAGGCGCTCGCTGCCTTTTATGACGCGGTGCGTTCTTATCGGATCGATCAGGAAAACGTGGAATTTGGTCTGTATGCCAAGGTTTGTATCGGAAACCGAGTGATCTCGCATATGCGGCGGGAACAGCGTCAGTTAGAGCTTGTTTCTTTGGATGAGGCAACTGCCGAGCGGGTTTTGGGTGCAGACGGAGATCTGCTTTCCATGATCATTGAAGAGGAAGAGTGTAAGGTGCTTTCGCAGATGATCGAAAAGACCTTGTCCGCTTATGAGAACGAGGTGCTTTCCTATTATTTGAGAGGCTACAGTGCCGCTGGGATCGCCGATGCTCTGCACAAGAGCGTCAAATCTATCGACAATGCCATTGCCCGAATCAGGAAGAAACTGAAAAACCTTTTGCAGGATCGACTCTGAAATAGCTTTGGTAAACAATCGTTAAATATGCCCGTGTAGCTTAATTTCAGAGCGTTGAAGCAAAGATTCAAAGATGTCGGTGAAACTCCGACTTGGGGCGAAAAAATAATTAACCAATTTACAAAGCGAGGTAACATCCAATGTACGAGAACGACGAGATGATCAGCGAAGTATTCGAAGACAAGACTCTTGTCTGCAAAGAGTGTGGCAACGAATTTACTTTCACTGCCGGTGAACAGGCCTTCTACAAGCAGAAGGGCTTCATGAACGAGCCTAAGTGCTGCAAGGCTTGCCGCGATGCAAGAAAGAACGCCGGCAAGGCACCCAAGGAATACTTCACTGCAGTCTGCGCAGAGTGCGGCGGTGAAGCAAAGGTCACCTTCCAGCCTTCCGGTGACAGACCGGTATACTGCTCTGCTTGCTTCGAGGCAAGAAGACAGAAATAATCCGTCATCCATATCGTTTTTACAATATTGATCGACAGCAAAAACCCGACAACGTCTGTTGTCGGGTTTTTGTGTGCTCAGAATTTTGGAAGATACGTTACGATAATGATGGCAAGCCCGATGACGGTAAGCAGGAGACCGGTGGAGCGGTTGAGTACCTTGGGGGTAGAGCGGTTGGCGATTCTTGCACCGACCTCGGCAAAGACCAAGGTACTGACCACGCACACGATCAGGTAGCCCCAATGGGCAACGCCGGCAATGGCAAAATGGCTGACGGCACCGGTCAGTGCGGTAAAGGCCATAATGAATACGCTGGTGCCGACAGCGGTCTTCAATTCGTATCCGAGGACGCTGGTCAGGATCAGGAGCATCATCATACCGCCGCCTGCGCCCACGAAGCCGCAAATGCAGCCGATCACAGCACCGGAGAAGATGGATTGGACGATGCGGCGTGTGCGACTGATATTGTCCATGGCTTCCTTGGTGGTCAGCACGGGGCGGACGAGAAATTTGACGCCTGTCAGAAAGGTCATGAAGGTGGAGAAGGCACCGATGGTGGTGCTGGGAAAATAGCTGGAGACCCAGCTGGAGAGCATGGTGAAGAAGAGCACCGATGCCATCATGATCAAGCCGTGGCGGATATCCAGATTTTTATTTCTGCCGTAGGTGATCGCAGAGGCGGTACTTGCCAGCACGTCACTCGCAAGGGCGATGCCGACCGCGGCGTAAGCGTCCACTCCGAGAAAGGCGATCAGCATGGGACCGATGACGGCGGCGGCGCTCAAGCCCGCAAATCCCGTTCCCAGTCCCGCACCGAGGCCTGCCGCGATGCAGACGACCAGTTCGTATATGGTCATATCAATACCTCATTTACAGGTGAATCATTATTTTGCATTTTTGCTATTATACCAAACCGCAATCGTTTTGTCAAGAAAAAGATATTTTTTTGCATGGATAATACGGAAAAAAGAAAAAGAACTTGCAATATTGCGCAAAATGCAGTATAATAACAAAAAGAATAGATCATACGGAGGAGTTTTCATGAAGGAATTTTTCAAAAAGCATTCTTATGATATGATGAAGATGTTTCTCAATCAGTTTGCGGTCGCGATCTTCGGTCTTGTCCTGGCGCTCGCCACCGGCATGGCGGAGAAAAGTACGCTCCAAATCGCGTCCAGCGTCGCGGCGATCGTCTTCTATATGTTTTTGCTGTACGCCATGACCTTTGAGATCGGTCTGAAAGACAAAACATCGGTAGATTACGGTCGCAGTAAGGCGTCTCCCCTGACGGGACTCTACATTTCGCTGTGTGCCAATTCGCTGAATTTCCTGCTGGCAATCCTGATCACGGTCGGATATCTCAGTAGCAGTCAATTCCTCAGCAACGTGGGCGGCGGTGCCACCGTGGTTGCGCTTTTGGTGGAGGGAATGTATACGGGACTGCTTGCCGTGAACGTTGGCGGTATACCGCTGAATTCTCTCGTTTGGCCCTTCTTCGCAATCATCATTCCCGCGCTTGTGATCTCTGCGGTCGGTTATTATTTCGGATTGAAGGGATGGCATCTGACAAAGATCCTGATTCCCAAGAACGCGGAGGAGATCGAACGCGCACGGCAAAAGAAAAAATAAGTTGCGACGGAAAATGGATAAAAACGCAAAATCTATGTGAGAGGTAAACATGTATCAAAATATTGTATATGATTTCGACGGAACGATCTCCGATACTTATCCGATCTTTACCAAAGCGCTTCTGGAGCTTTTGAAGCGGCACGGGATCGCGTGTGACTATGATACCTGTTATGCGCTTCTTAAGGTGTCGGTGGGTGTGGCGATCCGTCATTTTGATTGGGGTGTGGAGGATATCAATGTGATCCAGCATGAGTTCCATGAGATCCACGACGCCATGGCAATGGAGGAGCAAAGACCCTACGACGATGCCGAAGAGATCCTGCGCTATGCGGTCGAGCACGGGAAGAAGAATTATCTTTATACGCATACCGACACGCTGGCATACCGTCTGCTTGAAAAATGGGGGCTTCGCCACTATTTTTCCGATGCCATCGACGGCAGTATGGATTTCCCCCGCAAGCCCGCGCCGGACGCATTGCTGTATCTGATGAAAAAGAACCAAATGGTTCCCGCGGAAACGCTGATGGTCGGTGACCGAGATATCGACGTGGATGCAGGTCACAATGCCGGTACTGCCGGATGTTTGTATGACTACGAGGGCTTTTACAAGGATGCGAGCGCAGATCATTTCGTACAGAAGCTGGCAGAGCTGAAGTCCATTCTGTAATATAAAAATCATCCCGTCCCGGGGCAAGTCTCCCGGGATGGGATGATTTTTATCGGTCTGCTTTTTGCGCTGTGCTCAGAATTTCCTTCAACGCGCGGTAGAACCGCTCCACCTCGGCAGGGCGGTTGAAATAACCGAAGCTGGCACGAACGGCACCGCTCTCGGGGGTGCCGAGTGTGCGATGCCCCAAAGCCGAGCAATGAAAACCGCATCTCACACAGAAGCCGCGGGCATCCAGCGCACGGCCCACCGCGTCGGACGGCATTCCATCCACCGAGAACAACAAGGTGGAGCCGACGAATTGCGGGGCATAAACCTTCACCCCCTGTGTGTTTGTCAGCAGTTCCCGTAAGCGACGGAAAAGCGCTTGCTCGTGCGTCATGATCGCCTCAGTACCTACTCGCTTGACGAAGCGGATACCCTCACAAAGTCCCGCGATGGCGGGCGTTGGAAGTGTGCCGCTTTCGTATCTCTCGGGGGAGAAGTCGGGCATGGCGGCATCCAAGGAGCGGACACCGTTCCCACCCTCGGTCAATGTGTCGAGAACGGTGCCCGGCGAGAGCAGGAGCATGCCGCTCCCCTGGATTCCGTAGAGCCCCTTGTGCCCGGGGACGCAGAGAACGTCGATCCCCATCCGTGACATATCCAATGGAAGGATCCCGGCGGACTGCGCGCCGTCCACCACCAGATACAATCCATTGGTGTGACAAAAGGCGCCGATCTCTGCGATCGGAAGGGAAGCTGAGCAGATATTGGATGCGTGAGCGCAGACGACGGCGCGGGTCTCGGGACGAATTCGTTGTCCAATCCCGCGGCAGATATCCTCCGCCGTCGGTATACGTCCGCTCCCGCCGTGGGTGGGAAAGATATCGTAGGATATCCGTCCCTCTCGCGCGAGGCGGTCAATGGGGCGAAGCACGGAGTTGTGCTCCATGTCGCTGATCAGGACGTGATCGCCCTGCTGCAAAAGCCCCTTGATCGCCATATTCAACGCGGCGGTGGTATTGACGGTGAAGACAATGTTTTCGGGCGCATCCAGCCCGAAAAGGGAAGCCGCCTCCTCGCGGCATTCATAAATTTTTTCAGCGGCGGCACGGGAAAGGGTGTGGGAGCCGCGTCCCGGGTTGCCGCAGTAGGAGCGAATACAGCGTTCCACCTCGGCATAGACCGAAGGGGGCTTGGGGAAGGTGGTTGCCGCGTGATCAAAATATATCATGGCATACCGCTCCCCTCAATATATTTTTTGACGGGAATATGGGCGTTGCCCAGAATGGTGCGGACGTTGCCTTCCTGCGCGCAGGAGAATTCCAATCCCCATGCGCAGCCGTGTCCGACACGGGAGGAGTCCAGCTTAACGACCTCGGAGCGGATGGCGGCGTGAGAGAGCGCATGCTGCGCCTTTGTCGCCAGTGTCATCGACTCAAAGGTCGCTGTGCATGTTCCGAATCGCATACCTTGCACCTCCTTCATGAATATCTTATGCACGAGGGGGGAACATGGTGTCTGCAACATGCCGATCTTGCCGTTTCTTTGAACAGATCCGCTGTTTGAGCATGATGAGACTTGCGACGGCCACTAAAACCGGAATCAACGTAAGATTGATTTTTTGCATTGAAATGAGCGAAAATGCGGAGGAAACGACAGATGAGGCGTGTGCGTCACCCGATGAAACACGTAGAGAGGGGACAAAGTACAGAAGCATTCCGCAAAAAAGGGCGCACAAAAGCCCTTGAAGCAGTTTGCAAAAAATATAGGGACGAGCGTGAGGCGAGATACCTTCGGGCAGACCGTCGCAAAGGGAGAGGATCTGCAAATGTACCGACATGCCCGACCAACCGCACAGCAGAGCGGTCATCCATTTTGCAAGAAGCCCGTTTTGAATCGCGGCTGCCTGCATGACGCCGCCCGAAAGCTCGAAGAAGCCAAACAGGGCGGCAATACCTGCCTGCCCGATGCGCCATCCGTGAAGTATTTTGCCCAGCGTGCCGACGAGTGCCGAAAAAAACACGACGTAGGCGCACACATAGAGCATGGCAATTGCCGCGGATGTGACGGCATGGGTAAAGGTGCTGACTCCCGTGGCGGATACCGTGTCAGCAGTGCGATCGGATGACGGCGGGAGGGGGCGGAGCAGATGAAGAAGCAGGGCGATCAGAAGTGAGGAGAGCAGGCAGATTCCGTAAAGTATGATGCCGAAGAGACGGTTGCCGAAAAGCGAAACACCAACGGCGTTGATGAGGAAAGCGGAGCTGGGAATATTACAGAAGCACAGCAGGCGGGAAAGCTCCCGTCCGTCGATCTGCCCGTGCCGGCAAAGAGAAACAGCAGTTTTGGCACCTACGGGAAAGCCGCAGATCAACCCCATCAGCAGGGCACATGCTCCGTTGCCCGAGATGCCGAATAGGCGACGCAGAGGGGCTTCGCACAGCTTACCCAACAGCATTCCGCCCCCGCTTGCCACCAGCAGCTCCGAGAGGACCATGAAGGGGAACAGGGAGGGAATCACCGTTTGCGCGCACAGCCCAAGTCCCTGTTTCATATAGATGATGGCGACGTCCGAATGGGCAACCAGCAGAATGATACAAACCAGACTGAGTGCGAAAAAGCATATCTGTCCCGAAGAGACCCTGAGAGAGAAGGCGCGGTGACGGCGGGGTCTTGCTGCGGAAACGGCACGGATCTTGGCGTGATAAAGCATGTTCTACTCCTTGTTGTCATACAGTATATCGACGAAAGGGTCACTATACTATATCCAACGCGAGGTTGTATTATGAACGAGAAAAGTGCCAAAAGAAATAATAAAACATCGGCAAGCGAGGAAAAATGTTCGTTACCCGCGCGCGTCAGCCGATTTTTGGATGTGCCCTCGGATATGCTTCTCGGCGGCTGTTATCTGGAGATGCACGGGCAGAACCATCTGAGGCTGCAGGGATGCAAGCGGATCCTCTGTTATACGTCGGAGGAGATCGTGTTGGGTCTGCGGCGGGGGCGCGTGAGGATCCGCGGCAGAGATCTGGTATGCATTTCTTACCATGCGGGATGGGTGATCATCGAGGGCTGGGTCTGCGGTGTGGACCTTCAGGGAACGGAGGTCGGGCGGTGAATACAGATCTGTTTTTTTGCGGCTGGGTGCGGCTTTCGTGTGATATGAGTGACGCGGCGGCGATATTGGAGCTTTGCATGAGAGAGCATATCGCTTACCGTCATTGGTGCAACGATGCGGAAGGTAGACATGTTTCCTTTGAAATGTCGGAGCGGACGGCGCGGATCTTTCTGCGCAAATGTTCTGAAGCGGAGATCCGTGTCAGGACCGTGCTTCACGGTGGCTTGCCCCATTTGCTTTACCGCTATCGCCGCCGCGTCGGACTATTGCTGGGTGCTTTTTTGGGTGCCGCGATCCTGATCGCCTCTACGCAGGTCCTCTGGGATATCCGTGTCAGTGGCAATGAGACTATGACGGTCCGCCGCGTGAAGGAGGAACTGCGTGAAAGCGGGCTGTACGTGGGAATGCCGCTGGCGCGCCTCAATACCGCCAAAGAAGAGATGCGGATCCAGCTGGAATCGGAGTGCTTCTCCTGGGTCTCCATCAACATGTCGGGAACGGTGGCATACGTGGAGGTGCGGGAACGCGTCCCCACGCCCGACGGCGAGCCGCTTTCTCCCGCCAATCTGATCGCCTCTGCCGAGGGGATCGTGGAAGGGGTGGAGATCTATACGGGAAAGTCGGTAGTCAAGGCGGGGCAGGCGGTGCAAAAGGGGGAGCTTTTGGTCAGCGGTGTTTACGACAGTCAGGCAGTCGGCTGGCGTGTCACCCGTGCCGCGGGGCACGTTCTGGCACGTACGGAGCATGAATTTGAGGTGGAGATTCCGTTGGTCTATCAGCAAAAGGTGTATTCCGGTGAACATTTGCAACAAAAAACGCTGTTTTTTTTCGAAAAAGAGATAAAACTTTTAAAAAACAGTAGAATTTTGGGTGTGAGTTGTGATAAAATAAGTAATATAAACTCCGCGGTCTTGGGGAAAGGGGTAAGTCTGCCGTTTTCCCTGCGCACAGATCGGTATCTGCCTTATGAATACCGCGAGGCAGTACGAAGCTATGAAAGCGCCCAGGCATTGGCGTATTATGAGCTGGAGAGGCAGATCGCGCAGGCGCTCCCCGACGCGACACTGCTGAGAAAAACGGTTGCCGTCACACTTGCAGAGGATGCATATCGGCTGCATTGCAAGGTGTGGTGTCTGGAAGATATCGCGCAGGTGCAGGAATTTTCGGTGAATGAGTGATATAGAATTTTAGAAAATATACGAGGAATTGCATGGAACAAAAAACGATCAAACTCGGCGCGGGCGAGATGACAGCCCGCATATTCGGCCCCTTTGACAGTAACATCCGTGCCATTGAGCACGCCTTCGCGGTGGATATCCAAAACCGCGTAGAGTCCGATGAGGACGGCGTGCTGATCAGCGGTCAGGATCGCGCCGCAGTAGAGCAAGCGGCGAAGGCAGTAACGTATCTGCGGGATATGGCGGCGTATCAGGACGTGCTTAGTGATCAGTCGGTCCGCTACGTGATCGATATGGTCAAGGCGGGGCGGGAAGAGGATCTGAGTGACCTTGGGGACGATTGCATCTGTCTGACCACCCGCGGCAAGCCCATCAAGGCAAAGACGGTGGGGCAGAAGCGATACGTGGATGCCATCAAGAAGAATACACTGACCTTCGGCATCGGTCCCGCGGGAACGGGTAAGACCTTTCTGGCGGTGGCAATGGCGGTCAAGGCGTTGCGGGAGAAGCAGGTCAACCGCATCATTCTGACACGCCCCGCCATTGAGGCGGGCGAAAAACTCGGCTTTCTGCCGGGAGATCTGCAGAGCAAGATCGACCCTTATCTGCGTCCGCTTTACGACGCACTGTATGAAATGATGGGCGCGGAAAATTACCAGAAGCATCTGGAAAAGCAAACCATTGAGATCGCGCCGCTGGCATACATGCGAGGACGTACGCTGGACGACTCCTTCATCATCCTCGACGAGGCGCAGAATGCCACGCCGGAGCAGATGAAGATGTTTCTGACCCGTCTCGGTTTTCAATCCAAGGCGGTGGTCACGGGAGATCTGACACAGACCGACCTGCCCTCAGGACAGAAGAGCGGCCTTGCCTCGGCAGTTAAGATACTTGTGGGGATCGACGACATTGCCATTCATGCTTTTACCGAGCGTGATGTGGTTCGCCACAAGCTGGTGCAGGAGATCATTCTCGCCTACGACCGTTATGAAAAGGAGCAGAGTCGCGGTCGTGACGGACAGCGGAACGACAAAAACACAGAGAGGACGAAGAGATAATATGGCCGGAAGAAAATTGATGGTCTATCTGGAAAATGAGCAGGACGTGATTGCGGTGACCTATAAGCTGAGAATGCTTTTGCGCCGCGCCATTCTGGAAACGTTGGATTATGAGGGTGTGGAGATCGATTCTCCGGAGGTCTCCATGACCTTTACCGACAACGAGGGGATCCGCGCGCTGAATCAGGAGCATCGCGGGATCGATAAGGCAACCGACGTGCTGTCCTTTCCCATGTTTGAGAGAGGGGAGAAGATCGAGGGAACGCTTGGCGATATCGTGATCTCGCTGGAGCGCGCCCGTGAGCAGGCGGAGCTTTACGGTCACAGCTTTGAGCGCGAGACCGCGTTTCTATGCGTTCACTCCGTTCTTCATCTGCTCGGCTATGATCATGAGCTCGGCGAGGAAGAGGATCGGGACATGCGCCGCCGCCAAAGAGAGATCATTGCGCGGCTGGGGCTCGGCATAGAAGCCGAAGAACAATAATATAAAGGACGATTGAGGATAATATGAAAAAAACAGGATTTATAGCCATTGTCGGCAGACCGAACGTAGGAAAATCGACCCTTCTGAACGCGATCTTGGGTGAGAAGGTCGCCATCGTCTCGTCCAAACCGCAGACAACGAGAAACAGAATCACGGGAATTCATACTGATGGGGAAAACCAGTTTGTTTTTCTGGATACGCCCGGTATCCACGCGCCCAAGAACGCGCTGGGCGAATACATGGTCAAGACTGCCAATTCCACCATGCTGGACGGCGACGTGATCGTTTTTGTCGTAGACGCGGCACGCGAGCCGGGTCAGCTGGATCTCTCCATTGTGGAAAGCATCCGTGCCTCCCATATGCCCGCCGTTCTGGTGCTGAACAAGACCGACACCGCCAATGCGGAGGAGATCGGCGCGAGACTGACCGAATACTCCAAGCTGTATGATTTCGCCGCCTACGTGCCGATCAGCGCCCGCCGCGGTGAAGGCATCGGAGCGGTGCTGGAGGAGTGCGCCAAATTCCTGCACGAGGAGGAATGGTTCTATCCGGACGATATCGTGACCGACCAGCCCGGTCGCCAGATGGCAGCGGAGATCATCCGCGAGAAGCTTTTGCGAACCCTGAACAAGGAGATCCCCCACGGGATCGCCGTTGTTATTGAAGAATTCAAGGACGAGGACACGCTGATCCGCATCAGCGCCAATATTTTCTGCGAGAAGGAATCCCATAAGGGGATCATCGTCGGAAAGCGCGGTGCCGAGCTGAAGATGGTAGGAACCTACGCCAGAGAGGATCTGGAAAAGCTGTTCGGCACCAAGGTGTACCTAAATCTTTGGGTCAAGGTCAAGGCGAATTGGCGCGAGAGCGAGCAGATCGTCAGCAATTTCGGATATCAGCAGGACGAAGAATAATTCGGGGGCGCTTTGCCTCGGAGAGGGGGAGAGAATTTGCTCAGTACGACAGACGGACTTGTGCTCCGTGTGATGGACCGAGAGGATAACGATAAGTTTTTGACCGTTCTGACCCCCGACCGCGGGCAGATCTCCGTTATCGCCAAGGGTGCCCGCTCCGTTCACAGCAAGCTACTTCCGCTGGTGCAGCCGTATACCTATGCCAATTTTGAGATCTACGAGAAAAACGGGTCGTTGGGATGGCTGCGGGGGGGATCGGTGATCGAGCCCTTCTACGGCGTTCGGAACGATCTGGACAACCTCTCTCTTGCCGCCTATCTGGCGGAGGTCGGGATGGACGTGACGGGGGAGGGAGAACCGGGTGTGGAGATCCTGCGGCTCCTTCTCAACTCGCTGTACGCTCTTGCGAGCGGTCTTCGTCCCGCGTGGCAGATCAAGGGGACTTTTGAGTTGCGCGTCGCCGGCTTTTCGGGCTTCATGCCGGACCTTGAGGGCTGTGCCGAGTGTGGGAGGACGGTGTCGGATCCGATGTATCTGGACGTGATGAACGGCCACCTGCTTTGCGCGGAATGTGTCCGCATGGCGGGGAGGGTGCGCAGAACGGAGATGGAAATGGAGGATGCGGGCGAGATGACGCTCCTTCTCCCCATGTCGTCCTCGGTCACCGCCGCTTGCCGCTACGTTCTTTCCGCACGGACGGAGCGGATGTTTGCTTTTTCCTTGGAGAAAAGCGAACGGGATTGCTTCTCCGCGGTATGTGAGAATTATTTGCTCCACCATCTGGAGCGGGGATTCGATTCGCTGAATTTTTATAAGAGCCTGTCACAGACCTCTGTGACGGCACCGAACCGTAAATCAAAAACAGAACAGAATTAGAAATATGCTATATACAGATAAAATAGGAAAAACACTTGAATTTGATAAGATCCGTCAGCTGCTCGCCGACTGTGCGTTGACGGAGGGCGCCAAGGAGCTGGCACTTCGCCTGACACCGACGGATGACGCCGACGAGGTGATCCGCCGTCAGCGGTGGACGACCGATGCCTGCCGTCTGATCCGCGTCAAGGGCTTGCCCACCTTCGGCATGGTCAAGGACGTGGGACCCGCGGGGGAGCGGGCAGAGAAGGGCGCTGTTCTCTCTCCCCGTGAGCTTCTGGATATCGCCAACGTTCTGCGCACCTGCCGTATGATGCTGGATTATATTCACAGCAGAGCAACCGAGAACAGCGAGCCGCTGACCACCTCTCTTGACGAGATCTTTGAGCGTCTGATCCCTGACAGACCGCTGGAGGAGAAGATCACGCGCTCGATCATCGCGGAGGATATGATCGCCGATGAGGCGAGCCGCGAGCTTGCCGAGATCCGCCGCAAGATCCGCGCCGCCAACGCGCGTATCAAGGAGCTTTTGCAGAAATATACCGGTGGCGTTTCCTCCCGCTATTTGCAGGAAAATATCGTCACCATGCGAAACGGACGGTATGTCGTACCGGTCAAATCCGAGTATAAGAATGAGGTCAAGGGCTTGATCCACGATACCTCCTCCTCGGGTGCGACTATGTTTATCGAGCCGATCGCGGTGGTGGATGCCAACAACGAGCTGCGTATGCTGGAATCCCGCGAGACCCATGAGATCGAGCGTATCCTTGCCGAGCTTTCGGCATCCGTCGCGGAGATGTCGCATGCGCTGTGGCTCAATTATCTGAATATCACCGAGCTGGCGTTTATCTTTGCCTGCGGTCAGCTTTCCATTCGCTTGAACGCGGTGTCGCCCAGGATCTCCCGTGGGCGGGATATCCGCTTCATCCGCGCCCGTCACCCGCTGATCGACCCCGAAAAGGTCGTTCCGATCAACGTAACGATCGGGGACGGATACGACACGCTGATCATTACGGGTCCAAATACCGGCGGTAAGACCGTTACGCTGAAAACGCTGGGTCTGTTTGCGCTGATGACGCAATCGGGGCTTCATATTCCGGTGGACGGCGAGTCAACGATCTGCCTCTTCGACCGTGTGCTGGTGGACCTGGGTGACGATCAGAGCATTGAGCAATCGCTCTCCACCTTCAGCTCCCATATGGTCAATATCGTGTCCATGATCGAACAGTTGAATGACCGCTCGCTGGTACTCTTTGACGAGCTTGGCGCGGGTACCGATCCCGTAGAGGGTGCGGCGCTTGCCATGTCCATCATTGAGGCGGTGCGGCATGCAGGGGCGATCTGTGCCGCCACGACCCACTACGCTGAGTTGAAGGCGTATGCGCTGAACACCGAGGGCGTTCAAAACGCATCCTGCGAGTTTGACGTGGAGACGTTGCGTCCTACCTATAAGCTGATCATCGGTACGCCCGGTAAATCCAATGCCTTTGCCATTTCTGAGAAGCTGGGCATCCCCTCCGAGATCATCCGCCGCGCACAGCACTACGTCAGCGCCGAGAACCGCAATTTCGAGAGCGTGATCGAAAAGCTGGAAAAGGCACGCGTGGAGATGGAGAAGAATAAGGAAGAGAGTGCGCGTCTGCGCAAGGAATACGAGGCGTTCAAGGCGGAGTCCGAGCAGAAGATGACCCGCGCTCTCAAGCAGGCGGAAAAGGAGCTTGAGGTGGCAAAGGCGCGAGCCGTTGCCATGGTGGAGAGCGCGAAGGCTTCCTCTGATTTTATTCTGGAGCAGGCGGACAAGGTGCGCCGCGCACAGGAGACTGCCCGTCTCGGTGAGCAGATGGAGGAATCCCGCCGTGCCATCCGTGCCCATCTGCGGGAGAACGAGGACAGCTACAATCCCGTGGAGGAGCGTCGCGTCAAGGATTACGTGCTGCCGCGTCCCCTGAAAAAGGGCGACGAGGTCTATATCGTCAACATTGATAAAAACGGTTTTCTGGTGGACGATCCCGATAAGAGCGGCAACGTCAATGTACAGGCCGGAATCATCCGCATGCGGACCAAGGTGAAAAATTTGCAGCTGATCGAAAACAAGACCACGGTGATCGATAAAAATAAGCAGAAGAAGAGTGTCAATGATTATAAGGCGTCCCTTGTCCGCGATTTTACCGACGAGATCGATCTGCGCGGAAAGACCGGCGAGGAGGCGTGGGCAATCGCGGATAAATATCTGGACGATGCAGCACTGGCGGGACTGAAGACGGTCCGCCTGATCCACGGAAAGGGAACGGGGGCGCTGAAGGCGGCGCTTTGGAAGATCCTGCAAAAGGACAAGCGCGTTGCTTCCTTCCGCATCGGTATGTACGGTGAGGGCGACGGCGGTGTGACGGTCGTTGAGCTGAAATAATCTATTCGCGTATCTGATTTTTTGTCAAAATCGCTCGCATATTTGCGACAAAAAAACCAAAAAAACAGCGTTGCTTTGGGAAAAATACCGAAAAGAAGAAAAATCAAAAGAACCTCTTGAAAAAGTGTCGGAATGGTGTTATGATTATGGAGAAGCAGAGCCTCTCTGCCTCCCCGGTCTCGTTCCGAAGGTCTGAAAAGTGTCAGTAAAAAGAGAATCCACTCTGCAAATTTTTATTTAAATCTTTGGAGGATGTGTAATGAAAGAACCGTTGTTTGGAGATCTGTGTGTCATTGCGATGCCCGGCTGTGAGGAATTCGCTGAGCGAGTCGACAGTTATCTGAAGGAATGGCACCGCCGCAATGAGTCCTACCTGGTTCCCGTGTCCTGCCCCCGTTTCGGTACCGGTGAAGCCAAGGGTGTTATCAACCATTCCGTTCGCGGCTATGATATCTACATCATCTGCGATGTCTTCAACTATGGCGTGACCTACAAGATGTACGGTCAGACCGTTCCCATGAGCCCCGACGATCATTTTGCTGATCTGAAGCGTATTATCGCCGCAACCGCAGGCAAGGCAAAGAGACTCTCTTTGATCATGCCCATGTTGTACGAGGGTCGTCAGCACAAGCGCTCCGGCCGTGAATCTCTCGACTGCTCGCTGATGCTGCAGGAGCTGGTTCAGATGGGAGTTTCCAACATTCTGACCTTCGATGCTCACGATGCCCGCGTACAGAATGCTATCCCGTTGACCGGTTTTGATGACGTTCGTCCCGCTTATCAGATGATCAAGGCACTGGTTCGTCACGTCCCCGATATTACCATTGATAAGGATCACTTGATGATCATCTCTCCCGATGAGGGCGCTATGCCTCGCTGTATCTTCTACGGTCAGACGCTTGGCGTTGACATCGGTATGTTCTATAAGCGCCGCGACTTCTCTCAGGTCGTCAACGGCGTAAACCCCATCGTTGCGCACGAATACCTCGGACAGGATCTGAACGGTAAGGATGCCATCATCATCGACGATATGATCGCTTCCGGTACCTCCTTGCTGAAGGTTGCCGCTCACCTCAAGGAGAGGGGCGCTAAGCGCGTGTTCGCCTTCACCACTTTCGGTCTTTTCACCTCCGGTCTGGAGCTGTTCGATAAAGCTGTCAGCGACGGTCTGATCGAAAAGATCTTCACCACCAACCTCGTTTACCGTCCCGCAGAGCTGCGCACCAGAGATTGGTACGTTGAGGTCAATATGTGCAAGTACGTTGCATATTTGGTTGAAAACCTGCACCACGATGAGTCGATCAGCAACCTGCTGAATCCCTCCGACCGTATCAGCAATTTGATGCAGAAGCATCTGGCTGAGGTCGCAAGCCGAGAGAAATAATTTGCATACATGAGTCCGCCGCATCAAAAGATGCGGCGGATCTTTTACCATAAGCGAAAAGTATTACAAAAATCGAGAAAAGTATAGACAATTTATTGAATATGTTGTATAATGAAATAACTGGATCGATGCGCGTGTTGCCTCCGAGCAACTCGGACGGCATCGTGCGTGAATTTCTAACATAAGAAGGGGTTACGCTTATGAAGATCAAAACCATAATTGATCTGTTGGAGGCAGAGGTGCTTTGCGGAGAGGATATGCTGGAGGAGCATGTTTATTCTGCCTGCGGCAGTGATATGATGAGCGACGTTTTGGCGTATGTCAAGGAGCAGGCAGTTCTGCTGACCGGTCTGATCAATCTGCAGGTGGTGCGTACCGCGGTCATGATGGATATGAAATGCATCGTGTTTGTGCGCGGAAAGAATCCACCTGAAGAGGTCATCGAATTGGCGAAGGAGTGCGGTATCGTAGTGCTTCGTTCGCCCGAGCGCATGTACGTGGCGTGCGGCAAGCTGTATGAAAACGGCTTGCGCGGCGGCGGTGTGGACGAAGAATGATCAGCGAGAGGTGAAGAGATGAGCGAACCGATTCAATTCCATTTTAATATAGACGGAGAGGATTTTACCTCGGCGGGCAAGGCTTCCGTGCAGGTCAAAAAGCTGCTGCGCCAGTTGAGCTTTGACGCGGATACCATTCGTCGCGTTTCTGTCGCTATGTATGAGGGCGAGATCAATATGGTCATCCACGCCAATGGAGGTCAGGCCGACGTCATCGTCTGGGACGAAAAGATCGAGGTCATTCTTGCTGATACAGGCCCCGGTATTCCAGACGTATCACTCGCTATGCAGGAGGGCTTCTCCACGGCGAAGGAGAATATCCGCTCGCTGGGTTTTGGAGCCGGCATGGGTCTGCCGAATATGAAACGGTATTCCGACGATATGAAGATCGATACCGTTGTCGGTGAGGGTACGACCGTCACCATGAGCTTCACGGTCCCCGAGGGCTGACGTGAGGCATTCAGAGAAACATAGGGAAGACGTATTCCCGGAAAGGAAACCGAGATCCAAATGAGTGAAGTAAAGCATTCCGTAACGCTGCAGGCGGATCTGTGCAAGGGATGTACCCATTGCATCAAACGATGTCCGACCGAAGCGATACGTGTCAGAGATGGCAAAGCGGTCATTCGCAGTGAGCGATGTATCGACTGCGGCGAATGTATTCGCCAATGTCCTTATCAGGCGAAGCGTGCCATGTATGACAAGCTGGAGAAATTTAAAGATTATAAATACAAGATCGCCTTGCCCGCACCGGCACTTTACGGTCAGTTCGACAAGGTGGAGGATATCGACTATATTATCAGCGGTCTTTACCGCTGCGGCTTTGACGAGGTCTTTGAGGTAGCGCGCGCTGCCGAGCTTGTCTCGGAGTATACACGACAGTATATGCACCGCAAGGATCTTCCCAAGCCTGTGATCAGCTCCGCGTGTCCCGTCGTAGTGCGTCTGATCAGCGTTCGCTTCCCGAGCCTGATCGACAACGTGTTGCCCATTCTGCCCCCCGTTGAGCTGGCGGCGCGCATGGCAAAGCACAACGCGCTGAAAAAGCACCCCGAGCTGACGGAGGACGATATCTGCGCGCTGTTTATCTCGCCCTGTCCCGCCAAGGTGTCCTATGCCAAGACCCCGATCGGAACGGAGAAGAGTGCCATTGACGGTGTGCTGGCGATCAATGAAATGTATTTCCATCTCGTTTCTGAGATGAATAAGCTGAGCAATCCCAATATCGCGTCCGAATCCGGCTTGATCGGTATCAGCTGGGCGGGCACCGGCGGGGAGTCCTCCGCGCTGATGAACGATCATTATCTCGCGGCGGACGGCATTGAGAATGTCATCCACGTGCTGGATGAGATCGAAAAGGAAAACTTTGTCGGTCTTGAGTTTGTAGAGCTGAATGCCTGCAACGGCGGTTGTGTGGGCGGAACCCTGAACGTGGAGAATCCCTATATTGCCAAGGCACGACTGCAGAGCCTGCGCCGCTATCTGCCCGTTTCGCTGAACCATATACCGCAAATGGAACCCGGAGACGCACTGCCGACAGACGTTTTGTGGGATACAGAGGTCAGCTATACGCCGGTGACACGGTTGGCGACCAATCGCGCGGAGGCAATGAAGAAAATGGCGCAGATCCAGGAGATCCGCGAGAGCCTTTGCGATCTCGATTGCGGCTCCTGCGGCGCACCGACCTGTCAGGCATTGGCGGAGGATATCGTCAAAGGTGAGGCATCTCCCGATGACTGTATCATTCGCCTGCGTCAAAAGCTGCACTCAGGCAGCGAAACCGAAAATAAGGAGACCTGATCTATGAAAATATCGGAAATGGCTCAACAGCTCGGCTGGGAAACGCTGATCATGCCCGATCCCGATGTAGAGGTGACGGGTGGCTATGCGGGAGATCTGCTCAGCTGGGTCATGGGGCGCGCGCAAGCAGGAAACGTTTGGATGACCATCATGACCAACCGTAATATCATGGCGGTGGCAACGCTGGCAGGCGTAAGTGCCGTGGTCGTGACGGAGCACGCCGAGATCGACGGCGAGATCGTTAAGCTTGCCGAGGAGCAGGACATCAATCTGCTGCGGAGTGCACAGCCGACGTTCGAAACCGCGTACGCGGTGGGCAAATTGCTCGAAAAGTAAATATATATTGGATCGCCGCAGGGCGGGGAAGGAGTTGCTTATGAAAGAATATACCTATGAATTACATATGCATTCCTGCCTCTCGCCCTGCGGCGATGAAAATATGACCCCCAATAATATGGCAGCCATGTCTATGCTCAACGGTGTTCGGATCGCGGCGCTGACCGATCATAATACCTGCCGCAACTGTCCCGCCTTTTTCGAGGCGTGTGCCAAGGTAGGAGTTATTCCCGTGGCGGGGATGGAGCTGACCACGGCGGAGGAGATCCATATGGTCTGCCTGTTTCCGACCCTGGAGGAGGCTATGGCGTTCGACGAGGTCATTGCGGAGCATCGCATGAAGATCAAAAACAAGCCCATCATTTTCGGTCAACAGCAGATCCTGAACGGCGATGACGAGCTGATCGGTATCGAGGAGGATCTTCTGATCGTGGCGACCGATCTGGATCTGGACCGTGCGGCGGAGCTGGCGTGGCAGATGGGAGGCGCTTGCTTCCCGGCGCATATCGACAAACAATCCAACGGCTTGATCGGCATTTTGGGTATGCTCCCGCCGACGCCGGATTTCCCCGCGGTCGAGCTGCACGATATGGAAAATGCGGAGGAATATTGCAGGAAATATCCTCGCTTGAAGGATATGATTCTCCTGCAAAATTCCGATGCACACGCGCTGGAGCAGATGAATCTCGACCCACCAAAGCTGACGCTTTCGCCGGAAAATGACAGTGATGAGGCTGTCAGAAGGTCGCTGATTGCACATTTACGTGCAAAAGATATGCGAAATTATCAGCAAACTCGTCAAAATTGAGATTTTTTTGTCAATCTATACAAAGTTAACTTTGGGGTATGGACAACGGACGAATTATGTTATATAATATATCCGTATGATTTTGGGTATGGGATAGTTATGCCCATTCCCGAAAATAAAAAGTGGTATCATAATAATAATATACCAAAACAGGAGGAAAATCCGAAATGAAAAAGTCATTGACCACCGTCACCTTCTGCGGAACTCCCGAGCAGGAAGCAAAGCTCGTTGAGATCATCGCAGGCTACAAGGATGTCCCCGGTAGCATGATGCCGATCATGCAGGAAGCACAGAGCATTTACGGCTACCTGCCCATCGAGGTTATGCAGATCATCGCAAGAGAGACCGGCGCACCCCTTGAGGAGATCTACGGTATCGCCACCTTCTACGCTCAGTTCAAGCTCAATCCCAACGGCAAGTATGCAATTGCAGTATGTCTTGGTACCGCTTGCTACGTTAAGGGCGCAGGCGCGCTGGTAGACAAGATCTCTCAGGAACTCAACCTGCCCGTTGACAGTACCACTCCCGACGGTAAGTATTCTCTGGAAGCTACCCGTTGCATCGGTGCTTGCGGTCTTGCTCCCGTCATGACTGTAAACGGCGACGTTTACGGCCGTCTGGTTCCCGAGCAGATCCCCGGAATCCTGGCTAAGTATAAAGACTGATCGCCATGAAAGAGTTGTCGCTGAACGTACTGGATATCACTCAAAATTCGATTACGGCCGGCGCCAAGCACATTGAAATTTCGCTGATCGAGAACGAAGAGGGAATTTTAACGCTGAGCATCGCCGACGACGGATGCGGTATGTCGCAGGAAACGGTGCGGCGCGTGATCGATCCTTTTTACACCACGCGGACAACGCGCAAGGTGGGAATGGGGATCCCGCTTCTGAAGCTGGCGGCAGAGCAGGCGGGCGGGGAAGTCAAGATCGTTTCAAAGACGGTCGAGGACGATCCGGACGGCCACGGAACTGTCATCAGTGCCACTTTTGATACGGGAAGCATCGATTTCACCCCCGTGGGCGACATGGTCTCCACCATGTGTACCATCATTCAGGGTCACCCTGAGGTGGACTACCTGTTCGTTCACAAAACCGCTTCGTTTGATGTCAGTCTGGATACGGCAGAGCTGCGCGCCGTGTTGGGAGAGGATGTTCCGCTCTCGGATTTCGCGGTGATCGGATGGATCTCCGATTATCTGCAGCAGCAATACCAAAACGAAAACCAATAACGGAGGTTATACAGCTATGAAAGCAATGTCTATTGCAGAGCTTACTGCACTCAGAGACAAAATGAAGGATAGAGTCGCTATGCGCGAGGGCTCCGGTCAGATCCGTGTTGTTGTCGGTATGGCAACCTGCGGTATCGCAGCAGGCGCACGTCCCGTTCTCTCCGCTTTTGTTGAGAAGGTCGGCGAGGCAGGTCTGGGCGATAGAGTTATCGTTTCTCAGACCGGTTGTATCGGTATCTGCCAGTACGAGCCCGTTGTCGAGATCTTCGAGGATGGCAAGGAAAAGGTTACCTATGTCAAGATGGATGCAGCCAAGGCAGCAGAGGTCGTTGAGAAACATCTCAAGGGCGGCGTGGTTGTGGATGCGTACACCATCGGCCAGAATAAATAATTCAGATTCATTGAGAAAGGATTGGAAAATAAAATGATTCGTTCACATGTTCTGATTTGTGGCGGTACCGGTTGTACTTCTTCCGGCAGCCCCGCACTGAAAACAGCGCTCGAAAAAGAACTGGCAGCCAAGGGGCTGACGGAAGAGATCAAGATCGTAATGACCGGTTGCTTCGGTCTTTGCGCTCTGGGTCCTGTCATGATCGTATATCCCGACGGTACCTTCTACAGCATGGTTACCCCCGAGGATATTCCCGAGATCGTTGAGGAGCACCTGCTGAAGGGTCGTCCGGTTGAGAGACTGGAGTACCACGAGCAGGCAGCCGAGGACCATCACGTGGTCAACTCTCTGTCCGAGACCATGTTCTATAAGAAGCAGAAGCGCGTTGCTCTGCGTAACTGCGGTGTCATCAACCCCGAGGACATCAATGAGTATATCGCTACCGACGGTTATCAGGCTCTGGCTAAGGCTCTGACCGAAATGACCCCCGATGAGGTCATCCAGACCGTTCTGGATTCCGGTCTGCGCGGTCGTGGCGGCGGCGGATTCCCCACCGGTCTGAAGTGGAAGTTCGCTTGCGCAAATCGCGGTCAGGTCAAGAAGTATGTTGCATGTAACGCCGACGAGGGTGACCCGGGTGCGTTCATGGACCGTTCCATCCTGGAGGGCGACCCCCATGCAGTAATCGAGGCTATGGCACTTGCTGCATACGCCATCGGCGCTGACGAGGGTTACGTATACGTTCGTGCGGAGTATCCTATCGCGATCCACCGCCTGCAGATCGCTATCGATCAGGCTAAGGAAATGGGTCTGCTGGGTGAGAACATCTTCGGCACCGGCTTTAACTTCGATCTGAAGATCCGCTTCGGTGCGGGTGCGTTCGTATGTGGTGAGGAGACCGCTCTGATGACCTCTATCGAGGGTAATCGCGGTGAGCCCCGTCCGCGTCCTCCGTTCCCGGCTGTCAAGGGTCTGTTTGGTCAGCCCACCATCCTCAACAACGTTGAGACCTATGCAAACATTCCTCAGATCATCCTGAACGGCGCAAAGTGGTTCGCCGATATGGGTACTGAGAAATCCAAGGGTACCAAGGTATTCGCACTCGGCGGTAAGATCACCAATACCGGTCTTGTCGAGGTCCCCATGGGTACCACTCTGCGCGAGATCATCGAAGAGATCGGCGGCGGCATCCCGAACGGCAAGAAGTTCAAGGCTGCTCAGACCGGTGGTCCTTCCGGCGGTTGTATCCCCGCACATCTGATCGATACCCCCATCGACTATGACAACCTGCTCGCTATCGGCTCCATGATGGGCTCCGGCGGTCTGATCGTCATGGACGAGGATACTTGTATGGTCGATATCGCTCGCTTCTTCCTGGAATTCACCGTTGATGAGTCCTGCGGTAAATGTACTCCTTGCCGCGTAGGTACCAGAAGACTGCTTGAGATCCTCAACAAGATCATCGAGGGCAAGGGCGAGATGGAAGATCTCGACCGTATGGAAGAGCTCTGCAACTACATCAAGAGCGCATCTCTCTGCGGTCTGGGCCAGACTGCTCCTAACCCCGTTATCTCCACTCTCCGCTACTTCAAGGATGAGTATATTGCTCATATCGTGGACAAGACCTGTCCTGCGGGCGTCTGCAAGAGCCTGCTGAAGTTCACCATCGATGCCGACAAGTGTATCGGTTGCGGTCTGTGCGCTAAGAACTGTCCTGCTGATGCGATCGCTCGCACGACATACATCGCTCCCGGTCACAAGCTGGCTTCCTTCGCAATTGATTCTTCGAAGTGCGTGAAGTGCGGTGCATGTCTCGACAGCTGCAAGAAGATCAAGGCTATTTCCAAGAAGTAAGAAAGGGGATCCGTGCAACATGGAAATGATTACTGTTACAATAAACGGCAAAAATTATACGGTGGAAAAGGGCTGCACTGTCCTCGAAGCTGCCAAAGCCGCTAAAATTGATATTCCTACTCTCTGCTATCTGAAAGACATCAACGAGATCGGCGCATGCCGTCTGTGTCTGGTAGAAGTGGCAGAGAAGAGAGGCGACGCTCTCGGTCCGTACCGTATGGTCACCGCTTGCGTATATCCCGCTACCGACGGTATGTCCGTCCTGACCAACACTCCCAAGATTGCTGCTTCCAGAAAGATGAATCTGGAGCTGCTCCTCTCCAACCACAACAAGCAGTGCCTCTCTTGCGTCCGCAGCACCAACTGTGAGCTGCAGCAGCTCTGCCGTGATTACGGTGTGGAGGAGTCCCATTTCGGCGGCGCTGTGACTGAGTCCAAGATCGACGATTCTTCCGTCTCTATCATCCGCGACAACAGCAAGTGCGTACTGTGCCGTCGTTGCGTAGCTGCATGTAAGAAGACACAGGGTATCGGCGTCATCGGTGCGAACAACCGTGGCTTTGACACCCAGATCGGTTGCGCATTTGAGTCTCCTCTGGCTGAGACCTCTTGTATCAACTGCGGTCAGTGTATCGTAGCATGTCCCGTCGGCGCTCTCTATGAGAGAGACGACACCGATAAGGTATTCGAGGCACTGGCAGATCCTGCTAAGCACGTTGTTATTTGCACCGCTCCCTCCGTTCGCGCTCAGATCGGCGAATGCTTCGACTATGAGCCCGGTACCGATGTAGAGGGCAAGATGGTTGCCGCTCTCAAGGCTCTCGGCTTTGACGGCGTATATGACATGAACCTGACTGCTGACCTCACCATTGTTGAGGAAGCAAATGAGCTGCTCGGCCGTATTCAGAACGGCGGCGCTCTGCCTCTGATCACCTCCTGCTCTCCCGGTTGGGTCAAGTACTGCGAGCACTATTTCCCTGAGATGACCGAGAACCTTTCTTCTTGTAAGTCTCCTCAGCAGATGTTCGGTGCCATCGTGAAGACCTACTATGCCGATAAGATGGGTTGGGATCCTAAGGATATCTTCATGGTTTCCGCTATTCCTTGTACCGCCAAGAAGTTCGAGGTTGGTCGTGCTGATCAGTCCGCTGCAGGTGTTCCCGACGTGGATGTTGCTATCACCACCCGTGAGCTTGGCAGAATGATCAAGAAGGCAGGCATCAACTTCCGTGCTCTTGATGACGCTGCATTCGACGATCCCTTCGCGATCGGCTCCGGCGCAGGTGCCATCTTCGGCGCTACCGGCGGTGTTATGGAAGCAGCTCTGCGTTACGCTGCAGAGGTGATCCAGGGCAAGAAGCTGGAGAAGCTCGAGTTCGTTGAGGTCCGTGGCGTTGAAGGCATCAAGACCGCTTCCTATAAGGTTGGCGATCTGACTGTCAATGTCGCTGTTGCCAGCGGCACCGCAAATGCAAAGGCTCTGCTGAACAAGATCAAGGCAGGCGAGCTGGATGTTCAGTTCGTTGAGATCATGGCTTGCCCCGGCGGTTGCGTCAATGGCGGCGGTCAGCCTCATCAGCCCGCATCCGTTCGTATGAATATGGATCTGCGCGCAGTTCGTGCAGCCGTTCTTTACAACGATGATAAGAATGCCGATGTTCGTACCTCTCAGGACAACCTCGCCGTTCAGAAGATCTATGATGAGTTCCTCGGTGCGCCCAACAGCCACAAGGCTCACGAGATCCTGCACACCACCTACGTAAAGCGTGGTCTGTAATCTGTTTTAATATAAGCGCCTCCACCTGTGTGGAGGCGCTTTGTCCCGTGAAACAACAAATATAACAGGAGAAAAAATATGAAACTCTTAACAAGAATTGTATCGGCTGGGCTGATGGCAGCCATGCTCTTGTCTGCTATTGCATGCGGCACCTCTGGAAACGAAGAGCAGGGAACGACCACGGCAACACAGGCGGTTGCTGAGCAGACTACCGTCGGCGATGCTGCATCGACCGAGCCTACAGAAACTCAGGATCCTGCTACCGTGCCCGAGATCCCCGAGGTCACCTATGAGGGTGAGACCTTCCTCGTGGCAAATGATATCATTGGTGACACGAAATATTCCTCTGACAGTATGTTTAATTTCGAAGTGACCGGCGATATTTACGAGGATGCCGTTTATGACAGAACGGTTCTGATCGAGGAAAAGTACAAGATCAAGCTGGAGGAGATCAAGGTAGGCTCCACCGATCTGATCAATACCGTTATGGCAGGTACCGATGAATACGATCTTCATACCGCGACTCTGTCCAATATGAACGCAGTTGTCAACCGCAAGTGTGTTTATGACCTTTATGAGATCGATGAACTGCATCTGGAGAAGGCATGGTGGGACCAGAATGCACAGCAGAAGTGTTCCTTTGACGGTAAGCTGTACTATACCTTCAGCGATTTTGTCATCACCGGTGTTGATAACTCCCGTGCTACATACTTCAACAAGACCCTTCACAACCAGCTCGGTTTGGAGGATCTGTACCAGCTCGTAGACGAGGGTAAGTGGACCTATGACAAGATGGCAGAAATGGCAAAGATCGCCGTATCTGACTTGAACGGTGACGGTCAGATCACTACCGATGACCGTATGGGTATTTATAACGGCAATACTACCTTCTATGAGGCTATGCTGACCGGTTGCGGCGCAGAGCTTGTGCAGATGGGTGAGGACGGTATCCCGTACTTCTTCTGGCTGGAAGAGCAGGAGCGTTTTGTTGAAGTTTACCAGACTCTTCTGTCCACGTTTATGGCAGACGATATTTATATCAAAGGCGGCGGCGAACTGGATAACTTCAAGCAGGATCGCACCCTGTTTACCATCGCAGTTCTGTCCTACGCTGTGAAGTGGAGAGCAGAAACCATCGAATTCGGTATTCTTCCCGTTCCGAAGTGGGATGAGGCACAGGAAAACTATCTGAACGTCAGCCCGAACGGCCATGCACTTATGATCCCCGTTACCGTTGTGGATACGGACCGTGTAGGTAACATTCTTGAAGCACTCTCTTACTATTCCAGCAAGTATTATTCTGAGGACGCTGCCATGCCCGCATATTTCGAAAAGGCACTGACTGCTAAGTCTGCCCGTGATAACGAGTCTGCAAAGTCCCTTGAGATCATTCACGATAATATTTGCTATACCGTTAAGATCGTAGCAAACTCTCTGAGCTTCTATACCCAGCTCGATAACTTTAACATGAACATTTCCTCCGTCATCAAGGCGAACGAAAAGGTTCAGAGAAAGTTGCTTGCCAAGACTATTGAGGAGCTTGGCGCAGAATAATCCGATTCTGATATCATCGTATCCGAGCCGCCTGAAATGATGGCGGCTCGGTGTTTTATATATAAGGTAGATAAACAACGGAAAAGCCGATGATTTATCCAAAAGTATATTTTTAAAATTGTGTTTTTGACCAAATGATTATGCGATATTTTATCGACGTTGTAAATAATATCTGAAATTGACGAAAAAGCAAAAAAATGGTGAAAATGGTGTTGACAAATAAAATATGTTGTGGTATAATAACAAAGCTGTCGCGAGAGAGACGGCAACTTCCGAAAGGAAGAAAGCGATCGTACAGATCGTTCGGTCATTGAAAATTGAACAATAATGAGAGAAGTACAAAGCATAGAAGTATGTGCAAGAACAGATCTCGGAAATTCTTTTAGAGAATACTACTCAAACAAAAAGTAAAAGAGCAATCAAGC
>JAFTMG010000090.1 GCA_017452525.1 Clostridia bacterium
GTTTGTCGAGACGCTGATCGCCAAGATCTCGGTCATGCGTCTGCCGTCGCTGACGGTGTTGATCACGGCGGTGCTTCTGCTGCTGGCGGCGGCACTTGTATGCTCGCTGATCGGTGCCAAGAGAAGATATCAGTTTGAATATCACGAAAAGGAGTGAACGGAATGCTATGGAAACATGAGGGAAAACAGCTTCTCCGCACCCCTCTTCGGACTGCCGCCTTTTGTCTGGCACTGGCGGTGGTGATCGGCCTGCTCTGTATTACGCTGGGGCTGCAGACGGCTACCGCACGCGCCGTCACGGAGGTGGAGGAGCAATATACGACCATTGCTGTTTTGAGATCCGGCAGAACGCTGAAAATGCGCAATCCGTTTTATATGGACATGTTTGTTCATAAAAAACTGACCTTGACGAATTTGCAGAGCGTAGAGCGTCATTCCTCGCTGTTGGCACACAATGCCTCGGTGAAAACCGTGACCTCTGCCGATTTTCCCGACGGTACGGTGGGAAAACTTGACCAACCGAACAATCTGTCCCTCTTCGCCGTGACCTGTACCGGGCAAGGCTTTCAGAGGAATGATACGATGCATCTTCCGAGCGGCAGTAAGAAGGCGGTCAAGATTTATGATTATCAGTTTCGGGTGGAGGAGGTCGGTCATCTTCACGGGGATATGCCGACTCCGCAAACGCTGTCGCTGTCATCCAATCTCAATCTGTCCGGCGGTTTGCCGATTTTTGAGGAGGGAAAAAGATACTGGGTCTGCGGTTATTATGAACCGAACAGCGATACGCACGGGGTGCTGACGCTGTGCGATGAACGGTATATGCAGACAGATCTTTGGGAGACGTCCGGTGTGATCTACATGCCGTGTCCCAGATACGGCGATCAATACCTGTACCGGATCGCCATGATCGGAAAATACGGCGGCGCGCTGTCGGCGATTTCCGATACCGAGGTGCGTGCCATGTGGGAGAAAACGCGGGAATGTCTGGAGATCAGCACCCACTCGCTGTTGATCCGTTCTGCCGACAATGTGTCCTCCTTGCTGCAGTTTGCGTCCGGTGAGGTGAAAATGCTGCAGGGAACCGGCTTTTCCGAGGAGGATATCTCAAAGGAAAACAAGGTTGCCATCGTCAGTGAGGTCCTTGCGGAGAAAAACGGATGGCAGGTGGGCGACACGGTCGAGCTACATTTTTACGGTTCGAACTTCTATTTTCCGTGGACGTTTACTGAAGGAAAACAGCCATACCCGGACAGCATTTACGGTGATTCCAAAATGCATCATATAGAGCTGTTTTCGGATCCAAAGATGAGTGCATCTATGGCAAACGGAAGCTATACCGTGGTGGGGATCTACAGCTGTGAGAACGGTATCGTAGAGGATTATCACGGAATGCATCCCAATACGGTGATCGTCCCGCAGTCGGTCCTGCCGAATACCTTCTCCACGAGTGTGGATGCCATCGATTACACCCTTCTTCTCCCAAACGGCAGTATCGATGCCTTTGAGGAGGAGCTGATCTCCTATGGGCACGGAGAGATCATGGAGTATTACGACGGCGGCTATTCGGTGATCATGCCCAACGTCAGATCGATCCGTGAAAGTGCGGCGTTTGTAAACAGCGTTGTGCTGGGACTTTGGGCGGTGGTGATATTGGCTGTTCTGGTCTTTTTTGTCATGATGCTCCTGCCCGCGGGGCGGATCAAATACAGCTTAGGCGTGGGTCGAGGCGCGATCTTCGGGCATATGACGTTTTCTACTCTCTTGATGATCCTCGTCTCCGGCACGGTCGGATGTGCGGGAAGCGTACTGCTGTACGGTCGGGCGCTGAGGTGGATGATGCAGACGGAATTTACCTCCTTCAATACGGCATTCAGTACGGCGAGCGCGCACACCGAGATGCTGGAGCAGCTTCTGACGATGCTGGACCGGGAGCCGCGGTTCTTCCTGATCGCAGCGGCGGTGCAGATGGGGATCCTTGCATTGCTGGGAACCGTTCTTTGCGCGATCGTCTCTCTCCGCAAGACCGGATTTCGGCAGTGAAGAAAGGAGAACGGTATGATCTTATCTTATCTTTGTAAACGTCTGCGCCGTCATATCAGCGAGGCGTTCCTGTCGCTGCTGATCGTGGCGGTGGTGGTCGTACTGTTGCTGGGACTCTCACATTATCACGGGACTCAGCAGGCAAAGCTGGATGCGGCGTATGAGGATTTTGTGATCCGCTGTACCGTGACCAACGTCAGCGGTGCGCGCACCACGGACCTGAATATCAGAGAAGGCTATATCCGCCTGCTTGAGAAGGGAGGCAAGCTTTCTTCCTATGCCAAGGACGTCTTTCTGCTTCGTGCGCTCGAGGATGCGACGCTGAGAAAGGAGGCGTACATTCCCCTCGAAGCGGCAGAGAACGTGAGCTTTTACATGACCAATGATCCCGCAAGCGCCGCCTATCTGGCGGGTACCAAGATCCAATATCAAGAAGGCTACGGTAATGAGAGCTTTTGCGGTGAGGAGCCAATCTGTATTCTGAATGACAAACTCTCATCAAGGATCAGCGAGCGCGGCACGGTCTGTCTGAGCACGCCTTGGGGGGAGATGGAGACACGTGTGGTGGGGACCTTTCCCGGGGAGGATGCCACCGTATTTGTTGCATGGCAGCCGTGGGATAGGCAATTGACTGCCGCAGGGCAGGCGAGAGCGGCGAGCAGCATGGCGTTTACTCTGGCGGATAATCATCTGCTCGGAGAGGCAAAAGAGGTATTTCGCGACTTCTTTGTCCCCGCCAGCCGTACCAATAAGATGTCCAACATGCACGGACTGATCATCGATGACAGCCTGTTTGTCGATACCGTTGTGGTGTTGGAGCGCAGTCTGGCGCTGATGCGCGTGTTGCAGGCAATGGTCTACGTGTTGTCTGTCGGAATCAGCTTCCTGGTCGCCTATCTCGGTATTCGCAGCCGTCGCCTGGAGCTTGCCGTCATGCGCTCTTTGGGAGCCAAAAGCCTCGCCATTTATGCCGAGGTGTTGTGTGAACATATTCTCTTCTTCCTGGTCGGTACGGCAGGAGCCTATCTGGTCAGCACCCTTTGGGGTATCCCTGCAAAAATGGGCGATATTTCCACCGTTGGCGCATTTATGGTCTGCTATCTCCTCGGTGTAGCGCTTGCCGTGGCGCAGGCAACTTCGGGGCAGATCATGCAGACACTCAAGGGAAAGGAATAAAGCTATGGAAAATATGTGTAACAAACGAGATATCCTCACCGCCGAGCGGGTAACGTACGCTTATAAGACCCGCCACCAGATCGTGTATGCCGTGCGGGACGTGAGCTATACCTTTCAAAGCGGCACCGTCTACGCCATCGTCGGCAAGAGCGGATGCGGCAAGACCACGTTGATCTCGACCCTGGCGGGGCTGGATCTGCCCACCATGGGCAAGGTGATCTTCGACGGGAAAAGCACGATGGAGCTTGACCGCGATATCTACCGCCGCCGCGACGTGGCGGTGATCTACCAGAACTACAATCTGTTTCCGCTTCTGACGGTGATGGAGAACGTGCTGTATCCGATGCAGTTGCAGCGCCGACCGA
>JAFTMG010000091.1 GCA_017452525.1 Clostridia bacterium
GTGCCTGACGTTTACGAAGTTTGCCCGCTCAAGCCATGCAAGGGAGGTATCCGTCAGCGGATCAGTAAACGCCCCGTCCGACCCATTCCATGGCGAGAACAAAGCGAACATCCCGCCTCATACCCATAGTGTGAAAGCTTTTGAAGGTGTCCAGAGGGAACTTTTCTCGAAAAGTTCCCTCTGGCGGGTGCAGGGCAGAGCCCTGCCTTCGTTCGCGCCACGATACCTCCACCCCGATAAACCCCAATTTGCAGTTCCCTTGCGCATCCCCTCGCGTTCCCCGTCAGTTGATGTCGAAATCCAGCACCAGCGGGCAATGGTCGCCGGAGAGGACGGCGTAGAGGTCGGTCACCACGTCAAAGCGATTGGGGGTCAGCGCCCCAGTGGCAAGGATGTGGTCGATGGAGCGGGCGTAGTTGGCGGCGGGGTACACGGGATCGTCCCACAGCCCCGTCTCGCTGTCAAAGGTGGGGTAGGTGTGGTGGGTGTGCATATTTTCGGTCGCCTTCGCCCAGGACTGCACGTCCCGCAGCCCCCCCTTCGTCAGGATCCCGTAGGGGGAGGAGGAGGGATTGCAGTTGAAGTCGCCGCCCAGCACCACGGGGCAGCCATACTTGGCGGTAATGGCGGCAACGGTGTCCAGCGACTCGCGGGCGTTGCTCTCGCGGTCGAGGTTGTCCTGCGCGTCGTCGCTCTGCCACCAATAGTGGGTGGAGATGGCGGCAAAGCGCTCACCCGTTGCCACCGTCTCAAAGACCGCCCAGGTCAGACCCTTGGAGCCCGAATCGTTCTGCCCGGCGTAGAGCCGATAGCCGTACTCCACGGGGCGCACCGTCTTTTCATTGTAGAACAGGGGCGTGTAGTTGTTGCCCGAGGTGTTGGTGGACTTGGCGGGCACCTCGACGTAGCCCAGCTCACGGAGAAGCGACACCATGCCGTAGTTGCCGCTCCGCGCGCCGGGGGAGCATTCCTGCAAGCCGATGACGTCGGGGGCGTAGCACTCGTAGAGAATGGCGGTCTGCCGCATGCGGTCGTCCATCCTGCCCTCGGAGGTGTTGCCCCAGATGTTGTGGATCAGCACCCGCACCTCGCCGTTCCGCTCCATCAGCGAGGGAGAGGACTGCTTCAGCTCAGCGCTCAGATCGGCGCGGCGGTGGGTCGTCTCGGTGATGGGGGTGGGCTTGCGCAGGGTGGCGATCTCGGTCGTGAAGATATAAGCCGCCTCCTCGTAGGCATAGTGGGAGTCGGCAACCACCTGCACCGTGTTTCCTGCGGCGGAGATGTCGTAGCTGTAGGGGTCCACCTTCAGGGTGGTCCGCGCCGTGTTGCCGATGAGGATCTCGCGGGCTCCCGTGTCGGTCGCCTCGGCGTCGGTCAGCAGGGGATAGCGGACGCCCGTCAGCCGCGTCAGCCGCGCGGCGATCTGGGTGGCACAGCGGAGCACGTCCAGATCGGCGTCGGCGGGAATGACGATGCGGTAGTGCTCTATGGGCGCGCCCAGACAGCTCATGTAGGAATCCTCGGGGTAACTGCCCTTGTCAAGCACCGTCTCGTCGGCGGAGAAGGTCAGCGTGCTGCCCTTGCCGGTGACGAACTGTTCGATAAAGGCGTCGATGGCGGCGGTGGTACCCTCGTCGTCCACACCGCCGATGATCAGCTTGTTCCCCTCGGCGGTGATGATATATTGAGTCAGCTTCAGCCCGTCCAGCACGTCTGACTCGGGAAAGCTGGTCTCGCCGATGAGAATGGCGCACAGATCCGCGCTCTCCTTGGTGCCGGCGTCTCCCCAATCGGTGGCAACCTTCACACTCGCTCCCGTCTCGGCGCGAATGGCGCCCACCAGCTTGTTGACGGCGGCAAGGGACTTGTCGCCCAAGGTCTTGGGGCGGTAGATGACGAACGAGGAGGTGCCGTTCTCGGCGATGGTCAGCACGGGCGCGGGGGCTTCCGTCTCGGTGACGGCGGCGGTCTCCTCCACCCCGTCCCCCGTCGTCACGGCACCCTCATCCGATTTGCCGCAGGCAAGAAGGGAGAGGGAGAGCGCGGCGGCGAGCAGGGCAAGGACCGCTTGCAAATGTCTGTTCTTCATGGCGCGTTCCTCAGTCCCGTGTGGACTTGTCCACCCGCACCAGCACCTTGCCCAGGCGGCTGTAACGGCGGGTCGCCATCTCCTCGGGCAGCTCCTCCAGCTCCATCTGACGGCTGATGGCAAGGGAGGTGTCGATGGCGCCGCTTGCCAGCAGTGCGATGGCGCGCCCGGTGGTGCCGGGATTGATGTAGGAGGTCTTGATGACCAGCTCCTTGGTAAACGCCTCGTAGGGCTTGAAGGAGACCCGCGCCTCGGGGGCGGCAACGCCGAAGAGGACAACGGTGGCACCTCTGCCGGCAATGTCCAGCGCCGTGTCGATGGTGGCGGGAATACCGCCGCACTCCATCACCTTGTCCACGCGGATGCCCGCGCGGGCAATGGCTTCCTTGGGGTCCTCGGCGGTGGGGTTGACGAAGAGGGTGGCGCCCATGCGCAGGGCAAGCTCCCGCTTGCCCTCCTCGGGCTCGACGATGACGATCTTGCCCGCCGCGCTGTGACGGCAGAGCTGGAGCATCAGCGAGCCGATGGCGCCCATGCCCACGATGGCGACGGTCTCACCCAGACGGACGTCCAAAAGATCCATGCCGTGGAGACAGCAACCGAGAGGCTCGGTCAGCGCCGCCTCGCGCAGAGAGAGGGAGTCGGGAATGTGGTAAACGTTCTCCACGGGGGGGCAGATGTAGGTAGCCATGCCCTTGACCACGCCGCGGGAGTTCTCGCAGAGATGGCGCTTGCCGTTCTGGCAGTAGTAGCAGTGTCCGCAGCTCCAGTTGGGGTCAACGGTCACGCGGTCGCCGACCTTGAAGCCCGTGACCTTGGCGCCCACCTCGGCAACCACGCCCGAGATCTCGTGTCCCAGCGGGACGGGATAGGTGACGGGGCGGGAGCCCGCCTTGCCCGCGAATTTGTGGAAATCGGTGCCGCAAAGTCCGCACCAGGCAACGGCAACCTTCACACAGTCCTCCCCCATGGGCGGCTCGGGAAATTCGGTGATCTCCACCTTGCCGGGAGCCAATAATACACCAGCGATCATATTCGTATCCTCCTCATATGGTAAATGTAGATTTTAAGCTTTTCGCTACCTTTTATGATACCACACCGCAGGGGATATTGTCAAGCGGATGGGTCAAAAAATGGGATAGACAGCCGCCGCATGGCGGCGGTTGTGCAGACTGTTGAAAAGCTTTAAATTGGGGTTTATCGGGGTGGAGGTATCGTGGCGCGAACGAAGGCAGGGCTTTGCCCTGCACCCACAAGGGAACCCTTTTTTGAAGGGTTCCCTTGACCTTCCGAAAATCTTCAAATAGGGGTATGGGGCGAGGTGATTATCTTGCTCTCGCCGTGAAATGGTTCGGGCGGGGCGATTATGAGCAGGCTGACGGATGCCAACCTGTCATGGTTCGAGTGGGCAAACTTCGTTCGCGTCAGGGACCGCCGAGACCCTGCCGCTTCGGCTGCCGTGGCGCTCGGCGCTCGAAATGGGGTTATTTAGTGTACGATACGTGACTGTTGTATTCAAATTTGTCGGCAAATTTTACAGACAAAGAGACAACGGTTTGGACAGATCAATGGCA
>JAFTMG010000092.1 GCA_017452525.1 Clostridia bacterium
CCGCCCGGTTCATATCCGTCAACAGCGAGATAAACACCTCGCCTCATACCCCTGCCACAAAGATTTTAGGAGAGTCCAGAGGACCCTTCAAAAAAGGGTCCTTTGGCGGGTGCAGGGCAGAGCCCTGCCTTCGTTCGCGCCCCGATACCTCCACCCCAACAACCCCCAATTCGAATGTCTCCTCAAAATTCCGGCGTGTACTGTGCGCCGACGGAGGCGGGGGATTGACGGTAGCCGTCAAAGCCGAGCTCGTCCGCCACGCGGAGAACGGAGGTGTATTCGAAGGTGGTCAGCTTGCGGTGGAGATTGGGGTAAGGGCAATCCTGCGCGAAATCGGGGGTATACTGTGCCATCAGGCTGAGTCGGATCCCTCCGACGGGCAGAAGGCGCGCAAGCTCCCGCAGGACTGCCTCGGAGTCGTGTCGGCATCCCGGGAGGACTAGATGGCGGACGATCATGCCGTTCTTCATCATGCCGTCCTCGCCGAAACGGACCGCGCCTACCTGGCGGTACATTTCACACAGCGCCACGCGGGCGACATCGGCATAATCGGCGGCACCTGAGTAGTTCAGGGAAAGCTCGGGGGAGACGTATTTGAAATCGGGCAGATAGATGTCGATCAGACCCTCCAGCCCGCGCAGGGCATCGAGGTCCTCGTAGCCGCCGCAGTTATAGACGATGGGAACGTGTAGCTTAGGGCGGAGCCGCTCCAGAAAGGGGCGGAGACGGGTGGCGTAATGGGTGGGAGTGACCAGATTGACGTTATGAACGCCCTGCTCCTGCAGGGCGAGCAGACGGTCAAGCAGTGCGTCATCGCTCAGATCCTCGCCCCGCCCCTCCCGGCTGATGGCGCGGTTCTGGCAAAAAACGCAACGCAGAGAGCAGCCGCTGAAAAAGACGGTGCCCGAGCCGCGCTCACCGCTGATGGGCGGTTCCTCCCACATATGCGGAGCAATGCGGGCAACGCGGAAATGGGCGGGCGCGCCGCAGAGGCCGAGCGGCGGCGTTTGTCGGTCCGTGCGGCAATGCCGCGGACAGGAGGTGCAGTATATTTTTTTCATTATCGTTCACTTTTGATCCGTATCCAACGATCCACTTGACGGATCAGAGGGTACATGGGGACGGAGGCAATCAGATTGACCAGAAATTCGGGAACAAGGGTGTTGCGGAAGATCACGGTCAGGTCGAAGCTTGCGGTGTGCGCACGCAGGCTGAGCGCCGCCAGTGTGATGGCAGGGCGCAAAAAGCAGAGGACGGCGGCAAAGATCAGATAGGAGGGGAAGGTACGCGCCAGCGCTCTTCCCGCCAGATATCCCGTGCCGTAGCCGATGGCAAAGAAGAGAAGCGGGAGAAGAGAGATGCCGATGCCGCCCAGTGCGCTTTCCAGAAAGCCTGCCGCGATGCCGACGGCGCCGCCGCTCTCCGCGCCGTCGAACATGGCGGCGCCCAATACCAGAAGCAGGCAGAGGTCGGGGGTGATATCAAGGAGTGCGAAGGCGGGCAGAAGGGTGGTCTGGAGCAGGGCAAGGACGGTCAGGGTGCCGCCGTATACGATCACACGGCGGCGTATTCTGGAGAAGTTGCCGCCCGCGTGGGCAAGGTGGGTGGAGGTCTCATTCTGCATCCGTCTCACCGCCTTCCGTGGTTTCGTCCGCCGACTCGGTCACCGAGGCGGGATCTACGGGTGTGATGACACAGTCGGTCACGATCATGACGCGCCCCAGATTGGCGAAGTCCACCGCAGGCTCGATGATGGCGAGCTTGGTGCGGGTATATTCATCAGAGCGGATCTCGGTGACGGTTCCGATGACGAGCCCCTGGGGATAGACGGATCCGTAGCCGCTGGTGATCACTCGGTCGCCGATGGCGATATCGGCATTCTCCTCCAGATACGCCAGACGGCAGAGCCGTAGTTCTCTCAATTCATAGGTGCCCTCGGCAATACCCAACGCGCCGGAACGGGCATTGTATGCACCCACCGAGGCATTGATCTCGATGATGGGAGTCACGCGGCACCAATTGAGTCCCACCTCGGTGACACTTCCCACCAGACCCTGCGCGGTGATGACGGGCATACCCACCGCCACGCCCTGCAGAGAGCCGCGGCTGAGAGTATAGACGTGGGCGGCATTTCCCGAGGAGCGGGCGATCACCTGCGCGTCCAGCACGGAAAGCTGACTTTCCAGCGTGGGGAGAGAGAGAAAATCACGCAGATAAGCGTTTTCCTGCTCCAATTGATCGGCGCGATGGACCAGATCCCGGATCTCCGTCAGCTCACGGCGCAGCTGCTCGTTTTCCTCCTGCAGCTCCCGGAATTCCCGGAAATAGGCAACAAACCCTTGCGCGGCGTCGGTGATCTTGTCGGCGCACCATTGGAAGGGCATGGCGACGGTAGCGATCGCGTTTTTCAGCGGGGCGGTCAGACCCATCCACGCCATCAGAGACGAAACGGCGACCAGAACGATGGCGACGGTGAGAGAGATCAGAAATGGCTTGGATTTATAAAAGCGCACGGTGCCGTTTACCTCCTTGATGAATTGAGTTACCCGAACGTGGGGGATTATTTCTTTTTATTCTTGTCTTTTTTCTCAAACAGCGACTTGGCGCCGCGATCGGCAAGCAGAACGACCAGCTTGGAGAGCATCTCGCGGGTCTTGGGGTCGATGTTGCGCAGTGAGGCGATCAGTGCCTTGCGGTCCTCGTTCAGCTCGGTCAGCGTGCGGGCGTGATTGCTGCTCAGGATCTCAAACATGGAGTCAACAAACGCCTCGCGGGCGGCATTGTCCATCTGGGAAAGCCAGAGGGTCAGCGTCTGGTCGATCAGACGGCTCTCATTGGAAAGGGCGTCCGAGGTGCAGAAGCGGTCGCCGATCAGCTTCCATGAGAAGCCGTCGTGCTGAAACAGCCCCTTGGCGGTGCTTTGAACGATGCGGTAAGGCTCGCGGTGATTGAGCAGCATGCCGACGATGGAGGATTCCGGCACGATGCAACGGATCTTGTGCTGCATGGCGCGGAACGCCTCGGAGGCGAGGATCTGGGGATGAAAGCCGGGACCGTCGTTGCTGTAGATATCCGTGATGCGGACCCGATCGGCGGGATCCACGTGTACGGCGGAATAGACGGCAAGGTTGCCGCCCTTGCTGTGTCCGCTCAGATGAAGCGGGCGGGGGATGGCGCGCAGGACGCTGTCCAGATAGCGGGAGGCATCTGCCTGTGCCGGGACGGTGGGGGAGAATGCCATGTTGAAATCCTCCTTCCAGCCGATCAGCGTGTCGTCTGTCCCGCGGAAGGCGACACAGGCGGAGCCGTCACCGAGCAGGAAGGTGGTAGCGGAAAACTGCTCCTGCAGGCGGGTGTCCACATGGTTGACAAAGCCGGTGATGCAGACATCGCGGAAACGCGGCGCGCGGCGGGCGCGATCCGCCAGCAAGAGGATCGCCTTCGGCAGAATGAAGCCGAGGTTGGTGGATTTGAGAGGGTGCCGTTCAAAGAAGCGGTCGTATGCGTGCTCCAGACGGACGGGTGTGCGGGAGGGATCCTCCGGCACCAGATTGTCCAGATCCAGATAGCACAGCTGAGAAAAGATCAGATTATCCACCTCATTGAAGGGCACGGCGGTGAAGGGCAGATCGCCCCGCCAGTCTATATAATCCAGAATATTTGCCAATGGGAAACCCTCCTTTTCGTATTGGGGTCGCGGTACTCGGATCATCATATGAAGGGTCGCCCCGTCATATGACGGTCCGGATACCGTGAGGAAAAAGCAGGAGCCGACACGGTTTGTGCCGGCTCCCGAACCGACGCAATCAATTCTTGGACGTTGCTTCGATCTCGATCCCGTTGACAGCCTTTTCGGCATCGGTGATGAGCTTCTGTACGCGGTCATTCAGGATATAGAATACGCCTTGACCGTTGATGGTCATATAGGCCTTGCGCTCGGTATATTGATAGAATCTGTAAACGATCTCCCTGCCGGAGAGCGTGTTGACCGTCATGACCAGATCTGCCTTGCTGTCGGGCAATGCTCTCAGCTCTGCCATTTCCTCCTCGCTCAGCTCACACAGACCCTCCATGCTTGCGTAGAGGATGGTCTTGTAGAAGTCGCGGAAGATGTCGGTGTTGACGGGCTGTGCCGAATTGGCACCGGTGTTGGCGGTGATGACGATGTCCGCTGAGCTGACAGTCTTGGACTGATCGGATGCCGAGTTGTCCATCGTGAAGGTGACGTCGTATCTGTCGCTGTCGATCTTGATGTTATCGACATGGGCGAGGTTCAGCTGCAGCAGCGTGGAGTCTACCCACTCAAACTCGCTCCAATTCAGGAAGGTCAGGTACGCGCGGTCGATCTCCACCACCATATTGAAGACGTCGCTGGCAACATAGTAGGTGCCCTGCTCGGTCATGTCGCTGATATAGATCATGTGCTCGATATTCTGGAAGTCCAGATAGATGATATGGCGCGGATGCTCCAGATCGTAGTCACGAAGTGCCTTTTCGGTAAGCCCCAGCTTCTTGACGCCGATAAAGGTGGTCTCGTAGAAGGACTGCAGGCAGCGGTCGATGTTGTTGGAATGAGCATCGTACTGATCCAGACCGGAAAGGGGAGACATGATATAGGGGATGGAGGAGCGCTCGGTGTTCTCACGCTCGGTCAGGTCGATATACTTGAAGGAGGTGAGGATCTTGACGAACTGCTCGCTCAGTGCCTCTTCCTCTGCCGTCATGTTTTCCTTGCCCAGGTCAAGACCCGCGGCGGCGGCGCCCTCATAGTCGTAGCGCATCAGCGTGAAGTTGTCCACGTCGAAGTAGGTGGTCATGGTCATGGGATAGACGATCATGGGGGTGACCAGTGCTTCGATGGGCTGAAGCAGCGTCTTTTCCAGCTCGTTGCTCAGAATATAGACGGCATCGCGTCCCTCGTACTGGGCGTAGTAGCCTGCGCCGGAGACGATGGGATCGCCGATGATCATCTTGTATTTGTTGCCGCTGATGTCCACCAGCGTGTAGGTGACGGGGTTGTAGGTGTAGGTGTTGCCTTCCTCATCCACGCGCTCTTCGGAGACCAGACCGTATTCGGTGAACTTGCCGTTCTCATCCTTGCGGGGCTCGGCGAGCTTCTGCATGGAGAGGGTGTAGCCGGTGCTGACCACCAGCGAGGAGAACAGCTCGGGGTCGAAGGAGGTTCCCTCGTAGCCCTTGATCTGGAAATCGTTGTCGCTGTCGCGGTAGAAGGTGTAGGTGCCGTGCTCGTTGTTGACGGTGATCGAGTCGATGGACGCCTTGGCGGTGTGGGGGAAGATCAGGATACGGCGGTTGGAGCCGACGACCTCGTTGCCCTCGGTATCCACAATGGCGTATTCCTCGACCTCACCGGTCTCCTCATCGATCTCCAGCAGGGTGCTGGCGTCGGTGATATAATAGCCGTCGGTGGTCAGATCCAGCGTGTAACCGTCCTTGTCGCAGACGACGTAAACGCCGTCCTTCTTGCGGATCTGATACTTGGTGCCGTCCACGTCCTCATAGGTGGTAATGCTGACGATGTGGTTGACAACGCCCAGCACCACGGCAAGCACCACCGTCATGACGGCGAGGGTGATAATGACCTTTTTCTGTACTTTTTGGCGGGAATAGCGGGATCTCTTGTCCGCTTTTTTCTTGATCCAATGGGCGTAAAGCGTGTGTTCCTCTTCGGAGATGGGCATATCGCTGGAGATGATCTGCTCGCCGCCCTCGGCTTCGGTAAACCATCCGGCGAAGATATAGCCCTCGCGGTGGGCGGAGGGGAGCAAGCCGTAGCTGCCCCCTGCCTTGATATCTACCGTTTCTTCCGAGACACTGCCGCCATTGGGGTCAAGATGCAGTGTGATAAAGAACGGTGTCATGCGTATTTTCTCCTAACCATTACAAAAATTCCGAGACCGAAGATGATCACCGCGGGAACAGCGGTCAGCACGATGGTGTACTGATTTGCCTGTGCGGTGGTGATGGTGTCGATGTCCGTGCTTGCGAAGGGCTTGTGGGTCAGACCCACGGTGACCAGCTCCTTACCCATCGAGCGAAGGGCGGAGAGGAGCACGTCGGTGTTGCCGTAAACGGCGGACTGGAGCAGATCCTGAGAAGCGAACTGGGTGGAGCCGCATGCCAGCACGTAGGAGTAGTCGGCATTGGTGTTGTCCACCATTCTGCCCTCACGGGTCACGGTCATCAGCTTGAAGGGATCCAGCTCGGAGGAGCTTTCCACCAGAGCGCCGTTGGCATATGCCTCTGCGCTGGCGGAGGTGTGGAAGACATCGTAGATGGAGCGGGAAACACCGTTGGAGTAGTAGGTCGCGTACCAGAAATCCTCGGTGGTCTCGTCATCATCCTCACTCAGCAGCGCCTCGTAGTTCTTGGCGTAGGAGATGGACATGGCGTTCTGGAAGATGACCTTGGGAGGATAGCCGACCGAGCGCATGTCGGTGGTGATAGAGGCACCCAGACCGCCGGTGGTGTAATCGGCAACGATGGTATAGCCGTCTGCCGTCAGCGCCTGTGTGGAGTCCTTCAGGGTGTAAGAGTAGGTGTCGCCTGCCAGATCGGTGGTGCGGTCAAAGGAGACGCCCCACTCCTCCAGATACTCCTCCAGATTGGGGAGTACGGGGGTCTGGGGGTTGACGAATACCATGTAGGCATTGGTGGCGTCCAGGTAAGCGTCCAGCTTGGCGATCTCGGAGATCTCGGAGATCTTATCCTTTACTAAGAAGTCGGACTTGGGGTTGAAGGTGATCAACATGCGGCAATCCGCGGGGATCTCTTCGGTTGCCAGGTCCAGCAGCTGGACCTCGTAGCCGGCGTCCTGAAGCAGGTAGAAGAGCTCCTCGTCATAGAAGCCCTCGCCGTGGTTGGTGGTGAAGCAGGCGATGGGGGATTCTGCCTGGATGCAGGCGAGAATACCGGAGGCGAGCTTCTTTTCACCGTTGTAGGACCAGGGCGTGGTGGAATCGGCGTCGGAGAACACATAGAATGCCTGCAGGGCGTAGACGCGGAACTCGGTGCCGGAGGAAACGATCACGTTGGTGGAGTAGATCTTGGAGTGGGCGTTGTTACGGTACTTATCCACCGCGGAGGGGTTGGTCCAGACGTCCACGAACTTGACGTTGATGATGTCGGGGAACTCGGTCTGCAGCTGAAGGGCGGTCTCCAGCACGTAGCGCTGGGTAGTCTCTTCCATGAGATTGTCCTTCTCATCGCAGAAGATGATGTCGACCTTCACCTCCTCGCCGCGCTCTGCCTGCACCTTGGTGAAGGCGGTGTCCATCAGCTCGATGGCGGCGTCGGAGAGGGTGTAGAGCTTTTCGCTGGTCATATCGGTGTACCACATGTACTTCTGAGCCAGCGCGGTGAAGATGATGTTGATGATGACCACCACGGCAATGACAAAGGCGGTCAGAATGGCAGCAACGCTTCCGTGGCGGAATTTGCGGCTGCGAAGAAAGCTTCCTTTATTCATATTGGGGACACCTCGCAATCTTAGTTCCAGCGGCGTCTGTCATAGACACGGATGGTCAGGAACAGGAACACCGAGGAAATGGAGAAGTAGTAGAGCAGGGCAGACCAGTCAAACATGCCGTAGCTGAAGTTGGCGTAGCGGCCGAGAATGCAGAGCCAATCCAGAACGAAGCGGATGGCGTATACGTTGATGTATTGGTTTGCCAGGCTGAGGGCGACCGTACCGGCGAGGACCGCGATGGTGATGACGGCGGCGGAGAGCTGGTTTTCGGTCAGCGCGGAGATGAAAAGACCGATGGCGATGAAGGCGGCACCGATCAGGATGACACCGATGGTTCTGCCGACGATCTCGGAGGTGACGGGACCGATGTGGGTGGTCGAGTAAGAGCCGTTGTTTCTCTCTACCACAGCAACTGCGTACAGGGGGAAGAAGTTGATGCAGGAGATGATGACGGTGGTTACGAAGAGGGTAAATGCCGCGAAGAATTTACCCAACACCATGCCGGTCAGAGACACGGGCGCGGTCAGAAGCAGCTGCTCGGTGCGCAGCTTGCGCTCCTCCGCGAACAGGCGCATGGTGAGCAGGGGGATGAGAACGACCATCGCAAAGATCAGATAGGTGAAATATGCGGAGGTGCTGTAGCTTGCGGATTTGATGGTGGTAAAGCAGCAGAGCAGTGCGGCAAGCGCGAGGAAGATGCCTGAATAGACGTAGCCGACCGCGTTAATAAAGTAAGAGCGAAGCTCTTTGCAGTAGATGGCGAGCATGTTGCCATGATACAAAGGACAGGATAGCGTCCTTTGCGTCTCCTTTCCTATAAATTATTTTGCGGAACTGTCTCCGTCGGATTTGTTGCCGGAGCCGGCAATGGAGGAGGATTGCGCGCGGGCAGTCTTGTCCATAATAGACTGTGCCACTTCCTTTTCCAGTGAGGAGGATTTGCCCTTGAGGTTGACCTTGTTTTTGGAGGTCAGCGCCTTGCGGGAGTCGGTCTTGTCCACGATGGTGATGAAGATGTCCTCCAGATTCATGCCCAGCGCCTCCAGACCGATCAGCGGCCAGTTCTTCTCGGCAAGCGTGTAGAAGAGGTTCTTGCGGATGTCTACGCCGACCTCACTCTCGATCATGTAGGTATAAGCCTCTCCGTCGCGCTGTGCCAGCACCTCGGCATAGACGATGCCGGGCTTGGACTTGAGCATGGCAAGGACCTCGCGCTGAGGACCGCAGATCTTGACGTTGAAGCGGCGGTTGTTCTCCACGGCGCGGGTAATGTTTTCGGTCAACTCGTCGGCAACCACCTTACCCTTGTTGATGATGATGATACGGTCGCAAACGGCCTGTACCTCCTGCAGGATGTGGGTGGAGAGGATGACGGTGTGATCGCGGCCCAGCGTACGGATCAGGTTGCGGATCTCGATGATCTGCTTGGGGTCCAGACCGACCGTGGGCTCGTCGAAGATGATGACCTCGGGATTACCGATCAGAGCCTGCGCGATGCCGACACGCTGACGGTAGCCCTTGGACAGATTGCGGATGACGCGCTTGAACACGTCGGAGATCTTGACGACCTCACAGATCTCCTTGAGGTGCTTTTCGCGGTTCAGCTGGCAGCCCTTGAGGGCAAAGTTGAAGTTGAGGTACTCCTCAACCGTCATGTCCAGATAAAGCGGGGGCTGCTCGGGCAGATAGCCGATCAGCTTTTTGGCGGAAAGCGGGTTGTCCAGCACATCGATACCGCCGATGGTGACGGTGCCTGCGGTGGAGGAGAGGTAGCCGGTGAGGATGTTCATAGTGGTACTCTTTCCCGCGCCGTTGGGACCCAAGAAGCCAACGACCTCTCCGCGGGAAATCTCGAAGCTGATATCATCTACGGCGCAGTTGGAGCCGTAGTTTTTTACCAGATGTTCGATTTTGATCATGATGGATATCCTTTCTATTATTTGCGGCATGGCGGACGCCAATGCGGCAGAAATGACTTTCGGAACAGACGTTTTTGTACACCTATCCCATTTTGACATATGGAATAGTATAGCATACAAATGTAAACAAACTATGAACAAAGGTGTCCTTCGGTAAAAAAGGTAGTGAAAGTTATGTGTTTTTTTCGTGATACAATAGATAGGTAATAAAAAATGTGTTGCACAATGCGCCCGAATGTGTTAAAATAAAAGAGAAGACGGTACTCCGCGCAAAGGAGGCTGTCCGCTGAACTTGACAGAGAAAGGATGCCGTATGAATCAGAAAACACCCATCCATACTCATATGCCGCCGGACGTGGGGGCGTGGAAGAGCGCGGAGCAGAGCGCGAAAAGAGACCGGGAGCTGTTGCTTCTGGTGCTTGGCGCGTTGGCGATGCTGATCCTCCTGCTTTCGCTGTTCGTGCCCATTGCCTGGCGCCGCGCCCATGCCGATGCCGCCGCGTGGGAGGAAAAGCATCCTCAGACCGAGGCAGGGGAAGAGAAGGGGGGCGAGGGTGCCGATCCCGACCGACCCGATACGCCCGATCGGACGACGGAGCTTCCCGTCAGCAATGAGATCCGCGCAGAGGACTATATGCCCGTCACCTCGGACGCCACGCAGATCATCTCCGAGGCGGTGCTGGATGCCAGCCACGCGATATTGGTGGACCTCACCACCTGCGAGGCGGTGGCACAACGCTTACCGGATGAGCGGATCTATCCCGCGTCTATGACCAAGATCATGACCGTGCTGGTGGCAGTGGAGGCACTGTCTGCGGCAGAGCTGGAGACCACCTTTACCATGACGGAGGAGATTGTGAACGACGCCATCCGTGAGGGGGCATCCCGTGCCGGCTTTGAGCCCGGCGAGCGGGTCAAGCTGATCGATCTGCTTTACGGAGCCGCTCTTCCCTCCGGTGCCGATGCTACCGCCGCGCTGGCGCAGTATCTGGCGGGGAGCGAGGAGAAATATGTGGAGATGATGAACGAGAAGGCGGAGTTGCTGGGATTGAAGCAAACACATTTTGTGAACGCCAGCGGTCTTCACCATGACGATCATTATTCCACCGTGCGCGAGATCGCCGCGCTGATGTCTTATGCGATGGAAAATGAGCTGTGCCGCGCTCTTTTGTCCGCTGCCAGCTATACGACCTCGGCAACCACCGAGCATCCGTACGGCATCACGCTGTACAGCACGACCTTCAGCCGCATGACCACCACGTCGTTCGGCCCCGTGCAGGTCATTGCGGGAAAGACGGGATACACCGAGGAGGCACGGTTCTGTCTGGCAACCCTTGCCACCCGAGCCGATGGACGGGAATACGTTTTGGTCACTGTCGGTGGGTCCACCAAATACGCCCCCGTGTACGATTGCGATACCATGTACGGAAAATATCTGTTCTGAAAAGACAATAAAAAACCCGGTCCCCTAATGGCGGGTGCTTGTAAAACAGTTAAACTAAAAATTTAACTATTTTACGGCATCTGTCAGACGGGGTTGGCTAAACAAAAGTTAGCGATACTTGGTTTGATAACCGAGTATCGCTTCTTTTTTTTACCCGTAAAAAGCTTTTGTGGAGGTACATATGATGCAGGAACTGAACTATATCCGTTGCGGTGATTACTATATTCCCGATATTTGTTTGCCGAAGAAAACCAGATCTATTGGTCGTTGGGGGTGTATGCACAGAGATTATATCAAGGAGCATAATCCCATTCGCTTTAACGATCTGTGTCTCAGCGGCGAACTGTGGACGTATCTTGCTGATTTGAACGAGCAAGCACAGAACCGCCTTGAACTTATCATCGAGCAAATGAAAGCCGCTGAGGGCGTAACAGAGGGTATGAAAGCATCTGATCAGATGGCATGGGGCGGAGCTATGAACAGTATCCGTAACCGAGCAGAGGAAATTATCCTCAGAGAAATGATCTACGAGGAGGATGCCGAATGAGAATCCTTGAAGAATTTTGGTACGGCAATATCGAGCCTACAGAGTACGATACTTCTTCTATGGAGTACAAGAAGCTACTGGAGATGATTTGTAGGAACGAAGAAAAACTCATCGCCACCATGACGGACGAGCAGAAAGAACTGTTTGAGAAGTACAACGATTGTGTGCGAGAGCATCAAACCAATACAGATTGTTTGATCTTTCAGAATGGCTTTAAGCTGGGTGCCAGAATAATGCTTGAAGTAATGGAGTAACCAAGATTTAATCGCTAATACCCTAAGTAACGACATTACTAAACTGAATAACGGCAAGTTTTCTGTAAAGAAAGCTTGCCGTTATTGTGTTATTCAAACAGAAGTATCTATCTTGATTTTTTTACAGACATCAAACATTTTCATTTTGTATAGCCTTTTCGGAATTAGTCTGTGAGTATTGACAAAAATACAAATTATAGTTAAAATATATAATGACCATTTTATAAGGATGGAGGTCTTGAAATGGATAAAATCGTTACTTTTACAGTAGATTCAGATGTTTATGAGAAGTTTAATATAGCACTTAATCTTTCAGGAGAATCGCTGGATGAAGCGGCAAATTCTTGTCTACGTTGGTATATTGCTCAAGCCTTCGGAAACGCATCCAAAGAATACACTCCGAAGACAACAAAGCAAACTGATGCGAACAGAGATTTTTACGGAAAGGCCTTGCAGCGAATACCGATGTGGGCACTAAAACCAAATCAGTACAACCATAAGATTATTAAGGCGTATTTTATGGCTATTGATATTGCGCAAGAAGCTACCTTGATTATGATGGAACGTTTGTGCAGTGACAAAGAGCGTCCCGATTTATATGTTCCTACTTTTAGAAATAACTACTCTCAAATGAAATTAGACGGTCCTAAGTCTCATGGAAAAGTCTTTGAGGACGATGGTGATCGAGTATGGATTTGGGACGAGGTTGAAGAAACCTTGATGCAGTATAAAAGCAGTTTTTATGCTGGAGAGGAGTAAACAATGAGTGTTTTAATCGATAATAGCATTACCATATATGAGGCACTTGAGCATATAAAAAACGGGAAGTATGTTATGCCTGCCTTCCAGCGACAGTATGTGTGGAGCATGGAGCAGATTGAGAAATTATGGGACTCTATTCTTTTGGATTACCCCATTGCCACTTTTCTGTTTTGGCATGTGGATGATAATAATGTAAGCTGGGATACATACTTCTGTAATTTTCTCCACGAAGTTACATTTGACAGCAGAAAACAGGCCGATAGCGTTAACTATGAGCTGAGTAGTATTGATGTAAAATTAACTGACACAGCTATTTTAGATGGTCAGCAGAGATTGACCTCTTTATTTCTTTCGCTTTATGGACGAGGCTATATCAGACAGAAACACGCAAGAAAGAAAGTTGTCGGTGGCACGGTAGTTAAACTCCTCATAGAATTGAACAAACACAAGCTGACTGTAGATGAGGAAGAATATAACAGCAAAAAATTTGATGTTAAGTTTACCGAAAAGGTAGGAAAACTCAGCCCAACACAGTTTGAAGTCAATAATATTCTTGGTGCCAAATTCCAAGATGATACCACAAGAGATCAGGCTATTGAGGATGCCATTGCCAATGTTCCGGCAGACAGCAAGGAGTATGCTCGTAATATCTTGAACAAACTGTATAACAAAATTTTCGTTGAAAAACTGATTCGTTATACAGAAATTCAAGATATGAAGCAAGATGATGCTTTAGAGATGTTTGTTCGTTTTAATAGCGGCGGCAAAGCATTGAAGAAACATGAAATCACCATGTCCATTCTTGAAGCATACTGGCCCAATGCAAAGACAGAGTTTGGAAAGCTGCTTGACGGTTCTTATTCTGGGTTCGGTTCAGACTTTATTGTTCGTTCTGCACTTATGCTATATGGTGATGTTGTTAAGTCTAACATCAACAAGCAGATTGCAGAGGACCTAAAGAACAACTGGCAGGATTTTAAGAAAACTCTTAAGAATCTTGAGGAAGTATTAAAAGGCATGAAAATTGAGGTCAGCCGCTTCTCCGGTAGTTGGAATGTGCTGTTGCCTATCATTTACTTCATGTACTATAACCCAGAATATCGAAACAACCTGGACGGTATCAAGGCATATTTAATCCGAGCCGTATTGTTTACATACTTCCAGTCCGGCACAACAAGCAAGTTGCAGCAAATGAAGAGTAACATCAATGACAACGATTATGAAATCACAGTTGATATGCTTGAACAGATGAATGATCTTCGTGTGACAGACGGCAAAATTGATGACATCATCAACTCCGAAAAAGGTAGCCGTGTTGCAGGAGAGGCGCTGTATTTCTTGGGGGTTGATTGGATCAATAGAAACTTCAAGTATGAGCAAGATCATTTGCATCCATACGATAGATTTGATAGCACAAAGCCCATCTCCGTTTCTATGGATGATTGGCGTAGATGGAGAGGCAACCGAAATCGTTTGCCAAACCTTCAGTTGCTCGAAGGCAGAAGTAACGGCAGTAAAAATGCTATGCGTCTTGTAGATTATTATAACGATATGAATGATGAGCAGAAAGCCGAGTTCTGCAAAGAAGCACTCATACCAGAAGGGGTATCCTTTGAACTTGAATATTTTGAAGATTTCTATGAGAAACGAAAGGCACTGCTTTCAAAAAAAATACGGCAGCTTTTGGGGTAAGGCCCGTAAACGAGGTAAACACAATGATTGATACAATATATACGATTGGATATTCCGGTTTCAAAATAGATGATTTTGTGAAAACCCTTAAAGAAAATGGGGTTTCTGTCGTAATAGATGTAAGAAGCTTGCCATATTCACAATTTCATTCTGACTATAACAAAGAAAACTTATCCCGAATATTAGAATCATCTAAAATTTATTATCGCAACTATGTTGCCGAATTTGGTGCACGACAAGAAAATCGAGAGTTTTATCCTAATGGGTATCTTGATTTTGAAATGTTTGCACGCTCGGAAGTTTTTTTGTCTGGATTTGAAAAAATAAAAAAATCCATGCAAAAAGGTTTTGTTATAGCATTGATGTGTAGCGAAAAAGATCCCATAAAGTGTCACCGCACAATTCTTGTAGCCAGGGCATTTCATAATGCGGGTTATAAGGTAATCCACTTATTGCCGGAAGGGAAAAAAATAACTCAGGAAGAAATTGAAGAACGATTGTTAAATATGTTTTTTCCAGACAGAGGTCAGATAAACATGTTTGCTCCAATGCTAACAACGGAAGAATATATTGACGAGGCTTACAAAAAGCAAAACTCAAGCATTGGATACAGTATAGAGGGAGACGTATAATGAAGCTATTTACTATTGGATTCACCCAGAAAAATGCCAAACAATTCTTTGAACTACTCAAAGCAAACCAAATAGAACTACTAATAGATGTCAGATTAAATAACAAATCTCAGCTTGCTGGATTTACTAAAGGAAACGACTTGGAGTATTTGTTAGCAGAGATTTGCGATTGCAAATATAAGCACTGCTTAGAATATGCCCCGACAAAAGAAATATTAGATGGCTACAAAAAAGGGGATATAACTTGGGAAAAGTATGTCGAACTGTATTCGGCGCTAATGATTAAGCGTGGAGATTACAAGAATTTTTACGAGAAATATGAGTCATATTCGAATATTTGCTTGTTATGTAGTGAGCCTACCGCTGCGCAATGCCATCGTAGATTAGCTGCTGAAATGATTGCCAAAGACAATCCCAACATTAGCATTAAACATATTTAACGAAGGAGAATGTGTATGATACGGGAAGTAGCAATATTAACTATGTCATCAAAAAATCATGGCTTTTGTGTTGCGGGAATTGACCTTGGAAACGGTGAATGGATAAGGCTCGTATCAGATGATGTAGATACACATGGAGCACTGAGAAAAGAAGATGTAAGATATTCGGATGGCGGATATTGCAAACCGCTTGATGTTGTAAGAGTTGCAATTGATCAATACACCCCGATAGAGCATCAGCCTGAAAATGCATTGATTGATTCTACGAAGTATTGGGAAAAAGTCGGAACAATAGATATAGAAAGTGTCTTGAAAATTCATCCTGCTGAGTATCACGATGTTTTGTTAGGTAATCAGTATGCATATATTACTGAAGCCGGAATATACAAAGTTAGCGAATCGCTTATCTTGGTAAAAGTGAGTGATTTGACGATCAACCACCCGACGGAATGGTCCACGAAAGCGACCTTTACATATCGAGGAACACAGTATTGTAATATGGCTGTAACAGATCCCGAATATTACGCGGCACCTAATAATTATCACGTAAATAGCGCAATTTTGGTGATGAGTTTGCCAGATAGTCCTCAAAACGAAAAATATTACAATAAATTTGTAGCCAAAATATTTCCGCTATAATCTTGAGACTTCACTTATGAATTGTCGAGAACAAAAGGTCATGCCAAGCAAGCATAATCCACAAAGGCACTAACTATTACGGTTAGTGCCTTTCTCCTTTTGGGCTTAATTTAACTTCTACACAACCTGTGTCGAAGTTGTGTTAATCACTTCTGAGCAAGTTGCGTAGAAGTGATTTTTTAACTTCTGTCCAAGTTGGTCAGAAGTTGGGTTTTGGACTTCCAACCAAGTTGGTTGGAAGTTATTTTTTAATTCCCGACAAGTTGTCGGGAAGTTGATTTCAGAAATTCTGTCCAACTTGGGCAGAATTATTTTTTGCATTTTTCCTTGAGGCAGTTCTAAAAACACCGTTCTCGTCGGCTACCATTTGGAGAAGTTTTTTGAGATAACTCCCCAAACAGCCAATCCCATCGGCTACCACTTGGGGAAACATTTTGAAAAATCGCAGCCGAAGCACGCATAAAAAGTTTGGTTTTGACGGCTACCATCTGAGAAGGACTATGGACAAAATGCCGTTCTCACCGGCTACTACTTGAGGAAGATTTTCAAAATCTTTTCCAAAACCCGTTGATAATTCGCCCATAAATGTCCTAACCAGTAGAGGGATCTTTTTCTGATCCCGTTGAAAACTGCTCTTTGAAATTCCGAATATAGTGAGAGACATTCAGAATCTTGACGAATCAGTGATGTATCTGTATAATGGCGGCACAATTGAATACCAATGTTCCACCATAAGTCGGTTTTATCCGACACGGTATCGGCACACCGGAAGTGCCGAACTGCTCCACCACGCCTTTGGTTCTGTCGGCGGGAGCTGTAGAGAGCAGAACCCGACTTTGAATTTTCAGAGCCGATTACATAGAACATCACTTTGAAGCGAGAGTTATGCTCCCGCCGATTTTTGATGCTCTGTGTAATCGGCTCTTTTTATTTTTCTATATCCAACAACTAAATGACCGTCCGAATGGGATATGACTTTGCGACGACATGAGCGAAGCAACGCCGGGGTGAGACTCCCGGGCAGGAACGACATTCGGATAGAACGGCGAAAGCGTTTTTAACCCTTAGTTTACTAAGGGCGCACTTCTATACAGGTGTGTTCCACACCCCGTATGTGCGCTCTGCGAGACTGACAGACAACAACTCCGAAGTTGTATCTGTCCTTTCGTCACTTTGTTCCGAACAAGGGGCTGCACCCCTTGCGCTGCTATGCAGCTATCCAGCAGATGCTTCGCAACTGCTGAGCCCATTGTGAGTACGAAACGATTTTTCAAATCATTTCGTCCCCACGAGGCTGAAGCCAATCATCACACAAAGGAGGTTCTATGGACTACAAACCAAATCCCGAGCTTGAAAGGCTCAGAGCAGAAAAAGAGAAAAACGAGAAGGAGATCGAACAGTTCAACCACAAAATCACCCGTCTGGAAAACCGCCAGAAGTATCACGAAGATGGTGAGCGCAAACGCCGCACTCATCGTCTCTGCACCATCGCAGGAACCTTGGAAAGTATTGCACCGGAGATCAAAGAACTGGACATCACCGAAGTGATAGAGTTGCTTGAACACATCTTCTACAAAGAAGAAATACAGAAGTTAGTGCATCGCATGAAGATCAACCACGATTCAAAACTTAGACGAGCAAAGGAGGAGTAAATATCGCACTATATCATTTCCATGTAGATCAGATCAAACGCAGCGAAGGTCAATCCGCCATCGCATCTGCTGCCTACCGAGCAGGAGAAAAACTGCACAGCGAGTATTACGGTGAGGACAGCGACTACACCAACAAGGGCGGCGTGATTTATACAGA
>JAFTMG010000016.1 GCA_017452525.1 Clostridia bacterium
AGCGCCACGGCAGCCAAAACGGCAGGGTCTCGGAGGTGCCTGACGTTTAAGAAGTTTGCCCGCTCAAGCCATGCAAGGGAGGTATCCGTCAACCTGCTTGTAATCGCCCCGCCCGAACCCCTCCACGGCGAGAGCAAGATAAACACCCCGCCTCATACCCATAGTGTGAAAGCTTTTGAAGGTGTCCAGAGGGAACTTTTCTCGAAAAGTTCCCTCTGGTGGGTGCAGGGCAAAGCCCTGCCTTCGTTCGCGCCACGATACCTCCACCCCAACAAACCCAAATTTGAACGCGCCAACCCCCAAATTACCGACAAACACCCGCGGGGCGGCACGGAGATCTTCGTGCCGCCTCGCGGGTGTTTGATATAAGAAAGCCTCTGCAGCCATTTAATAGGAAGGCAAGGACTGCAGAGGTTGGACGTTAGCAAATAATGGCAAATGAGGATAATTCCCCTATTGCGTACCCTATTGTAACACAACAAAAACAATTTGTCAACAATTTTGTTAAAATCTTGTAAAAATTTGTTTTCATTTGGCGTATCTGTGGCGTAGTGATTTGAAAAAACAGGCGTAAAGCACTTGAAATGACGCATCGCCTGTGCTAAAATAAGACCGTCTACTTCAATACGGCACAGAAAGGAATCTTTGATATGCAGGATATTCTGAACGGAAAAACGCTGGTCGCGCTGGGCGACTCCCTCTTTTACGGCAACAAGCTGGGCAACGAGGCAACCTGGATCAACAAGCTGGGCAAAAAACACAACATGACGGTTTACAACTACGGCATCAACGGCAACACGGTAGCGGTGCAGGACGACGAGCCCAAGACCCCGCCCATGTGCGTGCGCTACGCCGACATGGCAGACGGTGCAGACTACGTGGTGGTGCTGGGCGGCGCCAACGACAAGCGCCTCAACGTGCCCATCGGCAAGGACGATGACACCGACCCGCACACCTTCAAGGGTGCGCTGAACGTGCTCATTCTCGGCATCACCGCCAAGTATCCCCGCGCCAAGGTGCTCTTTATGACCAACTACAACCGCTGGCCCACTCCCAACAAGCTGGGCATCTCCGACATTGCCTACGTCACCGCCATGGAGGAGGTCTGCCGCAAGTACGCCATCCCCTGCTTCAACAATTACTACAACAGCGGGATCTCCTTCCAGAATCCCGCCCACAAGCCCTGGATCGACGAAGGGCTGACCCTCGGTATTGCCGAAAACCGCCATTTCTCGGACGAGGCATACGATTGGCTCCTCACCAAATACGAGGCGCTTCTGACGGCGCTTTGACACCATACGAAACAGAGCAGGCTCACCGAGCCTGCTCTGTTTCGTATATGCGCCCCAGCCTGCCGCTCTCACGGTCCATCCGAAGGGTCACGGTGGTCGCGCGCAACACCTCGCCGCCGTGGGTCAGCTCGGTCTCGATACGTACGGTGAGCAGATCGGGGGAATGGGAACGTGGCGCGGCTTGCCAGCTGTGGCGGTAGCCGTATGGCTCAAAGTGCATTTTCTCCGCGACCGAGGGCAGGCTGTCATATGCCTCACGGATGGCGGGCAGCAACGTCTGCTCCGCGTATCTCTCCGTGAGCTGCCACAGTGACAGCAGCTCCTCCGCCGGCTGTTCTCCCTTTGGGAGCAACAGTTGAATGCGGGTCTTCAGCATCGGGATCCCGCGGTGGCAATACACCTTACCCGAACAGATCTCACTGACCATTCCTCTCACGTCCCCCCTATCTGCCCCTAACAGTATATGCGACGGCGGCGCGCGGTATTCATTTTCTCACCAGATATTTTCGCATATCGATGGCGCAGGCGACCAGAATGATCAGACCCTTGATGATATACTGCAGATTGGCGTCGATGCTCAGAAAGGTCAGCCCCACGAAGATCAACCGCAGCAGGACGACACCGAGGATCACGCCGCGGATCTTTCCGATACCGCCCACGAAGGACACGCCGCCGATGACGCACGCCGCGATGGCATCCAGCTCATAATTGGCGCCCGTGGCGGCGTTATTGGAGGAGATGCGCGCCGCCTCGATAAAGCCGGTCACGCCGTAGAGGACGCCTGCCAGCGTGAAGACCAGAATGACTGTTGCCGTCACGTTCACGCCCGACACCTTTGCCGCCTCCTGATTGGAGCCGACGGCGAACATGTTTTTACCGAACGCCGTTTTATTCCAGATGAACCACATGACCACCGTGATCCCCAGCGCATACCAGACGAAATTCGGGATGGGGGTCTGCCCCACCGAGAGGATACTGCCGTTGATGAAGCGGTGAAAGCGCTCGTCCAGCCCCGAGATCGCCTGTCCGTTATTGTTTCCCAGCATCAGAAACATCAGAAGCACGCCGTAGACGATCAGCTGGGTCGCAAGCGTCACGATAAAGGGGTGCAGATGGAAGCGGGCGGTGCAAAAGCCGTTGATCAGCCCCACCGCGCCGCCGATCGCCATCACCAGCAGTAATACCGCCCAGACGGGCAGCGTGGCAAGGCGGGGAAACATTTTATTGGGATAGCCGAACGCCTGCAGAAGCGCCGCCGCCACGCAGGCGGTCAGCCCCACGATGCGCCCCGCCGACAGATCGGTCCCCGTGAGAATGATGCACCCGGCAATCCCCAACGCAATGGGAAGCCCCGCCGCCGAGAGTGACAGGATGTTGATCAGCGAGGGGACGGAGAGAAATCGGGGAGAGCGGATGCCGATGACGATCACGGCGAGAAGCAGGAGCGCGTAAAGAGAGTAATTGATGGCGATCTCCCGCAGGCGCCGCCCTTTTTCCCGCCTGTCCAGCGCGCGGAAGTCCCGCGCACGCTGCATATAATTGGCAAAGAGTTTCATAAGGTTTGCATAAGTCCTTTCGGTAATGATACGGGTCAAACGTATTTTGCCGCAAGCGCCATGATCTCCTCCTGGGAGGTGTCGCTCGCCGAGACCTCCCCCGCCAGCCTGCCGCCCGAAAGCACCAGAATACGGTCGCAGACCCCCAACAGCTCGGGCATCTCGGAGGAGACCATGATCACGCCCTTTCCCTGTGTGGCAAGGTCGATCATCAGTCGGTATATTTCATATTTGGCACCGATGTCGATGCCGCGGGTCGGCTCGTCCAGCAGCAGGATGTCCGGCTCGGTCAGCAGCCAGCGCCCCAGAATGACCTTTTGCTGATTGCCGCCCGACAGGGTACGGATCTGCGTGCGCTGCCCCGGGGTCTTGATCCGCATGGCGCGGATCGCCCAATCGGTATCCCGTCGCAATTTGCGGTCATTGAGAAACAGTCCGCCCACGCGGCTTCGGGAAAGGTTTGACACGGTGGCGTTCTCCCGAATGGAAAGGACGCCGAAGATGCCGGTGGCGCGGCGCTCCTCGGTCAGCAGTGCGAAGCCGTTTCGGATCGCCTCCCGCGGATTGCGGTTGAATATCTCCCGCCCCTCCTTGATGAGGACGCCGCCGTCTCTGGTTGCCAGACCGTACACCGTCTCCAAAAGCTCGCTCCGCCCGGCGCCCGCCAGCCCCGCGACCCCCAGGATCTCCCCCCGCCGCAGGGTGAAGCTCACCTCCCGCAAGGGGTTATACCGCCCGCTGAGCGACTTCACCTCAAGGATCGGCTCGGCGGGACGGTTGGTCTTTTCGGGAAAGCGGCTCTCCAGCGACCGCCCCACCATCAGCGAGATGATCCGATCCACCGTCAGGGAGGCGGCGGGCTCGGTGGCGATCCATTTGCCGTCCCGCATGACGGTCACCTCGTCGGAAATGGCGAGGATCTCCTCCATTTTGTGGGAGATATATACGATCCCGCACCCGCGGGAGCGGAGCATGCGGATGATGCGGAAGAGATGCTCCACCTCGCGGTCGTTGAGGGAGGAGGTCGGCTCGTCGAACACGATGACCCGCGCCCCGTAGGAGACTGCCTTGGCGATCTCCACCATTTGTCGGTCCGAGACCGACATGCTCCCCATCCGCCGCTTGGGATCGACCCGGATCCCAAGCGACTCAAAGATCTTTTCGGTATCACGGATCATTTTCCGCTCCGAGACGAGGATGCCGCCTACCGTGGGATACCGCCCCAGCCAGATATTGTCCATCACCGTGCGGGAAAGCGCCTGATTCAGCTCCTGATGCACCATCGCCACACCGTGATGAAGGGCATCCACGGGATTTTTGAAATGCACCGGCTCTCCCTCCAGAAGCACCTCGCCGCTATCCCGCCCGTACATACCGAAGAGACATTTCATCAGCGTGGATTTTCCCGCGCCGTTCTCTCCCATCAGCGCGTGAACGCTCCCCCGCCGCAGGCGGAAATCCACGTGATCCAGCGCTCGCACACCGGGAAAAAATTTGCAGATATCCCGCATTTCCAGCAGAAGGTCCTCTGCCCCCGCTTGCTTCTCCACCGCGCGCTCACCTCATCCCAGATATTTCTCGTACGGAATACGGATCTTGGCAACGTCCTCATCCTTATGGTAGGCATCCGTGCCGTCCAGCAGCCCCTTCCCGCCCACGGCGTTTTCGGAAAGTGCCGCCAGCACCTGCGCCATGCCCTGCGCATCCTGCTTGATGGTGCCTGCCATCTTCCCGCCGCCGATCAGATTGCGCGCCGCGTCGGTGGCATCCACCCCGAAGACGGGAATGCGCTTTTCGCCGCCCGTGTTATAGCCCACGGTATTCAGCGCCGTGATCGCGCCCTCCGCCATGCCGTCGTTGTTGCAGATCACCAGCTCGATCATATTGCCGTTGGCATCGTTGTGGGATGCCAGCGCCGTGGTCATATACTGATTTGCCGCCGTGGCACTCCACGCCCCCGACTGATCCACCAGATAGCCCGAGGCGTTGGCGGCATCGTAAAAGCTCAGGGGCGGCTTGCCTGCCTCCACCAGAATGCGGTTGGCATCCTCCACCGCATAACGTGTGCGGAAGATCGCCTCATTGTTCCCCTCCTCGCCCTTGAAGAGAATATAGGAGATCTTACCGTCGCCGTTGAGATCGGCACGCTCAAAATTTTCCATCAGGTATTCCCCGATCATCTCTCCCTGCAAATGTCCCGCCTCGGCGGCATCCGTCCCCACGTAGGCGCACTTCTCATAGCTCTTCACCACGTCATCAGGCACCTCGCGGTTGAAGAAGATCACGGGGATCCCCGCCCCCTTGGCGGCGGCGACCACAGTGTTTGCCGCGTCTGCCGAGCCGGTGTTGATCAGGTTGACCAGGATCACCCGCGCGCCCTTGGTGATGGCGGTCTTGACCTGCTCGGTCTGGGTGGTCTGGTTGTTGTTGCCGTCGTAGTTCTGATAGGAGATGCCGTTGCTCTCCAGATGAGCGTCCAGCGCGGCGCGCACGCTTGTCACGTAGGTGTCACTGTAATTATAGTAAAAAACGTGCACGTCCGCGTCCCGCCCGACGGCGCATCCGCTCAGCATCAGACATTGCAGCGCCAGGACCGCCGCCAGCAAAAGGGAGATCGTTCTTCTCTTTCGTTTCATATGGGTAACCATCCTCTCATATCTTGTTTGTATTATCATTCCCTGCCTTACACCGCCGTCATACATTGCAAAAAATTTTTCTTGCGCTTTGCGCATAAGTATGCTATAATGAATAAAACGGCGAAAGGAGACCGCGCTGTATGGATGAACAAATGATCGGATACAAGTGTCCGAACTGTGACGCCACACTGGAATTCAACGCGTCGAGCGGTAAGATGCACTGCGCTTACTGCGACAGCGATTTTGACGTAGATACCCTGAAGGAATTCGACGATGCACTGAAGCGGGAATCTGACGAGGAAAGTCAAAAGGAGCCCGAATGGAACGCCTGCGAAAACGGCGAATGGGAGGAGGAGGGCAAAGCCATCTTCGCCTGCCGCTCCTGCGGTGCCGAGCTGGTCGCCGATGAAAACACCGCCGCCACCGTCTGCCCCTATTGCGGCAACGCCACCGTGCTGGCAGGTCGCCTCTCGGGCGTGCTCAAGCCGGACATGGTCATTCCCTTCAAGGTGGAAAAGGAGCAGGCGATCGCCGCTCTCAAGCAGTTCTGCCGCCGCAAGCCCCTTCTCCCCAAATTCTTCCTCGACGACCACCGCATTGAGAGCATCACGGGCATCTACGTGCCCTTCTGGCTCTTTGACGCCGACGCCGACGCCGATATGACCTACCGTGCCACCCGCGTCCGCTCCTGGCGGCAGGGCGACTATCGGATCACCGAGACCTCTCATTTTCTGGTGCGCCGCAGCGGTGAGATCGGCTTTGACCGCGTTCCCGTAGACGGCTCGAAGAAGATGGACGATGCCTATATGGAGGCGATCGAGCCCTACGATTACGGTGAGGCGGTCGATTTTGCCACCGCCTACCTCTCCGGCTATCTTGCCGACAAATACGATGTGGACAGCACGTCCGCCTCGCCCCGCGCCACCGAGCGCATCAAGGACAGTACACAGCGGACCTTTGACAGCACCGTGGTGGGCTACAGCTCGGTCACGCCCCGCCACCGCTCGATCAAGCTCTCCGACAGCAAGATACATTACGCGCTGATGCCCGTATGGATGCTGAACACCGTCTACCGCGGCAAGACCTATACCTTCGCCATGAACGGGCAGACGGGAAAATTCGTAGGTGAGCTGCCGGTGGATCGGCTGAAATATTGGCTCTGGACGGGCGGCATCACCGCCGCGGTCACCCTCATCGGCGTCATCTCGGCGCTGCTGATGTAAGGAGGTGGCAGATATGAAGTATACTTATGCCCGCATTCTCCCCCGTATGGCGGTGCTTCTGCTCGCCGCCGTGCTCCTCAGCGCGCTCCTCAGCGCTCTCCTCGCGCTTCCCCTCGCCGCCGAGGAACCCGCATGGGAGGTCACCGACCACGCGGAGCTGCTCACGGCAGACCAGCTCTCCGAGCTCTCCGCCCGCGTCCGCGAGCTGACGGCACAGTATCAGACGGATTTCGTCATCGTGACCGTCGACTCTCTGGGAGGCAAAACGCCCAAGGCGTTTGCCAACGATTTTTATGACGGCAACAACTGCGGCTACGGCGCCGACCGCGACGGCGTGCTGATGCTGATCGCCATGGACTCCCGCGACTACTACTTTCTGACCAACGGCGCCCCTACCGAAAAGCTGGCGCAGGCGGGTGGGCTCTCCGCGCTGGAGAACAAGGTGGTGCCCCACCTCTCGGACGGCAACTATTACCTGGCGTTCGGCACCTTTCTCGATACGGCGGCAGCCATCGTTGCCAAGCCGCTCTCCGCGCCCGGCGCATCCAACCCCGCATACAACGACGATTTCGTCTACATCGGCTTTGACGACGTTCCCTCTGCCGCCGAGCGCTGGCAGACGGTCGGCATCTTCGCCCTCATCGGCGTCATCGTCGGCTTTGTGACCACCTTTATCATGAAACGCGGCATGAAGACCGCCCGCGCGCAGAAATACGCCATGGACTACGTCCGCTCCGGCAGTTTCCACCTGACGCGCAAGCAGGATCTTTATCTCTACCGTACCCGCACCCGCGTGCGCGTTCAGTCGAACAACAGCGCAAGCGGTGGCGGCAGTCGCTCCGGCGGCTCCCGCGGCGGCGGTGGCGGAAAATTCTAAACAAAGAAAGGAACTATCATCATGGGACTTATCCGTGCAGGCCTCGCCTCTTTAAACTCCACGCTCGCTGATCAGTGGAAGGAATATTTTTACTGCGACTCTCTTGACGCCGACGTGCTCGTCGCCAAGGGTCAGAAGCGCACCGAGCGCCGCTCCTCCAACCGTCGGGGATCGGACAATATCATCTCAAACGGCTCGATGATCGCCGTCAACGAGGGGCAGTGTATGATCATCGTCGAGCAGGGCAAGATCGTGGAGGTCTGTGCCGAGGCGGGCGAGTTCCGCTGGGACTCCTCCACCGAGCCCAGCCTCTTCGCCGGTAAGCTGGGCGAGAGCATCAAGGCGACCTTCGCCACCATCGGACGCCGCTTCACCTTCGGCGGTGACACCGGCAAGGACCAGCGCGTCTACTTCTTCAACCTCAAGGAGATCATCGGCAACAAATACGGAACGGCTTCTCCCGTCCCCTTCCGCGTGGTGGACCGCAACATCGGGCTCGACGTGGATATCTCCATCCGCTGTAACGGCGAATACTCCTACCGCATTGAAAATCCCCTGCTGTTCTATACCAACGTCTGCGGCAACGTCGCCGACACCTACAACCGCGCCGAGATCGACAGCATGCTCAAGACCGAGCTTCTGACCGCACTCCAGCCCGCCTTCGCCCGCATTTCGGAAATGGGCATCCGCTACAGCGCCCTGCCCGGTCACACCGCCGAGATCGCCGAGGCGCTCAACGAGGTGCTCTCCGCCAAGTGGCGCGAGAACCGAGGACTGTGCATCGCCTCCTTCGGTGTCAACTCCGTCACCGCCTCTCCCGAGGACGAGCAGATGATCAAGGATCTCCAGCGCACCGCCGTCATGCGCAATCCCGGCATGGCAGGCGCTACGCTCGTCAGCGCCCAGGCAGACGCCATGAAGGCGGCCGCCGCCAACGAGGGCGGCGCCATGATGGGCTTTATGGGCATGAACATGGCAATGCAGGCAAACGGCGGCGCCAACGCCCAGAACTTCTTCGCCATGGATCAGCAGCAGCAAGCCGCCCGCGCGGCACAGGCGCCCGCCGAGGAAAACGGCTGGGAGTGCGCCTGCGGAACCCGGAACAGCGGTAAATTCTGCGCCAACTGCGGTGCCAAGAAGCCCGAGGCTCCCGCGGGATGGACCTGCCCGAGCTGCGGCAAGGTCAACAGCGGAAAATTCTGCGCCGAGTGCGGCACCCCCAAGCCTGCTGACAGCGGCTTCTGGACCTGTGCGTGCGGCGCGAAGAACAAGGGCAAATTCTGTGCCGAATGCGGCGCGAAAAAACCCGCCGGCGCGCCCCTCTACCGCTGCGACAAATGCGGCTGGGAGCCCAAGGACCCCAAGAATCCGCCCAAGTTCTGTCCCGAATGCGGTGACATCTTCGATGAAGACGATATCAAATAAAAAACACATAAAAAGGAGAAAAACACATGAAACCAATCAAAGGCACCAAAACCGAAAAAAACCTGATGGAGGCCTTCGCAGGCGAATCCCAGGCACGCAACAAATACTCCTACTATGCCTCCAAGGCAAAGAAGGACGGATATGTTCAGATCGCCGCACTCTTTGAGGAGACCGCCAACAACGAAAAGGAGCACGCCAAGATCTGGTTCAAGCTGCTCCATGACGGCGCGGTTCCCTCCACCGAGGTCAATCTCGCAGACGCCGCCGACGGCGAAAACTACGAGTGGACCGACATGTACGACCGCATGGCCAAGGAAGCCGCCGAGGAAGGCTTCAACGAGATCGCCGCGCTCTTCCGCGGTGTTGCAAAGATCGAGAAGGAGCATGAGGAAAGATACCGCAAGCTGCTCGCCAACATTGAGGGCGGCATCGTCTTCTCCCGCGAGGAGGAAATGATCTGGCAGTGCTCCAACTGCGGTCATATCGTCATCGGCAAGAAGGCTCCCGAGCTCTGCCCCATCTGCAAGCACCCCAAGGATTATTTCCAGATCAAGGCGAACAACTATTGATCCCTGCCCCATAACGAACGTCCCCCGACAGACCTACCGTCTGTCGGGGGTGTTCGTTATGAAAAGAGATGCAGCATGGCAGAGGACAGCTCTGACATCATTTTGCCCGCGCGGCGCATCAAGCGGCGCATTTTGCCCGCGCGGCGATTGTGCGCCGCCGTGGCGATGCCGCACACACCGCAGGCGAGAGCGCCTGCCAGCAGTACCCATCCGGGGATCCAACGGTTCATACTCTTTCCCTCCTTGATACGGTTTTGGAAACTGCTGTTAGTTTGCCGCAAAACGGAGCGGATTATTCCCGCAAAAACATTTTTTCGGACGTTTATATCATCGGCCGCAGGCTGTATTCGATCATGGCTGCCATCTCGCGGTCGGGCGAGAAGCGGACGGTGATCTCCTCGCACTCCTCGAAAAAGCGTCCCTCGCCGTCTGTCAAGGTCAGCAGGTAGCCTCGCGCGCCGAGATCGGTGCTCCAATCATAGGTCGGGCGGACCCGTTTTCCCTTTTCCTCCCGCGTGATGGTACGAAAGCTGTCGGTGCTGACGCGGCAGACGCAGACCGTTCTCTTTCCGCTGATCTCCAGCACCACGAAATCAAAGCCGCCGTCCTCCCGCGCGATCAGACGGTAGACGTAGCGGCGGACCAGATATCGGGTGGTGATCAGCAGGGCGGCGGTCAGCGCGAAGAGGGATGCGCACAGCCAGAGCGGTCGGTGAGAGAGTGAAAACAGCCCCGGCACCGTCCAAAGAGCAACGGCGAACAGGACGCAACCGAGCACGCTCAGATAGGCGCGCCGCGACCGAGGGGGCGGGGCGCAGGTATATTCACGCATGGGCATGGCATCATCTCCTTTTTCTCTCTGACCCTATTATAGCAAGCCGCGGCGCGGGATGCAAGTATCTCTTCTCAAAATACAGATTTTATTTGACAAACGCCCCGACAGGTTGTATAATAAAAGGGAATATACCCGCAAAGGAGATGCTCTCTATGTCAAAATATACGATCGGTATTGATTTCGGCACGCTTTCCGGCCGCGCCGTTTTGGTGGACGTGCAAAATGGGCGCGAGATCGCCGACTGCGTGATGGACTATCCCCACGCCGTGATGGATGAGGTGCTGGCGGCTACGGGCGAAAAACTCCCCGCCAACTACGCGCTGCAGGATCCGAACGACTATCTCGCGGTGCTGGACCGCGTTATCCCCGCCGTCATCCGTCAATCCGGTGTTGCCCCCGAGGACGTCATCGGTCTCGGTGTGGACTTCACCTGCTGCACCTGCTTCCCCGTCTACGCCGACGGCACGCCGCTCTGCTTCACCGAGCAATTCTCGGGCAACAAACACGCCTACGTCAAGCTCTGGAAGCACCACGCCGCTCAGCCCTATGCCGACCGCTTCAACGAGCTGGCTAAGGCGCGCGGTGAGGCTTTTCTGGACGATTTCGGCGGTAAGGTCTCCAGCGAATGGATGTTTGCCAAGCTTCTGGAGCTCCTTGAGGAGGCGCCCGAGGTCTACCACGCCTGCGACTACGTGGTGGAGGCAGGCGACTGGCTCAATTGGCAGCTCACGGGCAAGCTGACCCGCGGCTATCTCTTCGCCGCCTACAAGACGGAATACCGACTTGACAGCGGCTATCCCTCCCCCGATTTTCTCGCCGCCCTCAATCCCCTGCTGCGGGACGTGGCTGACACCAAGCTGGCAGGCGACATGGTCTATATCGGCGACCGCGCCAGCAGCGTCAGTGCCGCCGCGGCAAAGCGCTGGGGACTTTGTGAGGGAACCGCCGTTGCCACCGCCATGCCCGACGCGCACGTGGCATCCCCCGCGCTGGCGCAATGCAACAACGGTGACATGTTCGGCATCCTCGGCACCTCCGGCTGCTTTATGCTGATCGACCGCGAATACCGCAAGGTGCCCGGCATCTGCGGTGTCGTTCGCGACGGTCTGGTGCCCGGCTTCTACGGCTACGAGGCGGGTCTCTGCTGCTTTGGCGACCACTTCGCATGGGCTGCCCAAAATCTGATGACCGCCGAATATCTCAAGGAATCGGAGGAAAGAGGGCTGGCTCCCATCAAGCTGCTGATCGAGAAGGCGAGCCGTCAGGCACCCGGCGCGCACGGGCTGATCGCGCTGAACTGGTTCAACGGCAACCGCAACATTCTCGTCAACGCCAACCTTTCGGGCGCCTTCATCGGCATGACCCTGCGCACCAAGCCCGAGGATATGATGCGGGCTCTGATCGAGGCGACCGCCTTCGGCACCCGCAAGATCATTGAGAATTACCGTGAATACGGCGTCAACGTCAACACCTTCGTGGCGGGCGGCGGCATTGCCCGCAAGGATCCCTTCACCATGCAGCTCTATGCCGACGTGCTGAAGATGGATATCCGCATTGCCGGCTCCACCCAGATCCCCGCCCTCGCCGGCGCCATCTACGCCGCCGCCGTGGCAGGCAAGGAGGCGGGCGGCTACGCTACGCTGCAGGAAGCCGCCGACGCCATGAACAGCCTGAGCGACCTGGTCTACCATCCCGATCCCGAGGCGTCTGCCGTATACGACAAGCTGTATGCGGAATACGAGCTTCTCCACGACTATTTCGGACGGGGCGGCAACGACGTGATGATGCGCCTGCGCGAGATCGCGGCAGAAGCGAAGTAAGCGAGGAGACCGATATGTTTGGAAGAATCACCCCGTGGAAGGTCATCCTGTGGCTAATCCGCTTTCTCTTCTTTACGCTGGTCGCCTGCATCGTGGTCTTTCTGGGCTGGCGCATGGTGACCCACAACAGCGACCCCAAGGAAATGAAGGTGCTGATCGCCGACAAGGCGCTTGCCGACGCCTTTGAAACCTACGGAGAGGACCTGGAGCTGTTCACGCAGGAGCAGGGCACCTACACCCGTGCCGAACGCAACAACGGCTACTTCTTCATCCGTCAGGCGATGTTCATTCCCCAAGCCGAGCAGGTCCAGATCCTCTTCCGCTACAACAACAGCACCATCAAGGCGCTGACCGAGGACTACGGACTGACCTCCCTCCCCGACCGCGGCGAGCATCTTTACGATCTCTCCATCGTGGTCAAAAAGGATCTGACCCCCGATATCAAGGAGGACTACAACGAGGAGGGCTGCTATACGCTGGAGCGCTATCACCCCGACCTGGAGATCAGCGGTGAGCGCGCGCTGTACAATTACCGCAAAGCCGTTTTCAACGGCATTGCCGTGGACGAGACCACCCTCGCCGTCTTCGTGGATATCTACTACGTGGGCGACATTCAATATGAGGAACCGGCATACGGTACCCTTTGCATCTGGGATTTTGAGTCCTACGATCTGCCGAGAAAGCTGACCGGCGACGACATCGCCGCGCTGACGGCAACCAACAAATAATATGAAAAGAGCCGACTCAAAACGAGTCGGCTCTTGATTTTTCCGATCAGTCGATCTCAACGACTTCACCGCCGGTCAACACGATCATCTTGATCGCCTGGACCGAGAAGTCATCGGCTTCGATCGTCATCTGCTTGGTCATGTGACCGCGGGCAAGGATCTTGATGCGACCGATATCTGCGGGAACCAGCTTCTTTTCCTTCAGAGCGGCAAGGTTGACCACCGCGCCGTCCTCGAAGTTCTCACAGATGGTATCCAGATTGATGAAGGTCTTCTTGGTGCCTTCATGCTCTCTGACCACGTGCTTGGTGGCAGCCTTCGCCACGTCGTCGGTGAAGAGGGCGTCTGCCTCGTCAACGGTCACGTCGTCACGAATGAACTCGGAGATGTTTTCCATCACGAACGCGGCGTCTTCCTTCTCATCGTCACCGGGGTTGACGACCTTGATCAGACCGCGATCGATCAGCTGCTGCGTGGTCTCATACGGCATATGGAAATCCTCGGGATGATATACCTCCTGGCGAACGATGCCGAGGCGGCTCATCATTTCCTCGATCAGCTCCACGCCGTGCTTGAAGCCGCGACCGCTGCGGATCTTGATCCGCATGGGGACCTTGGCGAACTTCAGCTTATCGGAAACGTCGGTAAAGAAATACTTGGTATTCTCAAATTCCTTGGGATCCAGTGCCAGATACAGCATCAGCGACTTGCCGCGGATGTTCATCTTGGCAAGCTGCTTGCGGCCGCGGTTGAAGGAATCGTAGTTCCAGCTGACGCGGGACTTCACGCCCTCGAAGGAGAGCAGAACGTTCTTCAGACCGGTGTAATAATCCTGAAGCTTATCCTGAGACTGGATCAGGCGGGACAGGAAGCTGCGGCGATAGCGGACCACGATCTTCAGACCGGTGGCGACATCGGTCACCTCTTCGGACTCTGTCTTATCGTCTTCCTCGTTCTCGTCCTCATCGTCATCGTCGTCCTCATCGTCCGACTCAGCGGCGGCAAGGATGGCTGCCATGCGGGCACGGTCATCCTCGGGCGTGGGCTCGGGCTCCGGTTCGGGTTCGGGCTCAGGCTCCGGTTCCGGTTCGGGATCGGGTTCCGGCTCGGGATCGGGTTCCGGTTCGGGTTCCGGCTCGGGCTCGGGCTCGGGGGCAAGCTCCTTGACTACGGTGGCAAATGCCGTCATCGCCGTGCTGACCGAGAAGAACAGCATGACCTCAAACAGTGCAACGACTGCGATCAGACCAAGCCAAAAGCCTGCCAGACCCTGTGCCGCAGTAAGGATCTTGTTGGCGTTGCACATCAGAACGATGAAACCGACCAGACCCGCCAGGGACACGGCTGACATCAAAAAGAATTTTTTCTTCGGGCTCATTTTCATAAATGTCCCTCCTTTTCTTTCCAAAGAATTCATCGGTTATGGTATATATGTTAAAAGATACACATATCCCTCTGTAATTTATATGATAACATACCCAAAAAAAGAAGTCAACCATTTATTTCAAAAAAATTGACAGAAAATGTGAATTTTTTTAGAACAGGCGGCACACTTTGTTCATATTCTCATAGCAGAAAACCACTGTTCAAAGGAGTTTATGATGCAAAAACAGCACACAAGTACATACCGTGTCGCCCTGGCGGGGAATCCCAACGTGGGGAAAAGCACCGTCTTCAACGCGCTGACGGGCATGCATCAGCACACGGGAAACTGGGCGGGGAAAACGGTTGCTCTGGCGCGGGGAAGCTGTCAGAGTGGCGGTAACGTTTACGAACTGACCGATCTTCCCGGCACCTATTCGCTTCTGGCGCGGTCTGCCGAGGAGGCGGTGACGCGGGACCATCTCTGCTTCGGCGACGGGGAGGCGGGTCCTGCCGACGCGGTGCTGGTCGTCTGCGACCTGACCGCTCTTTCACGGAATCTCACGCTGCTCTTGCAGATCCTGGAGATCACGCCGCACGTGGGGGTATGTCTCAATTTTGCCAACGAAGCGGGGCGGCGGCGGCTGGACGTTCACGCAGAGGCACTCACCGCCGCGCTCGGCATCCCTGCGGTCGCCCTTTCCGCCCGCGCCCGCAAGGAAACACATGCCCTCTTCGGCGTGATGGACCAATCCGCCCGCGCGACGGCACGGGACACCCCCGTTCTCACCTACCCCGCCTACCTGGAGGAAGCGGTAGCGGCACTGCTCCCATACCTGACCGAAGGGCTTCCGCCCCGACTCCCCGCTCGCTTTGCGGCGCTGAGACTGTTGGAGGGGGAGGAGAGCTGGCGGGACGTCCTCTTTTCCCGCATGCACCTTTCGCACGGCAGACGGGCGGAGCTGGAGGTGGCGCTCGCCGCGCTGACCGAGGAATTTCTGCGGGAAGGACGTTGCGTGCGGGACGACATTGCGCAAGCACTGCGCCACACGGCGGAGCGCATCTGCCGCGAGACGGTCTCCTCCCGGGAGGAAGGTGCCGCCCTCTCGGCACACTCCGCCCTTGACCGCAGGCTGGACCGCGTTTTTACCGGGCGTCTCCTCGGCTTTCCCATCATGTTCTGCCTGCTTCTCTTTCTCTTCTGGCTGACGGTGTCGGCGGCAAACGTGCCGTCACGCTGGCTCTCCTCCCTTCTTTTGGGGCTGGAACAGCCCATCGCCGCCGCGCTGACTCGGTTGGGACTCCCCGACCCGCTCTGCCGCATGCTGACCGAGGGAGCGTGGCGGGTGCTTGCCTGGGTCGTCTCCGTCATGCTCCCGCCCATGGCGATCTTCTTTCCTCTCTTCACGCTGTTGGAGGACGCGGGATATCTGCCTCGCGTTGCCTTCAATCTGGATCGGTGCTTCCGGCGGTGCCACGCCTGCGGCAAGCAGGCAATGACCGTTTGCATGGGCTTTGGCTGTAACGCGGCGGGGGTAACGGGCTGTCGCATCATCGACTCCCCGCGGGAGCGGCTGATCGCTGTGCTGACCAACGTATTCACACCCTGCAACGGGCGGCTACCCATGATGATCGCCGTCATCACCGTCTTTCTCGCGGCGAAGGGGGGCAGTGCCCGATCCTTTCTCGCGGCACTGCTGCTGGCGGCGTTTATCCTCTTGGGCTTCGGGGCGACCTTCTTCTGCTCGTGGCTGCTCTCCCGCACCCTCCTGCGGGGCGTTCCCTCCGCCTTCACCCTTGAGCTGCCGCCCTACCGCCGCCCGCAGATCGGCAAGGTGATCGTCCGCTCTCTCTTTGACCGCACCCTCTTTGTCCTCGGACGTGCCGCGGCGGTAGCTGCTCCCGCGGGGCTGCTGCTCTGGCTCTGCGCCAATCTCCGCCTCGGCGGCGCGAGCCTTCTGCAACATGGCGCCGAGCTACTCGACCCGCTGGGACGGCTGATGGGGCTGGACGGGGTCATTCTCGTTGCCTTTCTCTTCGGCTTTCCCGCCGCGGAGATCGTCATCCCCATCATGCTGATGATCTACGGCTCCCTCGGCGCGCCGATCTCCTACGAAAGCCTTGACGCGCTCCGCCTTCTGCTGGTGGAAAACGGCTGGACACCCCTCACGGCGGTCTGCTTTCTCGTCTTTACCCTGATGCACTTTCCCTGCTCCACCACCTGCCTCACCATCCGCAAGGAAACGGGCTCGTGGCGATGGACGGCGGTCGCCGTCGTCCTGCCGACGCTGTTGGGAACGGGGCTTTGTATGCTCATCCGAGCCCTCTTCGGTGGGTGAGACTCAGCAGAAACTTCAAATTTGGGTTTGGAGGGGTGGAGGTATCGTGGCGCGGACGAAGGCAGGGCTTTGCCCTGCACCCACAAGGGAACCCTTTTTTGAAGGGTTCCCTTGACCCTCCGAAAATCTTCAAATAGGGGTATGGGGCGGGGTGTTTATCTTGCTCTCGCCGTG
>JAFTMG010000093.1 GCA_017452525.1 Clostridia bacterium
CGTCTCCTCCGCGCTCGGCGGTGGGGCAAGTGTGTTGCTGTATAACACCGTGCTGAAAACGCTGATGGACTCTGACTTTACCGTCTTTTACACTGCCTTCGGCTCCAAGAGCGAAAGCGCGGAGATCCTGAACCGTGTGTTTGAATTTATGCAGCAATCTCCCGAGACGCTGATCCGCATCTGCGCTTTGCAGCTTGGTGCTGCGGCAGTATTGCTCATTCTGTCCGCCGCGTGGCTGTATTTGCGCCCGGCGCATTATCGCAAATAAGGAGGAAGCAATATGATACTCAAATACATTCTGCGCTCCCTCCGCTCCCGCCTGTGGGAGGCGCTGTCTCTTGCCGCGACCGTCTTTTTGTGTCTGGTCCTGCTCCTTGCGATCCACAGCACGATCGCACAGCGGCAGGCGGAGCTTGACGGCGTATACCAAAATACCGAGATCGCCTGTGTGGTGACCGATGCCACGGGCAGTACCCGAAACGGTCTCTCGATCCCCGCCGAATATCTGAGCCTCTTTCGCGAGGGCGGGGCGCTTTATGATCATGTCAAGGGGCTGGTCTGCCATGCTACCGCCTCGTTCCTGTTGCTTGGTGAGGAGCGGATCCCGTTGCACCTGCTCAATACTCCCGATGCCGTCCCGCTGTTTGCGGAAACTCCCATCACCTATCTTGACGGATACGGCGATGCGGATCTCGTCGGTGAGGATGCGGTGGCGATCATCTCCGAGAATCTGATGCCTTACATAGCGGCAGACGGCTCGCTGACTCTGTCCTTGCCGCCCCGCGGTGAGCGCAGTATTGTCGTTCGTGTGATCGGGGCATATTCCTCCGATACGTCGGCGATCTACCTATCCCTGGATGCGGGGCGAAAGCTGTTGGAGGGGAGTGTCAACAAGGTCACGCCGAGTGCGCTGTCCTTTTGTGTAGCCGACAACCGCAAGCTCAACGAAACCAAGATGGCGCTTGGCGAATACTTTATCGCCGCCGATCCCATCAACCAAGGCTCATCCCGCTTCGGGCTCTGGATGGACGATGCCTCCTTTGTCGACACCGTTATGGTGCTGGAGCGGAGTATTGCCCTGTTTGTTCTCTTTCGGACGGTGCTGTGGGTGCTTGCGCTGTGCGTCTGTTTTCTTGTCATCTTTTTGCTGATCCGTCGCCGTCGTACCGAGCTTGCCGTCATGTACTCCATGGGTTGCAGTAGCGTTTTGCTGTACGGCCAGGTGCTGTGCGAGGTGGCAATTTGCTTTGCCATCGGTGCCCTGGTTGCCCTATTTGCCGCCGCGGCGGCAAAGGTGTCGGTCGGCGGTGAGGCTGTCCGTGTGGTCGGCATCCTCCTTGGCGGCTGTCTGATCGGCGGTGTGGGTTCGGTCACGGCAGTCACTTCGGGGGATATCATGAAGATCCTGAAGGGAAAAGAGTAACTGCGAAAGGGAGATAACATAATATGGAACAAATGATCGACCGGGAAAAGCTGTTGGTGGCAGACCGTGTCACCTTTGCCTATAAGACCCGCCATCAGACCGTGTGGGCGGTGCGGGATGTCAGCTATGAATTTGAGGCGGGGAAGGTCTATGCCATCGTCGGCAAAAGCGGATGCGGCAAGACTACACTGATCTCTACGTTGGCGGGTTTGAACCTGCCCTCCATGGGAGAGGTGTATTACCGAGGGACTTCCACCTATCGGATGAACCGAAACCACTACCGACGTGATGATATTGCGGTGATCTATCAGAATTATAATCTTTTCCCGCTTTTGACGGTGCTGGAAAATGTGCTTTATCCGATGGAGTTGCAAAAAAAGCCCAAAAAGGATGCGGTATCCATCGCCAAGGAGAAGCTTCTCTCGGTAGGACTTGACGGAAGCTATCTGGGGCGTTTGCCCGCCATGCTCTCGGGCGGCGAGCAACAGCGCGTTGCCATCGCACGGGCACTTGCCGGCGGTCAACGGATCATCCTTGCCGATGAGCCGACGGGAAACCTCGACAGTGAAAACGGCGATCTTGTTATGAAGACCTTTCAGAGACTTGCACATGAGGAGGGCTATTGCGTGATCATTGTTACCCATGATCCGCAAATTGCGGATGAATCCGATATCGTGATCCGAATGGAGTCGGGCAGGATCGTGACGTGATGAGGGAGGCAGACATGCCCAAAGCGGTGGCTGTGTGATCCCATGACCCTATCTGATGTTCTGAGCCCCCGCGGCGAGTGCCGCGGGGGCTTTTGTGTGCTTTTTGTGAAAAAAAGAAGAAAAATTTTCAAAAAACTATTGCATTTGGGGGCAAAAGGTGTTATAATACATATGGTATAGAATGAGGATGGGAGTGGACGAAAGTTCACTCTTAATTTTATGTAAGGAGAATTCCGCTTTTATGATGAAAAAAAGCTCCGGAAATATTGCGGAAACGGTCCGCGCGTTGGCTGAGCCCATTGCAGAGTCCCTCGGTTATTTCCTCTGGGACGTGGAATACGTCAAGGAGGGTGCCCGTCAGATCCTGCGCCTGACCATCGATACCGAGGCAGAGGAGGGCATTACCATCGATGACTGCGAGAAGATGCATCGCGCCATCGACCCCGTGCTCGACGAGGCAGATCCCATTGAGGTCGCCTACTATCTGGAAGTCAGTTCTCCCGGTGTGGAGCGCGAATTGCGCACCGATGACCACATCCTTGCCTGTGAGGGCTGGGAGGTGGAGCTTCGTCTCTTTGCCCCCATCGACGGCAGTAAGGTCTTCGTCGGTATTCTGGGCGGCTTTGGCGAGGACGGTGCCGTGGTGCTGGAGGTCAATGGCGAGACCATGCTGTTTGCCCGTTCCGCCATCGCCAAGATCACAACGGTGTTCCATTTTGATGATTGACAAATATATCTGAAAGGATTTTTGAAGGAAAATGAACCAAGAGTTTTTTGCGGCACTGGATCTGTTGGAAAAAGAAAAGGGCATTCCGAAGGAATACCTGCTTGAGAAGATCGAATTGGCTCTGGTCTCCGCTTTTAAGAAGGAATACGGAAACGGCGCCAACGTGCGTGTACTGATCGATCCCGAGAAGAAAGACGTTCGCGTATATCAGCAGAAGCTGGTGGTGGAAACGGTAGAGAACCCCGAGGCGGAGATCTCTCTGGAGGAAGCCAAGGCGATCAGCAAGCGACATGATCTGGGCAAGGTCATTGAATTTGAGGTCAAGACCAAGAACTTCCGCCGACTGAGCGCAGGCGCTGCCAAGTCGGTCATCATTCAGGGCATCCGCGAGGGCGAGCGCCGCGCGATGCAGGAAGCATATGAAAATCAGAAAGAGGAGATCATCACCGCCACCGTCAGCAAGTTCGATCCTGACACCGGCAACGTGGTGGTCGATACCGGCACAGGCTTTGCAACGCTTCGCCGTGAGGAGCAGATCCCCGGTGAGATCCTTCACGTGGATGACCGTATCAAGGTCTTTGTCACCGAGGTCAACCGCGAGAGCCGCGGTCCGCTGGTCACCCTGTCCCGTATTCATCCCGGTCTGGTCCGCCGCATGTTCGAGCTGGAGATCCCCGAGATCGCAGACGGTGTCGTCATGGTCATGGGTGTTTCCCGCGAGGCAGGCTCCCGCACCAAGATCGCCGTCATGTCCCGTGATCCCGACGTAGATCCCGTGGGTGCATGTATCGGCGCGCACGGTATGCGTATCAACAACATTCTGAGCGAGCTGAACGGCGAGAAGGTCGACGTCATCAAGTACAGCGAGTCTCCCGAGGAGTATATCGCCGCCGCTCTGGCACCCGCTACGGCACTGGAGGTCTCGAACGTTGACGAGCGCTCCTATCGCGTGCTGGTATCCCCCGATCAGCTGTCTCTTGCCATCGGTAAGGACGGTCAGAACGCCCGCTTGGCGGCACGCCTGACCAAGTGCAAGATCGATATCAAGGCGGAGTAAGCTATGGCGCAACCGCAAAAGATACGTAAGATCCCCCAGCGACAGTGCCTCGGCTGTAACGAGCATAAGCCCAAGATCGAGCTGATGCGCGTGGTCCGCGGCGCGGATGGAACGATCTCATTGGACCTGACCGGTAAAAAATCGGGTCGCGGCGCGTATATCTGCCGCAATGTGGAATGTCTGAGACGGGCGCGCAAGAGCCGCCGCATCGACAAAAACCTGGATTGCGACATTCCCGACGAGGTCTACGACAAAATGGAAAGCGAGCTGAGCGAGCATGTCTGAGAGACCGGAATTTCTGGGAGCCATCGGTCTGTGCGCCCGCGCGGGCAAGCTGATCTGCGGTATCCCCATGATATGCGATGCCATGAAGCACGGCGGTCAGGGAAGACCGATCCTGGTGCTGGAGGCGTCCGATACCTCGGAAAACTCACATAAGAGGATCAGCGATCGCTGTCGTTATTATCAGGTCAAGCAGATCCGGTTGCCCGTCGGCGGCGGAGAGCTTGGCGCGGCTGTCGGCAAGACCACGCAGTTGGGTGCCGTTGCCGTGACCGATGCGGGTCTTGCCGCAATGGTCGAAAAAAAGCTGGACGGTACCGTCTGAGTACCGTCGCATCAATCAACAGAGAAAATGTCTGCCGTTGGGTGTATGTTCGGCGGATCATCATAAGGAAAGGAGTCTCCCCGCGGGGAGACACAGGGACAAGGAGGAACTATGGCACTTACCCCCCAATACAAGGTCAACCAATTGGCAAAGGATTTCGGCATTAAGAGCAAGGATATGCAGGAGGTCCTGGCACAACATGGCATGGAGGTCAAAACGCAGACCGCGCTCTCTCCCGAGGAGTTTGGCGTTCTGTTGGATTCTCTGACCAAAGCCAATCAGCTGGACAATATCGGAGATTATCTCGACGGGGTTACCTACATTCCCTCCCGTATGAAGGAAGAAAAGGCGCCTGCCGAGGCAAAGCCCGAAAGCCGTCCTGCGGCAAAGACTGCGCCCAAGGCAGAAGCAAAGCCCGAGGAGAAGGCAGAGCCCAAGGCTGAGGTGAAGGCAGAAGTAAAGCCCGAGCCCAAGGCAGAAAAGAAGCCCGAGGTGAAGGCTGAACCCAAGACGGAGACGAAGCCCGAGGTGAAGGCGGAGGTCAAGGCGGAGGCAAAGCCCGAGGTCAAGACCGAGCCTAAAACTGAGGCAAAGCCCGAGCCCAAGGCCGAGGCAAAGACAGAAAAGGCACCCGAGGCGGCACCCGCGCGCCCCGCAGGTCAGCCGCGCCCTCTTTATACGGGCAATCCCTATACCCGCACGCCCGGTGCATATACGGGCGACCCCTATCATTCCAACCGTCCCGCAGGTACGAAGGTAGCCGCGGCAGACGGCGTGTCCCGCACCCAGGGCACTCCGGCAGCGCGTCCGCAGAATAACGTACCGCAGGGCAACCGTGCGCCGCAGGGCAATGCCGCTCCCGCAGGTCAGTCCCGCCCTATGGGAGGCAACACCGCGCCCGCACGCCAGCAGAACAACTATGGCAATAACGCGCCTCAAGGCAACCGTCCCGCACCGCAGGGCGGTGCCAACAACCGCTTTGCAGCACCGCAGGGCGGCAATCGCCCCGCACCGCAGGGCGGCGCACCTTACGGTCAGCAGCAGAACAACCGCGGCGCGCAGAGACCCCAGCAGGGCAACAACCGCGGCTTTGGCGGCGGCAAGGACTTCGATAAGGACGAGAGAGTGCAGAACGCTCCTCGCGAGAAGTTCCAGCCTCAGGTCATCGTTCGCGCGCAGACCCCCAAGGGCGGCGTAACACAGCAGAAGGAGAGAGGCGCGGTCCGCGTGGTAGATACCCGCGGCACCACTGTCGACCTTTCCAAATACGACGAGCGTCTGGATAACTTTGTGCCCGATGCCGTTCGCGATGCCCGCGGCGGCAACCAGAAGGTCAAGAAGGCACAGGGCTCGCTGCACGGCGGTCCCGGTAAGAAGGGTCAGCAGCACGGCAAGAAGCAGGTGGCTCCCGCAACCAAGCAGGCGCTTCACATCACCGTTCCCGATGAGATCACCGTCGGCGAATTGGCATCCCGTCTGAAGGTCACGGCGGGTGAGGTCGTGAAGAAGCTGATGCTGATGGGCATCATGGCGACTGTTAACCAGACCATCGACTTCGATACCGCCTTCCTCATCGGTGATGAGATGGGTGCCGAGGTCACCAAGGAGGTCGTCGTTACCATTGAGGAGAAGCTCTTTGATGAGACCGAGGACAATGAGGACGCACTCTCCGAGCGCGCTCCCGTCGTCTGCGTCATGGGTCACGTTGACCACGGTAAGACCTCTCTGCTTGACTATATCCGTAATTCCCACGTCACCGCCGGCGAGGCGGGCGGCATTACTCAGCATATCGGTGCATACCGTGTCAAGGTAAAGGGCAAGGAGATCACCTTCCTGGATACCCCCGGTCACGAGGCGTTCACCGCCATGCGTGCCCGCGGTGCGCAGGCGACCGATATTGCCATTCTGGTCGTTGCGGCGGATGACGGAATCATGCCTCAGACCATTGAGGCGATCAACCACGCCAAGGCGGCAGGCATCGATATCATCGTTGCCATCAATAAGATGGATAAGCCCACCGCAAATCCCGACAACATCAAACAGGAGCTGACCAAGTACGAGCTGGTTCCCGAGGAATGGGGCGGTGACGTCATCTGCTGTCCCGTATCCGCGCTGACGGGTATGGGTATGGACGATCTGCTGGAGAACGTCCTGCTGGTTGCCGAGGTCAAGGAGCTGAAGGCGAACCCCAACCGCCGCGCCAAGGGTATCATCATCGAGGCAAAGCTGGATCGCGGCCGCGGTCCTGTTGCCACCGTTCTGGTACAGAACGGTACGCTCCATACCGGTGATATCGTCATTGCGGGTACGGCAGTCGGCCGTGTCCGTGCTATGACCGACCACACCGGCAGAACGCTGAAGGTGGCAGGTCCCTCCGTTCCCGTAGAGATCACCGGTCTTGCCGAGGTTCCCGAGGCAGGCGACGAGTTCAATGCCGTTGAGGACGAAAAGATGGCCCGTGAGCTGGCAGATCAGCGCCGCAACACCGCCAAGGAGGCAGAGTTCAAGGCAAATGCCCGTGCAAGCCTCAACGATCTGTTCGCGCAGATCTCCGAGGGCGTCAAGACGCTCAACATCATCGTCAAGGCAGACGTGGGCGGCTCCGCCGAGGCAGTCAAGGCATCGCTGGAGAAGATCTCCAACGAGGAGGTCCGCGTCAGCGTCATCCACTCCGCCGCAGGTGCCATCAACGAGGGAGACGTCATGTTCGCCGCTGCTTCCAACGCCATCATCGTCGGCTTCAACGTCCGTCCCGATAAGGCGGCAAGCGATTCCGCCGAGCGTCAGGGCGTGGAGATCCGCACCTATCGCGTCATTTACGACTGTATCGAAGAGGTCACCGCCGCGATGAAGGGTATGCTGGCGCCCAAGTTCCGCGAGGTCATCAACGGCCATGCGGAGGTCCGTCAGCTGATCCACGTTCCCAACGTGGGCATGATCGCCGGTAGCTATATCACCGACGGTAAGGTCACCCGCGCATCTCAGATCCGCGTTCTGCGTGACGGTATCGTTATCTTCGAGGATAAGATCTCCTCTCTCAAGCGCTTCAAGGACGACGCCAAGGAAGTTGCTCAGGGCTATGAGTGCGGTATCGGTCTGGAACGCTTCAACGATATGAAGGTCGGCGATGTGCTGGAGTCCTTCAGCATGGAGCAGATCGAGCAGTAATAAGCTGATAAACAAGTAAGCATCCCGAACGGACTTCGCTCGGGATGCTTTTTCATCGGTGATCATTTTGTGAAAAAACATTGACAATGCCATCACTTTGTGGTATGATATAGGTGGTTATCCCTAAAAAAAATCAACTGGAGGAA
>JAFTMG010000094.1 GCA_017452525.1 Clostridia bacterium
GTGCCTGACGTTTACGAAGTTTGCCCGCTCAAGCCATGCAAGGGAGGTATCCGTCAGCGGATCAGTAAACGCCCCGCTCAGTCAATATCCGTCAACAGCGAGATAAACACCCCGCCCCATACCCATAGTGTGAAAGCTTTTGAAGGTGTCCAGAGGGAACTTTTCTCGAAAAGTTCCCTCTGGCGGGTGCAGGGCAGAGCCCTGCCTTCGTCCGCGCCCCAATACCTTCACCCCAACAAACCCAAATTTGAAACTCTCGTCACGTGCCTGCGGGGGGCGATTCGTTTTCCGGGGGGAAAATGAGATCTATGTTGTTGTAGGTGCGGCGCACGGCGGCTTCGAAGAAATCATCCACGTCGAAACTCCCATTCGGGGAGTCGGAGGGTGGGGCACGCTTCGAGCGGTCCTCCTTGTCCCATTCGGCGAGGCGCAATTGCCAGGCGAGCGGCCGACCCGCATGATTTTTCCACCCCCTTTCGGTGTAGTGGCGGAAAAAACGGTCGATATCGACGCAATCCAGCCCCTGTGCCTTGGCAAAGGCGGCGATCTGCGCCTTGGTGGGTGCCGCCGCGGCAATGCCGCTGCCGCAGGTGGAGAGTCCGTTTCCTTCCTGTTTGCCGCCCGCGTTGCTGTTGCTGTTGCTGTTGCTGACGCTGACGTTGCCGCTGACGCTGTCGTCCTGTTTGCCGCTTCTCTTGTCGCCGGCGGTGGCGGGAGCTCCCCTCGTCTCCTCTCCACTGACCTCATCTGATCTACTCTCGTCTTCTCTACTCTCTGTATACAAAATGTTGACAAAATGTTTGCCCTCCTCGGGGGCAGCCGTGATACGTTGGTAGAGCTTGGCGTCGTCCAGCTCCAGCAGGGCGAGCTTGTCGCGGTGTTGTGTGGGATGATAGCGGTCGCGGGCAATGTAGTTGTGGACGTGCCAGTGGCGCAGGGCGTAGACGCTGTCCCCCAGATCCAGCACGAAGGCGGTCTTCAGAAGATCGGAGAGCGTGGTAGGGTGAAAGCCCTGCAGACGAAGCAGACAGTCAACGTTGTCAACCAATCCGTCATCGTCGGCGTTATGTAACATCAGATAATAAAACGCCTGTGACGCGGGCGGTAGGTGAAGGAACAAGTCACTGCAAACAACTTTTCTGGCGGTCATTCTTTTTTCTGCCATGTTTTACTCCTTTCTTCTGCGAATTTCATGACCAAATGAGTTACCTTGTCGGAAACGAATAATTCCAAAATCGGAAAAATGATTTATGAATTTTTCTTGAATTTTTCCGAAAACGGAAATAATCAGCCGTCGCCGATTTCCTGATCCGGAATCGGAAGGAAATCGGCGAAATTTGCGGCTGAAGTAATCGTAACTCATTGGGTCATGCTAAGTATAGCACATTGCGCGCCGGTTGTCAAGTCTTTTTTGAAAAAATTTTAAAAAATATTGACATTTCAAAAGTTATGTGATATGATAGGCATGAAAATATATAAATATGGAGGAGATCACCATGACATTCGGTCAGAGATTGCACGCCGAGCGCCGCCGCCGCCACGTGACACAGGACGAGCTGGCGGAGGTGCTGAACACCACCAAGCAATCCATTTACAAATACGAGCGGGGCATTGTGGAAAACATCCCCTTCGACAAGCTGCATAAGCTGGCGGATTATCCGGGTGTGTCGCCCATTTATCTGATGGGCTGGAGCGACGATCCCGACGCCCCCGTCGCCTCTGCCGTTCCCGCCGCCGAGGAGGAACCCATCGACGAGACACCCGACGAGCCGATCGACGACCTGCCCGACAAGGTGCGGAACGAGATGAAGCAGATGAGCACCCGCCGCTATCCGCTGCTGGGCGAGGTGGCGTGCGGTCAGCCGATCTACGCCGAGGAGGATCACGAGACCTACGTGCGCGTCACGGTAGGCAGACCGCAGAAGTTGGATTTCTGTCTCACCGCCAAGGGGGACAGCATGGTGAACGCCCGCATCTTCGACGGCGATACCCTGTTTGTCCGTGCCCAGCCGCTGGTGGAGGACGGCGAGATCGCCGTGGTGCTGATCGACGACGAAGCCACGGTCAAGCGGGTATGGTACGACCGCGAGAACGGGATCCTCACGCTCATTCCCGAAAATCCGGCGTATAAGACGATGAGGTATATGGGTGAGGATCTGAACCGTATCCGAATTCTCGGTAAGGTCATCGCGGTGCAGTATTTAGTGAAGTGATGCACGGAGCCGCACCGTGATGTGCGGGGGAAGTTCGTGTTTGTTTGGATGGTGCTTGAATGGCGTTTCGGTATGGATCGTTTGGTTTTAAGTAGTTTCGTTTGGATGGTGCCTGAATGACGTTTCGGCATGAACCGTTCGGCTTTGGGGTGTACTTTTCTTGTCCTCTGACAAGAAAAGTACCAAAAGAAGCAGCCGTAAGGGACCCTTTCGTGCGCGAAAGGGTCCCTTACGTATTCCCCCAAAGAAGAAGGGGCATTTTCGCTAAAGACGCGAAAATGCGCGGACCCATAGAAGTCTCGCGGAAGTCCGCCTCGACAGGCACAAAGTGCCCCGGCGGACTTCGGTGGCGTGACACTTTCCTGCCATTGACCCCTCGGTTCTGAGTTTCTTCTAAAAACAATCGCCTTCCGCTCCATTCCATGGGTCTCGCTACAGTGGTGATATTGCGGTAATCGAACGATTTTTGCAATATCACCACTGTGGATAGACCCATCTGTCGGTGCGCCATGCTTGCCCGCCGCGAAAAGTAAGAAGCCGTGAGGATGGAAGATGGGGTGAGATAGCCTCACGAAGTCCGTCGGGTGCGCCCCGCGCACGTCGAGACGGACTTCAAGGGTACTGAGAGGGGAGAGCTGTTTTTGCGCATCTTAAGCGCAAAAACCCCCACTCTCAGGAGGATACCTAAGGGACCGCGAATGTCGCTTGCGACTTCGCCGAATTGGCGCTTGCGCCAATTCTCCCTCCAGCAGAGGCGGTCCCTTAGGGCTGTTTCTTTTGGTACCTTTTCTTGTCAGAAGACAAGAAAAGTACACCCAAAGCCGAACGGTTTATGCCGCAACAACATCCCAACACTTTCCAAACAAAAACTAATTTCATCAAAAAACCTCGTCAAAACCATCCTCATATAATCTATACAAACGATCCTCAAAGGAGACCCACGCCATGAACTACGATCAACTTACAAACCTTTTGAGAAATCCCCCCGCCGAAGCCCGCGGCAAGACCCGCTGGTGGTGGTACGGCTGTGCCGTCACCCGCGAGGACATCCTCTTCGAGCTGAATATGATGCGCGACGCCGGCATCGGCGGTGTGGAGCTGCAGATCCTTTATCCCGTCGATCCCGACGATACCCCCCGCGGCATCCGCAACATCCCCTACGGCTCCCCCGCATTTTACGATATCCTCGAATTCACCGCCGGGGCGTGCGCCGAGCGGGGCATGACCTTCGACTTCACCCCCGGCTCCTCCTGGCCCTTCGGCGGTCCCACCGTGGAGGAGGAGGACGCCCAACAGCAGGTCATCCCCTACCAGCTGGACGTCCACGGACCGCAGACCCTCTCCATCGACTTCACCACCCGCTTTGCGGGTCAGGTGGTTGCCGCCTCGCTGGGGCGCATGGAGAAGAGCGTCATGGTGGAGGAGAGCGTGCGGGACGTCACCGGATATTTCCGCGTCAAGGAGCTGTTCGGCTGGCCCTGGGGCACCGAGCTTTGCGACCTGCCCATCCCCGAGGGAGACTATAAGCTGACCTTCTTCGTCCTCTCCCAGCACCGCAACCGGGTGGGCAAGCCCTCCCGCGGCGCCGAGGGCTACGTGCTGGACCATTGCTCCCGCCGCGCCACCGAGCGCTTTCTCGACCGCATGGTCGCCCCCGTCACCGATCGGGTGCCCTCGATCCACTCCCTCTTCTGCGACTCCATCGAGGTGGAGGGTCACAACTGGACGGAGGGGCTGCTCGACGAGTTCCAAGCCCGCCGCGGCTACGACCTGCGCCCCTATCTCTACGCCCTGTGGGGCGAGATCGGCGACGTGACCGCAGACGTCCGCTACGACTACTCCCGCACCATGGCGGAGCTGACGGTGGAGAACTTCTTCGACCCCTTCACCGCCTTTGCCCACGCCCGCGGCATGACCTCCCGTATCCAGGCGCACGGCACCTGGGGCGACATCCTGCGGGTCTACGCCGCCGCCGACATCCCCGAGGGGGAGACCTTCGGCGACCATCGGACACTGCGGGTCAACACCATCCACCGCCGTCTCGCCTCGTCGGCAGCCCACGTCTACGGCAAGCCGCTGATCTCTTGCGAGACCTTCACCTGGCTCAAGCGCCCCCGCTTCACCGAAACGCCCGAGGAGATGAAGGCGGCGGTGGACGCCGTCTTCTGCGACGGCATCAATATGATCGTCAACCACGGCTACGCCCACACCGCCGCGGCGCTGGGCAAGCGGCGGGGCAATCCCTTTTATGCCTCCACCCACATCAATCACACCCTGCCGTGGTGGTTGCACTATCGGCATCTGGGGGGCTACATCCACCGCACCTCGGCGTATCTGCGGCAGGGCAAGCCCACCGCCCGCGTGGCGGTCTATCTGCCGCAGGCGGACATCTGGTCGGAGAATATGCTCTCCGAGCTGCATCTCGCCATGCGTCTGGACGAATATCTGGACGCCGACGCCATGGACGGCATCCAGAAGGCGGGCTATACCTTCGATTATATCAACGACGAGGCGCTGACGCACCTGGGCACGACGGTGGGTGGCGCGCTGTGCGTGGGCGGACAGGCGTACCAAGCCATTCTGCTGATCGGCTGTACCCGATTGCCCACCGAGACGGCGTCGCGGCTGCTGGATTTCGTGCTGGCAGGCGGCATCCTGATCGCCGATCACATCCCCGACCGCGGCTGCGGCTTGCAGGACCGTGAGAAAAAGGCGGCGCAGGTGCGGGCATACATGGACCGCGCCCGACCGATCCTCGTGTCCGACCGCCGCGAGAGCCTCCTTGCCGCCCTGCGGGCGCATCTGCCGCCCGACGTGATCCTCTCCCATCCGGGGGAGGTGGGCTACGTCCACCGCAGGGGCGCGGACGGGACCCATTATTGGTTCCTCACCAATCTCTCGGAGCAGACGGTGGACCTGCGCGCCACCTTCCGCGACATGTCCGACCACGCGTGCGTCCATTCGCTGAACTCGGATATCGGCATGCCCATCTACTACCGGCGCAAGGGCGATACCGTCTCCCTGTGTCTGGCGCCCCACGAGTCGGTGGCGCTGACCTTCTTCGCAAGCCCCATCGCCGCCTCCTGCTATATCCGCCTGCCCGATCCCACCGAGCGGATGCGCCTCGAGAACTTCGTGCTGATCGCCGAGAACAGGGAATACCCCATGGTGGGGGACCCCATCTCCTGGGAGACGATGCCTCCGTTGCGCCATTTCAGCGGCACCTGTGCCTACGTCTGCCGCTTTGAGGTGCCCGAGGAGGCAGTGGAGAGTCTTGCCGCGCGGCTGACCCTCTCCCATATGTCCGCCGCCGCCCATATCATTCTGAACGGAAAGCAGGTGGGCGATATCTGGACGCACCCGCTGTCCATCTCGCTGGCGGGATATCTGCGGGAGGGGACGAACGAGCTGGTGGTCAACGTGTCCTCCACCCTCATCAATGAGATGATGGCGTCGCCCAACGGCGGCGAGCCCGAGCTGTGTCCCGAGCGCCTGCCCGAATGGCCCTACTACGGCACCGTCATCAACGTCCACCGCAAGGCGCGCCTCCACAATCGCCGCGAGGTGGAGGAGCAGAAGGAGCCGCTCCCCTCGGGCATCTGGGGAGAGACGTATTTAGAATGGTGAGGGACCGTGTCCGCCGCATGGCGGACACGGAATGAAATACGCGCCGCTTGCGGCGCGTGTGAAATTGCTTCGCAATGAAATGTTTGCTTCGCAAACGTGAAATGTTCGCTTCGCGAACGTGAGAGAGTTGTGGGTGTTGGGAATATTTAAATTTGGGTTTGTCGGGATGGAGGTATCGTGGCGCGGATAAAGCAAGGGGCTCTGCCCCTTGACTCCGCCAAAGGGAACTTTTCGAGAAAAGTTCCCTCTGGACACCTTCAAAAGCTTTCAAACTAGGGGTATGAGGCGGGATGCTTATCTCGCTCTCGCCGCGAAGGTATCGGGCGGGGCGATTATGAGCAGGTTGACGGAAGTCTCCCTTGCATGGTTCGAGCGGGCAAACTTCGTAAACGTCAGGCTGCCTCCAGAATTGGCGCTATGCGCCAATTTGCCCTGCCGTTTTGGCTGCCATGGCGCGCGCCGCACGAAATGGGGCTGTTTAGCGTATGACACGGGACTGCCATCATTGTTCTGTCTGAACCGTTATCACTTTGTCTGTAAACTATTCCGACAAATTTGAA
>JAFTMG010000095.1 GCA_017452525.1 Clostridia bacterium
ATAGCCCTTTTGACTTTCTAATTCTTTTGATATTTTCATTAAGCATAATCTGTGCCTCCTTGTTTTTGATGGCTCAATTATATATCAAAAGAGCCGTTGCCACAAGCAACGCATATTAACATCCGCTTATTTATCGGATTTTCACAGACAAATTCTTGTTTATCGTTCTGTTTTATCGCCAGTTTCGCATTTGTTTTACAAATGCATCGGGCGAAGCCCATACCCCTATGGTTGCGCGCATCCTTAGGCTCCCTCCGGGAGGGAGCTCCCGACGGAGTCGGGTGAGGGAGAGTGCGTTACAATGAAGTTAGTACAAACCTAAAGTCGCGCAGGCTCCTTCCACCGCTAACGCGGTCCCCCTCCCTCTCGGAGGGAGGCTTTTCGTTAGTCTCATGATAACACAGAGCGGCAGAGAAAACAATATCTGCCGAAATTTATGTGTCACGGACCGTCGACGCCGGTCCCTACAATTTGTAATCATCCTTATGAAAAGTTGCGCAAAGCAAGTGCTTTTTGTATGCTTACGCGCCGTAATACGCGTCCAACACCTCGGACACCGTCTGCGCCCACAGGATCAGATTTTCGGGGCGGTGGGAGACCGTGCTGATATCCTTCAGCACAAATTCCACGGGACAGCCATATCTCTGACAGAGCTTGACCGTCTTTTCCGTCTCCTTGCGGATGACCTCAGGATCGGTGGCGATCGCCACGTTGGCGGGATTGGGCTTGCGGGCGTAGACGTACTTGCCGCCCAGCCGCTCCGCCATGACCTCCTCCTTCGCCCACGGGGCAACGCCCACCTTGCGCAGATTGGGGATCCTGAAGATCACGTCCAGCTTGCGGTCCAGCGGCTCACAGCAGCCGTAATAGGTGTAGGCATACCGATCGGCGATCTGCAGGGAGTAGTTGACGTCAAATTCCTCGTGCATGGCAGGGGAAACGTCCGAAAAGCCCTGCGCCATGGTGCGATACCAGGTCGCCTTCCAGCCGTCCTCCGCAAGACCCGAAACGGCGGCAGGCGTACAATGTAGCACGGGCGCGGTGGGATCCACGTGCAGGTGCGTCTCCACAAAGTCCATCTCCGCCTTGACGATATCCAGAAAACGCTGACGGATGGCATGGAGATATTCGGGGCGGTCGTAAAAATCGTAGATCACCGCCTCCATGCCGCGATAGCGCACGATCTTGTCCCAAGCCGCGTCGTACAGATACCCTCTGCCGCAAAGTCTGACGGGCATGGCATCCCCCAGCAGATCGGTATAAAACGCCATCGCCTGCGCGTCCTTGTCGGGGCGGGCGGTAAAGGTGGGGATCTTGATCAGCTCCAGATTTTCCTCGTCCTCCAACAGATCCTCATAGCGGTGGGACACAATATTGTTGGTGTCATCGGTGCGGCGGATCTCGTCCTTCCACGTCAAGCCGACGCCCGTGGAATCGTAAGCCATCGTCACGCGGAAGAAGGGCTCCAGAATGGTATCCGCCTTGAAATGCTTGCGGCGGTAGAGCGCGCGGCGGAACACCGTTTCCACCCTCTGCGCCGCGGGATCCTCGCATCGACAGACCAGCTCACCGTCGATATCGACCTGATACCACGGGATCTCATCGATCAGCACGGGCGGGCGGACCAATCGGAGATCGTTGGTCGCCTTCATGCGCGCGTTCATATCCTGCTGTTTTTCATCCGTGGCGATCTCCATGTATCTTCTCGCCAGCTCACGGACGATCTCCTTATCCTTTTGTGTCATTCTCACTTCTCCTCGCCGTATCAGATATAGCGTGCAAACACCGGCCAGGCAAGCTCCGCATAGAACCGATGCCCCTCGGGACCTGCTACCAGATCGCAATTGTTCTCTGCCCCCGCCGCGCGGTAGATCTCCTTCACCTTTTCAAACGCCGCCTTTGCACTCTCAAAGGGCTGCAGATGGTCATGCACGCCGTTGACTGCGATCAAAGCACGCGGTGCGATCATGGCAGCCATGTCCGACATCTCCATATCGTTCAGCAGACCGTGAACGTAAGCGCAATCACAGTGATAGATCGATCCCCAGGAATCGACAAAGGAGCAGAAGGAGGAGGAGGGCATGGATACCTTGATCCTCTCATCGATGCAGGCGGCAAAATAAGAGGAGGTACCGCCGCCGGAATTGCCCATGATACCAATGCGATCCATGTCAACGCCCTCAAAGCCGCGACCGACCGCATCGATCAGCGCCATGATGTCACAGATCCGCTCGCCGAGCAGCGTTCTTCCCATCATCGCCGCCTGCCACGTCAGCATATGACAGCTGTACGGTCTGTCGGGATCAAAGTTCAGTTCACCAAAGCCCCTCTGTTCCATCGCCAGCGCGGCATAACCGCGTGCCACCGCCTGCAGAGCAAAATCCCGATCTTTGACGGTCTTGATCGGCTTCTTGGAAGGATGCATCTCCCTTCCCAACGAAACGTGCATTCCCGAGGTGTGCCCCTGCAGACAGATCACCAGCGGGATCTTGCCTGCCCTGTTCTTGGGCAAAAGCAGGTGAGACGGCACAAAAAAGCCCTTTTCGGTCTCTGTTAAAAAGCGGATCTCATCGAACCGCGGGTCGGAGTGATCCTCATATTCGATGAGCGGTACACACGCTCCCGTTCTCTCCGGCACGCAGAGCAGCTCCTCCAGCCGCGCCCGCAGCGCCTTCTTCTGCACGTCAAAATCCGCCGCCGGGTCAAACGACATGGCAGGGCGTACCGCCTTCAGCTGCGGTACGTGGTATTTCATGGGGTTGGTTAATGCAAAACGTTCCATATTTAAAGCCATTCCTTTCCGCCAATTTGCATTTGTAACAGTTCATGTTACGCTATTCGATACGGTTTTATTATATCACAGTTTTTCCTGCAACTCAAGTCAAGATACTGCACGTTTTGGTATCAAAATCCTCCTCACACACCGTCTTTGATACCCGTAACAATAAAATTAAACCCGCCGATCCACTCGAAGCTGCGGTCATGCTCCAAATGTTGTTCGACGTATTCCAACTTTCGCCTCAGCAATTCGAGCAATCGGGCACATTTACGGTCGTCAAATCCATGCTCAGCGTAGATCTCCTTTTTATCGTGATACCGAGCATCGAGCCAACCGATCTCATTCTGTATCTGTGTTTTCAAAAGCTCGCGGCGGTATTCAAGCGAGTACGCCTCATCCAGGTAATGAAACGTGTAGGCAAAGGGATGGATCGCAATATGCTTCAACCCGCAGACGTCAAACATTTTCGGATAGCGCATCGCGTGCCACTCCTCACTTTGATGAAGGTCGGTCAGCTTTCGGGCGAATTTCGAAAAGATATACGACTCCTCGCGAGACAGCCGCTGCAGCTCATCCGCGCCCTCAAAGGGATAATCCCCCTGCCACGACACGGGCGGAATGGCATTGGTCGCCACCACGCAGGACACCACGCCACCCGGCTTACAAACACGTATCATTTCCCGCAAGCCCGCCACGGGGTCTGACAGGACGCCGATATAGGTATAATTGGTCACAGCATCGTAAGTGTTGTCGGCATAGGACAGGTGAAAACCGTCATCCAACGTCAGCGTCACCCGTGCGGAAAGCCCCAGCTCCTCCAGCTTTTTCCTGCCGTACTCAATGAATCCTGCATTGATATCAAAGCCGTCTACGTGACCGCCCTCCATCCCTGCCGCCAGATACCGCGCAAACACACCCGTTCCGCACCCCGCATCCAGCACGTAGCTGTCGGGCGAGATACCCAGCCACCGATAAAACAGCGGGCGCATCTCCTCGGTGAATCGGAACGAACGGTTTTCAAACCCGGAATGGCTTTGCGGCGCTTTCCAGATCTCGTTGCTGCTGTCGTTGATCATCGCGCTTTCCTCCTTGAATTTCAAACCGACACCCGCCGCGGCGGGTGTCGGTCCTGCATTTTATGCTGTTGGTCTCAGTGCTTCTCGAAAATGCCCTTGGCGGCGGCAATGATCTCCTGCTCCAGCGTGGGGGTAAAGAGGGAGCTCTTTGCCTCGTATCCACCCTGCGCAAACGCCTCCTCGGTGGGGAAATAGCCCTCGTAGCCGTTGGCGCAAACGGCGCAGACAACGAACTTTTCGGGAGCGATGGCACGCATAGCGGTACCGTATGCCGTAAACGCCTCACCGCCAAAGCCGACGAACGCCACGCTGCCAACGCCCATGACGGTCAGCGGCACGGGATGGAAGACGGGCGCGGAGCGCAGACGGACGATGCGGCTGGCATATGCCAGCTCGGTGATATGAGGATTGTAGCCGAGACGGCCTGCCTCATGATCCTCCTGCCATGCCTTGTATTTATCGTATTCGTCCACACCCTCGGTGTTGGTCTTGTTGTACAGCACCACGTTCTCGGCGAAGATACCGCCCTCAGTGCTCGCCTCCTCGGTATGCTCCCACGCGGCGCAGACCGCATTGGCAACCGTTCTGCCCATATACTTGGAATGACCGTAGCGGTCACCGCCATTGAGGCGCTCACTCTTGGGCTTGAAGAAGTCGATATGGTTGCTGTCGCCCTGACAACCGGTGAAGAAGATGGCAGACACGCCGGGAATATACTCCTCCACGTACTTGCGGGTAAATCCGGGCCAGTCAGCCGAGAAGTATTCACCGCCGATCACGTCGGGATGGGTCGAGAAATTGACCAGCGCGATATCGTTGGCACCCTCGCGGCAGAAGCGGACGAGACGCATGGTGTTATCCGCATCGGCGCAACGGCCCGTCAAGGTATATTTCGCGGTATCGGGATTGGTCTGAACACTTCCGTCTGCCGCAAAATAGCGGCGCACAAAAGCGATCGGCTCGGCGACCTCAAGCGCGGCGGTGCGCATGGTGGCATCCTTCATGTCATCGATCGCCATCACTGCCGCGTCGGCACACTTGCGGGAAAATACGTCCACGAAGGTCTTGTCACGCAGTGCGGTCGCTCTGCCCTCAGGGTCAGCGATGCAGGGTGAGGTGTGCTGATGGAGCGCGGCGATCAGAATATGATCCGCCGGAAGCCCCGTGCGCTCGGAGACCAGCTTGCGGATCCTGACGTTTTGATCCAGCTTGATGCCGATATAGTCCACCGCCATCAGAACGATGGTCTCTTCCCCGCTCCCGATGGCTATGGCGTTGAGATACAGCGGGTCACGAATGCCCTTGGCAAGTCTGCGATAAAAATATCCCGAAAGATCAGAGCCCAACGGTGGGGTAACGTCCAATCTTGCAAATCCGGCTTTTAACATGCTATTGTCCTCCGATCAGAGTTTTGTTATCTTCATTGTAATATGTTTTTCGTCGGATGTCAAGACATATAAAAAACTTTTATTTTTTTGTTTTTTCTTCTACCCACATGGTATCGACAGTATATCCTACACAGGAAAGGATCGCGCCGAGTACAATAGGAATATACTTGATCGATTTGATCAGGAGTGAAGGCGGATTGTTGGTGCTGTAAAGGAAGGTGTTTCCAAATAGCTTGCGGTATGCTACAAATTCAAATAAATGGATCCGTCCTGCATCCGCTGCGGGCATGGCAAGCAGCAGCAAAACAGTTACTGCGCAGAAGCCTGCCGAGATCAGCATCCAATAACGCCTCCCGCCCGCCAATGAGATGACCAATGCGATCACACCGCACAGCAATGCCGCCACGGTAAGCAGGATCCACGCATGCTCTCCCCAAGCCGACGGGCTCCAATGATAAAGCAACGTATATCCCCCGCCCGACGACAGGTGAACGTCTGCAAACGCCACTCGCGCCACCAACGACCCGATCTGACACAGGGAAAACACCAGTAAAAGCAACGAGATCAGCGCAGGGATACGTCTTCGTATCATGTTTTTGACATCTTTCAGATTCATTCCGAAATCCTCCTTTGGTATGTTTTTGGAAGAAGCCGAATGGCGGATCTCATTTGCCAACGTATGATAATCCCCGTGCCGATCGATGTCGTATCCCAACAGTGTATCAAGGATCCTTTGCCTGGTCTCCATCTCCTCAGTCAGCCTTTGACAGTGACAGATAACGAGCTCAGGAATATGCTCCGGCGATGACTGTAATCTTGCAATATCCGCAATGGAAAATCCCGCTTGTCGAAGTGTGGCCACATCCTCCAACACCCGGATATCCTCCTCGCAAAAGGAAATGGATCGCCGTCCCATATAATTGTACTCCTGCTTCGGTGAGATCAGACCGCTCTCCATATACACGCGGATAGCACGGTCGGTCAGCCCGGTTCGTTCGCAAACCTCTTTGATTCGCATATGATCAGCTCCTTTCGCTCGGATGATAACATTTGACATAGGGTCAAAGTCAAGAGTTTTTTTCAAAAAAATTATATTTTTTCAAAAAACATTCCGATATAAGATCAAGCCCCCTTTTTGCAAGGGGGCTTGAGAGGTATAGGTACTGTTTGTTACGAGAACTTCGACAGCAGGTCGCTCATTCTCTTGGCGTAGACCTTAGAGAAGGACTTGTAAATCGAAGCATAGTTGTTCTTACCGCCCGAAATGACTGCGCGCATCATGGTGTCGCAGTCGCTGAGCTGAGAACCGTAGAAGAAGCCGAAGTCAAAGACGATGCCCTCGCGGATCATATCCAGCATCTGAGAGGACTGGCTGTCACGGGAGTACTTCTCCTTGAGCGCCGTCTCAAAGTAAGCGGTGGTCACCTTGCGGTAGGACTCAGCGGCAAGTGCCTCGGTCACCGCGCAGGCAAACTCCTGGTCGGGATGGATCTTGGCGATCGCCACGCAGGAAGCACCCACGTCGGAATAGCCGGTGTAGTAGCCCTCCTGGTCCTCATTCAGCTTCGGATAAGGGATCATACCGAAATCGTTGGTCATATCTCTCATGCCGCTTGCCCACTCAAAGCCACCAACCGTAAAGAGGCAATGACCCTCGGCAAAGAACTTGGTGGTGTTGGCACGGTTGCCGGGGCTGAGGCAGGTGGTATCGCTGTTGTAGATCTCGGTCAGCAGCTCACACAGCTCGACCATGTCGGGATCGTCCAGACGGAACTCCGGCACGCCCTCAGCGTTCTTGGTGACAACGTTCTGACCCAGCGCGATGATCCAGTTGTCAAAGGGCGTCGCATAGTAGCTGGCAAAGCCGTAGCGGTCGGCGGTGTCCATCTGCTGGTTACCGTTCAGGTCCTCCTTGACCAGTGCGCCGTACTCGGTCATCTTATCCAGCGTCCACTTGCCCTCCAGCACGAGATCGTAGAGGTTGGGGATGGTGGGATAGTTTTCCATGATCTCCTTGTTGAAATAGCACACGAAATGCTTCTGCACAAAGAGGCGGGAAATATCGCCGGTAATGCCGTAGAGCTTACCGTTGATGGACAGCGAGTCTACCATGTTGGACTCGGGATTCCACCAAGGCTTTTCGTAATCGATGTAGGGGGCGTCGATCCAGTTCATAAAGAAGCCCTCTGCACCCAGCGTGACGATATGGTCGGTCTCGGCGGCGAGCAGATCGAACTCCATCATGCCCGAATTGAGGGCGGCACGCACACCGGTAACCACGTTTTCATGCAGCACCTCGACCCACTCGATCTCAATGTCAAAGCGGTCCTCCACCGACTGCTCGCGACCCAGCGTAGCGTCGTTGATGATATCGCCCGTGATCTCATCGGCAATAAACTCATCGCGGCGGCCGCTGTCTCCGCGGACCATAAACTTGAAGGTCTTGCCGCTGAATTTCAGATCCTCGGGCAAAGAGTCGGGATAGTTCTCACGGGTGATCACGACCTGCTCCTCTGCGGGCGCGGTGGTCGTTGCCTCGCCCTGCACCGTCGTTGTCGTAGCAGCAGGGTCCTCCGTCACCTCATCGCTCTTGCCGCAGGCAGTTGCCACGCCGACCAGCATCAGAAGAGACATCATAAACGCAAGGCTGCGCATCAGGATATGTTTCATCTTGGGTATCTCCTTTTCGCAAAAATGTTTTGGCATCTATATTATATCATACATTTTTATATATTGCAAGGAAAAAAATCCCTCAAAGCAAAAAGTCCCCGGAGGGCGGCACTGCCGCCCTCTGGGGTTTCTCAATTCGGGTGTGCTTATTCCATGCTCAGTGTGACCGTATCGGTCGTTGCGGTGTTGCCGTATTGGTCAGTCACCACACAGTAGACCTGTCTGCCGCTTTTCGAAGCAGACATATTCAAATAATATCTATTGCTCGTATAGCTGTCAGTATAGGAGAAGGTTGCCTTTCCGGGGTTCTTGAAGTACCACTTATAGGTAAGACCCTCGCCAATGGCAGTGAAGCTGACAGTCGCCTTCTCTCCGTTCGCTACCGTTACGTTTTCAGGCTGAACGGTGATCGTCACGGGCTTGATCATACCGATCGTTACCGTGTCGGTCGTTGCCGTATTACCATACTGATCGGTTACCACACAGTAGATCTGTCTGCCGTCTCTCGAAGCAGACATGTTGACGGAATAGCTGTTGCTCTTATAGCTGTCAGTATAGGAGAAGGTTGCCTTTCCGGGGTTCTTGAAGTACCACTTATAAGTGAGTCCCTCACCCTCTGCGGTGAAGCTGACGGTTGCCTTTGCACCATCCGCTACCGTCACGTTCTCAGGCTGTACGGTGATCTTCACAGGCTCTGCGAGCACTTCCATGCTGAGCGTGACCGTATCGGTCGTTGCGGTGTTGCCGTATTGGTCAGTCACCACACAGTAGACCTGTCTGCCGTCTCTCGAAGCGGACATGTTGACGGAATAGCTGTTG
>JAFTMG010000096.1 GCA_017452525.1 Clostridia bacterium
CCGCCCGGTTCATATCCGTCAACAGCGAGATAAACACCTCGCCTCATACCCCTGCCACAAAGATTTTAGGAGAGTCCAGAGGACCCTTCAAAAAAGGGTCCTTTGGCGGGTGCAGGGCAGAGCCCTGCCTTCGTTCGCGCCACGATACCTCCACCCCTCCAAACCCCAATTTGAAATTCTCAAACATCCGCTATATTCTCCGTATCTTCCGTATCAAATATTGAAATCAAAGCGGAGATCCGCCCAGTTGGTCAGCGCCATCTGCCCGTCCTCCCGGCGGGTCAGAACGCCCTCAGCCGCCAGTTCCTCCATCAGCTCGATCGCCATTTCCATACCGAAGGGACCGCCGCCCTCGTAGAATTTGGGCGTAACGTAAAGGGGATAATCCAGCCCGCGCTGGCGGGCACAGAGCGCATCGTACATGCGGCGCTTGAACACATAGCGCATCGCACCGCGATTGGGAACAGCAAGACCGTTTTCGCGGCAGAACTCCCTCACCATATTGTATGCCACCCGTGCCTCGGGCTGCCCCCAAAGGCCGATGACACAGTTGTATTCGGGGATCTCAAAAGGCAAGGCGTTCACGCGCCGCTGCAGTTCTTCTGCCGACGCGCCCGCCTCCGCCACCCGTTTCACCGCCTCAAGATCGACGCGGAATTGCGCAAACTGGCGGATCTGGTACAAATGGGGCAGCATCAGCCGATAGAGCGAACGGCGCGGGATCGGGAACGGGATACCGTCTGTCGGTTCGGGCTCGTCGAGCAACGTCTCAAAGCCCGCGATCACGTCATCGGCGCGAGCGAGAATGGGGGCATAATCTCCGTGTGTCAGCAGGTAGCCCTCTTCGCGCCACCAATAGCTGTTCCAGCTGTTGCCCGAGCGCGCGTCACGGACCAGCGAAAGGGCGGCGAGCAGCTTTTCCCGCAGGTCGGGGTGAGATGCCCCCGTGATCGCCTCGGCGCTCTCCGCCAGAAGCTCGTCGGGATCCGCCTCAGGATCGGTCAACAGATGTCCTGCCGCGTACATGGAAAAGAAATTAAGCAGATGATAGGAATCCATCTCGCTCCAATAGGAAGGAACCATCACCGCGTCGCCCTGCTCCCGTGTCTGACGATAGACGTCGGCGAGGACACGGTTGTTGACACACATCAGCGGCAGCTGATCGATCTCATATTCACAGGTGTACCAGCCCCAGGATCCCAGACCGCACCCGAGTGCCTTGACCCCCTCACGGAAGGCGGCACGCTTGCCCTCCTGCCGCCAGGTGGGCAGGAACGGAAGCTCCATCAGCATAATATCCCGCATGCCCGCCTGCACCAGCTCCCGCGGGTATTCGGCGGGACAGCCCCACGTATCCACCGCGATCTTGATATTGGGATTCATCGCGCGGAACTTCTCCGCCAGCAGCTTGGTGAAATACAGAATACTCGGCGTATCGCGCAGCTTGCCGGGATCGAAGAAATGAGCGATCACGCGGTCGGCGCAGGGCGCCAGGTCGGCATAGATATCGTAATATTTTTCAAAGGTGGCACGCACCCGCGGGTCCTCGTACGCCGGCTTCTCCGGATCGGCGTTTTGGTATACCGCCGTCCCGTCGTGCCAGCCGTGACCTGAAAACTCCGCCGCCCAGCACCACACGGTAAACCGCATTCCCTCTTCGTGCAACGCGGCGGCAAGTACCTTGTAGCGGTCGTGAACGGTCTCCCATGAGCCGCTCGCGCGCCATGCCGAGACCATATCCGTCACCTGTATGCCCGTAAAGCCACACGCCTTCATCATTTTCACGTACGCCGCCAGCTGGCGGTCGGACATGGATGCGAAATCCACCAGAAGCGAGGGTGCCATATTGCTGATAAAGCCTCTGTTATAGTCCACCTTCCAGGTGCAGACGGTCGCCTCACGCTCGGCGATCCACGGATGCTCGGGGGAATAGCTCATAAACAACTCCTTTTGTATAGATCAACTCCGCGCCATATCGCGGCGCACGCCGCGCACCACTTGGACACCCAAGGTGGGGGTTCCGGGCGCGCTGTTATACAGGGCGCAGATCTCCTCATCGTTCATTTCGGGATGCTCGACGATCAGACGCTCGATCCGATCCAACGGCGCGAGGCAGGCGGCAAGCAGCGCGCCGATCGCCTGTGCGCCCCGGTGGATCTGCCCCAACGGATGGTAGTCGTGGGCTGTCACCACCGTTTGGATCTCCATCTCCCGCAACCGCGCCAGTGCCGCGCGGTGGGCGGCGGGATGGGGGATAGCGGCGCCCCATTTGCCCGCGCCGAACAGACCGTGCATCTGCAGGCAGTCCCCGCTGATCAGTGTATTTGTGCGCGTGTCCAGCACCGCAGCGCTGTCGGCGGTGTGGCCCGGGATGGGGATCACACGCAAGCAGTCCAACAGGATCTCATGCTCCCGCGGCAGAAGGAATCTCCCCTCCCCGCACTTCTCCCGCAGCTTTTCACTTTGGGAAACGGCGCAAAGGTCGGGAAAGGCGGCGAGAAGCGCCGCAAGTCCGCCCGCGTGATCCTCATGGGCGTGGGACAGGAAGACGTATTTCAACTCCTCGTCGGTCACGTTCATCTCACGCAACCACGGCAGAACGATACCGTGAATATCCGATTCATAGCTCGCCGCATCGAAAAGCAACGCACCCCGCGGCGTGCGGATCAGAAAGACCGAGGTGAAGACGTCCATATAGGGCACGGCGAGGCAGAAAATATCCTGCCCGATCTCCTGCCCTCTCACGCCTCAATCTCCCCTCGGCGCGCCTCATACATACCGATGAGGGTACGCCCAAGCGCAACACAGTAGCGGTCGAAGGCGTCTCTTGCCTCGCCCTCGGGCACCTTTTCGGGACGCAGCTCATAGTTGAAGGCACCCTCATAGCCGACATCGGCAAGCGCCGCCATGACCTGCGGCCATGGGATGCTACCGGTATAGGGTACGTTGTGATTGTCGGCAGTGCGGATATTGTCATGCACGTGGAGCATTTTGATGCGGGAGCCCAGACGGCGAACGGTCTCCGCCACGTCGTTCTCATGGTATTTGTTGATGTGGCAATGCCCCGTATCAAAGCAGATGCCCACGCGATAGCCCTCTGCCGCCAATCTGTCGTGCGCCTCGATCAGCTCGTCGATCGTATAGTTGATGATATTTTCAATGGCAATGCCGATGCGGGTGACGCCGCTGTCGGCGATCAGCCGCTTGACATACGCCACCGTTTCCTCCGGCTTTCTCATATGTACCACCGTCCACTCGGCGCCGAGATATTCCGAGGCACGCAGGGCGCGGCAGGTCATATTGTAGTAATAGTCATATTTTTCAATGGTGGGATCGGCATAATTGAAGCGGTAGGGGATGTGGGAGGTGATGATCTTCAGTCCCAGCTTTTGGCATTTCGCGATATGTCCATCCAGTATTTTTTCATAATCATCCCCGTCCAGCATGGGATTGTGGGGATAGGGGTCGTTGTTGTAGATGACGCGGCAAAGCCCCACGTCGATGGCGTCGTAGCCCATGGCGGCAAGGCGCTCGGCTTGATTGATATCGGCATTGGCGGAAAGCAGCATAATAATCCTCCTTTATTTCAAAACAGACGGTCACATGCCGTCCTGCTTACGCGCGAACAGATGATACTTCGTTCTTTTCGGTTTGGTCTCCGCATCCAGCGTTGCCACGTTGCAGTAGAGATAGGGCACGTGCGAGGTATCGACCCGCCCTGCCCGCTCGGGAATCTTAAACTTATCGGGGGTATAGCTGGGATCGAGAACGCAGAAGCGTTCTCCGTCACAGGAGATCAGATTGATATAATGTCCGCCCTTGGTAAACAGCCCTACCGTTTTTCCCTCGGGAATACCCATATGGGCAATGACCTGACCACCCTTCTGCAGATGCGCCACCGCCTCGGCGGGATCGGAGGTGCGGGTATATACCAGCCCGTATCGCGCGGCGATCACGGGGGCAAGCACCGTCATATCCGTTCCCACCCCGTGATTGGCACCGCATGCCTCGGAGATCTTGACGCACTCCTCGAGGGAAAGGCTCTCGGTCGTCAGCAGATCCAGCATCATGCAGACGGCGCACAGTCCGCAGCCCGATTTTCTCACGTTTTTGATCTTCTTCTCCTCGGGCACCGTGTCAATGTTGGCATGGGTACGGTAAGGGATGTGGGCGTATTCCAACTGATTGAGATATTTCATACCGTGATCTCCTCCGATTGCACGTCAGTATTGTGCCAATTCGTCCGCAAGCGCGTTGCGGAAGAACTCGGCAAACAAATCATACCCTTCCTGGTTGAAGTGGACCTGATCGGTGTAGATATCCTGCCGCAGCAGGGGCTCGTAGCTCATGGGGTCGATGAAATGACAGTTGGGGTGCGCCGCAACGAACTCCCGCAGCCAACCGTTGTAGGTCTCGCGGATCTGCGCCTTCTTCTCGTCCATCCCCTTGGAGGGATTGACACCGCACAGATAGATGCGGATCTCGGGAAAATCCGTCATCGCCCAGACGATGACCCGCTGTGCCAGCTCCCACTCCTCCTCCAGGCTGTAGCCGAAGGAGGCGCTGTTGCCGTGGCTGTGATAGACCAGCACACGGGGCTCCAGAGGGCGGATCAGACGGGCATAATAATAGAGCTGATGCTCGGGACAGCTGGACCCGAAGCCGCGGTTGACCACGCAGGGCGCACCGCTGGCGCCGACGATCTCGCCGCGCAGGGGGCGCATGCCGTATTTGGGCGACCAACGGGTAAAATAGGACGGACCGTAGAAGACGATCTGATCCTTCACGATCGGCTCCTGCTCATAGGCAAGGACCGCCTTCTCCATCGAATCCTTCCAGATCTCAATATATTTCAAACCGACCTTAACGGGCATTATTCTCTACCTCCCTGATTTTTTTCAATACGTTTCCCGCGATAGCGGAAAAGCCCGATAACGGCAGAGGAAAGGATGGCACATTCGTAGACCATGCCACCCAGTGACCCCACCATCAGATTATACACAAAGCAAAGGGGTGTCTTGACCAGCATCATACCCCGCGTTTTTTGCGGGTGATCCAGCGCCAGGCTGATCGTGTTGAACACCAGACCCACCATAATGGCGAGGGAATACCACCCCTCCCACGTCAGCAGGCTGATCAAAATGACCAGCGCCATCAGCACGTAGGAGCCGATCATATTTTTGACACCCCGCTTGTCACGGAAGTAGCAATAGATGCAGTTTGCCGCCGCCAGCAGATTCAGCGCGATGGCGGTGGGCGCCGCGATCAAGGTATAATGAACGGCAAAGACAAGCGCCGCCGTGAATTGACAGGCAATGATACCCACCGGCGTTTTCCGCTGGAAGGACAAGAAGCCCATCACGACTGCCACAAGGCCCAGCAGCTGACCGATCAAATAAGGAATATCTTCGAACATCGTTGTGTTTCACCTCGAATCACCGTATTGCAAGCATATGCGCCGTCAACCTTGCCCCGTCAGAGCGGGACGCGCTCATTCAGATGCGCGTTGATGACAAGGCGCTTACCTCCCGTGATCTCCATCGCCCGCTCGACCGTCATGCCCTTGCAGGGACAGAGATAGAGGATCTGATCCTCGCGCAGGCCGTCGAAATACAGCTGCAGATCCTCCGCCGCACGGTCGTTGACCTGAACCGCTTTCAGGGATTTCATGTTGCGGAAGGTCTCAATATGCTGCCCGTGGGAGCCGCAGAGATGGATCATGCCGCCGTGCTCGTATGTTGCCAACACCGCGTCGTCCAGATCGGCTACCATCTCGCGGTAGAGCTCACCCGAGAGGAGCTGGGTGGAGCAGCCGCAGACCTGACCGTATCCGGGAGGCTGGGTGCGTCCCCAGGAAATGACCGGCTGGAGCTGCTTTTGGGGCAGAATGTCCATGAACGCCTTGTGAATGCGGATGAGGGTGCGGTTGATGGTTTCAAGATCCGCCCGCGCCGCCTCGGGCTCCTCGAGCATGGCCATCAGGATCTCCTGACCGTAGAGGTTGATGGCGATATTGAGGGTGCTGGCGATGGTCGGCAGTCCGAAAAGCGCAAAGTCCCCGCCCACCTCGGCAAACCGCTTGGCGGCGCGCAGAGAGAGCTGAAATGTCTCGTCATGCTCGAGATCGGGGTCACGCAGCTCACCGATGGGGGTGGTCAGATAGTCGTTATACCACTGTCCCGACTTGAAATAAACGTTGGCACCGAAAATTCTGTCGATATAATGCACGCCGTAAAGTCCGAACTCGACGCACACGGGGACAAATTTATCCTCATTCAGGATCAGCTTCGCCTTGTTCTCGGCGATGTCGCGCATGCATTCGTCCACCCATTGCTCGGGCTCGCGATAGGGGTCGCATATGCCGTTGGCACGGACGCCGTCCAGCACAAAGGCGATCGGCTCGCGGTAGGTGCCGTCAAACATCTGCTGTAATTTATCAAACCATCGGTCGCGTGTTTCGACCAGCTTCTTTTCGTTGGGAACGTCGATGTGAGTCATGTTCAAAGCTCCTCCTTTGAGGTTTTTGATTACAATGATATGATATCACGCGCGAGGAAATTTTGCAAGAGTTTGGCAGCAAAGTGTTGGTGGCAATTTTTCAAAGTGGGGTTTGGAGGTGTGGAGGTATCGTGGCGCGAATAAAGCAAGGGCTCTGCCACTTGACACCGCCAGAGTGAACTTTTCTAGAAAAGTTCCCTCTGGACACCTTCAAAAGCTTTCACACTATGGGTATGGGGCGGGATGTTCACTTTGTTCTCGCCATGGAATGGGTCGGGCGAGGCGATTATAAGTAGGTTGACGGATACCTCCCTTGCATGGCTTGAGCGGGCAAACTTCGTAAACGTCAG
>JAFTMG010000097.1 GCA_017452525.1 Clostridia bacterium
CCGTGTCATACACTAAACAGCCCCATTTCGTGCGGCGAGCGCCACGGCAGCCAAAACGGCAGGGTCTCGGAGGTGCCTGACGTTTACGAAGTTTGCCCGCTCAAGCCATGCAAGGGAGGTATCCGTCAACCTGCTCATAATCGCCCCGCCCGAACCCCTCCACGGCGAGAGCAAGATAAGCATCCCGCCTCATACCCATAGTGTGAAAGCTTTTGAGAGAGTCCAGAGGGAACTTTTCTCGAAAAGTTCCCTCTGGCGGGGTCAAGGGGCAGAGCCCCTTGCTTTATTCGCGCCACGATACCTCCACACCGATAAACCCAAATTAATAGCCGATCCTTTCGCAATTGCCGAGCAAAATCCTTCCGCGCCGGAACACGCTCAGAAAATTTCAAAAATTATTCCGCGCCGACTTGCAAAAAAGAAAGAATTATGGTATAGTGATAACAGCCGAAACGGCACCGCCGTCGGACTATCATCAAACGCAACAAGGAGAAATCCCATGCTTCCGACACCGAAGAATTACGCGATATATCCCTCCGTGATCCCCGCTGACAGGGAGGTCGAGCTGACCGTTGTACCCTGCGAAAAGGCTTTTTTGCTCGTAGAGGGCGAGGAATACGACATCGGCATCACCCACATAGGTGCCGACGAGCCCTTCTATCATAAATCCCAGACCCGCCACTTCCTCAAGGCAACCGCGCACAGCGGTGTGCTTCGCTTTACCTACACCTTTCCCGGTGAGATGGAGCATCTCATCTTCCTCTCCCGCGGCGAGACCAAGCTGCAGGAATTCAATATCTATTCCCTGAAGGAGGATCTCTACCGCCTGCGCCCCCTGCGCGGCGACTTCCACTCCCACAGCTACCGTTCGGACGGCAAGCGTGACCCCGCCGCCCTGGCAGGCCATTTCCGCGAGCAGGGCTACGATTTCTTTGCCCTGACCGACCACAACCGCTATTTTCCCGGCGGCGAGATCGACGAGACCTATGCCGGTGTCAAAACCGGATTCTCCCGCGTCTTCGGTGAAGAGGTTCACGCCCCCGGAAGTGTGGTCCACATCGTCCACGTGGGCGGCAAGTCCAGCGTAGCCGATCTCTACGTTCACGATCGCGAGGGCTACGAGGCAGCCATTGACGAATACATGACCCACGTTCCCGCCCACGTTCCCGAGGAGTTCCGTCTCCGTTACGCTTGCTGCATGTGGGTCACCGACCGCATCCACGAGGCGGGCGGTCTTGCCATCTTCGCGCATCCCTATTGGATGCCCGGAGGCTCCCGCATGGTCAACGTTACCACCGAATATGCAACCATGCTGCTGCAAAGCGGCATGTTCGATGCCTACGAGCTGGTGGGCGGCATGGGGCAGGAGGGCGTTAACCGCTCCGTTGCCCTGTGGTCCGACCTTCGCGCGGAGGGATTGAAGATCTCCGTTGTCGGCTCCAGCGACGTTCACGGGCTGGAAAAGGCGTATACCTTCCCCTACTACTCCACCGTATGCTTCGCGGAAAAGAATGAAAACGACAGCATCATTTCGGCAGTTAAGGCTGGCAACAGCGTGGCAGTCGAGATGACGGGCGATGAATATGCCCGCCACTACCGCTGCTACGGCTCTCTGCGACTGGTTACCTATGCCCAGTTCCTGCTCCGCAACTACTTCCCTGCCATGACACGTATTGAGCAGGGCGAGGGCGTTGCCATGCGCGCCTATGCCATCGGTGAGGCGGAGGCACAACTGATCGAGCTGCAGGCGCAGCTTGCCGACAACTTCCGCATGCGCTTTTTCGGACAGATGCCCCCTGCTCTGCCCACACCCGCCATGCTCGCCTTTGAGGAAAAATGGCGTGAGGTCCAGCTAAATGGCCCCATCTCCAAGGGCAGCATCGTTTATACCGATAAGGTCTCCAGACAGATCTGACGTACACATCAAAAAAGGGTTGGCAATCGCCTCTGCATTCTTAGCGGAGAAAACATAAACACCACCAAGGATTTTTCTTTGGTGGTGTTTTTATCGACGGGAACTTACGAAAGGCTCCCTCCGGGAGGGAGCTGGATTTTGCGTAGCAAAAGACTGAGGGAGAGCGCGTGACAATAAAATCCGCGCAAATTGCAAGTCACGCGGGCTCCTTCCACCACTTCGTGGTCCCCCTTCCTCCCGGAGGAAGGCTTTTGCGAGTCATTCCTCTGCGTATAGTGGGTTCGGGCTTCTGCCCGATTATGCGCGGACTGCCACGCGCTATGCTTGCCCCAGACGCAAGCGTCGGGAAAGTGAAAATTTTATTTATATATACAGAACCGAAACGGCGGTATCATCCTGCAATCTCTTTCCAAGCAAACGGTGATTTTTGGTAAAAACTTATTGGCAAAAAACAAATGTATCTGAAATGCATTGAGTTTCAATATTGACTTCATAATTTATTGAATCATTGCTGGTATCGACCTTTAAAAACTCTCCTGTCAGGATACTTCTACTTGAAAACGCGGGCGTTGCAACATTTTTGCATCTGTGTTATACTATGTTCAGAAGCAAGGCCGGGCTTACTAAGTATTATGAGGTGTGAATATGAATCAAATCGGACAAAGAATCAAGCAGTTTAGAAAGCAAAACGGGCTGACACAGGAGAAGCTGGCGGATTATCTTGGTGTGACCGACAAGGCGGTATCCAAGTGGGAGTGCGGGCTGACTGCACCCGATCTTGCGCTGATTATGCCGCTTGCGAGAATTCTTGGCGTGAGCGCGGATGAGTTGCTTGGCGGCAAGAAGGAAGAAACCGATGCCAAGCGATTGGAGTACGACGAGAGATACGCGAATTATTTGAAGTACGACACCAGAGATAATTATCAGATCGCCCTGCAGGCGGTCAAGGATTATCCCAACGACTACAAATATCTTGCGTTTTTGGCACAAACCGAAATGTTTATGGCATATTGCTCGGAATTTAAGGAGGAGCCTACGTCCGAGTATTCGGTTGAAATGCTTGAGCGAGCAATCAAGCACAATGACATGGTAATTGAAGATTGTGATGACGCAAGCGTCAGAGGCAATGCAATTTGGAATGCCATGGTATGCTGCAAAAACATGGGAGACTATGACCGTGCAAAGGGGTATGCAGAAATGTTTCCGGCGCAAAATCAATTCACCAAGGATAAGGCAATGGAATTGTGCTTACAGGGGGAAGAGTTAATCCAGCACAAAAAATGGTCTGTTTACAAAAAACTACATGCCTTGTGCAGCGCATTTTCAAGAATTTATCATTTTGCCGAGAAAAAAGATCCTTACGTGATAGCAACGCTTGATGCGGAAGAGGAGATACTCAAGGTGGTATTCCCGGACGGGAATTACCATGATTTTCACAAGAATCTGGTATGTGCATATCAGATTCGTGCTGAATTTGAGATCATAGAAGGCAACTTGGATCAGGCAATGGCGTATTTGCGCATTATGATGGAACATGCAAGAAAGGTTCCGCAGGGTGAGAAACATACCCTTGATGGCGTATTTGAAGGAATTGAAGTGAATCATCCCGTGGATTACCGCATGATATATGTCATCAACGGTTTGGACGATATTGAAAAGCCGATTTCCGAACAGCTCAAAAACAGACTGAAGCAAGAACGGTATGCACCGCTGTTTGAGCGTGAGGATTTTCAAGCGCTGATACGATCCTAAATAATTGCCCGAGACGGCACCGTGAGTTTTTCAACAAACAAAAAAGCGAACAAAAAGCGATAATATAATGTTAGGGAAAAGAGAAAATGTTTTTCTTTGCTTTCTGCATATCAAAAAGCCACCACGAAAACCGTGGTGGCTAATTTCATTTTACCGCTAATTTTGCAGACGCTCTTGCCAGCCCTTTTCTTTTCGTTTATTGATTTGCATCCGCCATGATCGCGGCACCTGCCGAGGTACCGATGCGGTCGGCACCCGCCTCGCAACTCAGTCTGGTGGCGGTTGCCTTTTCCTCATCGGTGAGAAGCCCGGTCTCGATGATGACCTTGACCGTCTTTCCTTCGGCTGCGGCAACCACGGCGGCGATCTCATCACGAACGTAGTCGGTGTCGCCATCCTTCAGCTTGCCCACGTTAATAACCATGTCAAATTCCACACAGCCGTTCTCATAGGCATCCACCGTCTCGGAGACTTTGGTATCGGTGGTGTTTTGTCCCAAGGGAAACCCGATGACGGTGCAGACCTTGACGTCACTCCCCTCCAACCGTTTTTTAGCAAACACCACCCTGTCAACGTTTACAGCGTCACACCGTCCTTGAAGATGGCAATATCGCAGGAGCCCGCACGCTCACCGACAGAGGGCTGCCCCTCGGCGGTGGCGAGGCAGAGGGCAAAGAGACGGTCGGCCAACGCCTCCATTGAGGCGCCGTCCATCAACGTGCCCGCATCGAGGTCCATCCAATGCGGCTTCTTGCGGAAGAGTGCGCTGTTGGTGGCGATCTTCAGCGTGGGCACGGGGGCACAGAGCGGCGTGCCCCGCCCCGTGGTAAAGAGAATGATATGCGCACCCGAAGCGGCGAGGTTGGTGATGGCGATCAGATCGTTGCCGGGACCGTTGACCAGATAGAGACCTGCCCCATCCTGCGGCTGTTGCCCGAACTCCAGCGCACCGCACAGCGGCACACAGCCTGCCTTCTGGACGCACCCGAGGGATTTTTCTTCCAACGTGGTAATACCGCCCGCCACGTTGCCGGGCGAGGGATTTTCGGCAATGCTCTCGCCGTGATCGATGAAATAGCCGCGGAAGGCGCGGATCATCCCTGCCGCGCGGTCAAAGACCTCGCGTGACACGGCACGGGAGAGAAGCAGCTGCTCTGCCCCGAAGACCTCGGGGATCTCGCTCATCAGCACCGATGCCCCCGCCGCGTAAAACCGCTCGGACACCCGCCCGACCAGAGGATTGGCGGTGATGCCGCTATAGCCGTCGCTGCCGCCGCACTTAACGGCTATGCGCAGCTTGGAGAGGGGCTGCGGCAGGCGCGCGTCCCGCGCCATGACCTCCTTCAGCTCCCCAATCAGACGCATGCCCTCCGCCATCTCATCCTCACAGTCCTGCAAATTGAGAAATCGGACCCGTTTGGGATCGTAGGTATCGCCAAGCACGGCACGAAGCGCCGAAAGACCGTTGTTTTCACATCCCAGACCCAGCACGAGCACGCCGCCCGCGTTGGGATGGCGGATCAGCCCGCAAAGGATCCTTTGCGTGGTGAGCAGATCGCCCCCCAGCTGAGAACAGCCGTATGGGTGCGTCAACCCCCGCCCGCCGCTTTGCTCTGCCAGCTGACGGACCACGTGATTGATACACCCCACCGTGGGGATGATCCAAAGCTCGTTGCGGATGCCCACACTCCCGTCCGCGCGGGAATACCCCATAAAGGACCCCTCAATGGCGGGGATGTAAGCGGTCGGCGTGGGATCGTAGTGCCAATCCCCCAATCCCGACAGCGCTGTCTTCAGATTATGAGGACCCACCTGCTCGCCCTTGGCGATGGCGACGGTCGCCATGCCGATGGGAAAGCCGTATTTGATGACCCGCTCCCCGACGGAAATATCACACAGCGCGTATTTTTGCCCGTCGGTGCGCACCTCAACGGTATCAGACGGATGTATTTGCATATTTATGAGCATTCCTTTCTGTTAAATTGCGTTTGTGACGGTTTCGATTTCCGAAATGACGGCGTTTAGCCGCCTGAGCACAAATGCTGTTTGAAAAATTCATTTTTCAAACTTCTCCACCTCCTCGGCAAGATCTGTCAGATCCGCGCCCCAGAGCGAGACATCGGACAACAGTTCCCCGACCGTGCGCGTACGGAATATCTCTGTCACTGCCGCGTCGTCCTGCGGGGCACCCTGCCGATAAAAGCGGATCAGCATACCGAAGGCAAAGAGCAGATGCGGCGGCAGCTGTCCCGTTTTTTCACGGAAGGCGAGAATGGAGGGCAGAACGCGCACGCGAAATTTACTGACGGAATTGAGGGAAATGGCGCGGCAAAGATGGTGGATGTGGGGATTGGCGAAGCGCGCCAGCACTTCGGCGGCATAGACGCGGTTCTCCTCCGCGTTGCCGTCCATGGAAGCTAAGATCTCCGCGAGACAGCCGCGCAGATGAGCCGCCGTCCGCTCATCGGCGAGACAGTCACCCACCGTCTCAAGTCCCAGCAACATGGCATAGGGAATCATGGAGGTGTGGGCGCCGTTGAGGATCCGCACCTTGACGGTACGGTAATCCTCCACCGAGGGCACCCATTTGACGTTCAGCCCGATCCGCGTCAGCGGCAGACGGGCATCCTCCTCGCCCTCAATGACGAAGAGGTGGAAATATTCGCTTGTATTGGCAAGATCATCCGCATAGTCAAGACCCGGATCGTCCCCTTCGGCGGGTGCCCCCGACACGATGCGGTCGACCAGCGTATTGCGGAAGGAGCAGGCGGTCTGCACCCACGTCTCAAACACTTCGCCCAGCGCCCAGTCTTTTGCGTGACGCAGAACAGCCTCACGCAGGATCTCGCCGTTCCGCTCGATCAGCTCGCAGGGCAGGATCAGAAGTCCCCCGCCGCCCGAGGTAAAGCGGCGGTACAGCAGCGCGGTCAGCTTGGCGGGAAAGGATGCGGGACATAACTCAGTCGGGCGGGGGCACGCCTCGTAGACGATACCCGCCTCCGTCGTATTGGAGACGATGATCTCCAACGTGGGCAACTCGGCGAGAGCGAGAAAACCCTCGTAATCCCCTGCCGCGTCGACAGAGCCTGCAATGCAGTCGACCAAAGTCACGTCGGTATGCGCACCGTCGCGGGCGACGTGTGTATAGTTGTAATTCTGCGCCGCCAGCGGATCCTCTCCGCGGGTGCGGCTGCGCACGATGACGATATTGCCGTCATACACCCCCGCGTCGTTTGCCTTCTGCATCATCCAATCGACAAAGCCGCGCAGAAAGACGCCGCCGCCGAACTGAAGCACGCGCACGGGGCGCTCTTGTTTGGGGTGATCTTTGATATGTTTCATATAAGCAAATCCTCTTTTCTGTATCGGTCACGCCGGCACGGCGTCGGTCATTTCCGCCCATTTTTCCCAGAATGCCAAGTAGGGCTCCTCATCAAACCACGAAGTGTACATTTCCATTTCACCGTCCGCGATCCACGTTGTGCCGTATATGCCGATCAATTCGATATCCCCATTCGGGTAGGTCAGCATGATCGCTTTTCCGTCGGCACCGAGATATGCAGGATCTCCGAACGGGTGGATATTTTTCAGCTTTTTCAGTTCCCTGATGAAAGCCCCGTTTTCCTCGATCACCGCGACACGGCGCAGCTTTCGATCAAGATTTTGCACGTCGTCACGCGTAAGTGCCTCGTCGATCTCCACAAGCTCCATACGAACCGCGCCCGGATCCTTCATTTCGCCCACAAAGCGGTAGGGCGTGAATTGATCTACCGTACACGAAACGGCGATAAACAAAACCAGCAGAAGCAGAAGCAGCATTTCAAAAATTCGCGGCATTTTTCCATCCTCCCAAAATTCAGAAGTTCAACACGTCGGACGGCAGCACGGCGATCTCGCGGCGACCGTTGTGCGTGGTATCAAAGCTGATATACTTCCCATCCCAGACGAAACGGGCGTGGAGGTCACAACGCACGTCGATGATGGCGGGAATGTCCGTCCTTGCCGCAAACAGCTGCTCGGAACGACCCGTTTTCATGCTGTACGCCATCAGCGCACGGTAGCCTTCGATGGGATAGCCGTCGCCGATAAAATAGCTGCCGTCGGGGGAGAGATTGCAATGGATGTCACGGTTTCCCTTGCCGTCGTTGTACGCCATGCGGTATTCCTCCCACTCGCCCGTGGTCGTATTGATGCGGAAAACGCCCTTGTGATCGGGGGCAACGGCGCAATAGACCAGAATATTCTCGGCGTCCATCCAATTGTAATGAGAGACCATGGTTTTCGACAGCACCGTATGCATATTGCCCTTAAGATCGCCGATCACCATCGAGGTCAGCCAGCCGCCCTTCTCACCGGGGCGTTTGAAATTGCGCACCAGCATAACATAGCGATCGGATGTCGTATTGAAGGTGATGTGGTTTACCAGAATCTTTTGGTCATCGTCAAAGTCGGCGATCGCTCGCATGGCGTCATAAGCCAACAGCTGCCACGAGATACCCGTCTCCATATCTACGAGAAAAACACCGTCCTCGGCGGGCGCGTCCATGTATCGCTGTGGATTTTCGTCCCCCGCGTAACCGTAGCCGGGGCGGAAATCGTAGATCTTGCCGAAGTTGACGCCCAATCCCCACTTGCCGTCGGGGGAGATGCAGGCGGTGGCGCGGTCGGCATAAGTCTTTGCACCGGTAATAAGATCGTGGGTGACAGTCATGAACCGTCCGTTCTCGCGGACGTTGTAATAGACGGTATCCTTTCGCGCGGGATGATATTGCAGCATGGCTCCCTGCTGAAAATTCCACGCCGTGGTCTCGGCGAAGGGGACGAAGGTGCCATTCTCCAGCGTGCCCAGCTGGCAGATATCGTCGGCGGTGGGCAGACGGTCCATAAAGGAGACGCGATGCGCCAGATGGCGGCTGTGCTCGCCCTGCGTGGCGCGCATATCGTAATAGGCGAAGAAATAATGTGCCCCATCCTGCGGGGTGATCATTTTGATCTTATCCGCGTGCTTGCCGATCAATGCTTCCATATTGGTACCCCTTCCTTTCCGATCACTTGCTTTTGTAACAGTTCCAATTGTTCGATTCCCGTTTTGTTTATCATATCACTTTTACGACGAGATTGCAATATCTGTCCGTACGAAAAATGGACGCATCGTTCGGATCGCAAGAAAAACCCGCCGAAAAATTCGGCGGGTTCGGTCTTCTCATTTTACTGCCACACAGGTCTCAATACCGTAGCGGGCGAACTGCGCGACATCCTCCACGTCCGCCTTTATTCCGGACTCACTACCTTCTTCAGCGCGTTATTGTATACGCGCATGACCTTTTGGAGCATGGAGGCGCAGTCCTGATTGTTGGTGACGACCTGGCGCATCTGGGTCAGAATGGCAATATTGTAGTTGCCCAGCATAAAGCCGAGGTCACTGTAATAGGAGTTGCGGATGATATTCAGAGAGACGATGGATTCCTCATCGCGTACAGACTGACCCTCCAGCACGATCTCGGTATAGGCGGGCATGACGTGCAGATAAGATTCATAAGCGATATCCTCCAGCACCTTGCTGATCTTCACCACCTCGGTATTACCGGAAGGAACGGACATGGAAGCACCGACGTTGGCCTGGAAATGCACCGCGTAATTTTCCTGGTTCTCGTCATACTTGGGCAGGGGCACGATGCCGAAATCATTTTCCATCGCGCGCAGGCGCTCAGCCCACTTGAGGTTGCCTCCCACAAACAGAGCGCGGTCCGCCACAAATGCCTCCTCGGTCCAATACTCACGCGCCTCGGTGGCGGTGCTGGTACGGTCGATCAAAAAGGCACCGTTTTCCTCGGCGCACAACTTCTTGATGCCGTCAATGATGTTATAAAACTGCTCGTTCTCGACGTTCAGCACAGGCAAATCGTCCGCATCCTTGGGGATCATGCGGTAGCCCGTGCCGCTGATGAAGCAGTCTACGCAGAAGTTGTTGGCGATGTAGCCAAGTCTGTCGTCCTTGGTGATGACACCGTCGCCGTTGAGGTCGCCGGTGACGGTCTGGACCATGGTACTCATGGCATCAAAAGTCCACTTGCCGTCGGTGACGATCTTGTAGATATCCCCCAGCTGGAAGGAGGCAAGCATTTCCTTATTGAACAGTACGCAGGGAGTCGCGCCGTAGGCGTGAATGTTGGCATCGCTGTAAGCAAAATAGTTCTTGCCCTCTATCGAGGAGCCCTCCAGAATCATGGAGTTCCAATAGGGCCTATCCAGATTCACATACTCCAGCGCCTCCAGATTGTATAGCTGACCCTTGAGCGCCATGCTCATCGAATAGGCGCCGTTGACCTCAATCAGATCGTAGGCATTGTCGCCTGCCTTATTGCTGTTGCTCACCATGGTGGAAATTTCACTGTCGGAATGATAGGAAGCGTTGATCTTGAGATTATACTTGTCCTGAATCGCCATGTTGCGGTTGTAGATGGCATCGTTGAGCACGTTGCCGGTCAGTGCCTCGGCATTGAAGTCCTTGTTGGGCTCCACCTGGCTGCCATTGTAGAGGATGCCGAAGTCCTCACCGCCCCAGTCGTCGGCGGTGAGCTTGGGGTCATTGGCTATCATGGGGTCAACGGTTGTCTCCACCGGTGCGGACGTGGTGGTTTCGACAGCATCGGTGGTCGGCGCGGTCGTGGTGGTCTGCTCTTCCCCTTGGGATTTGCCACAGGCAAGCAGGGTGGTGCTGAGTAACAATCCCGCCAGCAGAGCGGATACAATGCGTGTGATACGGTTCATAGCATAAGCCCTCCTTTTTGTTTCGATTTCAGTATATCACAGGTTTCGGCAAAAGTCAACACAAAAGCATATCCGATCACCAATTTAGAACCGCAGAGATGCGGTACAGCAGATAGTCCATACGTCCGTCGAGGAAAGACAAAAACCCGACGGAGTAATCCGTCGGGCCTGTATATGTCATTCCTTCACTACAACACAGTGCTCCATGCCGTAATAGGCGAACTGCGCCACAGCGCTCCCGTCAATACGCTCGCCGCTGACCACGATGGGGACAGCAGGCGGGCATCCGACCGTGGCGGCGGCAAGGATGCGCCCCGCGCTCTCGGCGGCAGGCACCGTCTCACAAGGGGAGAAGGTGGCATCCCGCACCGATATGACCCGCACGGGTCGACCCATGGCGGGCGGCAGGGCGGTGATCGCCTCGCGGCGCGGGAGAGATAGCAAAACGTCGGTCAGACGTACGAAATCCGCTTCGGTCGTGGCGGGGGTGAACATCAGCACAAGATAATCGGGATCGGCAAACTCGCATTCGATCCCCCGCTCTCGCAAGCATTGCGCCAGCGCTGTTCCCGTGTAGCCGTAAGGCTTGGGGCAAAGGGTCAGCTTGATTGGCTCATCGCCGACACAGGCAAAGCCGTGTGCCTCCAAACGCGCGCGGCAATCGGCAACACGCCCGGAAAGAACGGAAAGCGCCTCGCCATACCCCTCCGCCAGCACGCGGTTGGCGGCATCCAGCGACTGCAGAATCAGATAGGACGGGCTGGTCGAGCCGAACATGGCAAGGGCACGCTTGGCCTCCTCTGCCAGCATCTTCGGCGCACGGCGCGAAATATGCAGATATGCCCCGCCCGTCAGCACGGGGAGGGTCTTATGTGCCGAGTCACAGCACACGTCCGCCCCCAGATCCATCGGATGGCGGGAGGGCGAGAGAAATTTCAGATAAGCGCCGTGGGCGTTGTCGACCAAAAGCAAAACGTCATATTGGTGACACACCTCGGCGATGGCGGCGATATCTACCGTGTTGCCGAGATAATCGGGGCTGGTCAGATAGACGGCGACAGGCTTCTCACCATGTTCAAACAGCCGCTCCAGCATAGGGGCGGTGACGGCGCAGGAGAGATAGGAATCTTCCGCCTCGGGATAGAGCCAGGTCACGTCGAGATCAAGCAACGCGGCGGCGCTGAGAAAGGTCTTGTGCGCGTTTCGTCCCGCCGCAACCGTGGGGCGCATGATCCCCTGCCCGCGGGCGTGGAGCACGGCGAGATACAGCATGGCGCGGATGCATTGGGATGAGCCCTCGGTCGAATAAAAGGTATCCGCACCGAATAATGCACTCGCGTTCCGCTCGCTCTCGGCAATGATGCCCTCCGCCTCATAGAGGCTGTCGGCACCGTTGATCTCGGTGATATCCAGCGCCTCCATGCCAAGCACGGGCGCGCCCTTATGCCCCGGCATATGCAGGCGGGCTGTGCCGCTTGCGGCATAGTCACGCACGAAATCGCAGATGGGGGTATTCATCAGTCTTCGTCGGCAAAGGCACGGGCGATGGCGACCATGATGGCGCACTCCATGCGCTTGCGGAAAAGCTCGCAGCCGTACTTATACACGCCTGTGACGGAGCCCGTCGAGTGGTAAGCATTCGCCGCACAGCCGCCCGAGCAATAGAGCTTCGCCCAGCAATCGGCGCACTCGGGGCGGGCGTAAACGTTGCAGTTAGCGAACTCGCACTGGGTCTCCTTGTTGGTCACGCCGTCCCAGATGTTGCCCAGCTTGAATTTCTCCTCGCCGACAAACTGGTGGCAGGGGTAAAGGTCGCCCCAAGGGGTGACCGCCATGTATTCGGTGCCCGAGCCGCAGCCCGAAATACGCTTATAGATACAGGGACCGCCGGTCAGGTCGATCATGTAGTGATAGAAGGTGAAGGGCTTGCCCTCCTTATCACGCTGAAGCATCAGCTCTGCCAGCTTTTCGTACTGGTCAAGGACAATGGGCAGGTCCTCTTCGGTCAGCTCGGCGGGGTCGCCGGGGGCGCAGACGACCGGCTCCATACTCAGCTCGGTAAAGCCGAGGTCGAGCATCTGACGGATGTCGGTCAGAAAATCGGGGTTGGCATGGGTGAAGGTACCGCGCATATAGTAGTCCTTGCCGCCGCGCGCCTGCACGAACTTCTGGAACTTGGGCACGATACGATCCCAGCTGCCGTTGCCTGCATAATCGACGCGGTAGGCATCGTGGATCTCTTTTCTGCCGTCCAGACTCAGTACGACGTTGGAGCACTCGCGGTTTGCCCATTCGATGACCTCGTCATCGACCAGCACGCCGTTGGTGGTCAGGGTAAAGCGGAAATTCTTGTTGTGCTCCTTCTCAATGCTGCGGGCGTAGGCGACCAGCTGCTTGACCACCTCAAAGTTCATCAGCGGCTCACCGCCGAAGAAGTCAACCTCAAGATTGCGGCGACTACCCGAGTTCTCAATCAGAAAATCCAGCGCCCGCTTGCCCACCTCAAAGCTCATCACGGCGCGCTCGCCATGATATTTGCCCTGACTTGCAAAGCAATAGGCGCAGTTGAGGTTGCAGGTGTGGGCGATGTGCAGGCACAGCGCCTTGACGACACCGGCGGTCTTCTCCTTGAGCTTGCCCGCCATGGGCTTGAAGGTGTCGGGGGCAAACAGCTTGCCCGCCTCCTTCAGCTCAAGGACCTGATCGTAGCACTCCTCAATGTCGGCATCGGTAATGTCCTCGCGGTCGGCATACTTCTCCCGCATGGCGGCGGTGACAGCCGCGCGATCATTCTGCTCAAACATGGCGATAATGTCATACGCCACCTCATCGACGGCGTGGACCGAGCCCGAGCAGACGTCGAGAACGATATTATATTCTCCCAGTTTATATTGATGGATCATGTTTTTTCACTCCTTATATGCAGTAAAAATGCCGCCCGGACGGCGGCATTTTTATCGGATCAGCATGACAAATTACTTGTCAGCCTTCTCCTTCTTATTCTCGCACTGCTGGTTTGCGATGCCGCAGCTGGTCTTGCAAGCGGACTGGCAAGAGGTCTGGCACTCGCCGCAGCCGCCGTTCTTGGCGCTGTCGCACAGGTTGCGGGTTTCAAGAGTCTTGATATGCTTCATGATAAATTCCTCCATTTGGACTTTAATGGGTATTGTTACACTGTATTATAGCACTTTCAGGACGGAAAGTCAATAAAAATCGGGAAATTTCTTTTCATTTGGTTGGACTTATTGATCCGTATCCTGTTTCACAGACGAAGCAACCCGCCCATCACCTATTCGGATCGACAGATCGGTCAGATTCGGAAAGACATCGAATACCGTCTTATCGATCTCCGCACTCTCCAAAATGCGGTGTTCGAGCAAGCCGCACGACAAAAAACGCAGGGTCATGGCAACATATTCCCGGGAGGCCGCACCGGGATCGAAATAGTAAAAATCCGCCTCTCCGGTATAACGCTCCGAAATACGGATGCTTGCCGAATTGATCTGCCCATCGGTCGGCTGCGGCAATTCCTTGTACACATAGTAAGAGCGCGTGAATTTGGCAAGGTAGGAGTCTTCTCCCCACGCCCTCTCCCATGCCGGGCGGACGGTCGTTTCAAAATACCGCTTTGGGATGATATGCAGGCTGCCGAGATATTGCGGCCCACTGTAAAAAATACAACCCTCAGGGACACTCGGAAGCGTTTCCTCCGCCGAAGTCTCGGGATATATGTCATAGAGATGTCTTCCGTTCTGCCTGTAAACGTTTTTCTGGAGCACCGCAAAGGAATCCCCTTCGGTCTCGGCATAGTTCACACAATAGTTGATGAAATACTTTTCACGTATCTCTTCCGCGGTATATGTCCCGGTCTCGGCAAGCACAGCGTTGTAATACGCCTGCTCGCTGTCATCCCCCTTGAAATTCCATTCCTGTCTGATGGTCACGATCAGAGAGGTCACTCCATTGAGCATCTCCTGCGTGATCTCATCCTCGGGTGCGAGATCGTAATAAAACCGCACCATCTCCTCTGTCAGCGGGGTCAGCAGGTGAAGCGTGTAGGGATCTTTCGTAGAGAAGGTAAAGATCTCGTTCAGATAATCCGTGACACGCCGTGTATATCTTGACGGCATTTTCACTCTGTATGCTTTATCGTCTACTCTTACAATCCAATCGGAGGAAAACAAACCGCTTTCCGCAAGCACATCTGTTATCAATGCGCCGTCCTTACCCGTTACGGCTTCAAAATATGCTCGCGCCGTTTCGGAATCCGCAAAATCATAGGCAAAAAGCTGAAACCGCATTTCCGAGGACGCATATTTTGCTCCGAAAAACGCCTCATATTCCAGATTTCTCAAATACTTATCCTTCTCCGCGGTTCCGTATATCTCGATCTGTGCGCCGTCGGGTTTGTTCGATACGAGCTGCTCACATTCCGCAATGTCCGCGAACATGCGGTATTCCGTTTGATCGATTTTTTGAAATCCGTAAAAGATCAACAAGAACAACAATAAGACAATCGCAAAGCCAACCAAAATCAATTTATATGCTTTCATGATGACCTCCTGTTGTGATGTTGGAAAATGGAGCAGTGGGCTATTCAAATTTGGAGTTGTCGGGGAGTTAGGATTTTTTTGGCTCCCTCCGGGAGGGAACTGGCGCCGAAGGCGACTGAGGGAGCCCGCGTAAAGAGTCGATTTTAGAAGGTATAATTTCAACTTTTTTGGAATACAGCTATTTTCTTCGCCTTAATCGTTCGTGCCGCAAGGCTCCTTCACCCGCTCCGCGGGAGCTCCCTCTCGGAGGGAGCCAAGGATGCGACACCGCTGAATATAGATCTTAACCGTTCGATAAACCCCAATTTGAAAGATTCATTTCAAATTTGTTTTTCCGCCAGATCCAAAATTTGCATCAGCTTATCCAGCAGATCGGCGCGCTGTGCCTTGGGGCGGATCAGATTACACATAAAAAGGCAAGCCGCGAGCACCCCAAAGACGGCCATTTCGGGGATCTTCATGATGATCCCACCGATCAGCACGCCGCCGACAAGCATCAAAAGAGGCGCTACCCGCGTCAAGATCACCGTATCCCAAGTCCGTCGGTACCAATAACGCAACCTGCCGTCGGAATCGAGCTTGAAGCAGAGACATTCATTCGCCAAAGCGCGAACACTGCGCGGACTTTTCTTTTGAATCAAGCAAAATTCCCCATCGTTTTGACCGCCGTATATCTCGCCAACCTGTACATCCACAAAGTTCTTTGGCACAAACCGATCAAAGGCCTTTTGAAGCGCGACACCGTCCACGGGGGATAGGGTCTGTTCTTTACGCATACATACTCTCCTCTTATGCTTTGGTTACCCTCTCCTTCCGATACGCCACCAGCTTATCGGGGAAATTGACCGTCATGCCGTCACAGCCGCAATCGACGGCGTTGCGCATCAGCTCCTCGTTGGTGACACCCCAGGCGCGGACGCGGAAGCCCTCGCGGTGGAGGCGGGTGACCTGCTCCTTTGTAACGTACTTTGCCTGCGGGCAGTATTCGTCGGCACGCATGGCGACAAGATCTGCGACGGTCTCGTCGTTGATCTCTTTCGTAAGCAGTCCCACACGCAGCTCGGGCGCATATGCCTTGATATTGCGGATATAATCGATTTGGAAGGAGGTCACAACCGCCTTTTTCACCATGTCATACTTGCGGATCAGCTCGGCAACCTCCCCCTCGATGCCCGCCGCCTTCAGCTCAATGGCGAAGGTCAGGTCGCGGTGGGCAAAATGCTCCAAAAAATCATCAAAGCGAATGATCTTGTCGGAAAGTTCCCCTTTCACCACATTCAGCTCCCGCAATTCTTCCCATGTATAGTCGGATATCTCGCGGGTCAGTCCCTCGCCACAAACACGCTCGGGGGTCTTATCGTGGAAGAGAACCAACACGCCGTCCTTGGTGCGGCGCACGTCCGTTTCAATGCCGTTTGCGCCCATATACACGCCCGTGTAGAAGGAGAGCATGGTGTTCTCGGGGCAGTATTCGCTGGCGCCGCGATGGGCGTAGGTAACAAACTCGCTTACCGTCTCGTCGGCGATGACCTTGTCAAGATGTGCCTCGGTAGCATCGAGGAACTTGCCCCACAGTGTCTCGTCAATGAAAGGATTGCCCTCGCACCCCGCCGCGATCATCTCGCTCTTTTCGCGGGTCTTGTTGTGCCAGGAGTGATTGCCCATAAACACATCGACATGCTCGCCGCGCAACCGCTCAATGGAGCGGTAGAACATACCGCGCTGGAGATAGGTCAAGCCATACTTATCCAGAAACGGCTTCATGACCTGCTTGTGCCCCGCGCCGCCATAGGTGCCGACGCGCAGCTTTTTGCCGTTCTCCTCGGTGTAGAAGAAGTAGGACGCCGTGCCCTCGGTGTGTCCGGGGGTGTGCAGGCAGAGGATCTCGGTGTTGCCCAGCTTGATCACATCGCCGTCGTGCAGATAGACATCGGGCAAAAATCCCTTGAGATAGCGGTTATCCTGCTCAAACATATAGACCTTGGCGCCGCTGCGGGCAACGATACCCGGCACGCCGTCCGAGTGGTCGCCGTGTCCGTGGGAGAGCAGGATTATCTTAACATCCTTCACGTCATAGCCGAGAATGGACAGCGAATCGATGACCACATCGGCGGTCTCACGGTAACCGACGTCGATCAGGATCAGTCCGTCGCCCGTATCGATCATGTGGGACGAGGCTTTGTAAGTACCGACAAAGTAGCAGTTTCCCGCAAGCTTGCAGGGTCTGATATCAGAGAGCATAGTGTTATCCTCCATATATAGTCAATTTTTTACAGATGCGGCAGTTCGATGCCCCAAAGCTCTGCCGTGATCATGATGTGCGCATACGCCATGGCAAGCATCAACAGAACGATCCCCAGATCAAACAGGACGGAATCAAAGCCCCGTCGGCTGTTTCGCGCCAGCAGTACGACATAGGTGCCGTGTTCTTCCTTATTGTGCTGGGCATAAACAAAGACCGACATAGCGGCGGTCAACAGCGACACCGCCGTGACAAGCGCACAGATTGGGATGGACATGGGGCGGAAATATCCCGTCAGCAGGGTGAGTGCAAGGGCAGCGGGAAACAGGAGCGTGTACAGCTTGTTCATGCCGTAGAGAACGCCCAGCCCCACCTCACGGTGAAGTGCTTCATACCACCAGTAGTTCCGCTTTCCCTTTTTCGCTTTTCTGATATACGTGTTACTCATCCGATACACCCGCTTGAGCCACGATTCAAGTGAGAAGCGGAAAAGCATATAGAAGATCAGCGAAAACGCCAGAAAACCGACGGTGATAAAGGAATATGATACCATTTCCGTGTTCAGCAGCGTTTTCAATCCCGGCGCGAACATCAGAAGCGAGCTGATCAGAATCAAAATCGCGCCGACGGCGAAGGGGATGATACCGAGCACCCCGATGGGGAGCTTCCAAAATAGTGAAGCAACCAGCGCGGCACAGCTGACCCCGACGGCAAAGGCACCGACAAAGCCGAGCATCAGCCATGGGCTGTCGGGCGCGCCGAAGACAGCGAGCATCAGCGCAAGGTAGATCACCAACGGCAAAAAGAGCGCGATACAGATCGCGGCGGTGTGAAACGCGGTCGATTTTCCCGTGCCCCGCTTGTTCTTTTTGCGCTTTTTCTTGGAGCTTGCCACGCGCTCACCTCCCTTTTTAATTTATTGTAGCATAAAATGCCCCGCTTGGCAAGAGTCGGGGAAAGAATTTCAAATTTTGGTTTGTCGGGGTGGAGGTATCGTGGCGCGAATAAAAGCAGGGCTCTGCCCTGCACCCGCCAAAGGACCCTTTTTTGAAGGGTCCTCTGGACTCTCCTAAAATCTTTGTGGCGGGGGTATGGGGCGGGGTGTTTATCTTGCTCTCGCCGTGGAGGTATCGGGCGGGGCGATTATGAGCGGGTTGACGGATACCTCCCTTGCATGGCTTAAGCGGGCAAACTTCGTAAACGTCAGGCACCTCCGAGACCCTGCCGTTTTGGCTGCCGTGGCGCGCGCCACACGAAATGGGGCTGTTTAGTGTGTGACACGGGACTGTTGCCATTGATCTGTCCAAACCATTGTCGCTTTGTCTGTAAAGTATTCCGACAAATTTAAATACAACAATTTCGTATCGTACACTAAATGACCCCATTTCGAGAGGCGAGCGCCATGGCAGCCGAA
>JAFTMG010000098.1 GCA_017452525.1 Clostridia bacterium
CCGTGGGGTGTCTGTTTTGCTGTTATTTTTATTTACTCGCCGCCTCGATCATGTCGGCAAGGCGTCTCATTTTGGTATATAGTCGCTCCATCTTCTGCTCGTAGGTCAGCGGGCTGTAGGCGGAGAATTTTTCATCCTCGATGACCAACAGCTCCGGCTCGGCGGCGATGGGCATGTGGGCGACGTGGCGACGGATCTGCTCGGCGGATAGCCCCTTCATCTTTTTGAAGCCGCCCAACGATGCCTCGGCAAGGATGCGATCCCGTCCTACCGTGGTTTTCGCAAGCTCGGCGGCAACCTGATCCCAGTTGACCGTACCGTCCATCGGCATCAAGTGAAGATCGTGGACGGCATCGTTGTCGGCAATGTGAGTCACCGCCAGTCGGTCTCCGAAATCGGCAAGCAGGTCATAGTCGTGGGCAAAGGCGTTGCGGTGACCGCTGTCAAAGGTAAAGCCGACGGAAGGATAATCCTTCAGATGCTCCATAGTGGCATAGAGATGCTCCGGATAGACCGAATTTTCCAGCGCCAGAATAAAATCGTGCTTGGCGGCACATTCGGCGATCCGTTCCATGCGGGAGAAGCCGACCTCATCGACGGGGGCGGGAGCGGAGAATCCCCACGTGATATGCGCCACACCGACACGGATGCCGGCGGCGGAGGCGCGGGCGATCTCGCGGCAGTAGCGATCGCAGACCTCGTCACCCAGCGGATCGCTGTCCCAAAGGGCGGTGGTCTTGGCTCCTGTCAGATGGATGTTGTCGATGGGAAAATCGTGCTTTTCACACAGTCTGACTGACTGTTCCAGCTCGTCGCCCTCTTTGGAAAAGAGGCTCAGACTCAGCGCACCGAAATCAAAGCCGGTGTTTTTCAAGACCCGCAAACGGTCCTCAAACGGCATATCACCCGAAATATACGTTCCAACTTTTGTCATGGTAAACCCTCTGTGATTCTCAAAACTATATCTTGATTGTAGCACGATTTGCCCGCGCTGTCAAGAGACAAAAAGCAGGCGCTCCGCGGAGCGCCTGCCAAGTGGTTCAGATAGATCAGATTTCGGGGATCTCGATCTGGATCTCGCAGCCTGCAGCGGCAGACTTTGCGATACCGTCGATGATCGCCTGGTTGTAGAGGATCTGAGAGGACGGAACGGGAGCGGGCAGATTGTACTTGACTGCATCGCAGAAGGAGCGGATCTTTCTGTCGAACAGGGTCTCGCCGTCCTTGAGCTTGTTGATAACGGGAACGACCGTCTCAACCTGCTGACCGCAAACCTCGTGATAGATCTTCATGGGACCGCCGACGGAGCCGTTCCAGCACTCGGTGGAGGGGATACGGAGACCGCCCTTGGTACCCAGGATGATGGTGTCACCGGGGGTGTCCAGGTTCATAGCCCATGCAATGCGGAAGTCGAGAATGATACCGCCCTCGAGTCTGACGAATGCAGCTGCGAAATCGTCAACGGAGAACAGATCGCCGTACTCGTGATGTCTGCCGTAGCCAACGTAGTTGTTGTCCTTGCCGAAGAAGGCGGACTTGTAGCCGGAAACGGTCAGCGGCTTGGGATAGCCGATGGCGTTGAGCACCATGTCGAGGGAGTAGCAGCCGATGTCACCCAGCGCGCCCAGACCTGCGGTCTTGTCTTCGATGAAGGTGGTACCGAAGGGGGTGGGGATACCGCGGCGGCGACCGCCACCGGTCTGGATGTAGTAGATCTGACCCAGCTCGCCGGATTCAACGATCTTCTTGATCATCTTCATGTTCTCGTCCAGTCTGGGCTGGAAGCCGATGGAGAGGATCTTGCCGCTTGCCTTCTCAGCCTTCATGACCTCGACGGCTTCCTCGGTGGTAACGGTGAAGGGCTTCTCCAGCATCACGTTCACGCCCTTGTTCAGCGCGTAGATGGCGGGCTCAGCATGCTGACGGTTGTAGGTACAGATGGAAACGGCGTCCAAAGCCAGGCTTTCGTCGTCCAGCATTTCCTTGTGGGAAGCATAATCGGTCTTCACACCGGTCAGACCGTATTTTGCGATGAACTTCTCAGCCTTGCCGGGGATGATATCACAAGCGGCAACGATCTCTACGTCGGGCTGCTTGAGATAAGATACCATGTGGGAGCCTGCGATCCAGCCGCAGCCGATGATACCGATTCTCAGCTTCTTGGAAGCGTCAACCACGGTTACTTCCTGATTTTCCTTAAAAGCGTCCAAATTCTTGTCTGCCATTGGGGGATACCTCCGTTTATGTATTTTGTGGGATGGGCTATATCGATCAATAGCCGATGGATTTCAGATATTCGATGGATTTCTTGATGCTTTCCATAGCGGTCAGACCCATGGAAGGCTTATCCTGCTCAACGATGACCCATTTAGCGCCGCTTTCTTCGGATGCCTTCAGGATCTCGGGGAAGTTCTGAAGACCTGCGCCGACGGGGCGGAACTCGAAGCCGGAGGGGCGCTTGGGCGCCTTGGACTCGATGCCGATCAGCTCGTACATATCGTCGGACTTTTCGCCGAAGAAATCCTTGAGGTGAACGACGGGAGTTCTGCCGGCATACTTGCGGATGTAGTCTGCGGGAACCTCGCCGCCGACGTTGACCCAGCAGGTGTCAAGCTCGGTCTGCAGCAGGTCTGCGGGAACCTCTTCGTAGAGGATATCCAGCGCGTACTTGCCGTTCAGCTTGATGAACTCGAAGTCGTGGTTGTGATACAGCAGGGTCATGCCAAGCTCGTTGGCTTTCTTGCCCAGCATCTTTGCGTTCTCGATGACCTCACCGAACTTATCCTCGCCGGGGCGGTATTCGGGAGTCAGGTAGGGGATGACCACGTAGGAGCAGCCGATCTCAGCGTAATCGCGGAGAACGCCCTCGGGGTCCTTGACCATATCCAGATAGGGAACGTGAGCGGAGATGGGGGTCAGACCGATCTCGGCGCACATTGCCTTGATGTCAGCGGGCTTGTTGCCGTAAAGACCGGCAAACTCCACGCCGTCGTAACCCATATTTTTGATAGACTGAAGCGTCGCGCGCAGATCAGCAGCGGCGTCATCACGTACAGAGTAGACCTGTACAGCAATCGGTAATGCCATAATTGCACCAATCCTTTCCGATGTTGCCCAAGCCGTGAGGGAAGGGCACATCATGCCATGTTATGATAGTTCCATTATAAGACAACGGATGCTCTTTGACAAGTCATTTTTAGGTAAAAACAAGACAAATCTTGCTCAAATCACCAAAAAAACGGTCAATCCTCTACCAGCTCAAGCAGCTCGGGGACATTTCCCGTATAGCGATAGAGGTGAACGACGCTGGTCTGCCACTTCTCGGGCTCGGGGGTGCGGCCGTTGTGGGAGACGTAGTAATAGCCGTTGCCCAGCGCGTAGATACCGGTCTGTCCCTTGGGGAAGGTCCAGCCCCAGATGCCGCTTTCCTTATGATATGCGCCCGCCTGACGCAGTGCGATGGTCAGGCCCCATTCACCGTCAAGCCCCTTCAGCTCCGCCATGACCGCGGGCTTTCTGCCGTCGATCATATACATCGGATAGTTGGGATATTCGGGCTTCTTGCCTACGTAGACGGCTGCCAGCCAGTCGCCGGTGAAGGCATCGTACTCCAGATTCTGAATGCCCCAGGTGGTGTTGCCGGTGGGCAGGAAATAGCGAAAATCGGAGTGGAGACCGCTGTGGTGAGGCTCGCCCTGCGCGAGAGGCTTTGCCACGTCAGTAAATTTGCGCCAGTCAAACTGGAGAATGACGTTGTTGTCGTTGTCGGTGCGGTCGTTGTCACCGTAAACGCCGTAAGCCACCATCAGCATCGATGCACTGTCGGCAGGCGCGCCGAATACGGGACCGAACGCCATGCCGTCAATGCCGGAGCAGGCATAGCGGTGATCCTTACCGTCCTTGCCCTTGGCGCCGTAGTCCTCTACGACCTCGGGGAGGTAAACGGCGGTCATGATGCCGTCTTTTTCGGCATCCATGTCCATGCGGTCGATCTTGTCCACGTCGAAAATGGCGATGTAGAAGGAGTCCTCCTCGGCAATCTGAACGCCCAGCTTCTTCATGATGCCCTGACCGATCGAGTCGTGCTTCAGCTCAAGAGAGCCGTAGACTTTGCCGTCCTCGTCGTTGAAGTCGATGCAGCCGAGGTGACCCAGCAGACCGGTCACGGTGCCGACCACGTTGCCCTGCATGTCGGTCTTGATCAATTTGGTGGTGAAAGAAAAATAGATGTACTCATGGGCGGTGTCCACGGTGATACCCTGTACGTGTCCTGTGTTCCACTTGCCGCCGTCAATGGTGCGCGGCAGCTTGCTCATATCAAAGGTTGCCATAACGGTATTCCTTCCTTTTATCTTTATTGTCCGGTTTGACATCAACAGTAAGATGCGGATGCCCTATAAGGCTATTATAGCACGGAAGCGAAGATGCCGCAAGAATTTTTGCGAAATTTCCGAAAGTTTTTTGTGCCCTTTTGAATATATGGCGGGAGGATGGCAAAAATACCATCAGAAACCTTTCATAAAGGAGCAGAAAAACATGTGGAACAAGATCAAAAATGCATTTCGTCTGAACAAAGCCGCCGTGATCACGGGCGTGACTCTGCTGGTGTCTCTCGGTGTGATCGTCGGCGTGACCGCCGCGGCGAATAAAGCCCGCCGCGCCCCCGGTGAAACGGATCGGGGCTCCTCGGAGATCACCACAACGGTCCCCGGGCTGACCGCACCGCCCACCCAGACCACTTCTCAGCCGCCCGTGACCTCCTCTCCCACTACCTCGGCACCTTCTACCTCCGTCCCCCAGACCTCCGGTGCCGCGCAGGTCAACGATGAGCCTCCCGCCTTCATTCTGCCTGTCAGCGGTGCTATGATGAAGGGACACGACCTGACGTTGCAGGTATTCTCCAACACCATGCGGGATTATCGGGTCCATAACGGCATTGACATCGCCTCCACGCTGGGGAGTCCCGTTTATGCCGCCGCCGACGGCACCGTCAGCGCCATCTGGGAGGACGTGACCTACGGCACCTGCATCTCCCTGACACACAGCGGAGACTGCGTCACCTATTACAAGAACCTGAACCCCACCGTGGCAGAGGGACTTGCGGTCGGCGTGCAGGTCAAGCAGGGACAGCTGATCGCCGCCGTGGGCGAGAGTGCCATGGTAGAGATCGCCGATGAGCCGCACCTGCACTTCGAGCTGAGCGTGGACGGGGAGCACGTGGACCCCACCGAATATTTCGACAGCGCCTCGGTCGCAATCCTGGATCAGGACACGGCGTACGAGGGCTGAGCGGATATGTGATCCGAAAAAAGCGAGGAAGCTTGCCGGTGGGGCAAGCTTCCGCTTTTTTTGCGAAAGTTGTTCTTGACAAACGGAGAAAAACATACTAAAATAGTATTGGTATCTGTGATACCATGAAAAACATAAGGAGGACATTTTTATGTTCGCAAAAGATTATCGTGCGGCTGCCTGGAAAAAACTGACGGGCAACTGGACAAATGTTGTAGTCGCTTATCTGATCTACGTTGTACTGATCGGCGCGTTGAGCAGTACCGGTATCGGTTCTTTGATTTTGGGCGGTCCCTTGGCGATCGGTATGGTCATCCTGCTTTTGAAGCTTTCCCGCACGGGCGAGAGCAAGATCGAGAACGTGTTCGATGGCTTTAAGAACGGCATCGGCAGCAATATCGTCGCCGGCATCCTCGTTCCCCTTTTCACCTTCCTCTGGGCATTGCTCCTCATCATTCCCGGCATCGTGAAGTCCTATTCCTATGCGATGACCTACTACATCCTTGCCGACCATCCCGAGATGTCTCCGACTGAGGCGATCACCAAGTCGAGAGAGATGATGAAAGGCAACAAGTGGAGACTTTTCTGCCTGGACTTCAGCTTCATCGGCTGGTATCTGCTCTCCATCCTCACCCTCGGCATTCTGCTTCTGTGGATCGATCCTTACCACATGATGGCACACGCCGCATTCTACGAGTCTCTGAAGGAGGCTGCACCGCAGGACGATGCATTCGTCGGCGGTATGGCATCCGATGAGGGAACCACTCAGCTTTGATTCTGCACACAAAAACGGTCGCTCCGCGAAATGGCGGGGCGACCGTTTTTGGATATACAGCGTCAGCTGTGCATGTATTTTTGCGCAAAATCGTTTGCGGCACGTGCGAGCGAGGGGTCGAGGTAATGGGGGATTTGCTCGGTCAGGTATTGCGGTATACCGTAGAAGGCTTCGGCTACGGAGCCGGTGATCGCCGCAATGGTATCGCTGTCACCACCGATGGAGATGGCGTTGCGGATCGCGTCTTCAAAATGCTCGGCTTCAAAAAATGCCTGCAGTGCCTGCGGGACGGAGCCTTGGCAGGATTCATCGTGCCGATAGGTCGGACGGATGTCCGCAAGCGTAAAAGCAATGTCGTAATAGCGAGAGGTGAATTGGCGGATCTCTTCCTTGTTCGCGCCGTTTCGTGCCAGAAAAACGGCACCTGCCACACAGACCGCGCCCTTGATGCCCTCCGGATGATCGTGAGTGACGGCGGCGGATGCTTGGGCGAGGGTGCATACACTCTCCAGCGAGTCGCCGTACCATGCAATGGGGGAGACGCGCATTGCCGCACCGTTTCCGTAGCTGTGATAAGGCTCCTCACTGCGGCGAAACAGCCACATCATAAATTTTTGCCCGTAGCCTGCGGTCCAGAATCTGCGCCCCCATTGGTGCATGGAGGAGCAAAGCTGCTTTTGAAATGCGGAAACGTCCCGAATGACACCGTCGCGGTCCGCGTGAACGATGGCATCCGCCACGGCAACCGTCATCACCGTGTCGTCGGTAAAACGATTTTGCGGTGTCAGAAAAGGAAACTCCTTGGTTTTGATATGATGGAATTCATAAACGGAACCGACGATATCGCCGAGGATCGCACCGTACACGTTGTTTCACCGCCTCCCATAATTACTGTATCACACTTTCAAAGATATATCAAGGCGAGACCTTGCAGATTGAAAATGAGGCATCGCCTGCCATAGAACCGCTAATGTACAAGCAATAAACAAACATTATTGTCTCTCCTTTGCTGTATTGATAGAAGAAATAAGCATTACTCGAATACTCGTACAAGCGGAATCCAGCGCTTTATATTCACTTTCTTCAATGTAGTTTGTCTTATACAAAAGCTCTAACCAATATCCTGTTTCGTTTGCTTCCTTGAGTGCAATTTGAAGCTTGGCAATAAAATCCGCCTTGCCATGGGCATACTGAGCCTCACGGATATTTGCACCAATAGAGGTTCCGCTTCTGCCGATCTGGTTTGATATTATGGATTCTCTTTTCTCTTTGAGGACTTTTACAAGATTAATAATAGATACTGCAAAATCCATGGATTGTGATCGGAGTTTGGATTCGGACATTATATACACCTCACTTTAACCAATATTATATCACACGCTTGTAAATATTTCAATCGTGAAGTTGCGGCAAGCCGCAGTGAAGTTTGGGCTTGCGCCCAAGTGAAGTATTGCGCTGAGAGCGCAAAGTGAAGTTAAGTGTTCCGCATATCGTGCCGTAAGGCACACTTCACGCACGAAGTGCGCTTCACTTGCGAAGCATACTTCACGTTCCGCGCAAGCGGAACACTTAGTTCAAAAAACGCACCTTTGTCTTTCGACAAAGGTGCGTTTTTTGTTGGTGGAGCATAGGGGATTCGAACCCCTGACCCCAACACTGCCAGTGTTGTGCGCTCCCAGCTGCGCTAATGCCCCGAACAAGGATATTATACATGATGCAGGTGCATTTGTCAATGCTTTTTTGAGAAAAATGTTTTGAATTTGAGCAAAAAGAAGGGTAAGTGGGACAAAATATGTAAAGAAACCGCTTTTTGAAGTCAAAGAAGAGAAGCAAACTGTTGACAAAGGGGCAAGTTTGTGATATAATATGCTATACGATTATGCTCAATAGTATGCCTTCTTTCGGGAAGGGTACAGATCAGATAAAGTTTTTGTTATGTTCGGAGGATATTCATGAAAAAGATCGCGTGGCTCGTTCTTCTGGCGATGCTGCTCTCCTGCCTTGCGGCATGCGGCGCTCCCAAGACCGAGTTGGAAAAATCTTTTGTTACCGTTCCGGTCAGCGGCGGTTTGAAAATTGTCACGTATACCGGTAATTATACTACGCTTGAGATCCCCGCTACCATCGGCGGAAAGGATGTTGTGGCGATCGGGGATGAGGTCTTTACCTCGTCCATTCTTCTGACCGACGTCATCATCCCGGATACCGTCCGTGAGATCGGCAACCGCACCTTCCAGGGTTGTCTGGCGCTGGAGCGCATTGTGATCCCCGATTCGGTGAAATCCATCGGTGACTACGCCTTCTTCGGTTGCTGGGCGGCAAAGACGCTGGAGATCGGCTCGGGACTTGAGAAGATCGGCAGACAGGCATTCCAGTATTGCAAATCTCTGGAGAGCATCTCGGTGGCAAAGGAAAACAAGAAATTCGCGTCCTCCGATGACGGTGTTCTGTATACCGCTGATTACAAGACGCTGATCTGCTTCCCCGCCTCCTCCGCCATGACCTCCTATACCGTTCCGGATAATTGCCACACACTGGAGGATTACTCCTTCCGTAACTGCGTGAACCTTGAGACCCTGAATATCGGTGAGAGCGTGACCGAGCTGGGTGAGGGCACCTTCACCAGCTGCACCGCGCTGAAGACCGTTGATCTGAAGGCGAAGATCGAGCATATCGGTTATAAGACCTTCATCGGTTGTACGGCGCTTGAGGAGATCGTGATCCCCGAGGGTGTCAAGACCATCGGTTATCTTCTGGAAGATGGCGAATGCGGCAGCAGCTTCGACGGTTGCACTTCCTTGCGCCGCGTGGTCTTCCCCGTCAGCCTGACCAACATTTATAAGAACAGCTTCAACGGTTGCGGCGCGCTCGCGGTCATCGATTACTGCGGCGGCGAGGCAGAGTGGAAGAACGTGATCATCGGTCAGGGCAACGCCCCCTTGACCACCGCGAAGATCAATATGGATTATACCGCAGAATAATATGGAGATCGGCTCACCGGACGGCGAGCCGATCTTTTCATAAATTTTTACTTTGGGGCGAAAAAAACGTCCCTCTGCTTCGTCATCGTATATAGAAAGGGGGCATGAGCCGATGAAGGAACCGGAATTGCAAAGGGCATTTGCGCAGATCCGCCAAGGGGACAAAGAGTGCTTTGCGCAGGTCTACCGTGCCATGTCGGGCGCGGTCTATACCGTGGCGTGGCGCATCGTCCGCCGCAGGGAAGTGGCGGAGGATATCACGCAGGACGTGTTCGTCAAGCTGTTTCTCTCACCGCCCGACGCCTCCGTCAAAAGCCTGCGGGCATGGATCTTCCGTATGACGCGCAATCAGGCGATCGACGCCCTGCGCCGCTGTCACGATACCTCGGCGGAGGAGCTTCCCGAGGGGCTTTTGGCGGATGTGATCGGGCAGAGCGATCTGCGGCTGGACGTAGCCCGTGCCATGTCACGCCTGCGTGTGGAGGAGCGGGAGGTGGTTGCCCTGCATATCCACGGTGAGATGGGATTTGCCGAGATCGCCGAGGCGGTAGGGCGGTCGTTGCCCGCCACGTACCGTCTTTGGCGGCGGGCTTTGAAGCAACTGAGAGAAGAGCTGAGAGGGCATGAAGTTTGAAAAATAAATTTTTCAAACGGCATTTGTGCTCAGGCGGCTAAACGCAGTCATTGCGGAAAAACGAAACCGTCACAAAAGCAAGCTATCAGAAAGGAATGGGTATATGTATGAAAAAAGGAATCGTTTTGATCATGGTCGTGATCTTTTGTATCAGCACCGCACTGCCGATCGGCGCGACAGACAGTACGTCACTTCCCGACGGGCATTTCGCCACGGCAGAGGCACTGTTTCAGTATTGGGAAAGCACCTACCCGCCGCAGTATCCCGATTATATCAGCGGTGTCTGGACGGAAAACGGCACGGCGTATCCGCTGACCTTTGCCGTAACGGATGACGCGGCAGGCAGAGAGGGAAAGAAGGAGGTCCTTCGCCTGCTGGCGGATGATGACAGCGTGATCTTCGTGGAGCGCGAATTTTCGCGCAATCTGTTGTGGAGCGCCATGGAGGATCTGAGTCAGTACCTTACGCAGGATCTGGGGCTGTGCGGACTTGGTGTGTACGATATGGAAAACCGTGTCGGTGTGGAGATCCTGCAGAGCTATGCGAAGCATGAGCCGACCTTGGAGCTGCTCCGCGAGATGAGAGCGCGTTACGGCGACGTTTTCACGGTGACCTATACCGACGGCTACACGACGTACACGTTGGATATTTCGGACGCTCACGGAAAGAGGGGAGAAATGCCATGGACGTGGCTTGGTACCCTGCTCGGTATCGGCCTCCTTGCCGCCACCGGGGCGGTGGCGATCGGATACCGACGCCATGTTCTTGTGATGCAGACCCCGACGGGAGAGGTCGAGGCACCTGCGGGAGCGGGCAAAAAACTCAGCTGCCGACAGGTGAAACGGGTCCTGAAGGAAAGTGAGATCGCGCCCGATCCCGGTCTGGAGGAGAAGATCCGCGCGAAGGTGGATCGGTAAGCAAAAGAACCCCCACGGCTATCTTGCTCGGATAGCCGTGGGGTGTTTTGTCAGTACCCGCCCTTCCCGTGCAGGGCGCGGTAGAGCAGCTTTCGGAGCAGCTCGGCAGGGAAGACCGAGAGGGCAAGCAAAACGGTCACAGCAAGCTCCTGTGGGGTCAGGGGCGCCGTTCTCAGTACGGCACCGCCGAGGTAGACGAAGATCACCTGAATGACGGTGATGGCGGTCATGATCAGTAGAAAGGCGGGGTTGCCCGAAAGCCCCGCGAAGAGCTGCAGGCGGTCGGTGCGGGCATTGAAGCAATTGAATACCCCCGCGAAAATGAAGAGGGCAAAAAAGGCGGTCAGCAGATAGATGTGATCGGGCGCCTCACGGAAATGGACGGTGATGGAGGGCAGATTGAGGAACAGCAGACACAGTCCGATGGTGAAGGTGCCGAGCAGAACGATCTGATGGACCATATAGAAATTCAGAATGGGCTCATCCCGTCGCTTGGGCGGCTCTTGCAGGCAGGAGGACAGGGGCGGCTCTCCCGCAAACGCCAGCCCGCCGAGGGTGTCCATGATGATGTTGAGCCAGAGCATCTGCACCACGGTCACAGGGGCATCGATGCCCATAAAGGGACAGATCATGGAAACGCCGACGGCACAGAAATTCATAGTCAACTGCAGAACGATGAATTTGCGGATGCTTTTGAAGATGTTTCGCCCGTAGAGAATGGCTTTGACGATGGAGGCGAGATTGTTGTCCAGAATGATGATATCCCCCGCTTCCTTGGCGACCTGAGTGCCGCTGCCCATGGCAAAGCCGATGTCGGCGCGCTTGAGGGCAGGAGCGTCGTTGATGCCGTCTCCCGTCATGCCAACGACCAGCTCCGCCTCCTGCGCAATGCGCACCAAGCGGCTTTTGTCGGTGGGCAGGGCGCGGGAGACCACACCCAAACGGGGCAAAAGCTCCCGGATCCGCAGATCGCTCAGGCGATTCAGTTCCTCGCCCGTCAAGGTCAGATCGACGCCGTCCTTCAGAATACCACACTCCGTGGCGATCGCGCGGGCGGTGTCGCGGTTGTCACCCGTGATCATCACCACGTGAACCCCGGCGCGATGCAACGTTTTGACGGCTTCCTTCGCCTCACGGCGGATCCGATCCCGCAGCGTCACGGCGCAAAGAAGCGTCAGGTCGGAGAAATGCCCTCTGTCGTCCGCGTTTCCCGTGGCGATCAGAATGACGCGAACACCGTCTGCCGTCAGTGCCCGAAGACGGTCCTCCCAATCGAAGCGGTAAAAGGAATATCGCTTGCCGTCCGCGCCCCACGCGTGTGTCAGGGCGGGCAACAGAAGCTCGGGGGCGCCGCGAACGACCGTGCAGGTGCCGTTTCCAAAGGTGTGCGCGATCTCGCCCCTCAGCGTTACGGTCGAGTATTTCCGCGCGCTGTCAAAGGGGAGACGGGCAAGCACCGAGACGCCGTCCTCCTTGGCGGACGGACGCTGTCCGCAGACACTTTCGAGAAGGGCGCGGTCGGTGGAGTTGCCGCCCACCGCTTCTTTTTGAGGCGTCAGCGAGGCGCTCCCGCCGTATCGGCAGGCGGCGTCGTAGAGAAGGCACAAGTCGGGGGATCTTTTTTGCAGCTGCGCGACATCACGGCAGACGGAGCCGTCCGCCAGAAGGATCCGATCCACACTCAGCCTTCCTTCGGTGACGGTCCCCGTTTTGTCGGTGAATAGAACGTTCATGCTCCCTGCCGCCTCGATTCCCACCGGCTTGCGTACCAGCACCTGATCGTGAACCATACGGCGGATGTTGGAGGAGAGAACGACCGCGATCATCATGGGAAGTCCCTCGGGGACGGCGACGACGATCACCGTCAGCCCCAGCGTGAAGGCGTGTAGAAGCAGCTCAAGCAGGGCGGGGAGATCGGCAAGACGCGCAAGGATCTCGGCGGTGTTGCCGTGAGCGGTGATGACCAGCGCGTGAAACAGATCTGCCAGCGCCACCAATACGGCGGCAAGGTAGCCCAGACGGCTGATCTGCTTTGCCAGCTTGGCAAGGCGTAGCTTGAGGGGGCTTTCTCTCGTTTCCATCGAGATCTCGTGGGAAATCTCACCGAGAAAGGTCCGATCCCCCACCGCCGTGATCTCCACCTCCGCCTCGCCGCCCAACACCGCGCACCCGCGGAAGATCCAATGAGGAGAATTGGGATTGGGCGCCTCCTCATGGGGGAGAGACGCGGGCGGATATTTGCGGATCTCGCGGTTTTCTCCCGTCATGGCGACCTGATCGACCTCCAGCTGACCCGTCAGCATACGGCAATCTGCGGGGATCTTTTCCCCCGCGCCGATCAACAGAATGTCCCCCACGACCAGATCCTCTGTCGGGATCTGACATACCCGCCCCGCCCGACGGACGCGGTATACAGTGCGCTCCTGCGCCTCGTTCAGTTGAGAGAATGCCGCCTCGCTGCCGTACTCCGAAAGAGTGGAGATGAAGGTGGCGAGAAAGACCGAAATGGCGATCCCCGCCGTTTCAAACCAATCGGAGCGGCGGAACATAAAGATCAGGTTGACGGCGAGTGCGCAAAGCAGGATCTTGATGATGGGATCGCCCAGATTGGCGAGAAAGCGGCGGGCAAAGCTCCGCCGTTTTTGTCGGGTCAGTACGTTGGCACCGTGCTCCCGACGGGAGCGCATGACCGCCTCCTCGTCAAGTCCCGGGCGGGAGGCCGTATTCGTTTGGAAGATGGTTTGCATAATGGTCCTTGCCTTTCCTATGTCTCTGTCACTACTATATTCCAAAGCGGCAGAAAAAAGGACCGACACGGAAAGATCCCCGCCGAAAACTCGGCGGGGATCGGTGGTTTTATGTTTTCAGGGGATCGAACGATCGATTACTGACCTTCTGCGAGCTTGTCGAGAGAGGTAACGATCTGATCCAGCGCCTTTTCCATAACTCTTGCCTCAGCCTTGATGATGGAGACCCAGTTGGTCTGACCGTTGTTACAAGCGCTGCGGAAAGGAGAGTAGGAGATGTTCTTCAGAGGAGTGGTGAAGATACGGCCCAGGTCGATCTGAATGGTATCGCGAACCAGGTCGTACATTCTCGAGTCATCCTCACCTGCGGAATACTTCAGCTTCATTGCGGTCTCGAAGACGGCGGGAGTTACCTGACGGTAGGACTCGGAAGCCATGCACTCGAGAACTGCGCCTGCCATGTTGGCACCAGCCTCATCCAGCGCGATGGAAGCGGAGTAGATGGAGAAGGGGAATGCCATGCAGGTGTAGTAGTTTTCCTGAGCCTCATCGTACTTCGGCACGGGCAGAACACCGTAGGTAACGGTGGTGTCGGCGAAGGTTGCGGAGGAGGTTACGTAGTTACGGTCAATGATGAAGAGCACGCGACCTTCTGCGAAGGGCTTGTTGGACCAACCGGAAACGGTTGCTGCGAATGCGGAGTAATCGTTGTTGTGGAAGATATCAACGATCTTGGTCAGCAGCGCGTGGGTCTTGTCGGAGGAGAATTCCTCAGCCATAACGGGGGTACCGTTGGCGTCCTTGGTGACGGTGCGCAGACCGGATGCGGTGAAGAATGCGTCGAAGTGAATGTTGGAGCCGAGAGCCAGACCGAACTGGTCGCTGACGTCAGCGGCGGTATCACCGTTCAGGTCAGAGTAAGCGGTGGAGGCAAGCTCAGCCATCTTGTCGATGGTCCAGGTGCCCTTATCAACCATCTCGTAAACGTTACCAACGTTCAGCTGGTTCGCGAGATCCTTGTTGAACAGGGTGCAGTACATCATGTGCAGCATGTTGGTGGAGATATCACCGGAGCAGAAGTACAGACGGTCGTTGATGGTCGTCAGCTCGGTCAGAGATGCAGGCCACCAGGGCTTCTCAAAGTCGATGTTCTCAACCTCCATCAGGTTGCGGGAGAGACCCTGCAGCGCGATGGTAGCGGCGGACATGGAGTAGCCGGCGAATACGTCGTATTCACCGCCGGACTTGACGTCGTTGTCAACCTCAGTAACAAATGCAGCCTGGTTGTTGTAGTTACCGAGGGTGCCGATCCACTCGAAGTCGATGTTCAGACGGTCCTCAACGGCAGCGTTACGGTTGTAGAGCGCGTCGCCGATCAGGTCACCGGTCATTTCCAGAACTTCAAACTCGATACGCTCAACGTCCTTCCAATACAGGATGGTGAACTTTTCGCCGTTGTAGTTGAGGGAGGGATCGAGGCTATCCTTCAGATAACCGTTCACGTCATAGGGGCTTTCGGTCTCCGCAGCGGTAGTAGTAGTGTCTGCGGGGGTATTCTCGCCGCCGATTGCCGCTGTCGTGGTGGAATCGCCGGTGGCAGGATCATCGGTCTTGCCGCAGGCTACCATGACAGAGAGGCACATCAGCATTGCGAGAATCAGTGCAAGTGCTTTCTTCATGAGAGAAACTCCTTTCAAAAATGTAACTACAGCGTAGTTATCTATGCTATATTATAGCATAAAACTCCCCAAGCGTCAATTTGGACAATTGCACAAGTTTTGAACAATCGATTTGTGCAAGGTGATGTCGAAAATCCCCCGCGCCATATGGCGCGGGGGATTTCTGTTGCTTACCGGAATTATTCAGGCAGTGTTTCCAGCGTTTCGACCAATGTTTCAAGCTTCTTCTGAAGGATCTTACCCTTAGCTTTCATAATAGAAGCCCAGTTGGGGGTCGCAAGGTTGCTGGCTTCGCGGAAAGCGGAGAAGGTCAGCTTATCCAGCGGCTCGCAGAAAATGCGTCCGATGTCGAAGGAGATCCCATCACGGATCAAGTCATACATGGCGGCATCGTGATCGTCCGAGGAGTATTTCAGCTTCATTGCCGTTTCGAATACGGCGGGAGTTACGCCGCGGTATGCCTCGGATGCCATGCACTCCAGCATGGCACCGATCATATCACGTTTCTGATCGCTCACCGTAATGGGCGCGGAATACATGGTGAAGCCGAATTCCAGACAGGTGATGTGGTCCTTCTGCTCTGTATCGTACTTGGGTGTGGGAAGAACACCGTAGGTAACGGCGGTGTCCGCAAATACGTCGGAGGAGGTCACGTTTGCCAGATCGATGATAAACAGCGCTCTGCCGTCGGCAAAGCCTTCATTGGACCAGCCCTCAACGACCGTCGGGTAGGCGGCGTAATTGCTTTCATGGAAAATAGAGATCACCTTGACCAGAAGATCGTGGGTCTTTTCGGAGATCAACTCGTCAGACATGATCAGCGTACCGTTGGCATCTTTTTCGATGGAATGGAGATTGGACGAGACGAAGAAGGAATCGAAAACAAGGTGCTGACGCACGCTGATGCCAAATTGGTCAGCGGCATCTACGGTGGAATTACCGTTCAGATCGGAGTAGACATTCTCAGCCAGCTCCGTCATTTTGTCGATGGTCCATTCGCCCTTATTCACGATCTCGTACATATCGGGGATCTTGTATTCCTCTGCAAGCTCCTTGTTGTACAGCATGATGAACATCTGGTGCAAAAGGTTGGTGGAGATATCGCCCGAACAGAAGTAGAGACGACCGTTGATCGAGGAATTTTCCGCCAGCGATTGCGGCCACCAGGGCTTATCCAGATCAAGATGCTGCGCATCCATCAGATTGCGGAACAGGCCGCGCAGGGTCATGGTGACCGATGCCATGGAATAAGAGGCGATCAGATCAAAGTCGCCGCCGGAATGAACGTCGTTGGTGACCTGTGTTACAAATTCCTCCTGAACCCAATAGCTTCCGGGAATACCGGTCCACTTCAGTTCCATGTTCAGTCGGTCTTCCACTGACGCATTGCGCTGGAAGATGGCATCACCGATCAGGTCGCCGGTCTGTTCTGCCACCTCAAATTCCGTGCGACCAACGTCGTTCCAGTAGAGGATGGACAACTCTTCGCCGTTGTAGTTCAGGGTGTCGGGAATGCAATCCTTGAGAAATCCCTTGTCATCGTAGGGACTTTCGGTTTCGGATACCACGGTGGTTTGTGATGCGGATGTCATACCGGGTTCATCGGATGCGGTGGTCTCGGCGGGTTCAGCGGCTTTTCCGCATGAAACGAGGCAGGAGATCACGGTCAGACATGCCAGCATGACAGCAAGAAATCGTTTCATTGTTGGTATAACTCCTTTCACTGATATATGATATGGGTCACATATATATTCATTATATCACTTCTTGCAGAATAAGTCAATTCACTTTTCTTTTTTTTGTGAAATCACATATTGATGGACCGTGCGGCAAAAAAACGGGCTGATTCGTCGGAATCAGCCCGTTTGACTTTTAAAATGCTTGGAAGATCGCCACAACGCCGTAGGAGATAGCCGTTATAATGATACCAGCCGACAGAACACCGAGAAGAACGGAAAGGATCGCTTTCTTGAAATCCATGCGGATGAGGGCGGCAACCAGAGAGCCGGTCCATGCGCCCGTGCCGGGAGCGGGAATGGCAACGAAGAGCATCAGTCCCCAGAAGGAATATTTTTCAATCTTGGGGCGGTTTTTCTCCGCCTTGGCTTCTACCCAAAGCGCGACTTTGGCAAGACCCTTCACCTTTTTCATCATCTCCAGCACCCAGCGGATCATCAGCAGGATAAAGGGGACAGGGAGCATATTGCCCGTAATGCTGATCAGATAGTTTTGCCAGAAGGGAAGCCCCAAGCCTGCGCCAAGCGGAATGGCACCGCGAAGCTCGATGATGGGGAGCAGGGAGCAGAAGAAGACACACCAGTGGCGCCCCACGGTCTCCAGAAAAAATTGTTCAATTGCTTCAACCATTAATAATACCTCATATCAGCCGTAAAGCGGCAAGTTTGTGACAGGATCAGATGTTTCCGTGGAGGACGACTAAAAAGATGACCACACAGGCGGCGATCAGGACGAGGCCTGCGATCAACACGGCAAGCGTCTTTTTATCAAATGTAAAGGTGTCGGGACCGCCCTTGAGGATGCGGGCTTTTTTCAGGGCGATCGAGACGGGCTTGTAAAGCACCAGGACCAAGCCTGCGTTCATCAGTGCTTTGGTCAGATTGAAGGGGAGGAGCAGGGTGGGAATCAGCTCGACGACCGCCTCAACGGATCCGCCCGTCATATAGTAGGGGGTCACGATCAGATTGAGGAGCAGCATCAGCGCTGTTGTTCCGAGAACAGCGGCGGCGAGACCCGCTACAGCACCCGTTATAGTGCGTTTATGTTTGTATACTCCGGCGCAGATAGCAGTAAAAGCCGCGCTGGAGGCAAAATTCATAATAAAACCGTAGATTCCCGTGCCGCTGAGGGTCAGAAGCTCCAGCAAAGCAACCAGCAGCGACATGACCACGCCCCAAAGGGGACCGAAGATCATGGCGCCGATCGCCATCACGGCATCCTTGGCGTCAAAAGTCAGAAAAGCTACGTGGATACGGAAGACAAATTGGCAGGCGTAAGCCAGTGCGCAAAACACGGCGACAACGACCATGCGGATCAGTTTTTCTCTGCGGGCAGCAGTGGTATGCATAACATCATTCCTTTCTAAATTCGGGTCAGGGAGAAAGGTCTGAGTTGCGGAAAACAAAAATCCCATGCAAAAAAGGCATGGGGAATGATCTTGTCATCACGCAATCTTCTCTCATCCGGACTTTGACCGTCGGCACAGGAATTACACCTGTTCGGAAAAATCGCATTCAGCTTCCCTCGGACCTGCCGCTTACGGCAGAACGGGGGCATTCGCTTCGCGAGTTCTCTCGTGGGCTTTACCACCGGTATGGAATTACACCAATCCCCAAAGATTATGATTTGAAAAAGCGACAAGTTATCCACTTGTCGCTTTTTTATGTGGGATTGCCGCATGGCGGCAATCCCATAATGAGGTTTACAGACAGGGCTGTAAATTAAGCGATGATGTTGGAAACGACGCCGGAACCAACGGTTCTACCACCCTCACGGATAGCGAAACGCAGACCAACTTCGCAAGCGACGGGAGTGATCAGCTCAACGGTCATATCAACGTTATCGCCGGGGCGGCACATCTCAACACCCTCGGGAAGCTCGATAACACCGGTAACGTCGGTGGTTCTGAAGTAGAACTGAGGTCTGTAGCCGGGGAAGAAGGGCTTCTTACGGCCGCCTTCCTTCTCAGTCAGAACGTATACCTGGCCGGTAAACTTGGTGTGGGGGTTAACGGAGCCGGGCTTGCAGAGAACCTGACCGCGCTCGATCTCGTTCTTAGCAATACCGCGGAGCAGAGCACCGATGTTGTCACCGGCCTCAGCCTGATCCAGCAGCTTGTGGAACATCTCAACACCGGTAACGGTGGTGGACTTTCTCTCCTCGGTCAGACCGATGATCTCAACAACGTCGGAAACCTTAACGGTACCACGCTCAACACGACCGGTAGCAACAGTACCACGGCCGGAGATGGAGAAGACGTCCTCGACGGGCATCAGGAAGGGCAGGTCAGCCTTGCGCTCGGGGGTGGGGATATACTCGTCAACCTGAGCCATCAGCTCAAGGATGGGAGCGTACTCGGGAGAGTTGACATCGGTGCTAGCGGACTCGAGAGCTTCACGAGCGGAACCGCGAACGATCGGAATGTCGTCGCCGGGGAACTCGTACTGGCTCAGCAGGTCACGGACCTCCATCTCGACGAGATCCAGCAGCTCCTCGTCGTCAACGAGGTCGGTCTTGTTCATGAAGACAACGATTGCGGGAACGCCAACCTGACGAGCCAGCAGAACGTGCTCACGGGTCTGAGCGAGAGGACCGACAGTACCTGCAACAACGAGGATAGCGCCGTCCATCTGAGCAGCACCGGTGATCATGTTCTTAACGTAGTCGGCGTGGCCTGGGCAGTCAACGTGAGCGTAGTGACGGTTCTCGGTCTCATACTCAACGTGACGGGTGTTAATTGTGATACCTCTTGCCTTCTCTTCGGGCGCGTTGTCGATCTGGTCATAAGCCAGGAACTCACCATTGCCTGCAGTCAG
>JAFTMG010000099.1 GCA_017452525.1 Clostridia bacterium
GGGTGTTTATCTTGCTCTCGCCGTGGAGGGGTTCGGGCGGGGCGATTATAAGCAAATAGACGGATGCAGACCTGTCATGGTTCGGGCGGGCAAACTTCGTTCGCGTCAGGCTGCCTCCAGAATTGGCGCTATGCGCCAATTCGCCCTGCCGCTTCGGCTGCCATGGCGCGCGCCGCTCGAAATGGGGTCATTTAGTATACGATACGTGACTGTTGTATTCAAATTTGTCGGCAAATTTTACAGACAAAGAGACAACGGTTTGGACAGATCAATGGCAACCGCCCCGTGTCATACACTAAACAGCCCCATTTCGTGCGGCGCGCGCCACGGCAGCCAAAACGGCAGGGTCTCGGAGGTGCCTGACGTTTACGAAGTTTGCCCGCTCGAGCCATGCAAGGGAGGTATCCGTCAACCTGCTCATAACCGCCCCGCCCGACCCATTCCATGGCGAGAGCAAGATAAACACCCCGCCCCATACCCCTGCCATAAAGATTTTAGGAGAGTCCAGAGGACCCTTCAAAAAAGGGTCCTTTGGCGGGTGCAGGGCAGAGCCCTGCCTTCGTTCGCGCCACGACCGCCCTGCGGCGACTGAAATGTTTTGACATTCCTACATGTCGAAGGAAAGGACTTGACAAACGGTGCCCGCTATGGTATACTTCAACTGTACTAATTTGGGTAATACAGCAAAGTGAGGTGGCGTATATGAGATTTATTCTTTCGCAGATCTTGGTTTATGGACTGCCGCTGATGGCGGCGGTGCTGTTTGCGGTCAGTCTGGTTCGCTATATCCGTGCCTGCCGTGCCAATCGGCGCGCGCCGGGGACCTATGACCGATGGCAGATGACCTCGCGGCGGGTGTGGCTGATCGTCACCTCGGTGATCCTCGGCTCCATGCTGTTGATCGTCCTCGCCTTCGCCGCCCTGCTGATGATGGCAGTCGCCTTCATGTAAGGGGGGCAGGGCATGACGAACAAGCGATTTTACGCGGTGCTGTTTTCGGTGTTGGCGCTTTGTCTGATCGCGACGGCGGCGCACCTGATCTGGGCGGTCTACGCCTATCAGCATTGCTCCATCATCTATTTTATCGGAAGGGAGCTGTGGTGAGGTGAAGCGGACGTTTCGGCAGATCGGCATCCTGTTGCTGATCGTGATCGCCTTTGCCGCCTTCAACGGCGGACTCTACGCCCTTCTGACCTGCCGCCTTGCCAACAATTTCAGCGGTGCCAATCGGGCGCAGATGGTGGACGTGGGGCGCTATCTCCCCCATGAGCCGACCTCGGAGCTTGCGCGGATCGAGTCCTCTCTGAAGTTCACCGCCGAGGAGGAGCTTCCCGTGCTGGACGGCGCGGCGGCGCTTCTGCCCGTCTATGCGGCGGTGGTGGATGCCGTCTACCCCGAGGGTTCTGTGACCTATGAGGGCGGTACCTTTTCGGATGACAATTACTACGGCGAGAATTTCGCCCCCGACAGTAAGATGCAATACCGCAATACCGTGCGTGGATATACGGCGGTGGTGGACGGAGACGCCGACGTTCTCTTCTGTGCCGCTCCCTCAGCCGCGCAGCGGCAATATGCCGCCGAGAGGGGCGTGGAGCTGGTCTACGTTCCCATCGGGCGGGAGGCATTCGTCTTTTTTGTCAATGAAAACAACCCCGTGGACAGTCTGACGGTGTCGCAGATCCGCGATATTTACGGCGGCGAGATCACCAATTGGGCGCAGGTGGGCGGTGCAAACCGTCTCATTAATCCCGTCACGCGGTTGGAGGGTAGCGGCAGTCAGACTATGATGGAGGCGTTTATGGGAGAGCGCGAGATCGCCCGCAAGTCACCCCTGCTGCTGGGCGGTGCCGCCATCGGCTTTTCCTTCCGCTATTATATGGACGGCATGGTGGAAAACGGCGCGGTCAAGATGCTGGCGGTGAATGGGGTCTATCCCGACGCGCAGAGCATCCGAAGCGGTGCCTATCCCATCGTTGCCGAGTTTTACGCCGTCTGGCGTGCCGACAACGACAATGAAAATATCCCCCGTCTGATCGAATGGCTGCTCTCGCCCGAGGGACAGCAGATCATCGAGGGGAGCGGTTACGTATCCATTCATCCCTGAGGATCTGAGGTGCTTATGCGAATCCTATATATCGACAAATATCTGCTTCTGTGCGAAAAGCTTCCCGGTGTGCTGTCCGAGGCATCGGCGAGTGAGGAAAATATGCCCTTTCTGCTTGCTGAGGCACTCCGCGCGCGGGGGGAGCGGGGCGACGTTTTCCCCGTGCATCGGCTGGACCGCGGTGTGGGCGGCTTGATGGTCTTTGCCCGCGACAGCGTGACGGCGGGCAAGCTCTCGGCGCTGATCGCCGCGCGGGAGATGACCAAGCAATATCTTTGCCTCGTTCACGGCGCGCCTGCCGAGGCGGAGGGCGAATATCGGGACCTTTTGTTCAAGGATTCGGGACGCAACAAGACCTTTGTGGTCAAGCGGATGCGCCGCGGGGTCAAGGAGGCTGTGCTGACGTGGCGCGCTCTTTCACCCGCCCGTGCGACCCCGTGGGGAGAGAGCTCCCCGATCCTTGTCACCATGGGAACAGGGCGTTCTCACCAGATCCGCGTGCAGTTCTCCTCGCGGGGCATGCCGCTGTTGGGGGACGGAAAATACGGCGGCAGTGACAACGGCATCGGTGTGGCACTCTGGTCTCACCGCATTGCCTTCACCCATCCGCGGACGGGCAAGACGGTGGACGTTGCCCTGCCGCCGCCGAGGGTCGCGCCGTGGGATCTGTTTGACGGGGCATTGCCCGAGGAGGAGAAATGAACGAAGAGATCAAGCTGCTTTGCCGCGCGGCATCGCTTCTCACCGATTGGTATCGTGCGGAGGGGCGTGAGCTGCCCTGGCGGACGGATCCCTCGCCTTATCACGTCTGGCTGTCTGAGATCATGCTCCAGCAGACCCGCATTGAGGCGGTGATCCCTTATTACGAACGTTTTTTGCGGGAGATTCCCGATATTGCCGCCCTCGCCGCGGTAGAGGACGAGCGACTGATGAAGCTGTGGGAGGGTCTGGGCTATTATAGCCGCGCCCGCAATCTGAAGCGGGCGGCGATCACGGTGACGGAAAGCCATGGCGGCGAGCTGCCGAGAACGGCGGCGGAGCTGCGAAGGTTGGCGGGCATCGGACCCTACACCGCGGGCGCGGTGGCATCCATTGCCTACGGTGAGCCGGAGCCGGCGGTGGACGGAAACGTGCTTCGCGTCGTCTCCCGTCTGCTTGCCGACGGGTCGGATATCATGCTCGGAAGTACGCGGGACCGAGTCACGGCACAGTTGCGGGAGACCTATCCCGAGGCAGGGGACGGTTGCCGCGCGCTGACGCAGGCGTGGATGGAGCTGGGGGAGCGTGTCTGCATCCCGGGCGGCACGCCGAAATGTGAGGAATGTCCCGTGCGCGCGCTCTGTCGCGCCCATGCGGCGGGGGAGGAGGAGCAATATCCCTTCCGAAGTGCCAAAAAGCCGCGCAGGATCGAGGAGAAAACGGTGCTTTTGCTTTTTTGCGGCGACCGTTTCGCCGTTCGCCGCCGTCCCGACAGTGGGCTTCTGGCAGGGCTTTGGGAGTTTCCCACATTGGAGGGCAGGGCGAGCGAGGGACGGGTGCGGGAGCATCTGCAATCGCTGGGGATCGAGGCGGGCATGATCACGCCCACCGCTCCTGCCAAGCACATCTTTACCCACATCGAATGGCACATGGACGGCTATACGGTGGACTGCCTTGACCTGCCCGCGGAGGGCGGGGAATTTTCATGGGTCACCGCCGCCGCGTGGCGTGAGGAGTACGCCGCCCCCACCGCCTATCGCGCCTTTACGAAGCTGGTCCTCTCCCGCGAGGGGAGTATATAACAATGAGCCGATACGGGAGACCCGTATCGGCTCATTTTGGTATGATCAAAGCAACGTCTTGCGAAGCTCCTCGCCGCTCATGGCACTCAGGTAGGCGGGGGGGATATCCAGCACCGTCTTGCAACCGAAACCGCCCTCGGCGTTGAGACGAACGGCGGCGCGGGCGTAAGCCACCAGCACCGAGGAGGTGAACTCGGGGTTGGAATCCAGCTTCAGACTGTATTCGATGATGTGGGAATGCTCGCCCTCCCAGCCGGTCTTGCCGGAGCGGATGACGACACCACCGTGGGGAATACCGCCGTGATCCCGCTTCAGCTCCTCCATGGAAATGAAGTGGACGGTGGTATCGTAGTCGGCGAAATAGTTGGGCATGGTCACGATCTCGCGCTCAATGCGCGCCTCGTCCGCCCCCTCGGCGGCAACCACAAAGCACTCGCGGGTGTGCTTCTGTCGGGTGCTCAGCTCGGGATTTTCTCCCGCGCGCACAGCAGAGAGTGCTTCCGGCACGGGAATGGTGTACTGTCTGGCATCGAGAACGCCCTCAATGCGACGAATGGCATCGGAATGCCCTTGGCTGACGCCCTTGCCCCAGAAGGTATAATCCTTGCCGTCGGGCAGAATGGTGCCTGCGTACATACGGTTAAGAGAGAAGAGACCGGGATCCCAACCCACCGAGATGACGGCGACCTTGCCGCTCTCACGTGCCGCCGCGTCCACGTTCGCGAAATGCTCGGGGATGCGGGCGTGGGTATCAAAGCTGTCGATCACGTTGAAGTGCTTGGCAAAGGCGGGGGTCTGCTCGGGCAGATCCTTGGCGCTGCCGCCGCAGAGGATCATCACGTCGATCTGATCCTCCATCTTGAAAGCTTCTTCCAAAGGCAACACGGGCACGTCCGCCGTCTTGATCTTGACGGACGCGGGGTCGCGGCGGGTGAATACCGCTACCAGCTTCATATCCTTGTTCTGACGGATGGCGCTCTCCACGCCCCGTCCCAAATTGCCATAGCCTACAATACCGATTCGCATGGATATAATCATTCCTTTCTGCTGATTTGCTTTTGTGACGGTTTCGGTTTCCCGAAATGGCGGCGTTTAGCCGCCTGAGCACAAATACTGTTTGAAAAATTTGTTTTTCAAACTTTCTCCTTGTTGCCACAAAAGCGGGAATTTCTATTTTTTAACATTTTTTATTATAGTACAAAGCAGGGGCTTTGTCAATAAAAAATTTGCTTGAGCGCTACCGAAAATTTTGTCGGGAGCGGCGCTTCAAAGCTTGCAAAAATGCCACAGCTTGGCGCCGTAGCCCGTTTCGTCGAGATCAAACGCGCCGATCTCAATGCCCGCCCGCAGCTGCTCGCCGGTATAGGTGCCGCCGCCGAGCAGGTCGCGGTAGGAGGCATGTTTATCCGCCGTGCGGACGGTAAGCTTTGTCACCGTCTTCTTTTTGCCGATGACGGCAGAGCCGTTGGTATGGATGGCGCTGAGCAGGATCTCGTCGCCCAGCTGATAGTAGTAAGCCGAAAGCTCGGTCTCATAGGGGGAGGCGAGGCGGTAATGGGTGCCGTTCTGAATGAGGTGGTCGAAGGTGCGGTATTGCGCCACCTGACGGCGGATCTCCTCCTTGATCGCCTCGTCGGTGTTCAGTACGTTGAACTCGTATCCGAGGATGCCGCCGACCGCCACCTTGTATTTCAGATCCAGCTCGTGCAAGTCCCCCTTCGGGTTGGAGACGTGACAGCTCATGACCGAGGCGGGGTAGGCAAGCTGAGAGGAGTATTGGATCAGCACGCGGTCGCGGGCGCCCGTGTTGTCGCTGGTCCAGATCTGGGAGGTGTAATACATCATGGCGAGGTCGTACCGACCGCCGCCGCCCGAGCAGTTTTCAATCATGGCGTGGGGGAACTGCTTCGTGAACCAATCAAAGAGGGAGTAAACGCCCAGCATATAGCGGTAGCTCAACGACCCCTGATCCTCGGGCGCGAGGTTGGGGGAGCCCGGCTCGGAGATGTGGCGGTTCATGTCCCACTTGAAATAGTCAATGGGCACATCGCGGAAGGTCTCGGTGAAGGACGCCTTCAGATAGTCGATGACGGCGGGATTGGACATATCCAGCACCATCTGGGAGCGTGAGAGGGAGCGGGTGCGCTCACGGCAGGAGACGACCCAATCGGGATGCGCGCGGTAGAGATCGGAGTCGGGATTGACCATCTCGGGCTCGACCCAGATGCCGAACTTCACCCCCGTTGCCTTCACGCGCTCGACAAAGGGTCTCAGTCCGTCGCGGAAGCGGTCACGGTTGACGAACCAGTCGCCCAGCCCCGCGCGGTCGTGGACGCGGGCGCCGAACCAGCCGTCGTCCATAATGACCATGTCCATGCCGCAATCGGCGGCAGCGGCGGCGAAATCGACCATGATATCCTCGTTGATGTTGAAATAGAATGCCTCCCACGAATTTAGCACCACGGGGCGGCGTTCCTTTGCCTTTTCGGGAACGATGTGGCGGTTGACGAAGTCGTGGAAATGGCGGGACATGGTGCCAAGTCCCGTGGGGGAATAGGTCATGATCGCCTCGGGCGCGTGGACCGTTTCGCCGTCCCGCAGGCGGTAGGTGAAGCTCTCGCTGCCAAGTCCCGCCTGAATACGGGCGGAGCCGGTCTGCTCGCACTCGCACTCGTTGAGAAAGCTGCCGCTCCAAACCAGATTAAAACCATAAACATCGCCGCGGTTTTCGTCCGCGCCGCGGGCGCAGACCGCCATAAAGGGGTTCATCTGATGGCTGGTGGCACCGCGGCGGCTGGTGATGGCAAGATTGCCTCGGAAGAGCGGGGTGCGCTGATAGACGGTGCGCTCGCGGCAGTGCCGCCCGCCCAGCGTGATCACGTCGTAGTCCTCGCCCGCAAGGTCCAGACAGAGGCTCATCAGCTTCTCCACCACCACGTCGGCGCCGCTTCGGTTGGTGACGGCGGCAGAGCGGGTGATGATATCGCAATCGTAGAAGACGGTATAGTACAGGTGCAGCTCGCAGTCGGAAACGAGGTCACGCAGGGTGATGTCCAGCGTCTGCGTTTTCTCGTCGGCGCGCCCGGAGGGCAGGGGAGCGCGGTCCACGGCACCGCGGCGGATCTTGTGGGAGACGTACTCAAAGCAGGTCACGCTGTCACCGTGGCGGTTGCGGATGCGCAGGGCGGTGGGGCGGAAATCGCCGCTGCCGTAATAGGAATATTCCAGCGGCTGGGTGTCAAGAGAGAACGCCTTGTCGTTCTCGTCGCGGTAGGGTGAGAAGGAGACCACGCGCCCCTTGATATCCGCCGAGGTGGGAACGGTGGCGCCCCGCTTTTTGCCGTAATAGCGGTGAACGAGAGTGCCGTGGGTCAGCTCAAAGGCGTAGAGGGTGTTTTTCGTGGTCAGACGAAAGAGAGAGTCTTGCTTATGAAACGTAACGGACATGATGTGCTACCGTCCTTTGCTTGAAGGTTATTGCCTTCATTATACATGATTTTTTTGTCCGACGCAACGATTTGCAGACATTTCACAGCAAAAAACGCAAAGAAATTTACAAAGAGTCCTTTACTTTTGCGTGAAAATCATATATAATGAAGTTAACCATTGATATATGCCGCCTCTTTTTTCGGCGGCTGACAGGAGGTTCACTATTATGAAAACCATTGCTATTATCGGCTGCGGCAGAATCGCCAACGGCGCACACCTGCCCGCACTCTCCAAGCTGGACGACGTCCGCATCAAATACGCCTGCGATATTCTGCTTCACAAGGCAGAAGCCGCCAAGGAGAAGTTCCCCAAGATCGAAAACGTCATTGAGGACTATCACGTGGCACTGGCTGACCCCGAGGTCGAGGCAGTATTCGTGCTGACCCCCAACTATATGCACTACGTTATCACCATGGACTCTCTGCGCGCAGGCAAGAACGTTTTCTGCGAGAAGCCCATCACCGTAAACTACGCGCTTTCCTGCGAGATGAAGGAAGAGGCTGACAAGCAGGGCAAGATGCTCAACATCGGTGTTTGCAACCGTTACCACCAGTCGGTCGAGCTGCTGGAGCAGCTCAACCGTGAAGGACGCTTCGGCAACATCTACCACGTCGTTTGTTCCTTCCGCGCTCATCGCTCCATTCCTGGTCTGGGTGGCGCATTCACCACCAAGTCGCAGTCGGGCGGCGGCGTTCTCATCGACTGGGGCGTACATTACCTTGACCTCATCCTCTACATCCTTGGCGGACTGGACGGTGTTAAGCTGGAGAACGTCACTGCCGACGCTTACTGCGAGATGGCAAAGGATATGAAGGCGTACAAGTATAAGAGCATGTGGGCTGAGGACACCAAGGACGTGGAGAACGGTACCAACGACGTTGACGACTTCATCTCCGGCTACGTCCGCACCAACAAAGCGTCCATCTCCTTCAACGGCGCGTGGGCAGAGAACATCAACCCCGAGACCAAGGAGACCTATATCGACTTCCTCGGCGACAAGGCAGGCGCGCGCCTGATGTACGGCGGTAAGTTTGAGATCTACGACGGCGAGACCCTTGAGACCATCAAGCCCGAGTATGACATCCCCAATATGTACCTCAAGGAGGATGCAGCGTTCTTCGAGTCCATCGACAGCGGCGTGAAGAACAGAAACAACATCGACAACATTCTCGAGTCGATGAAGCTGCTTGACCGCCTCTATGAGTCTGCCAAGATCTCCCGCGAGATCGATTGCAACGCATGAGGAGCATCGGTTTTGTTGATTTCTACCTCAGCGAGTGGCATGCCAACAACTATCCCGCGTGGCTGAGTGAGATCAATGAGAAAAACGGCACCGATTTCGCCGTGAAGTACGCATGGGCGGAGCTGGATATCTCCCCGCGAGACGGCGTCAGCTCGGCACAGTGGTGTGAGAAGAACGGCGTGGAGCTGTGCGCGTCCTTAGAGGAGCTGTGCGAGAAGAGTGATTACATTCTCGTGCTCGCCCCCAGCGATCCCGAAAAGCACCTGCAGTATGCCCGCACCGTTCTGACCTACGGCAAGCCTACTTATATTGATAAGACCTTCGCGCCCGATCTCGGCGAAGCGCAGGAGATGTTCCGCCTGGCTGAAAAGCACGGCACCAAGATATTCAGCACCTCCGCCCTGCGTTATGCGACGGAGCTGGAAAAGTGCGGCAATCCCGAAAGCCTGTTGCTGACGGGCGGCGGCTCCAATCTGCCCGAATATCTCGTTCATCTCGTTGAGATGGCAGTGCCGCTCTTGAACGATCCGATGGTCTACGTCCGCATCGAAGAGGTTGGCGAGGCGAGACAGTGCTACGTGGAAACGGTCGGCGGAAAAGTCGCTGTGCTGACGTGGGCACCGAGCCTGCCTTATACTGTCTACGCGGCGGGCGAGGGGCAGAAATCGGTCTATGCCTCGATCAAGTCCGACTTTTTCAAGGGTCTGATGGCGGATATCCTCAAGTTCTACGAGAGCGGCGAGCCCCCCTTCGACCCCGCGCAGACGCTGGAGGTCATGCGCATTCGAGAGGCACTGTTGCGTGCCGCCGAGTGCCCCGGCATCTGGGTAGAGTAACAGAAATAAGCTTCACATCCGCGAGCCCGGGCTCGCGGATGTTCTTTTGCAGAGGGATAGATCGGGGTAGGTGTTGGGAAATTTCAAATTGTGGTTTATCGGGGTGGAGGTATCGTGGCGCGGACGAAGGCAGGGCTCTGCCCTGCACCCGCCAAAGGACCCTTTTTTGAAGGGTCCTCTGGACTCTCCTAAAATCTTTGTGGCAGGGGTATGGGGCGGGGTGTTTACCTCGCTGTTGA
>JAFTMG010000100.1 GCA_017452525.1 Clostridia bacterium
ACGAATCGCCCGTTTGTTATGTGGTTTTGGGCGGGCGATTCGTGAATCGCCCCTACAAATCATTCGTTCACCCGTTCGACAAACCCAAATTTGAAATCCTCAAACAGACCGACAAACCCCAATTTGAACACCTCAAACCGTTCGCCCCCAATTCGAAATTTCCGCCAAACCTCACCCCGGCAGTCTCGCCCCAATCCCATCGTTTGAGATTTTTAGGAGGGTATAACTCGGCTTTGCCGAGTTGGGCGAATTTGCCGAAGGCAAATGTCGCCGGGAACCCGCGAATGTCGCTTCGCGACTTCGCCTAATTGGCGTAAACGCCAATTCTTTTTGCAAAAGGGTTCCCTTGCGCGTCCCTCGCGTCCCTTGCGCGTCCCCCTCGCGTCCCTCGCGCCCCTCGCTCATCCGGCGGGCACCGGCTCGCAGAAAACTGCCGTCATGGGTGGGAGAGTGAGGCGCACCTCGCCTGCCTGCACCGGGAAGAGCGCGCCTGCGGACAGGCGTCCCTCGCCGCCGAAGCCGACGCGGTCGGTGTGAAAGACCTCGCGGTACGCATCGGTGCCCGCTGCCGTCTCACATCGGCAATCGAGGCGCTCGGCGGAGAAATTGAAGAGCGCCAGCAGCTCCCTGCCCATACCGTCGTAGCGGGCGAGGGCGAACAGGCAATCCCCCGCCCCACTCTCGGCACGGGCGCGGGGAGCAGTGGGGAGGCTATCCCATTGCCAGAGCCGCGGCTCGTCCCGATAGAAGCCGTTGAGGGCGCGGACGTAGCGCATCAGCGCCGCGTGGGGTGCCAGCTCTCGCAGATAGAAATCGGGCGGGACGGTATCGTCCCAAGGGCGCACCTGCCCCAGCTCGCTCCCCATGAACAGCTGTTTCTTCCCCGGCAGTGCCATCTGAAAGGCAAGCAGGAGGCGGAGGGCGGCAAAGCGCTCCCCGTAGCTCCCCCACATCTGCCCGAAGAGAGAGGCGCGGGCGGCGGAAACAGCTTCGTGGGAGAGGGGGAGCAGATAGCGCTCCTCGGCGGCGCGGCGGCAGAGGAGACGCAGGCGGTCGCCGAGATATTGGCGGCGGTCGGGCGCGGCGCCGAGATAGGTGAGAAGATCGCCCGCGAAGGCGCGGTGACAGAGAAGATCGAAGCCCATGCCGCCGCGGGTCATCTCCCCCACCTCCTCCCCCGCCATCAGGAGCGCCTCGGGCAGCTCGGCGTGGACGGCGGCGCACAGTAGCCGTAGCAGAGGCTCTGCCGACGCGGCGGTCTGCGCCCCTGCCCCGAACAAGCGGGAGAGCCCCCGCAGACAAAGACCGTCCAGATGGAATTCCCGCAGCCAATAAAAGACGGCGGAGAGAAGATAGCTTCGGACCTCGGGGCGGCGGGGGTCGGGCGGAAGCGCCTCCTCGCCGAGGGAGCTGAGGGGAAGATCCATCAGCACCCCGATGCCCGCGCGGTGGAGGCAGTCCACCATGGCACGCAGATCGTCGGGGGTGCCGTGACGACCCGTGGGGGCAAAGAGACCGAGAGGGGCGTAGCCGTGGGATGTATCCCGCCGATGCTCGGTCAGAGGCAACAGATGAACGTGGGTATAGTTCAGCTCCCGCAGATACCGCGCCAGCATTTCCCCCAGCTCCCGATAGTTGAGATAGGCGTCGCCCCCCACGTTGCTCCGCCCGCCGCGGGTGGCAAAGGAGCCGAGATGCACCTCGTAGGCGTTCAGCGGCACCCCGTGCCCCTCGGTGTCGGCATGCCGCAGGAGGGCGGCGCGGTGGCGGCACCACATGCCGTCCTGCCACCGATGGCATGTGGGCAGGGTGACCAGCGAGCCGAACGCCTCCCCCCACAGCCCCTGCCTGCCGAAAGGGTCGGCAATGCGGCGGCGACCGTCCAGCAAGAAGGCGTACGCCATGCCCTCGGGCGGTACCTCCGCCACGGCGACGCATGCCCAGACCCCCTGCCCCATCGCCTGCATCGGCATGCTCCCGTCGGGCAAAAAATCCCCCAACAGGGAGACGGCGCGGGCGCGGGGGGCATAGAGGCGAAAGAGATAGGTCCCGTCCTCCTGTCGGTGGGCGCCGAAGGTCTCGTATGCCCGGGTGTCGGTGCCCGCGTGGAAATCGTATGCCGCCAGCGCCGGCGGGCGCGCGGTTGCCGTGGTGTTGCTCATCTGTGTTTCCTCCGTCTGCAAGGTATGGTAAAAGGTTGCGCAAACGGACGGAATTTATGCACGGTCCGGGGGGATACGAGGGTGGCGGAGCTCGATTGTTCACAATTCGTTCACCACCGCGGGGAGGGCTTGTGCTATAATGTATGCGAAAATTTTCCAAGGAGGCTTTCCGATATGAAACCGATGACCCGACGCGTCTGCCTTTTGCTGTGTCTGATCACACTGCTGGGCATGATGCTTTCCGCCGCCGCGTGCGGCAAGAGCGACGGGAGAGAGGCGCAGACCACTACGGTCGCCGATGCCGCCGCTACCACCACCGCCGCCACCGAGGCGACCGAGGTGACCACCACCGAGGCGGCTGACGCCTACATCTACCCAGAGGTGAACTACGGCGGTGCCGATTTCGTCATTCTCAACGCCAAGGACCGCTACGCCATGCTCTACCAGCTGATGCCCACCGAGCTGAACGGTGAGTCGCTGAGCGACGCCCGCTACCAGCTCAACGCGGAGATCTCCGAGCGCTACGGCATCACCCTGAAGGAGACCCAGATCGACTACAACGATCTGCTCCCCTTTGCCCAGAAGGAGGTCCTCTCCGGCACCCCCGAGCACGACATTTTCTACCTCTCCCCCAAGCAGATCGCTTCTCTGATGAACGCCGGCTATATGTATAACCTGCTGGACGTGGAGAAGCTGAACATGGAGGGCGAATGGTGGGACCGAAACCTCATTGAGACCGGCACGCTCAAGGATCAGTATCTCTTCTACCTGGGCGGCAACTACCACCTGCAGGGCTTTGAGGGTACCACCTGCGTCTTTTTCAACAAGGAGATGATCGCCAATCTGAAGCTTGAGAACCCCTACGACATCGTTCGCGAGGGCAAGTGGACCTTTGACAAGATGTGTGAGCTTGCTTCCACCGCCGTCAGCCTGAACGGTGACGACTCCTTCTCCTATTCCTCCAACGGCAAGTCTGTTTACGGCATTGCCACCATTACCAACATGATGCCCGCCTTTATCATGGGCTGTGACGCCTACTACGTAGAGAAGGACGAAAACGGCGCCCCCATTCTCGGCTTCACCACCGAGCATTTCCAGAACGTCTGCTCCAAGATTGCAACCCTCACCTCCTCCCAGGGTCTCTATAAGTCCAAGGACGAGGTTGCCCTCTTCATGGCAAACCGCGCTCTGATGATCGGTGCCGAGATCAAGGCAGCCGCCAATGAAATGCGCGACATGCAGACCGAGTTCGGCATGCTCCCCGTTCCCAAGTACGACGAGGCGCAGGAAAACTACGTGACCAATATGTATTGGGCAACGCACGTGGTATCCATCCCCACCACCTGCACGGACGTTGACCGCGCCGCCATCGTGATCGAGACCCTCAACTACGAGGCGACCGAGCAGCTGCTCCCCGTTTATTACGACCGCGTTTCCTACAAGGGTCTGCGTGACGAGGATTCGATCGATATGCTGGAGATCATTCGTACGACCCGTTATTACAACTGGGGTCTGGCGTATGATTGGCTCGGCTCCATCGAGCCCAGCGTACACGATATGCTCCTCGCGGGCAACGGCAACGTCTCCTCCCTCGCCACCGCCGCCAAGAAGGTGGTGGAGAAGCTGATCGAGAAGACCATGTCCGGCCTTAAGTGATCGGAATCTCGTGTAAATTGGAATATTCTTCCCCCCCGCCGCGGCAGCATCCGCGGCGGGGGATTTTTGGCGGATGGGTGGAGGTATCGTGGCGCGGACGAAGGCAGGGCTTTGCCCTGCACCCACAAGGGAACCCTTTTTTGAAGGGTTCCC
>JAFTMG010000017.1 GCA_017452525.1 Clostridia bacterium
GGCGTCCCCGACGGTCCGTTTACGGACGGTTTGTGATCGCCAAACCCTTGTGGGATGGACCGTCGGGGACGCCGGTCCCTACAAAATTTAACCTCTATCTCTTCGATAAACTCCAATTTGAAATTCTCCAACAGACCGCCAAACCTCAATTCTAAGAAAATCACACATTTGTTTTGACATAGTTTTTGTTTTCCTCTTGCCAAGCGGGGTACGGTGTGATACAATGATGGTATGAAAGTGCATGGCAAGGAGGAGCTTATGAGACATTTCCTGCTCGGTACCGATTGGGGCGAGGACTGCGACGATGCGGTTGCCGTCCGTATTCTGGCGAGAAAGCATAAGGCAGGGGAGATCGATCTGTGCGGCATCGGTCTCAATACCCGATTTGATCAGTCCGTCCCCTCTCTTGCCGCGTTTCTGGAGGGGGAGGGGGTCTGTGTGCCCATCGGCATCGACCGCAACTGCCCCGAGCTGCACGGTCGCATCACCTATCAGAAGCGGCTTGCCGCCCGTCGCCCCGACGTGACGAACGCCGACGCGGAGGACGCCGTCCGTCTCTACCGCCGTATTCTTGCCGAGGCGCGGGAGCCTGTGGAGATCATGGAGATCGGCTTTTTGCAGGTGATCGCCGCGGCGCTTTTGAGCGGCGGGGACGATATCTCTCCGGGGACGGGTATGGAGCTGTTTCGGGAAAAGGTCGCCCGCGTCTGGATCATGGGAGGACGCTGGGACGTGGACGGCGGGAAGGAATATAACTTTTCCCGGGATGCCACCGCCTGCCGCGCGGCGGCGGAACTGGTCGCAAATTGTCCCGCCCCCATCACCTTCCTCGGCTGGGAGGTGGGCGCCACCGTCATCACGGGATCGAAATTAGGGGAGGACGATATGCTTCACCTCGTCCTTGCCGACCACGGCTCCGCCAAGGGGCGGATGTCCTGGGATCCCATGCTCGTTCACCTCGCCGTCATCGGTGACGAGGCGGGGGCAGGGTATACTGCCGTTTCGGGTACCGCCGCCGTCGATCCCGCCACGGGTGTCAACCGTTTCACCGCAGGCGATGGGCCGCACCGTTACGTGGTCAAAGCCCGCGAGGATAGCCACTACGCCGCGGCGATCGATGAGATCATTCAATAAAAAACAAGCCCGCTCCCGAGCAAAGCATCCGGGAGCGGGCTTGTTTTGTGGCGGTCAGAGTCGGCTCGGTTCATGCACGCGTCGGCAATGCGGGCAGACGGGCGCGCCCTCCTCGGTCAGCGCCGTGATGTTTCTGAAGTGGAGGCGAGCCTCGCCCAAACGGTCATGCAGGAATTTTCTGCGTTCCTGCTCGTCCTTTGCGGTGTGCGAGTGGAAGCGATGCCGCGCAATGGACGAGACGTAGTATTCCTTTTGTGTCTTGGGGCATACGGCATGAGACAGTACCGCGTGGCAGACGTCACATTCATAGCCCCGTGCCGTTTGCTTCATGGGCTGTCCGCAAAAGGCACAGTGGGTGTGTGTTCGGTCGGCGTAGATCATACACCGCAACAGGAGCTGTTGGATCCTGCGGAAAGAGTCGATGTCAAAGATACTCAAATAAAGCGTATCCTCTTCGCCGTAGCTGTTCGGACTGCAGAAGCAATATTCGCTTGCGTTGAACGCCTCTCGTATGTCTTTCAGCCGCTCCGCGGTTACCGCTTGCCGTTCTCCGAAGATCAGGGCGGCGGTGTAGGTCTCCTCCTTTTGCACGGTGAAGAGCAACATGTCCGTGTCCTCCAGCCGTGCGGTGCGGACGCGAAGCCGCCAATCCAGAAAGGTCGCTCCGACATCCGGTGCGGAGAAGCAGATGGGCTCCTCATTTGAAAATTCAAAATGAAAATGCCCAATGGCAAACAGAGAGAGCAGGAGACAGAAGGATCGGTATGCCGCATCGGTCGGCAGTATCAGCGAGCGATCCTCTTCCGATTCCTCCGGATCATTGTCGAACGTCATGGCGATACGGAAGATCTCTCCGTAGTCCTTGTGGGAGCGGAAAATGTTGGTTTTTTTCAGCGAGATCTTTTTCTTTTTCCCCTTGCAGCTGCGGTAAACGGGTGAGGAGAGCTTTTTGCGGAGCGTTTTTTCAATAAACAGCAGCTTGTCCATGCATCGGGTCAGATCGGCGTGGGATGCATGGGCGAGGGAATATTCCAGATGCAATTTGCCGATCGCCAGAAAATAAAGATTGTGGTGCGTGCGGTCCAAAAAATTGAAATGAAGGTCGCGACAGCCGTAGAGCGTATCCTTGAGCCGCATAAGGGAGTGCTTGATCCAGCGCAGAACGTTGTCCACCGTGTGCGCAAAGACGATATTTTCATAGATGGCATAGGTCTCCACGTATTCGATGGTCATCAGCTTTCGGGGTCTGATGCAGCCGTCCGCCACATCCTCCCACAGCTCGCTGTGAGAGGATGCATGGGCGAGAGAATGGTTATCAATGATCCTGACCGCCTCGATGGGGACGATCTCCTTGGTATCCTTCAATCGGATGATCGGGCGGGCGAAAATGCGTTGAAAGGCGGGTAAGGCGGCGATGATCCTGTCCGCCATCTGCTCCACCGCACCGATGTATGCCCCGTCGGGTACGTCGAACAGACTCAGCTCGCGCAGGATGCAGGCATCAAATTGCGGATACGTGACGTGTTCATGTGTCTGCGCGAAGGTGTGGAGCGAGGCATACGGATCCTTGCCGCCCATATCGCGGGGAGAATGATACATGTCAATCCTCCTTCAGACTCAGGATAAACGAACAGCATCCGAAAAGCCCCAGCTTTTCAAACTCCTCCGCAAGCTCTTCCTTGTTGTCCACGCTCTTCAGCTCCAGCTTTTTGACCACCTTGCTGAGAAGGATGATGTCAAGCGCCTCTCGGATCTTTTCTTCACTGCCGTGGAAGCAGGAGGCGTAGATGCCGATAAAGCTCTCCATCTGCACGGCGATACGGTTGCCGAAGGAGATGTTGTAGGGCTTCAGCAGCTCCTCCACCTTCTCAATAACGGGGTTCTGATCCACGTTGAATCGAACCGCCTCGGTTGCTTCACGGAACAGGCGCAACAGCGCGTCGGCAGGGAGATATTTTGCGGGGATCGGGTCACCGTAGACAGACGGCTTGGCGGCACGCTTGTCAAAGTTCATGGTGTAGGCACGGTCGTATACCTTGTCGCTGATATCGTAGGTGCTCTCATCTCGGTTTGCCGTTCCGATAAACCAGACGTTGGCGGGGATGGGGAGGGTGTTGCCCTCGGTCAGCGACTTGTAATCCACGGGCATCCCGTTTTCGGATCGCCGGATGGAGGTGTTGAGCAGGGTGATCGCGCGTCGGTCCGGCTCGTTTTCCATCAGAGAAAGGAAGTCGGAGAAATAATACTCAATGCGGCTGAGGTTCATTTCATCGAGAACGATGAAGGTGATCACCTCGGGATTGAGACTTGCGCGGTAAAGCGCCTGCGTGAATTTTTTTGGGGAATATACCTTGCTGAACTCGTTGTAATAGCCCAACAGCTCATTTTTGTCGCGCCAGGAGGACTCGACCTCCACAATGTCACAGACCGAGGAGAGTGCCTCGGTAAAGATCTTGGGCAGGCTGGTCTTACCCGTACCGCTCATGCCCTGCAGAATGGCAAGTCTGGTGGTGCCGAGACCGGCGAGAAAGCCCGCCACCGTTTCGGCGGTGTAGAACAGATGCAGGCGCGAGTCACGCGCGTATTGCACGATAAAGGAAACCAGGTTGGGCAGGGAGGGATCCTGCATCAGCCGCGTCTGTTTTTCCGCCAGCGCCTTGCGGAATTCCTCCTCCTTGGCATCGATGGCGGTGAAGGTGGGGCAGGGATCGTGGTCCCCCTTCTGAGGGGCGGCAGCTGCCGCGGCACCGCCGCCCATGCCGCCCCCGCCGCCGGAAATATGCACGTTCGGTGCGGCGGTGAGAACGGTGGTGTTGGTGGCGTACAACTGCCCGGAGATGCGCTTGATGTGGGAATAGGGATGTCGGATGAAAAGCGCGGCGAGGATCACGAGCGCGAGGTACGCATAGAGCATGGATCTGCTCGAGATCTTATATTGCAGGATCTCTTCTGCCTGGATGTTGAATTGATCGAGCAGATGGAGCACGATATCTGCGTTCAGGGCTTGTACCACGTGGTAATACTGTCCGAACATGCCGACCAGCAGGCAGGAGACCGAGCTGACGGTCACGGATCCCAGCGCCATTTTCCCGAATTGCTCCGAACGGCTGCAAAAGGCAACGGCGGCGAGAAGGAGGCAGGCGACGGTGAGGAAAAAGAGTCCGAAGGCGAAGAAAGCAAGCGTTCTCTCTCCCGTCGTCTCCAGCAGCGCGGGTCGAAAGATCAGCTTTTTACCCGTGATGACGAAATCGGGGATCCTTACTTTAGGAACAGAAAAAACGACCCGGATGATATCGGACATGAGGGAAAGAACGGTGATGAAGGCAAGGGCAACGGCGAACACCAACAGCTCCAGCTCCTTCCAGAATAGGGTGCGGCGCTGTTTTTTGCGTTCCTTTTTTATCCGTTGGTCAAAGGTATCCTCCGATTCCTCCAATCGGCGCTTGTGTACGTTGATGATGCCGACCAGGATGGCGTACAGAATGATGATGACGGCAATAAAGATCACGGGTGTGTAGGATACCTTACTGCTCGAGTCTCCCGCGAGAAGGATCTTGTTGATGGGGGAAAAGGCAAAGGCAAAGACCGTATATATTGCCACGGTGGCGGAGGAGAGAAGGAGTGTGTTCTTGGATTGAGCCATCACCTCGTCCTCGTTGGAGAGAAAAAGGACCGTCTGGATCATTTTGAAGAAAAGAAGCACCAACATGGCGATCAGTGCGATGAGGATACCCAGCTGAAGAGGTACGAAGGAGGAAACGATCAGATCGTCCGCCTCAAGCGCCTTGAACACGCCGATGGGGTCGATGGTGTAGGGCTCTTTTTTGACGGTGGTTTCGCAAAAGGGCGCGAAGAGCAGGAGAAAAACACCGATGACGGAAAGGATCTCGAATGAAATATGGATCAGATTTCTTGCGAATCTATATTTGGGCGCGCAGATCTTATCGATGATGCTCATAACAAAAATCCTCTGTTTCGAATGGTATATGGAAGTGTCCTCGGGGGGATCGGCGAGACCGTGTCACCGGAGCGACCGTTCAGCATTTTTTTGCGATCTCGTCCGTGTAATAGGCGTTGGAGAAGGCGCGGTAGCCTGCGGCGTCGCGGATCTCAATGCGGAAGTATTTGCCGAACTTTTCGGGTTCATAGGCGAATTCCGCCTCGGTGAAGAGCTCGGTGCGGGAGCGACGGGCGCGCACGCATCTGCCCTCGCTGAAGAGGGTGATGGCGGCGGCAGGGGAGGTCTTTACCAGGATCTTGCCGTCCTTCAGCACGAGGCTGAGCAGCTCGGGACCCTCGGAGGCATAGCAATCGCCTCGCTCGTAGGCGGCGATCAGCGCATCGTAGGTCAGCTCGGGCGCTTTGATCATGGTCCAGCCCAGACCGCAGGCAGGTACGCCGTGGTTGTCGTCACCGCCCACGGGGACGATGCGGGTACCCTGACGGAGAATGGTCTCGTAGTGCATGGCGGTGTTGTCGTTCATGCCGATGCAGGCGCCGTTGATGACCTCGATGGCGTGGATGTTCTTCAGCCCCGCGTAATCCAGCGCACTCTGCATCGACCACATGGGGTGATTGTAGGTGATCAGATAGCCGCCCGCGCGGACACCTGCCAGATAATCGTTGATCCAATTCACGTCATATTCGGTGTGGTCGATGTAGTCGTCGCCCTCCTTGTCGTAAACGCCCACCTCGCGGATCCAGCGGCGGGAGTCGCCCGCGCAGGAGGGATTGTCGCGGTAGAAGCGGGGCATATAGCGCTGTGCCTGGGTCTTGGCAATGACGTTGAAGTGGTAAACGGGCATGAAGGTGCCGGTGTGACCGCCCTCGTCCTTCTTGATGGCGACCTCATAGCCGTGCAGGGCGATGAAGTCCTCGTCGCACAGGTCCTCGTGCCCCACCAGCACCTCGTGGTCGGTGTAGCAAACGGCGCTGTAGCCGTGGCTCTTGAAGAATTCCTTGACCTCCTCGGGGGTCTGCTTGCCGTCCGAGATGGTGGTGTGGCAGTGGAGATTGGTCTTGTAGAATTTTCCCTGTTCGGGGATCAGCTCGAGATACATAAAAGCAGTCCTTCTTTCGGTTAATATTTGATCTCAGTATATCATAAAGAAGGAATTTTGTCAATGTCTGTCGGTGCAGGGTCCCGATTTCCGCCGAGGCCGGGGGACGGGACAGGCTTGAAAAATATTGAACAGATTGTTAACAAAAAAGTCGAAAAAGGCTTGACACAACCGAATGGACTTGGTATAATGAGGGTACAAATTCTTACGAAAAGGAGATTTACCATGGATCAAATTATGGAAATCATTGAACAGATCTGGGCTATCGATCTTGTTCGCTTTATCGTTTTCCTGCTGGTGGCGTTCATCGCCGCAGGGCTCGCAAAATGGCTTGTGACCAAGCTGCTCAAGCTGGTCAAGGTCGATAAGCTCTTCGACAAATGGGGCATCAACGACGGTCCCGTCGGTACGTCGATGAACTTTGTCGGCAGACTGGTGTATCTGATCGTATTCCTGATGTTCCTGCCCTCCGCCCTCGGCGCTCTGGGGCTCACCAGCGTTTCCGATCCCATCAGCGGCTTCGTTTCCTCCTTCGTTGATTATCTGCCTCGCATCATTGCGGCTGTCATCCTGGTTTACGTCGGTATTTTCGTGGCTATGATCATCGGTCAGATCACCAAGGTCCTGCTTGGTAAGACCAAGATCGACGCCCTGATCCAGACCGAGGACGAGGAAGGCAAGAAGGTCGTTCTGCTGTCCGACGTGATCGTGAAGATCGTCATGTCCGTCATCATCCTGATCACCATCGTTCAGGCGCTGACCGTTCTGCAGATCGATGCCATTTCCGGTCCCGCACTCACCATCGTTGAGTCCATCTTCGGCGCTATCCCCTCCATCATTCTGGCGGCTGTCGTTATCTCCGTCGGTCTGCTGGTTGCCAGCATTGCTTGCGGTCTGTTGCAGAACGTTCTGCTCGCTGCCGGCTTTGACGGCATCGTTGCCAAGGTCCTGCCTCAGCTCAAGTGCTCTGCTACCAAGATCGTGGTCTCCATCGTCAAGACGCTGATCATCATCTTCGTAGTTGCTCAGGGTGTTGAGGTCCTTAACCTGGCGATCCTGACCACCATCGTGACCGCTGTGATCGGCTACCTGCCTCTGGTCATCAAGGCTGCCGTCATCGCATTCGTTGCCTTCATCGGTGCGGGCATGATCGAGGGTCTGATCCTCAAGTCTAACCCCAAGCTGACCACGGTTGCCAAGATCGTCAAGATCGCCATCTACACACTGGCAGGCTTTATGATCCTGTCTCAGCTTGAGCTGGCGCAGAACATCGTGACCATCGCCTTCGTTGTTACCCTCGGTGCCATCGCCGTTGCCTTTGCTCTGGCGTTCGGTTTGGGCGGCAAGGACTTTGCAAAGAAGACCCTTGACAAGGTTGACGATAAGATCGAAAAGCTCGGTGAGGACGATAAGTAATCGCTCTTCGTAAGTAAACGTATCCGCGGCGCACCTGCAAAAGCAGGTGCGCCGTTTTTTGTGAAAGTTCATGTTCTTTTCATAAATTTGTGTTATCCTTATCCTATACTGTGCAAAAGAGAGGAGGATCGCCATGCGGATACTTGTGGTGGAGGATGCGCGGGATATGAACCGTCTGATCGTGAAAACGCTGACACGGGAGGGCTATACCGTGGACGGCTGCTTTGACGGCGAGGAGGCGGAGCTGTATCTGGAGGGGGCGGAATACGATGCCGTTTTGCTGGACGTGATGCTTCCGCGGCGGGACGGTTACGAGGTGCTTCGTCGCCTGCGTGCGCGGGGGATCCTCACCCCGGTGCTGTTCCTCACGGCGCGGGATACGGTGGAGGACCGTGTGCGGGGGCTGGATCTCGGTGCTGACGATTATCTGGTCAAGCCCTTCGATTTTGCCGAGCTGCTTGCCCGCATCCGTGCCATGACCCGCAAATCGGCAGGGAGCCGAAGCAATATCTTCACGCTTGCCGATCTCACGGTCGATACCGCGCGCCATACCGTGTCGCGGGGCGGGCGGCAGATCCTGCTGATCGCCAAGGAATATGCCATTCTTGAGCATCTGATCCGTCAGCGGGGCGCCATCGTGTCCCGCGAACAGCTGGAGGACCGTATCTGGAGCTTTGAGGGAGCGGGCAGCTCCAACAATATCGACGTCTATATCAGCCGCCTGCGCAAAAAGATCGACGGAGATTTTCCCGTCAAGCTGCTTCATACCGTGCGGGGCATCGGCTGGGCATTGCGGGAGGAGGAGCGAGAGCCGTGAGAGCAAAAGAGAATTCTGCCCGCCGCGGCGCTCATGCCGTCAAGCGGCGCATTGCGCTGTGGCTGACCCTGCTGACCGTCCTTTTGACGGTGCTTCTTCTCGTCTATCTGCTGATCATCAGCGAAACCGTAGCCACCCAAACGGCGCAAAACGAGCTGACCCGTGTTCTGCGTGAAAATGCCGCGCGGGTCTCTCTGCTTGAAGGCAGCTTTCAGGTGGCAGCTGATTTTCGCTTTTCCTCCGGCGGGATCACCACGTTGGTCTATAGCCGGGGTGGGGCGCTTCTGGCGGGGCAGATCCCGGTGGGATACCGCGCGCGGCTTCCCTTTGAGAGCGGCGTGATCCGCACGGTAGGGGAGGAGACGAAATATATGGTTCTCGATCTTTGGGTTCCATCGGGGTGGGAGAACGGTCTTTGGCTGAGAGGGATCGCCGTTGCCCCCGAGCTTCGCCCCGTGACCTCCAATATGATCCTTTGGACGCTGATCACCCTGCCGCTCTTTGCACTTCTGGCGGCTTGCGGCGCGTATCTTATCGCATACCGTGCCTTTCGCCCTCTTGCCCGCATCCATGCTACCGCCGAAGCCATCAATGAGGCGCAGGATCTGCGGGGCAGGATCGGTCTGCCGGCGGGGGAGGATGAATTTTCCCGCCTTGCCGCTACCTTTGATGGCATGTTTGAACGGCTGGAGCGTTCCTTTGAGGCGGAAAAGCAATTTGCCTCCGACGCCGCCCACGAGCTTCGCACTCCCATTTCCATCATCAAGGGCGCGTGTGAGTATACCGCGCGGTACGGCGAGGGAGAAACGCCCGAGGAGCGGCGGGAAACGTTGGAGATGATCCACCGCCAGGCAGATCGCATGGCGCGCCTGACCGACGGCTTGCTCCACATGACCCGCATGGAGCAGGGAAGTGAGGGGAGCGAGCTGTTCCGTCTGGATCTCGGTGCCGAGGTGACAGCCATTTGCGCCGAGACATACGCCGCAGAGGGGCGGCTGACCGTGAGTGCCGAGAAGGAGATCTTCGTTCTTGCCGACCGCGATCTGCTTTCGCGTCTGCTGTGTAATCTGATTGAAAACGCCATCAAATACAGCGATCCGCCCGCCTGCGCCGCCGTCACCGTGCGGGTGACGCGGTGCGAGGGAGAAGCTTTGCTTTCGGTCAGTGATCGCGGCATTGGCATTCCGCCCGAGGCGCATGAGCGGATCTGGCAGCGCTTTACCCGTCTCGATCCCTCCCGTGCCGACGGAGAGAGCACGGGGCTTGGGCTGGCGATCGTCCGCGGTATTGCCGAGCGCCTTGCCGGATATATGACGCTGGAGAGCGAGGTCGGGATGGGCAGTACCTTTACGTTACATCTGCCGCTGATTTGAAAAGATTTCAAAAAAATTTGCCGTTTCATGCTCCTTTCATCTTGACGTGTTATCATGATGCTACAAGGATGTGGGACCGGTCATTGACATCCTTGGCAAGATCCGTGTAAAGGAGAACAGATTATGAAGAAAATAAGGATATTGTCGGTTTTATTGGCGATCGTGCTGGCTTTCAGCGGTTGCGGAAAATCTGATCAGATCGAGAAACTTGACGAAAACGCTGCCCGTTCGATTGCGTTGGCTGCGTTGGAGGTCGGCGACGCGGATGTCTATATTGCTCCTGTCGAGCTGTGCGAACGGGACGGCGTTTCGTATTATGACGTGAAAATTACGTTGGACGGCCGCCAAATCTACCAATTTGCTGTAGATGCCGTCACGGGCGTGATTATTGAGCAAATCGGACATTCATCCGATCAAAGCGGGGAAACAACTGATGCGCTTTCGCAGGCAGGGGCTGCTACGGGTTGTCTCAGCGAGGCGGATGTAATCGAGGTGGCAATCAAGCATGCGGGCTATACACCGGCACATGTCCAAGTGGAATCCTGTTATTTAAATTCGGGCAATTCCGAAAACGTACTCTTAGGACATGAAGCCTACTACAGCATAACGTTTTTCAATGCCTACGGCACATATTATCAGTACGTAATAGGCGCTCAAAGCGGAGAGGTGCTGATGTATGATGTCTCCCCCGGCTCCGGTTCGCCATCCAATCCATCTTCCACGCAACGCCCGCAGCCCCGTGAAGAGAATGAGATCGATCCCGAGATGAACGTTAATCCCTCGTCTGTTGCGGGATATGAGGACATCCTTGATAAGTTTAAGGAGCAGACCGCATCCATGCTAAAAGAAGCTGAGGAGTGTAGAGAGAAGCTGACTGCGGAGCAGGCAATGCAGTTGGGACTTGAACAAATTCCGGGAGCTTCTGTGAGTGACGTGACGCAGATGATTGTTACCGAATATGGGTATTACGTTACCGTTGTTTATCAGAAAGTGAAATATCAATTTTCTGTCGACGCCTACAGCGGTTCGTTCCGCTCGTGGCACGCCCGGCCGATCGAATGAAGAGCTTCAGGACAGCCCCCTTGTGGGGCTGCCTTTTTTCGCTTTCTCTTTACAAATCATCCTCGGTGTGATACAATAGACCCATATTATGAAAACGAGGGAAGACGATATGTTCAAGACCGAAACACATATGCATACCGATGAGTCCAGCCGTTGCGGCAAAGTGCCGGCGCGGGAGATGGTGGCACTCTATCACGCGGCGGGATTTACGACGCTGTTTATCTCCGATCATTTTCAGAAGTCCGCCTTTGAAAAAATGGGCGAGGAACTGAGCTGGGAAGAGAAGATCGACCGATTTTTGCTGGGTTACCGAGAGGCGAAGGCGGCGGGAGACGAGCTGGGGATGAACGTGATCCTCTCGGCGGAATTGCGGCTTCAACCGCTGAAGAATCACTATCTGCTCTACGGCAACGTCGACCGCGATTTTCTGGCGGCACGCCCCGATATTTTTGAGATGGGCATAGAGGAGTTTTCGGCATACGCCAAGGCGCACGGCATCACCGTGGTGCAGGCGCACCCTCTGCGGGACGGCAAGTGTACCCCCACGCCCGAATACGTGGACGGCATGGAGGTCTTCAACCCCAATCCGCGCCATGAGAATTTCACGCTGCAGGTGCTGGAGATCGCGCAAAAGCACGGCTTGGCGATCACCTCGGGGTCGGATGCGCATCGGTATACCGACATTGCCCACGGCGGGGTGATTTCCGAACGGGAGATCAAAACGGCGGCGGATTATGTTGAGCTTTTGCTGGCGGGCAAGCTGAGATATGTATCGCAGGTGATCGACTCGCGGTGCGGTTTGCATTGCAGTGATTGCGCTTATAAAGAAAAATGCGGCTGCGGCGGATGCATTGAGACCTGCGGCCACCCCTTCCACGGCGAGTGTCCCATCGCGGTGTGCGCGCAGGGCAAGGGATTTGTCCATTGCGGTGAATGTCCCGATTTCCCCTGTGAGACGCTGACGCAGTATTCCTGCGATCCCGAGCATGGGGATCAGCCTGCAGGGGCGCGGATCGATCAGTGCAAGGCGTGGAAGCGAGACCGTGTATAACAGAATTCCCCGACGGAACGCGTTCCGTCGGGGATCAATCTGTCGAAAAACTTTAAATTGGGGTTTATCGAAGAGATAGAGGTTAAATTTTGTAGGGACCGGCGTCCCCCGACGGTCCACCCCACAAGGGTTTGGCGATCACAAACCGTCCGTAAACGGACCGGCGGGGGACGCCGGTCCCTACAAGAAGGGTGCCGCCTGGCGGTTGTTCTGTTTCTACCAACACCCCGACAAACCCAAATTTGAACGTCACAAGAACTTTATCGACAAGCTGGTCCCCGAC
>JAFTMG010000101.1 GCA_017452525.1 Clostridia bacterium
CAAGCGTCATGTGTTTGTTTCGCTTTTCATTGTTCATAGTCTGGAACCTCCTTTTCCCAGACTAAATTCTACCACAAAATCTTTCCCACACTAAATTCCACTTCAAATTCCACTGTGGAATTTACTTTGGGAATTCACTTTCATGAATTTTATTTCATTTTTTTGTAAAAAAGGGTTGACAAGATGAGTTGGCTATGGTATAATTCTTTCATGTTTTTTTAAAAAAGTGATGACGGAATCCATTGCCTTGAGGATGGTTCAGAGAGTTGACGGTCGGTGCGAGTCAACCCGGATGCTTGGCGATCACTCGTTCCCGAACTGAGCTTCTGAACAGCGATCAGTAGGAGGCTTCGGCTGCCACCGTTACAAGGCTACGGCTTGACAGAGCCGGACAAGAGATCGGTTGCCGCAAGGCGCCGATAATCAGGGTGGTACCGCGAAATTTGACCCATTTCGTCCCTGAGACTGCGAGGCAGTCTCAGGGACTTTCTATTTATGATTCGGAGGAATTACAAATGCGTACGATTTGGATTGCAGACAGAACACTGACCGAGGCAGGGAAGCATGCCGGTGTTGCGCTCAGTTTTAAGGAGCGTATTGAGGTAGCGAGACATCTGGATAATCTCCATGCGGATATTATCGAGCTCCCCCCCATTGAAAACACCCGTACCGACACCCTTCTGGTGCGAACCATCTCTTCTTTTGTCAAATACAGCTGCCTTTCGATGCCCGTTGGCATGACCGAGGAGTCGATCGACGAGGCATGGCAGTGTGTTCGCGGTGCCAAGCACCCCAGATTGCGCGTCGTTCTTCCGCTCTCTCCCGTGCAGATGGAATATGTTTGCCACAAGAAAGCTCCTAAGATGCTCGAGCTGATCACCCAGCTGGTCAAAAAGGCAGCATCCCTTTGCCCCGACGTGGAGTTCTGCGCCGCCGACGCTACCCGCGCCGAGGAGCAAGTTCTTGCCGACGCGCTGACCGCCGCTGTCGAGGCAGGTGCCACTACCGTTACCGTTTACGATAACGCCGCCACCATGATGCCTGAGGCGCTGGGGGTATTCCTCGGCAATTTGCGTGAGGCCATCCCCGCGCTTGGCAAGGTCCGCCTTGGTATCTGCTGTGAGAACAAATACGGCATGGCGCTTGCCGCTACCATGACTGCCATCAAGGCAGGGGCGCAAGAGGTCAAGACGGCGGTCGGCGATGCACTTTCCCCTTCGCTGGACGGTCTTGCCGCCATCATGCGCGACTGCGGCGACCAGGAGGGCATCAACGCTTCTTTGAAATATACCGAAATGCGCCGCATCACCAAGCAGATCGAGTGGGTGGTGGATCAGCATGCCGACGGTCAGGTTGCCCGCAAGCCCTACGGTGAGACGGAGAGCGTGACCGAGGAATTCGCGCTGACCTCCGATACCCCCAAGGACGTAGTCCTGTCCGCGGTGGCACAGCTGGGATACGATCTTTCCGACGAGGACGGCGTAAAGGTATACGACGAGTTCTGCCACCTTTCCGCCAAGAAAACGGTATCTACCAAGGATCTGGACGCCATCGTGGCAAGCGTGGCGCTTCAGGTGCCGCCGACCTACCGTTTGATACAGTACGTCACCAACAGCGGTAACGTCATCACGGCAACGGCGCATATCGTGCTGGAGAAGAACGGCGAGACGCTGCAGGGCGTCAGCATCGGAGACGGTCCCATCGATTCCGCCTTCCGCGCCATTGAGCAGATCGTGGGTCGCCACTTTGAGCTGGACGATTTCCAGATCCAGTCGGTCACCGAGGGTCAGGAGGCAGTCGGTACCGCCCTCGTCCGCCTGAGAAGCAACGGCAAGCTCTATGCGGGCAACGGTGTTTCCACCGACATCATCGGCGCAAGTATCCGTGCTTACATCAGTGCGCTGAACAAGATCACCTACGAAGAGGCATAAACCCGGAAAGGATCGATAACCATGAAACTCTCATTTTCAACAAAAGGCTGGCGCAATCGCCCCTGGGATGAATTTTGCCGCACAGCAAAGGATCTTCATTTCGGCGGTGTTGAGCTGCATAATATTCATAACGAGTTGTTTACCTCCAAGGAGAGCGCATTCCTGCCGCATACCTTGACGGCGACTCTCCACCGTCTCTATGAGATGAAGCTGGAGATCCCCTGCATCGACACCATCTGCGACCCCTCCGATGCCTCTGCCAAGGAGGCGGTGCTGGAGGAGATCCGCGCCTGCATGGCGATCGCCGAGAGCCTGCACATTCCGAACGTTCGTCTGCGCGCGCCCTATCCCGAAAATGGGGACGTTGCCGCTGCCACCGACGCGGTCGTTGATTGCCTGCGCGAGGTCGTTGACGAGGCGGAGGAGAAGGGAATCACGCTCCTGCTGGAGACCATCGGTCTTTTTGCCGATACCGCCGCCCTGCGCGACGTGCTGAACATTTTCGCCTGCGACAATATCGCCGCACTGTGGGAGATGCACGCGCCCTATTTCATGAACAACGAGGAGCCTGAGGACACCATCCGCAATCTGGGCGCATACGTTCGCCACGTTCATCTCAAGGACGCCGAGATGGAAGATGGCAAGCCGGTCTTCCACCTCATGGGTGACGGCAAGCTGCCGATCGAGGAGCTGATCCTGGCGCTTCGCTCGGTCAACTATGACGGCTATATCTCGCTGGAATGGGATCCCAAGTGGCTGCCCGAGCTGGAGGACATGGAGATCATCCTTTCCCAGTTTGAGAGCTATATGAAGGGCTTTGACGACCCCTCCCGCGCCGAGACCAACTACTATTACAACAAGACCCACACGGGTAAGTTTATCTGGAAGAAGGAGGCGCTGATCGAGAAGACCTTCTCGCAGGTGCTGGACACCATGGTGGAGGAATTCCCCGACCAGTACGCCTTCAAGTACACCACGCTGGACTATACCCGCACCTACGCCGAGTTCCGTGAGGATGTTGATACCTTCGCCCGCGCGCTGATCGCCATGGGTGTCCGCGCCGGCTCCAAGGTCTCGGTATGGATGACCAATCTGCCGCAATGGTATATCGCCTTCTGGGCTGCCACCAAGATCGGCGCCATTCTGGTTACCGTCAATACCGCCTATAAGATCCACGAGGCGGAATACCTCTTCCGTCAGTCGGATACCCATACGGTGATTTTGGAGAAGGGCTACCGCGATTCCGATTATTCCAAGATCATCGCCGAGCTTTGCCCTGAGCTTGAGACCCTCAAGCCCGGTAAGAGACTGCACAGCAAGAGATTGCCCTTCCTGCGTAACGTCATCACCGTCGGCTACAGCCAGAAGGGTTGTATGACGTGGAACGATGCCCTTGCCATGGCAGAGCAGGTGCCCGTCAGCGAGGTCTACCGCATGGCGGCGGCTGTCAGCGTACACGACGTCTGCAATATGCAGTACACCTCGGGTACCACCGGCTTCCCCAAGGGCGTAATGCTGACCCATTACAACGTCGTCAACGACGGTAAGTGCATCGGCGACCGCATGGATCTCTCCACTGCTGACCGCATGATGGTGCAGGTGCCCATGTTCCATTGCTTCGGCATGGTCCTCGCCATGACGGCGACCATGACTCACGGCGGCACACTTCTGCCCCTGCCGTATTTCTCCCCCAAGCCGGCGCTGGCCTGCATCAATTCCGAGCGGATCACCGCCTTCCACGGCGTTCCGACGATGTTTATCGCATTGCTTGAGCATGCCGACTTCCCCAAGACCGACTTCTCCTACATGAGAACCGGTATCATGGCGGGTAGCCCTTGCCCCATCTCGGTCATGAAGGACGTGGTCGAAAAGATGAATATGCGCGAGATCACCATTGTTTACGGTCAGACCGAGGCATCCCCCGGATGTACCATGAGTTCGACCGACGACCCGCTGGAGGTTCGTGTTGCCACCGTCGGCCGCGCGCTGCCCGAGATCGAGTGTAAGATCGTCAATCCCGAAACGGGTGAGGAGTGCCCCGATGAGGTCACGGGTGAGTTTGTTGCCCGCGGCTACAACATCATGAAGGGCTACTACAAGATGCCCAAGGCGACCGCCGCCGCCATCGACAAGGATGGCTGGCTGCACACCGGCGACCTGGCAAGACGTACTCCCGAAGGTTATTATAAGATCACCGGCAGAATCAAGGATATGATCATCCGCGGCGGCGAAAATATCTATCCCAAGGA
>JAFTMG010000102.1 GCA_017452525.1 Clostridia bacterium
AAGCCTAGTGGGAGCGGGAGCTGACCGCTCTGTTCCAAGGCACCGCCGAGAAATAGCCCGACAGCACCGGGGGAGACGTAGACACCCAGCATCCATTGCTTCTCCTCGCTGAAGTGAAGCACGTCCACGCCGCCGCCCACGTGATAGAGGCAGTTGCCCACGCCGAGGGTGACGGCGCAGAGGATGGGAGCGGGGGCGAGGGCAAAGGCAAGCAGGGTGAGCGCAAGCCCCGATACCGCCACGGCGGCGTTGCGGTCGAGCCGATCGGCGCAGAGTCCCATTGGCATCTGCAGGGCAAAGGCGCAGAAATTATAGAGGAGCAGGCAGGCGAAACGCGCCTCACCTGCCGAGGAGATCAGCGAGATCATCAGATAAGCGCAGGTGAGATCCACCAGAAAATGACCGCAGGAATACAGGGTGAGCAGGCGCCCGCGGCGGGGCATGGCAGACATGGGATCACATCCTTTCGGGTCTATTGTGGCACAAACAGAGGGCGGTGTCAAGTGCCTTCACCTATATAGACGAAATTTTTAAAAAAATGTTTCACCGAAAACCGAAAAAATACAAAAAAATACCGCGCATACGCCATGGGGCGTTGCGCGGTATGGATGTTATGTCGATTTCGACGGCACGGCGGAGCGGATCAGCTCGCCGAACACGGTCCCCATCAACGTGCAGGTCAGAGGGGAGTCCGCCACGGTGGCGAAGCACAGTCCCCCGTCGCTGACGTCGCCGAGGTAGAGGGTGAAGCTCTTGTCCACATCCACGTAGGTGACCTTGCCGGTGGTTTGGTCTTCAAAGCTCTGCGTTACCTTATAGTCCAGTGTCATGACCCAAGGGTCCCCCAGCCCAAACGCTGCCTGCTCATCGGCACGGTAGCTGATCAGCGAGGAAAAGGCTATAGTGGAAAGGGCGGTGGAGAGCTGCTTGCCAAGGGCGGCATCGAGCAGGACCTCCTCTCCCTCCCCGTGGGAGAGATACCAGACGTCCCGCTCCCCCTCTGCCTTGCCGCCCACGTAATAGCGGTAGGTCATGGGAAGAAGCTCGCTCTGCTTCGGCGGGGTGAGGGTCAGAGAGACCAGATTGGATACCGTGATATCGGTGGGCAGGGTGGGGATCTGTATCATCTCGTAGGGCGTGTAGAGGAAGGCGTCCGCCGTGGCGGCGGGAACCATGTAGACGGTGGTCAGATCGTTCTCGTTGGCGAAATAGACCATGCCGTTGAAGCTGTTGCGGATACCGAGGCGAAACGCCTGGGTGCCGTAGGTCTCATCGGCGAAGCGGACGCGCGTGGCGCTCTCGCCCAGTCCGTAGTCCATCAGCTGCGCGGGGGTCACGTCTGTCAGCCGCACGGTGGAGGTCAGCGCGGAGCAGGCGGTCACCATGTTGGCAAAATAGAGATTGTCCAGCGGGAGAGTGGTGTCCTCCTGCCAGAGCCAGCCGGTGGCATCCTCCTTGAGGCGGTAGCTGTATTCGGTACCGTTCAGCGTATAGGCGATCTGTGAGACCGTTTTCTGGTCCACGTGGCAGAGGCTGTAGGTCATCCCGCCCGGTGTCGGCTCCTCGTCGGCATCCTTACCGCCTGCGGTGAGCAGGAGATAGCAGACCAGAAGCAGCAGGAGGATGCCGATCAGCAGGGATAGTTGAATGGCTTTTTTCTTCATCGGCGCACCTTATCTTCTTCGGCGGCGGATCCAGATCACAAGACCCGTGATGATGAAGGCGGCGGGAACGGCAAGGATCAGAATGGCACTTCCGATCAGAGCGGCACCTGCCGTGACGACCAGAACGGGCTCATCCATCGAGATGGGGGCAATGTCTTCCAGAATGGTCTGGCGGGGGCAGAGCCAATTTGCCAGCTCGTTGACGAAGGAGTAGTTGGCACCCGTAATGCGCTGGGCATCGTCGGTGATGGCGGTGGCGGAGGAGAGCCAGATCAGCTTGCCGCCGCCGGCGGTCACCGCCGAGGCACCGAGCCAATAGGAGCGCTCGGAGGCACCCTCGGGCTTGGCGAGACTGCCCGTGTCAAGCGACGCGAGGTAGGCGGCAGAGGAGGTGGAGAAGATGGGAGCGATGGTCACGCCCGCGGGGACGCTCTCGGCACGGACGATGCCGTGGGCAAGGGGCATGATCATGTAGTAGCCGCTCGTCAGATCCGCCAGCGCCTCGTGCTCCTCAAGCACGGGGAGCGGCCAGTAGGGATAATTGGAGTAGTTCTTTGCTGTTTGCTCGATGATAACGCCGTCTGCGGCGCTCAGACCGCATGCCTCGGCTACCGAGAGCAGATTGGGCATGGCGGAGATGCCGGGCTCGGTCGCCATCATCACGTTGCCGCCGTTCTGCAGGAAGGTGCGGATCATCGCTGCTTCGGTGGCGTTGATGTCGGTGCGGGGGGCGTTGATAAGCAGAATGTCGCAGTCCTCGGGCAGAGCGGTCGCGGTCAGGGAGGCGAAGGCGCCTGCCACGCTGACGTTGCTGTAGGAGAGCTGCTTGCTCAGCGTAGCGCTGATCTCGGCCTCGCCGTGACCGGACAGACTGTAGATGACGGTCATGTCATCCTGCGTCACGTAGTCCAGCGCCGAGGTGATCATGCTCTCGCCCACGAAGTAGAGGGAGGGATACTCGTTATACGTGGCGTAGTAAAGCTCGAAATACTGTACCAGCGTCTTGTAATCGGCAGAGGCGGAAAGACCGCCGGTGTAGAATGCCATCTCGGCGTAGTCGATCACGCGGAAGCGCTTGGCGCTCTCCACGATAACGCTGTAATTGGTCAGCGTGTTCGCGGTGTACTTCTGCGTGAAGGTGGGCTGGGATACGGGGTCAATGACCTTGACGGTGATGTGGGAGGAGAGGTCGGCATAGCGGGTGAGGAAGGTGTTCATCTGGGTGTCCTCGCCCTGGCTGGGGTCGCAGATCACGTAGATGGTCACGTCCTCGCGGACCTTGCGTGCCGCCTTTTCGGATGCCTCGGAAATGGAGTACATCTTGTTGACGCTGGTGTCATAGGTGGTGAATTTGGAGGGGAGCGCCGATACCAGCAGATTGACCACGATCAGAAGGGCAAGAATGACGAGGGAGATGACCACGGTATAGGTGCCCGCCTTGACGCGCTTCACCGCGCCGCCGCGCACGGCGGCTTGTTCTTCGGTAAGGATCTTTTTCATGTGTATCAGCCTCCTTTCAGCTCCAGCGCTTCTTCTCCATGACCTGAACGGTCAAAAAGAGGAAGAAGACGATGACGGAGAGATAGTAGATGACGGCGGTCATATCGAAAATGCCGTAAACGAAGGTGTAGAAGCGGTCAAATACCGCCAGATAGGAAAGCAGTGCGGGGAAGAGACCCTCAAAGAGAGATGCCTTCAGCATGTAGACAGCGCAGAGGGGAACCACGCAGACGGTGGCGACCACTACGGCAACGTTGAAATTCTTGGTCAGCGCGTAGACCAGCAGGGAGAGCAGCGCCGAGAGAATGACCATGCAGAAGAAGGAAGCCAGCGGCGAGGAGGGGATGAGGGCGGCAAAGCCGTTCATCAGATAGAACGCCAGCAGTACGCCGAAGCTGATGACAGCCGCGATGATCTGGCTCTCGGTCAGCGAGGAGATGAAGGTGCAGATAGCGATCAGCGCGCTGCCCAGCAGAAACAGACCGAGAATGGCGCTGTATGCCGAGGCGTAATGCATGATGCCGAAGGCGCTGAGCAGGAAGGGGTAGAGGCAGATCACCGCCATGGGGATGAGGAATACGCAGATCATGGCGAGATATTTGCCGATCACCACCGAAGACATGCGGATGGGCAGGGAATAGAGCAGCTGATCCGTTCGGGTGTGCTTTTCCTCGGCAATGGCGCGCATGGTGAGAATGGGCACGATCAGCAAAAAGATGATGACCACGTTATACAGGGCGTAGGCAAAGTTGGCAGAGCCGCCGAAGAGATTCTGCGCGGCAGTAAAGAAGCCAACGAAAAGCAACAGAAAGGCGATGAAAATAAAGCCGGAAACGTTGTGCAGATAGGATTTGAATTCCCGTTTCAGAATGGCGATCATTGTGCGTCCTCCTCCTTTTCTTCCTCTTCTTCTTCTCCGGTCGCGTCCTCCTCGCCGTCAGCGGGCGTATCCGGGTCGGATACGGTGCCCTCGCCGTCGGTCAGGGAGAGGAAGATGTCCTCCAGGGTCAACTCCTCCAGCTCCATGGAAAGAACGGGGATCTTATGCTCCGCCATGGCGAAGAAGATATCGTCACGCAGGTCTCTCTCCTTGGAGACGGTCAGCTTGAGATCCAACGTACCGTTGTTATTCGGCACCTGTTCGCAGGAAATAATGCCTTCCACGTTCGCGAGAACGGCGGTGACGGCATCCAGCTCGCCGCGGATCGAGATGTGAAGATGATTGTGCTCGCTGACGCTGCCCTCCAGATTGGCAATGGTGTCGTTGGCGACCAGCTTGCCGTGGGAGATGATCAGCACGTGATCACAGACGGCGCTGATCTCGGCGAGGATGTGAGAGCTGAGAATGACCGTCTTGCTCTCGCCCAGCATGCGGATCAGGTCGCGGATCTCGATGATCTGCTTGGGGTCAAGACCCACCGTCGGCTCGTCCAGAATGATGATGTCGGGGTTGCCCAGCATCGCCTGCGCGATGCCGACACGCTGACGGTAGCCCTTGGAAAGGTTTTTGATCAGGCGGTTCTGCATCTCCTCCAGCCGGGTCAGCTCGATGACCTCCTTGATCTGGCGGGTCGCCTCCTCATAGGGCACGCCCTTTGCCTCTGCCACGAAGGTGAGGAATTCATAGGGGGTCATGTCGGTGTAGAGGGGCGGGATCTCGGGCAGATAGCCGATACAGCGCTTTGCCGCGAGGGGGTCGGTGTAGATGTCGTGTCCGTTGACGCGGACGGTGCCGGACGTGGCGGCGAGACAGCCGGTCACGATATTCATGGTGGTGGATTTTCCCGCGCCGTTGGGGCCGAGAAGACCGTAGATCTTGCCTCGCTCAATGGTGAAGCTCAGATCGTCCACCGCGGTGTGATCACCGTAGATTTTTGTCAGGTGTGTTACCTCGATCAAGGATGATCCCTCCTTAAGTTTACAAATTGGTTTAACTATATTAGTATATCATACAAATAAAATGTGTCAAGAGTTTGAGCCGTTTTTGATGTTTTTGTGATTTTTTTGCTGTGCGCGGGAGACTTGGGAAAAATGTCACGAAAAAGCGATATTTTTTGCCGTGAAGAGAGAAAAATCACCAAAAAAACATGAAATGTTTGTATAAACACATCAAAAAGGGAAGAAATAATCTTTTCCTTTTTGTAAAAAACTATTGAAAATTCCATGGGAATGATGTATAATACACATAAGAATATCAAGTGGAGGTGTGCGAGAGAAGATGGAATACCTGTACGAGCGCAAAAACACCGATCTTGCCGCATACCTTTTTCACGAGGGTACCAACTACCGCGCGCAGGATTATATGGGCGCGCATCGGATGGAGAACGGCTACGTTTTCCGCGTCTGGGCGCCTCATGCCACGGCGGTCTATGTGGTCGGCTCCTTCAACGAATGGGGCGACACCGTCCCCATGACGAGGACCACCGAGGGCGGTATCTGGACGGCAACGGTCCCGCCGCGCGGCTTTGGAGAGGGCTCACTGTATAAATTCAAGCTGATCACGCCCGCGGGCGTGCGCTATAAGGCAGACCCGTATGCCCGCCGCACGGGAAGACCGCCCGAGACGGCGTCGGTCTATACCGAAACGGAGAGCTACCTCTGGCACGACGGGGGCTGGATGGCGTACCGCAAGCGCGCCGTCTCGCCGACCAGAATGCGCTCCCACCCCATGAACGTCTACGAGCTTCATCTCGGATCCTGGAAGCGGCATGAGGACGGCAGCGTCTATACCTACGAAGAGACGGCGAGGGAGCTGATCCCTTACGTCAAGCAGATGGGGTATACCCACGTCGAGCTGCTCCCCGTGACGGAGCATCCCTGCGACAGCTCGCGGGGCTATCAGGTCACGGGCTATTTCGCCCCCACCGCCCGCTTCGGTACGCCGCAGGATTTTATGGCGTTCGTCGATGCCATGCACGGCGCGGGCATCGGTGTGATACTGGACTGGGTGCCGGCGCATTTTGCCAAGGATGCCCACGGGCTGATCGAGTTTGACGGTCAGCCGCTGTATGAATACGATACCCCCGAGCGGATGGAATTCGGCGCGTGGGGCACGCGGCGGTTCGCCATTGGGCGGCGGGAGGTGGAATGCTTCCTGATCTCCTCGGCGGGCTTCTGGGCGGATACCTACCATATCGACGGCATCCGTGTGGACGCCGTTTCCGCCATGCTGGGTGCCGATACGGACGGCAAGGGCGCCTCACCCGAGGCAGTCGCCTTTTTCCGCAAGCTGAACACCATGATGAGCACCCGTTTTCCCGACGTGATGACCATCGCCGAGGCGTCGGGAGAGCACGGCAAAGTGACCTCCTTTGCCGACGGTGGGCTGGGCTTTACGATGCAGTGGAATATGGGGTGGATGAACGATACTCTGTCCTACGTGGCGTTGCCCTTCGCCGCGCGAGGGGAGCATCACCGCAAGATCACCTTTTCCATGATGTATTCCTTCCGCGAGCAGTATATGCTGCCCGTTTCCCACGATGAGGTGGAGCGGGGGAAGCGCTCGTTGCTGGATCGGATGCCGGGGGACTATTGGCAGAAATTTGCCGGCTGCCGCGCCCTGCTCGGCTATATGATGACTCATCCCGGCAAAAAACTGCTCTTTATGGGCTGTGAGATCGGTCAGTTCCGCGAATGGCGGCACGACGATCAGGTCGAATGGTTCCTGACGGATTACGACCAGCATGCCGCCCTGCAGCAGTACGTTGCCGAGCTGAACCACCTCTATCTGCAAACGCCGGCACTTCATGAGATCGACGACTCCTGGGCGGGCTTCCGCTGGATCGACCCCGACAACGGCGAACAGAGCGTCCTCTCCTACCGCCGTATCGACGGCAAGGGCAGGGAGCTGGTCGTAGTCATCAATTTCACGCCGCGCGCGTATGAAAATTACTGCGTCGGTGTGCCGGACGCAGGCGTGTACGAGGAGATCTTCAATTCCGACGACCGTCGCTTCGGCGGCGGCGGTGTGACCAATACCGCGCCCATCCGCACCCGTCCCGAGCGGCTCCACGGTCTGCCCGATACGCTGAATTTTCGCCTGCCTCCGTTGGGTATGGCGATCTTCCGCTGCCGCAGAAAGCAGCCGCGCATCAAATGACCCCGAGATCCTTTTTCGACGATCAAAATATTTCAATAATACATTTTTAGGAGGCATTGCCATGTTCCGCAAGAAAGAATGCGTCGCCATGCTGCTCGCTGGCGGCCAGGGAAGCCGACTCTATGTGCTGACCACCAAAACCGCAAAGCCCGCCGTATCCTTCGGCGGCAAATACCGCATCATCGACTTTACGCTCTCCAACTGTGTCAACTCCGGAATCGACACCGTCGGTGTGCTGACCCAATATCAGCCGCTGGTGCTCAATGAGTACATCGGCAACGGTCTGCCCTGGGATCTGGACCGTACCTACGGCGGCGTCAAGATCCTGCCGCCTTATCAGGGACAGAACGGCGCCGACTGGTACCGCGGTACCGCCAATGCCATCTATCAGAACCTGGAGTTCATTAACCGCTATGACGCCGAGTACGTTCTCGTCCTTTCCGGCGACCATATCTATAAGATGGACTATGCCAAGATGCTTCGCTACCACAAGAAGATGGGCGCGGACTGCACCATCGCCGTCATCGACGTGCCCATCGAGGAGGCGAGCCGTTTCGGTATCATGAGCACCAATGAGGACAACTCCATCTATAAGTTCAGCGAAAAGCCCAAGGAGCCGGACAGTACCAAGGCTTCGATGGGTATCTATATCTTCAACCGCAAAAAGCTGGTTGAGTATCTGGAGGCGGATAACGCCGACCCGAACTCCTCCTATGACTTCGGTAAGAACATCATTCCCACCATGCTTGCCGCAGGCGAGAAGATGTACGCCTACCCCTTCGAGGGCTATTGGAAGGACGTGGGAACCATCTCCAGCCTCTGGGAGGCAAATATGGATCTGCTGGGCACACAGCCCGAGCTGGATCTGAATGACGAGAGCTGGCGCATTTTCTCCCGCCACTATGCCGACGCGCCGCAGTATGTGGGTCCCGATGCCTCCGTGGTCAATTCCAGCATCACCGAGGGCTGTGAGATCGAGGGTCAGGTCATCAACTGCGTGCTTGGCACGGGCGTGAAGGTCGAGCGCGGCGCGCTGGTCAAGGATAGCGTGCTGATGGATAACGTCACCGTCGGCGCGGGTGCCGAGGTCACCTACAGCATCCTCGCTCCCGAGGTCACCGTGGGCAACGGCGCCCGTCTGGGTGCCCCCAAGGAGGTCGCCGCGGGTGTGACCGTCGTCGGTGAGGGTGTCACCGTTCCCGCAGGCCGTGTCATTCGCGACAACGAAATGATCGCCGAGATCTGAAGAAAGAAGGTAAGAGAACAATGACTGCCGCAGGATTGATTTTTTCCAATATCCACGATTCGAATATTCCCGAGCTGACCCGCTTCCGCACCCTCGCGAGCGTACCCTTCGGATGCCGCTACCGTCTGATCGACTTTGCGCTGTCCAACATGGTCAACTCCAACATCACCAAGGTCGGTATCATTACCCATAACAACTATCAGTCGCTGATGGATCATATCGGCAACGGTAAGGACTGGGATCTGGCGCGCCGCAGCGGCGGTATCAAGATCCTTCCGCCCTTCATCACCGCCTATGACAACAACACGGCACAGAAGCTGTATACCACCCGTCTGGAGGCGCTGATGGGCGTTACCAACTTCATCTCCCGTTGCAATGAGGATTATATCGTTCTCACCGATTGCGACGTCGTTTGCAATATCGATCTGACCGATGTCATCGCGCAGCATGCTGAGACCGATGCCGACGTCACCGTCGTCACCAAGAAGATCGACGTTGCCGATCACGAGCTGTCTTCCCACGTCTACGTCGTCAGCCGTGACGGCGAGGGCAACGTGTCGGAGATCCTTGAGTACAGTGCCGACATAACGGGCGTGCAGGAGGTCAGCATGAACATTATGGTCTTCAAGAGACTGTATCTGCTCAATGCCATCCAGGATGCCGCCGCCCACGGATATACCAACATCTATCGCGATATCATCAACCGCCAGAAGGGCAAGGTGATGGTCTACGCGTATGAGGGCTATTATGAGGTCATCAGCTCGCTGGCAGGCTATTTCCGCACCAATATGACCCTGTTGGATCCCGCCGTTCGCGCCGAGCTGGTCGCCTCCCGCGAGGCTCCCATCTATACCAAGGTCCGCAACTCGCCTCCCACCCGCTATGCCGATACCGCCAAGGTCCGCAACTCTCTGGTGGCAGACGGCTGCGTTATCGAGGGTACGGTGGAGAACAGTATCATCTTCCGCGGTGTACATATCGGAAAGGGTACCGTGGTCAAGAACTGCATTCTGCTTCAGGATACCTACGTGGGCGACCGCGCCAAGCTGGATTGCGTGATCTCCGATAAGAGCGTCATGATCAAGGACGGCAGAACCCTTGCCGGTCACGAGACGCTTCCGTTCTTCCTGCCCAAGGGAACGATGGTCTGATATGATATCTTCTGCCCGCGCAGTCGGGCGGAAGCGCCCGGGAGGGAGGGGATCTTCGGTGTCCGAAGCGGTCCCCTCCCTCTCGGAGAGAAATGAATGATTCCCAATTCCCCCTCTTTTACCAAGAAAGGATTCCAAAAATATGAAAAAGATTTTGTTTGCCGGTGCTGAAGTCATGCCCTTTGCCGCCTCGGGCGGTCTGGGCGACGTTCTCGGATCTCTTCCTGCCGCCCTCAAGAGCGCGGGCGGGGATGAGATCGACGTGCGCGTTGCCATGCCGCTTTACAGCGTCATTCCCGAGAAATTCCGCGCCGAGATGAAGACCGAGTGCATCTTTGAGGTCCGCCTCGCGTGGCGTCGTCTTTACTGCGGTGTCAAGAGCCTGACCCGTGACGGCGTGACCTATTACTTCATCGACAACGAATATTACTTCAAGCGTAACGCGCTCTACGGCAGTATGGACGATGGCGAGCGTTTCGCCTATTTCTCCATGGCAGTGGTGGAAATGATGCGCCATATCGGCTTTTATCCCGATATTCTCCACGCGCACGATTGGTCCTCCGCGCTGACGCTGGTCTATCTCAACCGCAAATACCGCGCCATTCCCGAATACGCCGATATCCGCACCGTCTTCACCATTCATAACATCGAGTATCAGGGCAACTACGATTTCTCCATTCTCGGCGATATCTTCGGACTGACCGAGGAGGAGCATTCCCTGATGGAGTATGACGGCAGGATCAATCTGATGAAGGCTGCCATCGAGTGCGCCGATACCGTCAGCACCGTCAGCCCCCGCTATGCCGAGGAGATCCTCACCCCGCAGTATTCCAGCGGTCTGCAGTACATCCTGCAGCAGAACACCGGCAAGATGTGCGGCATTCTCAACGGCATCGATTATATCTACAACGATCCCGAAAACGATCCCGCCATCGCCAAGCACTATAACCACAGCCGTCAGGCAGGGAAGTATGCCAATAAGCTGGCGCTTCAGAAGGAGTTGGGGCTTCCCGCGACCAAGGACGTGCCCATGCTTGCCATCATCTCCCGTCTCGCCTCCCATAAGGGGCTTGATCTTGTCACCGAGATCGCCGAGCAGGTGTTGCAGGATGACGTTCAGCTGGTCGTTCTGGGCACGGGCGAGGTTCGCTTTGAGGACTTCTTCCGCTCCCTGGAGGCAAAATATCCCGAGAAGATGCGCGCGCTGATCACCTACAACCGCGACCTGTCCAAGCGCATTTACGCCGCCTGCGATATCTTCCTCATGCCCTCCAAGAGCGAGCCCTGCGGTCTCTCCCAGATGATCGCCTCCCGCTACGGCGCCTTCCCCGTGACCCGTGAAACGGGCGGTCTGTACGACTCCATCAAGGGCTATTGGGAAGAGGGCAAGACCATCCACGGCAACGGCTTTACCTTCGCCGGCTACCGCAGCGAGGAACTGCTGGATGCCATCCGGCGTGCCGAGAAGGTCTGGTTCGACGCTCCCCGCCGCCGCAAGCTGATCGCCAAGATCATGAAGACCGATTTCTCCTGGCAGAACTCCGGCGCGAAATACCTCGAAATGTATCAGAAAGTTTTGGAAATTGCAAAATAACTCTTGAAATGAAGGCGCACTTGTGGTATAATATTTGCGTTATTTATATGAATTGATAGAAAACGCCTTTTTCCGTAAAAAAACGCTGTTTCTGTCTGTTCCGCTTGTATTTTCAAGAAAAGCAGTTCCCACGTTTTGATATGCCGTGTCGGGATCTCCCGATCTCCGACTGACTGTGAAAAGAATTGGTAATACTGGACGCAGGGAACCCCGAGACGGGTTTGCTGCGTCCTGCTTTTTCAAGGTCCCCGCGGCATATACTGATCATAGGAAACGCGGAAACAAAGAGAGGTATTTGAAACCATGAATCTGAACATTACCCCCGATCGCAAGACCATCAAGGAAAATATTGAAGCCAAGCTGGCGCGCCAGTTTGGTGTGACCGCTGAGGAAGCGACCAAAGAGCAGCTCTATAAGGTCACCTCGATGACCATCAAGGACATCCTGCTGGAAAAGCGCAGCCGTTTTTCCAAGCGCGTCAACGAAAACGGCGGCAAGCGCGTCTACTATATGTGCATGGAGTTTTTGCTTGGCCGCTCGCTGAAGACCAACCTCTGCAACCTCGGTCTTGACAAGGACTATGCCGCCGCTCTCGCTGAGCTTGGCGTGGATCTGGAGGAGCTTTATGAGTGCGAGCCCGACGCGGGTCTGGGCAACGGCGGTCTCGGCCGTCTCGCCGCCTGCTTTATGGACTCTCTCTCCTCCCTCGACTATCCCGCCACCGGCTTCTCCATCTGCTATGAATACGGTCTGTTCAAGCAGGTGATTGTGGATGGCATTCAGGCAGAGCTGCCCGACGTCTGGCTCCCCGGCGGCGAGGTCTGGCTCAACCCCCGTCCCGACCGTGCCTTCAAGGTTCGCTTCGGCGGTCGCGTCAAGGAGAATTGGCGTGACGGCAGATTGGAGATCCTGTATGAGAACTGCGAGGAGATCGAGGCGGTCCCTTATGATATGATGATCTCGGGTGCCGATTCCGACGCCGTCAGCCTGCTTCGTCTGTGGAAGGCGCGCAACATTCAGAACTTCAACATGGGTCTGTTCAGCCAGGGTCAGTACACCAAGGCGCTGGAGGAGAGCAACCACGCGGAGGTCATCTCCAAGGTGCTCTATCCCTCCGATAACCATACCGAGGGCAAGCTGCTCCGTCTCACGCAGCAGTATTTCCTCGTTTCCGCCTCCGTGCAGAACATCATCCGCGACCATATGGCAGTGTATGGCAACATCATGACCCTGCCTGATAAGGCAGCCATCCACATCAATGATACGCATCCCGCCCTCTGCATTCCCGAGCTGATGCGCATCCTCATCGATGACTACGTGCTGACCTGGGATCAGGCGTGGGATATCGTCACCCGCACCGTTTCCTATACCAACCACACCGTTATGCCCGAGGCGCTGGAGACATGGAACGAGGATCTCTTCCGTCTGCGCCTGCCTCGCATCTATACCATCATCAAGGAGATCAACGAGCGCTTCTGCCGCGCCGCGTGGGACGCTTTCCCCGGCAATTGGGACCGCATCTCCAAGATGAGCATCATCGGCTACGGTCAGGTCCGCATGGCGAATCTCTCGGTGATCGCCTCCCATACCGTCAACGGTGTTTCCAAGCTCCATTCGGATATTCTGAAGAAGAACACCTTCAAGGACTTCTATAAGATGTATCCCTACCGCTTCACCAACGTGACCAACGGCATTGCCCACCGCCGCTGGCTCTGCTACTCCAATCCCGAGCTGGCAGATCTGATCAGCTCCTGCATCGGAGACGGCTACCGCAAGGATCCCGCCCAGCTGAGCGAGTTTGCCAAGTTTGCCGACGATCCCACCGTGCTGGAGCAGATCCGCGCCATCAAGCACCACAACAAGGAAGCCTTCTCCAACCATATCATGCGCAAGACGGGTCAGCCCATCGATACCCACTCGCTCTTCGACGTGCAGATCAAGCGCCTGCATGAGTATAAGCGCCAATTGCTCAACGCGCTGAATATCATCGGTCTGTATCTGGATCTGAAGGAAAATCCCGATCTGGAGATGCAGCCCCAGACCTTCATCTTCGGCGCCAAGGCGGCTCCCGGCTACTATATGGCAAAGCAGATCATCAAGCTGCTCTGCTATATCAGCAAGGATATCGCTCAGAATCCCCGCATCCGCGAGAAGCTGCAGCTCATCTTCCTGGAGGACTATAACGTCAGCACCGCCGAGATCCTCGTTCCCGCCGCCGAGATCAGCCAACAGATCTCCATGGCAGGTAAGGAGGCGAGCGGCACGGGCTGCATGAAGCTGATGATCAACGGTGCACTGACCCTCGGCACCATGGACGGCGCCAACATTGAGATGCTTGCCGCCGCCGGCGAGGAAAATATGTTCATCTTCGGCCTCAATCGCGAGGAGGTGGACGCCCTGTGGCTCGGAGGCTATAACTCCGCCCTCTATTATGCCCGCAACGAGAAGCTGAAGCGCATCGTCGACTATCTGAACGTCGGCTTTGCCGGTCAGTCCTTCTCCGATATCGCGGCGTATCTGCTGTCGGGTCACGGCGTTGCCGACCCCTATATGTGTCTTGCCGACTTTGAGTCCTACCGCAAGACCCATGCCGATATGATCGAGGCATATCAGGATAAGACCGGATGGAACCGCATGTCGCTCCACAACATCGCCGCCGCCGGCTACTTCGCCGCCGACCGTTCGATCCGTGAGTACGCGAACAATATCTGGAATCTTCGCGCGCTGCCTTCCGATCACGACCGCAAGTAATTCCGCGCAGACCCGGCTCCGATTTGTACCCAACGTATAAACCGGAGCCGTTGGCTTATTGCCTACAAAAAAGCAGTCAGGAAACAGAGAGAAAAGCTATGTTACCCAAACGAACTCATGAGATCGAGGGCGGTCTGATACCGCTGATCACGCAAAGCGCGGACGGTCGGGACGTGTCCGATTGCCGCGCCTTTCCCGCCGATACCGTGCTGACAGTCCGTGCCGCCGTACCGCGTCGCATGGGTGTTGCCACGGTGGTCATGCGCCTGTGGCGGGATGGCGGTGCCCACACCGACTATCCGTTCCAATTTCATACCTCCCATGAGCATACCGATACCGATGAGTATCTGCTGGAGCTGAAGCTGAACGAGCGGGAGCTTCCGCGCGCGCCGGGCAGCGAGGGCTGTCGGGACGGGCTTTTTTACTACCGCTATCTCTTTCTGCGGGCGGGGAACACCCTCTTTTCCTCCACCAAAAATCAGGTCGATATGACCCTGTCCGAACGGGAGGAGGAAACGCGACCCTACCGCCTGCTGGTGACGGAGCCCGACTTCACCACTCCCGCGTGGCTGTCGCGGGGCACAATGTATCACGTCTTTGTGGACCGCTTTGCCCGCGGCGAGGGCAGAGTGGAAAATCCGGACGGCGCCATCCTCAATCCGGATTGGGATCACGGCATACCGCAATACGGTCCCTATCCCGGCGCCCCGTGTGCTAACCACGAGATCTTCGGCGGCAACCTTTGGGGCGTTGCCGAAAAGCTGCCCTATCTCAAGAGCCTTGGGGTAACGGTCCTCTACCTCAGCCCCGTTTTCCGCGCTTATTCCAACCATAAATATGATACCGGCGATTACGAAACGGTAGACGGCATGTTCGGCGGCAACGAGGCGCTTCGCCATCTTCTGGACCTTGCGCACGCCGAGGGCATGCACGTCATGCTGGACGGTGTTTTCAATCACACCGGCGATAACAGCCGCTATTTCAACCGCCACGGAAATTATGACAGCGTGGGCGCGTACCAATCCGAAAAGTCACCCTATGCCGATTGGTATACCTTCCGCAAATTCCCAAACGACTATGAGAGCTGGTGGGGGGTGGTCACCCTGCCGCATCTCAACCATAAGAACGCCTCCTGCCGTCGCTATTTTACGGGGGAGGACGGCATTGCCGCCCGTTGGTGCCGCTTCGGCGTGGACGGCTGGCGGCTGGACGTGGCAGACGAGCTGAACGATGACTTTCTGGATGAGTTCCGCCGTGCCGTTCATGCCAACACCACGGGGCAGGGCGCGGTTCTGGGCGAGGTCTGGGAGAACGCCGCCGATAAGATCTCCTATCAGCGGCGCCGCCGCTATTTGCGGGGCTCCCAGCTGGATTCGGTCATGAACTATCCCGTGCGGGACGGCTTGATCGCCTTTGTCCGTGACGGTGAGGCGCGCGTCCTTGCCGATACACTGACCGAGCTGTACGCCGCCTATCCCCGCTGTGTCTGCCACTGCCTGATGAACCTGCTGGGAACCCACGATACCCGACGTATTCTGAACGTGTTGGGAGAGGACGATGAGGGCACGCGCACCAACGCGCAGCTTTCCACCGCCACCATGACGGCGGCGCAGAGAGCGCTGGGACTGAGGCGACTTCGCATGGCGTCCGCCCTGCAATATACGGTATACGGGATCCCCTCGCTCTTCTACGGAGACGAGGCAGGCATGGAGGGACACCGTGACCCCTTCTGCCGCAGACCCTATCCGTGGGGGAGGGAGGATCGGGAGCTTCTGGCGCATTACCGCCTGCTGGGGCGCATCCGTCTGGAGCATCCCGCGCTGTGCGGCGGTGATTTCCGCATGCTGGCGGTGCGGGACCGTTTCCTTGCCTATGAGCGCGCGCGGGATGGAGACTGCCTCGTGATTGCCGCCAACCGCGGTGAGGGCGCGGAAACGCTCCATCTGAGCGGCAGATGGAAGGATCTGCTGACCGATACGTGCTTCAGCGGCGACGCGGTCATCCCCGCCGACACCGTGATGATCTTGAACAAAGGAGGCCGATAAAACATGTTTGAAAAGCTGAAAAAGATCCTTGGGGTCAAGGAAAACCCCGACAGTAAGGAATTCCGCTGGAAGATGGCGCGGCAGATCTGCGGTCATCATGTTCGCTACGTCACCGAGCGCATCAACGACGTGGAAGAGGTCATCGGCAAAAACGGCGCCCTCAACATCCGCGACGACGAGCTGCTCGTCTTCGCCTCCTCCGACGTGCTGATGCGCTGTAAAATCGAGGAGATGCAGGCGTGGGAACTGCTGTCCAAGGACGGTGTCGTCATCACCGCCCCCGACCTGGAGCACGGTGGGGTGGAGCGAACGATCATGGTATTTTACGTTTATTACCGATAAGGAAAATTGCGCAGTGTCCTTGAGGACACTGCGCAATGAATTGCCCTTGCGTGCGGGAATTGGCTCACGCCATCATTTTGAGTACAGCCCACAGGCGCTTCTTTTTGTGTTTGTCACTTTGCTCAAAAAAATTGACATTTGTCGGAAAATATGCTACAATAGGAAACCGAAAGACAGGCCTGTTCCGTTACGTAGCGCCTTTCTGTAACGGTGCTTCCGCGCTTCGGGAGCCACCCATCTCCCCGATAGGGGACGCACGGATACAGGCGAATATGAGCATAAAGGAGAACGAGACTGTGAAGGTTCAACTGCAATCGTTAACTGCCGGGCTGGCAGCCCTTCCTGAGGTCGTGGGGCAGAACAGCACCCTGGCAGGCATCTACCGCACGGGAGAGGATAGTGCGGAGCTGTTTGTGCGCGGGATCTCCCGAGAGGAATACGCGCAATATGCCGCGACGCTCGGCGGCGTTCTGCACAGCGAGAACGTGATCGCCGGCAACTGTTTTTCCACGCGGACGGATATCGTCCCCGGAAGAACGCTGTATGTGGGCTACTATCCCACGCTCATGGGCGGCACGCTGCGCTTGATCGACGAGCCGACGGGCGTGTTGCCGGAAACGGCACCCGCACCGTATGAGCGCGTTTGCTCCACCACCATCGCCCAGCTTGGACGCCGTGCCGTGGAGATCAATAACGCGCCGGGTATGTCGTACGTGATACAGGTCGCGTCGGGGGAGTTTATCATCGTGGACGGCGGTCCGACCAATGAGGACGATATCCCCGCGCTGCTGGCATATCTGAAGGAAAACGCGCCGCAGGGCAAAAAGCCGGTGGTCGCCGCCTGGCTGATCACGCATGCGCACAGCGACCACATGGCACTCGCCAACCACTTCTTGGAGCGCTATGTCGGTGAGATCGAACTGAAGATGGTCGGATATAACTTCCCCGTGTGGGAGACCGTGCAGAATTGCCACGATGTCAAAGGCGATCCGAACCGATATCTGCCGATGATCGAGAAATTCCGCGCCAACGCCGAGGCGTACGGTGCGCGCCGGCTGATCCTGCATACGGGACAGCGCCTGTATTTTTCCGACGTGACGCTCGAGATGGTATTCACACATGAGGAGCAATATCCGGTGGATATGCCGTGGGTCAATCATACCTCGTTGGCGTTCCGCCTGATCACCGACGAGAAAACGGTCTTGATTCTCGGCGACTGTGAAAAGACGCTGTGCCAGCAGATGGCGGACATTTACGGCGAAGAGCTCAAGAGTGATATTCTGCAGCTGACGCATCACGGCGTCAACGGAGGCTGTGTCGATCTGTACCGCAACGTTGACCCCGAGATCTGCTTTTGGGCAATCTCGCAGGAAAAATACGAGCATGACCCGCGTTGCACGGGCGAGCTGAAGGGCCACGAGTTCAACGGCTTCATCCGTGACGAGAGCATTCGCGTGCGCAAGCATTATGCCGCAAGTACCACTACCGTGATCCAATTATAATATATATATATCAAAAAAAACAAATTACCCGTTTTCTGGCGCTGCTGTTGGCTGTGGTCGTGCTTGCGACTGCTGTTGGTTGCGCGGTAATATCCGAAAAAACAAAACGCAATCCCCCGAGCCGCGGCTCGGGGGATTTTTGAAAACCAAAACGGGACGGTTTGCCCGGGCGGCTCGCTTGCCGCGTGTTTCGGACCGGCGACGTTAGCAGATAACGCCCGTGTATGCAATTTTTTTTGTGAAAAAAAGAAAAAAAGCAGAAAAACTCTTGACATTTGGTGCGAATGTGCTATACTATATTAGCACTCAGCTTTTGTGAGTGCTAAAAATCGTCAAAAAATTTTGAATATAAAGAAGATCCCGCCGTCAAGACGGGGGAGAGGAATGAAACATGGACAAGAAACAATTCAGAACGGAATCCAAGAAGCTGCTCGACATGATGATCAACTCGATCTATACCCACAAGGAGATCTTTCTCCGCGAGCTGATCTCCAACGCCAGCGATGCCATCGACAAGCGCTACTATCGCTCCCTGAGCGACAATGCCGTGGGGCTTTCTCGCGACGATTACGCCATCCGCCTCGCCGTCGACAAGGACGCCCGCACCCTGACGGTCACCGATAACGGTTGCGGCATGACCGCAGAAGAGCTGGAGAACAACCTCGGCACCATCGCCCGCAGCGGCTCCTTCGATTTCAAGAACGAGCATAGCGAGGAGACCACCGAGAACGTGGACATCATCGGTCAGTTTGGCGTTGGCTTCTACTCCGCCTTCATGGTTGCCGATAAGATCGTGGTCGAGAGCCGCGCCATCGGCGCCGATACCGCCTTCCGCTGGACCAGCGAGGGGGCAGACGGCTATACCGTCGAGCCCTGCGACAAGGGAGAGGTCGGCTCTGCCATTACTCTGTATCTCAAGGCCGACACCGACGATGAGAAGTACGGCGATTATCTGAATGACTACCGTCTGCGCGAGCTGGTCAAGAAGTATTCCGACTACATCCACTATCCCATCCGTATGGATGTGGAAAGAAGCCGCAAGAAAGAGGGAAGCGGCGAGGGTGAAAACGCCGAATACGAGACCTATACCGCCGAGGAGACCTTCAACAGCATGGTTCCTCTGTGGCGCAAAAATGCCTCCGAGATCGGCGAGGAGGAATATGAGTCCTTCTACCGCGACAAGTTCTTCGATTTTGAGAAGCCTGCCCGCGTCATCCACACCCACTCCGAGGGCGCGACCACCTTTGATGCCCTCCTGTTCATCCCCAAGCATCTGCCCTACGATTTCTATACCAAGGAATATAAGAAGGGACTCCAGCTCTATTCCAGCGGCGTTATGATCATGGAGAAGTGCGAGGATCTGCTGCCCGACTACTTCAGCTTTGTCAAGGGTCTGGTGGACAGCGCCGATCTCTCCCTCAACATCTCCCGCGAGATGCTCCAGCACGACCGCCAGCTCAAGCTGATCGCCAAGACCATCGAAAAGAAGATCAAGAACGAGCTTGGCAAGCTGATGTCCTCCGATCGCGAGACCTACGAGGCATTCTTCAAGGTCTTCGGCACCCAGCTCAAATACGGTCTCTACAGCGATTACGGTATGCATAAGGACGTCCTGCAGGATCTGATCCTCTTCGCCTCCTCCCGCGAGATGAAGATGATCTCCCTCAAGGAGTACGTCGCCTCCATGAAGGAGGAGCAGAAGACCGTCTACTACGCTTGCGGCGAGACCGTCGAGCAGATCGACATGCTCCCGCAGGTGGAGGCGGTCAAGGACCACGGCATGGAGGTGCTATACTGCACCGACGACGTGGACGAATTTGCCATCCAGATGCTCCGCGAATATGACGGCAAGACCTTCACCAACGTCTGCACCGGTAAGCTGGATCTTGCCACCGACGAGGAGAAGGAAGCGATCAAGACCGAGAACGAAAACGCCGCCGATCTGCTTGCCTTCATGAAGGAGAGCATCGGCGAGAGCGTCAGCAACGTCCGCTTCTCGGGCGAGCTGAAGAACCACCCCGTGGCACTTGCCAGCGAGGGCGAGATCTCGGTGGAGATGGAGAAGGTGTTGAACAAGATGCCCGGCGAGGGCAATAAGGTCAAGGCGGCAGTCGTCCTGGAGGTCAATGCCGACCACGCCATTGCCGAAAAGCTCAAGACCCTCTTTGCCGACGGCGAGCGTGAGAAGGTCGCCAATATCGCCAAGGTCCTCTATGCGCAGGCGCGTCTCATTGGCGGCATGAGCATCGAAAATCCGACCGAGCTCAGCGACTTGGTCTGCGGACTGATCCTGTAATATCAAAAAACAAGCCCATCCGCGCCGCGGATGGGCTTGTATATTTGGTATCCAAATAAACCCCCAGTTCTACTGGGGGAGCCGAAAACGAGCGAAGCGACAATAAAGCGGGCGAGCTACAAGCAAGCCAGAAACAAAAAGTGTTGAAAAGAGTTAAACCTCCGAGTATAATGTAACCGGGTTTGATGCCGTGTTGCAAAATACAAGGAGGTTTAACAAAATGGAAAAGAACGAGATAAAAAGCACGGCTCACAGCAAATACAGGTGTCAG
>JAFTMG010000103.1 GCA_017452525.1 Clostridia bacterium
AGATTGAACATAAAATGTGTATACAATCCTCTTGCACAACTGTTTACAATCTTGCTCTTGACAGGGGACGCCGGTCCCTACAAAATTTAACCTCTATCTCTTCGATAAACCCCAATTTGAACATCTCAAACACACCGACAAACCCAAATTTGAAATTCTCAAACGGACCGACAAACCCCAATTTGAAGAAAATCCACCGTTTTATGCGATAGAGCGTCACTTTTTTTCAGTATAGCACACGGAATATGGCGGTGTCAACATTCTTTTTTCGCTCTCTGCCGTTGACTTTGGCACCTCGGCGTGATACAATGCAATCATAAGGAAAAGACATGCGAGGAGGTACTCTTCATGACACGCATTTTTAAGGAAAGGAAGCTATCCGCCGCCCTCGTGCGCGGCATACGGGAGCGCACGCTCTTTTCGGATGCCCCATCGCACGACTTCGTTCCCGCCAAGATGGACGTATTGGTGAAAAAAGCGGAGGACTATCTGCAGACGCCCATCCCTCTACTGCCCTTATCGGTCTATCTGGAGTTTCGTGACAACGGAAACCGCTCCCGCTACGAGGCAATCTATTTTCAGCGCCGCGATATGGCGCTGACCCTCGCCCTTGCCGAGGCATATGAGCGCAAAGGACGCTTTACTGCCAAGCTGGCGGATACCGTCTGGGCGATCATGGAGGAATCGTCGTGGATCATTCCGGCGCACCTCTACACCTCGCCGACACATGGGGAATTCGGGATCCCCCCCGTTTACGACGGGACGCGCCTGCACGGCATCGACCTCTTCTCTGCCGGCACGGCGGGGGCGCTTGCCGCCGTCCTGACGCTGACAAAGGAGGAATTGGACGGCATCAGCCCCCTCATTTGCGAAAAGCTCTCCCACCAATTCCACGAGCGGATCGTCATGCCGTTCCTCAACTGCGCCTTCTGGTGGACGGGGGAGCGCGGTGATCGCGTCAACAACTGGTGCCCCTGGATCATCTCCAACATTCTTCACGTCGCGGCGGTCACCGTAGAGGACATCTATACGTTGCGGAAGATCGTCACCAAAGCCATGGCCGCGCTGGACAACTTCTCCGCCGATTACCAACCGGACGGCGGTTGCTCGGAGGGTCCCAGCTATTGGGGGGCGGCGGGCGCCTCTTACTTCGACTGTCTGGAGCTGCTGTATGATATGAGCGGCGGCGCGATCGACGTTTACGATCATCCGCTGGTCAGAAGCATGCTCGAATACATCGTCAAATTCAATATCAACGGCGCGAATTTCATCAATTTTGCCGACTGCCCGCCCCGCACACTTCATGACGGCGCGATGATCCGCCGCATGGGCGAAAAATGCAACAGTGCCTCCCTTTGCGCCTTCGGAGACACGATGGAGCGGCTTCGCACGCTCTCCACAGGGCTTGGCGCCCACGCGCACACCTACCGTTATCTGCGGTCGCTGATGGCGGAGCCGCCCAAGCCGGGGACGAGCCGGGCGGAGAAAAACGTTTGGTTCCCCGATCTGAAGGTAATGGTGTGGCGAGCCGACGAGGATCCCGCCAAGGGACTTTTCGCGGCGTTCAAGGGCGGCGACAACGCCGAGCATCACAACCACAACGACGTGGGTAACGTCATCGTATATCATAACGGAAACCCCGTTCTCATCGACACGGGTGCCGGTGAATATACCAAAAAGACCTTCTCTTCTCAACGGTACGAGCTGTGGTTCATGCAATCGGATTATCACAACCTTCCCGCCTTCGGCGGCGTTTCTCAGCGCGCGGGCAAGCAGTATGCTTCAGGCGACGAGCGCTATTCGTCCGAAAACGGCTCCGCCCGCATGGAGCTTGCCGGCGCCTACCCGCAGGAAGCCGCTCTTACCTCCTTTACGCGCACCGTCTCCCCGCAGGACGACGGCAGCGTGACGGTCACCGATGCGGTGGAGATGACGCGGGAGCAGGAGGTCGATTTCCGCTATATGACCTGTGCCGAGCCGCATCTTGCGGGCGCAGGCAAGCTCCGCCTGGCGGAGGGACGGATGATGACGTTCGATCCCCGCCTCGCCTGCGAGATCGAAGCCTTTCCCGTAAACGACCCCGGCATTGAGCGCAATTGGCATACCGATACCCTTTGGCGCATCCATTTCAAAGCCGTTTTCTCCAAGGCACGGTTCGACTTTCACGTCAAATGAGGATATCACATAAATCCATATCGCCGACATTCGCCCGAAATGGACAATTCGCGCATTGACAAGTCCCGCGCTTTCGTTTATAATAAAGGTAACGAACACACCGAACACCGACAAAGGAGACATATATCATGATCAAACTGATCGCTTTTGACCTGGACGGCACGCTGACCCAGCACAAGACGCCGCTGGACGCGCAGAACAAGGCAGTTCTCGACCGCCTGCGCGAGATGGGCTACGAGCTTCTGATGGTGGGCGCGGGACAGTGCATGCGCATCTTCAATCAGATGAACCAATACCCCATCGACATCGTGGGCAACTACGGTCTGCAATACAGCAAGTACGACCCCGAGACCAAGTCTCTCACCACCGTATACGACCTCGCCCTGCCCTGCGACCGTGAGTCGGTGGACCGCCGCATCACGGCCATGCGCGAGAAGTACGGCTTTACCGAGTTTGCGGGCGAGAACACCGAGTTCCACCCCTCGGGCTGCGTCACCTTCCCCATCCTCGGCACCAAGGCGGTCGCCGCCGACAAGCTGGCGTTTGACCCCGACCGCTCCCGCCGCCGCGCCATTTACGACGACATCAAGGCGACCTTCTCGGAATACACCGTCTTTGTGGGCGGCACCTCCTCCTTCGACATGGCGCCCGCGCCCTACAATAAGTATTACGCGCTGGACAAGATCGCCACCGAGCGCGGCTACAGCCACGATGAGGTGGTCTTCGTGGGCGACGATTACGGTCAGGGCGGCAACGACGAGTCGGTCTACCGCTCCGATTTTCACTTCGTCTGCGTGGACGATTACACCCGCCTGCCCGAGTACATGGCAAAGCTGCTCGCCTCCCGTGAGTGGCAGAGTTGAACCATATAAAAAGTTCCCTCCGCGGATTTTCCGCGGAGGGAACTTTTTTTCATTTGGAACAACAATGCTCTTTTAAGTCTGATCATTCCAGATCCTGCGGATCCCAGTCGCCTTGATTTTCATCACCCGGCGTCGAAGTCGTGATGATATCCTCAACCGTGAAATAAATCGTTTCCATTTCAGGATGCTCATAGGTCTTTTTCAATCCTTCGTTTTGGGTTACAATGGTGTTCTTCATGGTTTTCTCCTTTTTCAATAAATCTTGTTTTTATTAGACTGTGTACGGCTTTTTTCACCAACATCAGTATAAACGTTTGGGAACCCGGTTGCAATTTCACAAAGGCTTTTCTGTGTAAGGCACAGGCACTCAGTAAAGTCTCACATTCCAACCCGCCAAATATTTTGAAAGTCTTAGCAGGTCCTGACTGTTCACCTTTCCATCGCCATTCACATCCAGAGCGAGCTCGTTCACCTCATCCTCCCAACCGGTAAAATGTTTGGCAAGTCTTAGCAAATCCTTGGCTGTCAAGCTTTGATCACCGTTAATATCGCCGGGAACATGATCAAGCGCAGAAGCACTTCCGTTATCAATCGCAAATAGAACCTTATTTTCCTCAATATCGCAAACTTCATCCGCATCATAGGTCAAAACGATATCCGAAGTACTTCCGACATCAGCAGTTTCTTTTACGGTAAAGGACAAAGTGGCGAATATCCAATCTCCTTCGACATTTTCGCTATTGTTATACCAAAGCAACACCGCAGAGTCTTCAAAAATCGCGGGCTGGGTCGACGTGCCGCCAATTGCGCTGTTATAAGTTACCTGATCAAGGGTCAGTAAAGCAGGATCATACGCAACCTGTAACCGCATCATCGCAACGCCGGGATTATTCTCAAGCCGAATATTTACCTCTACCGTTTTGCCGGGCATAGTTCCCACATGATCTACGATAAACCGAGTCGGGTTCTCCAACATGGGAATCACCGCGGTATACGTTCCACTGCATGTGCGACAGGTATATGTTTTGATACCGGTTTGCTCAAACGTAGCGGGCGTAGTGATCTCACCGTCATTCCAAGAGTGGTATTCATATTCGATCTTTCCACATGAACATTCGTGCCAATGCCTGTTTTGGTCATACTCAGTCCATTCCGAATAGCTGTGCCTATTGGTCATGGGAATCTGAGTACCTCCCTCGATATACCCTTGACAGTCTGTACAATAGGTTCCCACCTCGTACCCAACAGTGCCGCAAGTAGGCTCGATCCGCGTTCTGCTCTCGGTATTGCCATGGGCGCAATGAACAACCGTTACGGGAACGCTTTGGGAAAAATCTCCATAGCTGAATGTAATGCTTGTCTCACCAACCGCTGTAAAATCGTAAGTCTCTGTAAATTCTTTCGTTGCCCCTTCCTTGCTTCCGTCGTTCAAAAACCGTGTACTGTGATTGTTATAAACAACCGCCAAACGAAGTCCTGCAAGGTCAAGGAACTCACTGTTCACAGCATATGTTTTTTTGATAGGCTCTGTGTAAACAACAAGCTCTGTTATCTCTTCGGGAACTACGGTAACATTCAATACTTCTTTTTTGTACTGTGTAGTTCCATCCACTGCGATCAGTTTGATCGCGGGCCATGTCCCCACCTCCGAGGTATCGATTCGACCTTCGCTCAGTTCATATTCATGTGTTGTGGTGGTCGCCGTCATTGGATCTCCGGCAGTTGTATAAGTATACTTCAAATAACGCTCTCCGCGGACATATTCCAATACATTGGCATAGGTACCGCCGCCAAGAATATCGTCAGGGTGTTTAATAAGGGAAAATTTTTTGGGACATCCGGTCGTAGAATCAATAGACCAGGGACCAAGAGAATTCTCGCCACAGTTCGTAATGATGCCAAGTTCTTCCCAAGGAAGGAGCTTAAAATCACGATATCCACAAATACCGTCCTCTACAGTACCATCATTGTCGCTATCATCCGCATCAGCAACTGTATCGAACGTATTTTGCATCTCATAACAATTTTCTGCAGTTGCAGAGTGGGTTAACCATCCCATCATTGCTCCACAGTATGTATACGCACCGGGAGCGTCGCCCCAATTTTGTTTCGAATAGGTATATCCCCCCATGTGGTTGTTATAGGAAACAGAATCTTTGAGATAGCCTACATTCTTTCCGACAATTCCCCCCGTATAGGCTTTACACAGGGAAGCATCGCCATCTTTTTTTGCAGATGCATTAGAGTAGAAAAACGATTTTGACACCTTGCAATTGTCAATAGACGCGTCATTTCGTCCGGCAATTCCGCCAACTGCATTGCTAATATCATTGTCGCCTGCCCAGTATATTTTGCCACATACTTTTACTGCTTCCAATGAGCAATTGGATATGACACCACAGTTAACTCCGCAAAGTCCGCCAACATAAAGCACACCGTCACAATTCAGATATCCATTGATATATACAGAATAATTGTCATACGACAAATAGCTTTCGCCATAATGACCGATAGTAAAGTTTTTCACCGTAGCATCGTATTCGATCACTCTAAAAAAGCCTATATCGTAAATTCCGCTCATATCAATCTCAAAATGATAGACTCGATATCCGTTTCCGTTCCAGGTTCCTTTAAACGAGGGAATTCCTTTGAAGACGGCTCCGTATCCATCGATATCCCTTGTCATCTCAAAATGAATGTTCTCATCCTGATAATGATCCACCGAACCGGCCAACGCAGTGATATCCTCCCACTTAGAAACAAAATAGGGACAATCTGCAATACCCATGCCTCCGCTAAAAGGACGCTCAATAATATCAAAGTCCATAGAATAGCATTCTACACCATTATAATACATGGTCACTCTGATTTTTTCCCCGGCATTTCCGAGCACATTTACCACACCGGCATTACTTACCGTAGAGGTTGCGGAAAGCTCTATTTCTTTCATGCTATCATCCAGAACAAATTGCTTGATTCCAAATGTAAAATCGCCGCTTGCAAACAATGAAGCCAAATCATTCGGCAATACATTCATATAGAGCGTATCACCATGCGATACCTTATTGTTCGTTCGGACATATTTGGTGGTAGCAGGACAATCTCCGTATTTGATCGTATACGGCTCCGTACTGGGCGATTCCGTTCCGAACAGCTCCTGATAAGGAATGCTGTATACGGTATTCTCGTTCACCTTTGTACCGTTTTCATATGTTGCGCCGTTTTCATAAAGATAGCTTCCGCCAAGGTTCAGCACATATGCCATATAGGAGGCTATTTTCTCTTGGACTTCCTCCTGATTATCAATCATTTTTTGTACATGTCCTCGGTCGGTAGTAATGCTTGAATATTTGAAAATACGCGGAATAAAGATAGGCTCCTCCGCATCACTCAGCTCATAGTACTTCGTATTATGAGAGTTCGCATATTCAATTTGATAATTATAACAGAGCATCAATGCATAATTCGAAAACATGTATGTGCTGTACAGGTCCTCGGCGAATTCGACACACTTCATTTCGATATTGTTCAAATCCCCGTTTTCATCCTGCTTTACGTTTTCATGCTCATCCTTAACTTGATTTTCAGAGAAAAGATATTCACTAAGTACCGAATATTCATACAGTGCTTCCAGGATGCTCACTGAGATCGAAGCAGGGGATTCTCCGGCTTCTCTGGTAATATACTCATAAAGTTGTTCCGATTTTATCGCTTCTCTGTAGAGAGCATCGTATGCATACTTAATGTCACTATCATTCGAAGGTATAGTGGCATTAAGCATTGAATTCAAATCTTCATACTTTTCATACAATGCGTCCCTATCTCGGTAATAACTGTAAGCCTCTTTACTAGATATTTGCGTAAATTCGTTCAGAATATCCGCATCAGCTTCCAATTGACTTATTGTAGTCATGAGACTTGCAAGGCTTGAAATATTTTGATCCACCTGCTCCGAAAGAGCATTAATATTTTCATTTACGGCATCAATACGCTGATTAACCTCATCCATCATCTTTTCGATTTCTTTGATGATGACATCCGCTTCCGAGTTCTGACCCGGAAGCGAAACGCCCAAATAAGAAGATATCAGATTCATGCCAACATTCCAGAGATTTTCCTGCCATGAAGCATCTTCATCGATCGTATTATACACCATCAATGCAGTATTAACAGCAGTTCCTATGCCCGCTGAAACCGTATTGATCTTTTTGATCTTATTTCCGAAGCTGTTTTGCAACGCCTTATCAGCGGCTTCGCGCTTGCTGATATATTCGGTGATATGCTTCAATGATTTCGTTGTATTTGCCCGGTATTGCTCTAAGGGAGTCATTTTTTTGGTCGAACCTGCAGCAGACACGCGAATTGCACCAATCGGCATCATCAAAAAAACCATAACAACCGCTAAAGCTGCCGACAAAAACCTTTTTAGTATCCTTTTTTTCATTTCAATCTCCAATCTCAGAAATACGGAAGTAAGAAGTTCACTGAGTTTTCCGTTACGAAACGGTGATCTTACCGTTTTCGATCACAAAAGAAACATTCGTTTCCTCAATATTGCAAATATCTCCCTCGGTGCAGGATAATGTGATATCATAATCACCGGCGACAGCATTTTCGGAAACCGAGAAGATCAAGGTGACAAATACCGCATCCTCCTTACTGTCATAATCTCCGTTATACCAAAGCACCGACACAGGACTCTCAAAATTCTTTGGCTTGGTTCCGGCTCCGCCAAAGTCGGGATTAAAGACAATATTGGAAAGTGTCAAATAATCAGAATCATATAACACATCAATATCAACCAATGCTATGCCCGGATTATTTTCCAAAGCCACCGTGATCTCAACGTTTTCGTCCCCTGCAGCGGCGGTAGCATTGCTGACAATCATTTTAGATTCGATGTTACTGATCTCATACTGCGCAGTAACGGTCATATTTTCGGTTACATTGCTGAAATCCTTATCCCAGCCAATAAAGATATAGTTCTCTCTTTCAAGCCCCGCGGGTGCCGTGGCACTCCCACCGCTCTCAACGGATTCTTCCTTAAGGAACGTTCCGTCATAATCCACGAAGGTAACGGTGAAGGTCTCAAGGACGGGCTTGTTGAAGTGCTTGGTTGCATTCACAATGGCATCGTTGTATGCTTCAATATCAACATTGTTGGTCCACTCCTCCTCGGTGCCGTCATAATAGACATCCGTCAATAACGTACATTCGTTAAATGCGCGCTTCGTAATCTCCTCAATAGTCGAAGGGAAAGATACACTCGTAATTGCTTCACCGGCAAAGCCCTCTACCGCAATCACGATTTCTGCTTCGGGAGAAACGGGGGGGATTACAAGCTCGCTATCGGCGCAGGTACCCATACCGACCACACAGCACGTACCGTCTCCGTTGCTGTCAAATTCCAATCCGATGGAGTATTTTTTATACACGGGTGTGTATACCTCATTTTTCGTTCCGACCGTAATGGTATGCTCCGCCGTGGTGGCTATCTTACGGTCGTTGCTATCCTTCCAATAAGCGAAAGTACCTCCCTCCGCATCTGTAGCAGGTGCGGTGATCTTGACCGTATCTCCCGGGAGATACAGTCCCTGCTTGCAACCATCGTCCAACGTCCCCGCGGTCAACTTCACCTGATACCAATCTGCGGTAGCGAGTCTGTCCACCTTATAATCGCCAAAATACTTCTGCGCCGCCGCGCCATATGCGAGCATTTGGCTCAGCAGTTCCTTCAGTTCCTCATTGGACGACGCTGTAGCGGTCTTGCCCAGCTTATTGTAGGCATACTGAAGGATACTGTATTTGTTTACGGTGCTGTAGTAGTCCTCGTTTCCAACCTTGGCATAGGCGCGGGCATAGACCACATCTGCCATTTGCTTAGCTGCCAGCTTGGTATAGTCAAAGATCTTATATTTTTTGCCGCCGATCGTATCGTCATAATAATCCGTAATTACAGCATCCTGTGTACCGACCGTATATTCCTGCTTCGGAGATGTCCAAATCAGAATCTTCACATCAGATACACTGGCATCTACCGCATATTTAATATAGACCGCATCGCTGAAGGACAGATTGCAAAAGGCTATATTAAGTGTGGGTACGGGTGTTTCCGCGCTTGCAGAGACCATAAGCGCACTCATCGTGCCGACTGCCAGAGCAAGCGTAAGCAATAAAGCTACGATCCTCTTTTTCATATTGTTTCTCCTTTTCTTTTTAGTCCATGTTCTGCGGATCCCAGTCACCTTGATTTTCATCGCCGGGCGTTGACGTGGTGATGATATCCTCAATGGTGAAACAGATCACTTCCATTTCGGGTTGCTCATAGGTGTTCTTCTCGGTTACAATCGTATTCTTCATGGTTTTCTCCTTTTTTGTCCAACAAAACTACTACATAATTCTCGTTATGTGGTAAGCCTAAATATCTCATGTAACAAAGCCTCTCTTCCGAGGCGTGTTTTTTGGGCCAAAGAAAAAAATTTTTTCCTTGGCCTTTTTCTCAATACAAATTTATGTATTTTAGTGATGAAAATTGTGTTTTTCTCTTGCTATTTTTTCTATATTATGCTAAAATAATGATGAATTTTCACACGATAACCACATAACGAGAAATATGTGGTGGTATTCTTTAAGGGGGATCAACAGCGTAATAGTCCTAATTTTTGAATCTGTCTGCGGTGGATCTCACCCGTCTCGGTGGTGTAAATTCTCGTCGTGTTCACATTGCTATGTCCAAGAATATCTGCAAGGCGCACAATATCCTTCTGCATACTGTAATAAGTTCGGGCAAACAGATGACGAAGATTATGCGGAAAAACCTTGCGGGGCGATACATTTGCCCCTGCACAAAGCTTTTTCATATCCGACCATATATTGGACCGGTCCAGCGGCTTACCGTTTTTCGTGACGAAAACGCAACCGCTTTTTATTTTTTTTGCCTTGACATAGCCCGTTAAAATGCGGCAAAGCTGTCTCGGCAAAAATACCGTTCGTTGTTTCCCCTTACAGTGGATCTCCGCCATTCCTCGCCCGAGTGCCTCAACTGTAATAAACTGTACCTCGGAAACACGGATTCCTGTGGAACAAATGGTTTGCATCAAAAGATACAAGCGCTCATTGTTTTTGTCTTTTGCCGCCTGCAAGAGACGCCCATATTCCGTTTTGGTCAGTTCCGTATCCTTGACAGCAAAGACCTTCCTTTGAATTTTCAAGTTTTTCACCTTCAACTCATACCGCTGTATAAAACAGAAAAAGACATTCAGGGATGTCAGCATGGTATTAACGCTGGCAGGCGCATATTTTGCACAAATATGGACTTTATAATCAAGAACCGAAGACTTACAAAGCTCTCGCTCACCCAACCAGCATCGAAAGCTTTCCACATCGTGCAAATACTTTCCAACCGTTGCCGCTGCCTTTTCTTCGCTGATCAAATAATCTTGGAACGAACGCATAATTTCGAATGTGATGTTTTTCATGGTTTTCCCCCCTTTTTTTTTCACTTCTGATTTTACCATATTCTTTGCGACAGGAATTTCTTTTTTTTAAGTATCAAATATAGTTGAAACGGAACGGATTTTGTTGTATAATGGTAAGGTATGGAACAAAACCGTTCAACAGAAAGGGACGATTATGGGAATCTCTGTCTTTATCAGCTATCGACGCAACGGTGGCGAGGGCTTTGCGCAATTATTTCATGACAAGCTGGTGGACGCAGGCTACAGTGTCTTTTACGACATTGAGGCACTGGGTCCCGGTGTGTTTGATACCAAAATACTTGCCTCCATCGAGCGGGCGGACGTTTTTCTGCTCATTCTCTCCAAGGGGGCGCTGGACCGTTGCGCCAACGAGGGAGACTGGGTCCGCAGAGAGATCTCCCACGCCCTGAAGCACAACAAGCCGATCATTCCGCTGACCTTCCGCGACTTCACCTACCCGCCGAACATGCCGCAGGACATTGCGCAGTTGACCAAGATCAACAACGTCTCGGTGGACAACATGGAGTATCTGGACGCCAAGATGGACAAGCTCCTGCACCAGATCAGCGAGGTGACGCACAAGCGCATCCCGCTCAGCACGGCGCGCGCCGCGCGGATCCGCCGCACCGTCATCGGCTCGGTGACCGCCGCTGTCCTGCTGCTGCTCGCCCTCTTTCTGCTCAACCGTTGCTCCGCGGCGGACACGGGTCTGCCCTCCCCTCCCGACGAAAGCGGGACGGATGCCACCACGACGGCGGCGCAGACGACGGCTGCCCCGCAGGAAACGGACTGCTCGCACAGCTTTGGCGACTGGACGGTGGAAAAGGAAGCCACCGAGGATGCCGACGGACTTCGCGCAAGGGTCTGCTCGGCTTGCGGTGAGCGTGAGGAGGAGACGCTGGAGCGGATCGCCCACGTACACACACCCGTTGCCATTGCCGCCGTGGCGCCCACCTGTACCGCGCCCGGCATGACCGAGGGCTCTGTCTGCTCCTCCTGCGAGGAGGTCCTGCAGGCACCGCAGGAGATCCCCATGACGGAACATCAATTTACCTCCCGTACCGACACCGAGGCGGGGCTGATCATCAAGACCTGCACCGCGTGCGGTACGCAGGTGGAGGAGAAGATCCCCAAGCCGGTACATACCCACACCTACGGCGTCTGGGTCATCCAAAAGGAAGCCACCGAGCATGAGGAGGGGCTTCGCGTCAAGACCTGTCTGACCTGCGACCATACGGTGGAGGAGGCGATCGCCAAGCTTGACCACACCCACGTTCCCACCGCCCTTCACGCCGTTGCCGCCACCTGCACCTCCACCGGTCTGACCGAGGGCTCCTACTGCAAGGTATGCAACGAGATCCTCACGGCGCAGGAGGAGACTCCCACGCTGGAGCATAACTATCAAAACGGTGTCTGCCAAAGCTGCGGCGCGGCAGGTCAGCCCAGCGAGGGTCTGGAGCTGACGCTGAACGGCGACCGGAAGAGCTATGCCGTCACAGGGCTTGGCACCTGCACCGACACCGTCGTCATCATTCCCGCCGAGCACGACGGTCTGCCCGTAACGCAGATCTCCTACCGCGCCTTCTACAGTCAGCGTGCCATCACCCAGGTCGTCATTCCCGGCTCGGTGACCACGGTGGGCGCCGACGCCTTCAAGAACTGTACCGCGCTGACCGAGACCGTGCTCGGTAACGGCATCAAGCTGATCGAGGGCGGCGCCTTTTACGGATGCACGGCGCTGCGCGCCGTCTCGGTGCCCCCCAGCGTGACCAAGATCGACTACGACGCCTTCAGCGGCTGCAAATATCTCGGCACCGTGACCCTTTCGGAGGGTCTTACCGCCATCGGCTCCGATGCCTTCTACGGCTGTCTGAGCCTGCAGGAGATCACCGTGCCCGCCTCCGTTACCGCCATCGGAGAGGACGCCTTCTACGGTTGCACCGCCTTGAAGACTGCCCGCATCGGTGAGGGCGGCAGATGGACGGTGGACGGCGCGAGCATCGGTTCCGCCGCCTTCGGCAACTGCCAGGCGCTGACGAGCGTGACGATGGGCGACCACATCACCTCCCTCGGCTACAACGCCTTCCAGAACTGCACCGCGCTGACGGAGGTGAAGCTCAGCGAAAATCTGACCTCCATCCCCGATCGCGCCTTCAGAAACTGCACCAAGCTGCAGACGGTCACCCTGCCCGCCTCCGTTACCTCCATCGGCTACGAGGCATTCAGCGGCTGTAAATATCTGACGGCGGCAGTGCTGTGCGACAGGCTGGAAAGGATCGATCAGAACGCCTTCTACGCCTGCGTTTCCCTGCAGAAGATCGCCATTCCCGCCTCCGTCACCTCCATCGGCAGCGATGCCTTCAACGGCTGCACCGCGCTGACGGATGCCGTCATCGGCGACGACATGATCCCGCTGGAGAAGACCGTGGTGGGTGACAGCGCCTTCTACGGCTGTACCGCCCTGAAAACGGTCACCATCGGCAACAACGTCGGCGTCATCTACACCTCTGCTTTCCAGAACTGCACCGCTCTGCGTGAGGTGAAGATGGGCAACAGCCTCACCTCCATCGGCTCCGGCGCCTTCCGCGGCTGTAAGAATCTGGGTGCGGTCACGCTGGGCGAAAATCTGACGGAGATCCTGCCCTACGCCTTCCAATCCTGCCTCTCCCTTACCAAGATCGTCATTCCCCCCTCGGTGCAGACCGTGGGCGAATCCGCCTTCAGCGGTTGTACTGCCCTTAGCGAGGTCACCGTCGGCGACGGAACGGTCTCGGTGGACAAAACTACCATAGGCGCGGATGCCTTCTTCGGCTGTACCGCCCTGAAAACGGTGACCCTCGGCAACAACGTCCGGGAGATCGCCGACTACGCCTTCAAGAACTGCACCGCGCTGACGGAGATCACGATGGGACAGAGCGTGCAGAACATCGGATACGAGGCATTCTACGGTTGCAAGAACCTCGTCTCCCTGACGCTGAACGACGGCTTGACAGCGATCGGCAACTATGCCTTCCGCGACTGCATCTCCCTTGGAGAGCTCACCGTTCCTGCCTCGGTACTCTCGGTGGGCAGCTACAGCTTCTACGGATGCATCTCCCTTACGGAGGTCACGGTGGGCGATGAGAACGTTTCGGTGGACAAGACCGTGATCGGCGCGGACGCCTTCTTGGGCTGCACCGCGCTGGAAAAGGTCACTCTCGGCAACAACGTCCGCACCGTCTCCGATTACGCCTTCAAAAACTGCACCGCGCTGAGTGAGGTCACCTTGGGCAACGGCGTGACGTCCATCGGCTACGAGGCGTTCAGAAATTGCAAGAATCTGCGCACGGTGAAGCTGAACGGTGTGCTTGAGCAGATCGGGGACTACGCCTTCCACTCCTGCGTCTCCCTCACCGAGATCGCGATTCCCGCCTCGGTCAAGACGCTGGGCAGCTACAGCTTCCAGGGCTGCACCGCCCTCGCTTCGGTCGTCATCGGAGACGATACGGTATCGGTGGAGAAAACCACCGTGGGCGAGTACGCCTTTGACGGCTGCACCGCGCTGAAGACCGCCGTGATCGGCAACAGCGTCAGCGCGTTGGGTGCCTGCTCCTTCCGCAACTGCGCCGCGCTCCAAAAGGTGGAGCTAGGCAGCAGCGTGGCGTCCATCGGGCTCTCCGCCTTCCAGAACTGCGAGATGCTGAGCAGCATCCAGATCCCCGCAAGCATGCGGACCGTCGGCTATCAGGCGTTTCAGGACTGCAAGCGCCTCGCCACACTGGAGATCCTTGAGGGGCTTACCTCCATCGACGACAGAGCCTTCCGCAATTGCACCGCCCTTTCGGAGGTCTATCTGCCGCTCAGCGTGACAAACATCGGCAGCTACAGCTTCGCCGGATGCACCGCCTTGACCACCGTTCAGGTCGGCAACGGCATCTCCGGTGCCGCTCCCTGCGTGATCCGAGACTACGCCTTCAGCGATTGCACCCAGCTCCGCGCATTTGCCGTGGGAGATCATCTTTCTACCATTGATGACTATGCGTTCAACGGCTGTCAGCAACTGACGGAGATCGAGTATCTCGGCAGGGTCGCGCAATGGAACGCCGTGGACAGGGGAACCTATTGGATCAAGAACAGCGCCGTCGTCCGCGTCCTTTGCACGGATGAAACGCTGAAGCTTCCCTGATACGCCATATTTTGACATCGATCTCGGTCGTGTCGCGGACTCCGTGACACGACCGAGATCTGTTTTTTGGGGATATGCGCAAGAGAGCTTGACACGTCCTAAAGATCTCAAACGATGGGGTTGGACTGCTGTAATCAGATTTGGCGGGAATTTCAAATTGGGGTTTGGCGGTCTGTTTGAGGTGTTCAAATTGGGGTTTGGCGGTCTGTTTGAATACTTTCAAATTTGGGTTTGTCGAGGTGTTGGTAGAAACAGAACAACCGCCATGCGGCACCCTTCTTGTAGGGACCGGCGTCCCCGACGGTCCGTTTACGGACGGTTTGTGATCGCCAAACCCTTGTGGGGTGGACCGTCGGGGACTGTACAGTGTAGTATGATTATATACAGGTAGTGCAAGATGATTGTATACAGTTTTGTGATATAATAAAGGCAAGAAAATGACCGCAAAGGAGGTTGTTCGAATGCCTTGG
>JAFTMG010000104.1 GCA_017452525.1 Clostridia bacterium
ACGCCGGTCCCTACAAGAAGGGTGCCGCATGGCGGTTGTTCCGTTTCTACCTCCACCCCAACAACCCCCAAATTTGAACGTCGGTGAGTTTGAAGAGCCCCCGCGGCGTCACACGATCCGGATCCACTTTTTGGACTTGAGGCGGAAGAGGCAGATGAAGGATTTGATCGCCCAGTCGATCTTGAGGGCGATGTAGATGATGAAGGGGGAAAGATGCCAGACGAGACCGCAGAGGGCGCCGAGGGGGACGGAGGCGATCCAGAGGAAGGCAACGTCGGCGATCATGAGGAACTTGGTGTCTCCGCCGCCGCGCAGGACGCCCTTGGTGAGCATCGATTGGGAGGACTGGAAGACGATCATGATGGAGACGGCGTACATCAGCTGATGCGCGATCTCGCGGGTGGTGTCCTCAATGTTGTACAGCCCGATGATGAAGGGGCTGAGGGCGAGGATGACGCCTGCGGCAAACAGTCCGATGAGGAAGGAGAGGGTCACGAAGGTCACGCCCTGACGGTACGCCTTTTCGGTCTCCTTCTGCCCCAGCGCGTTGCCCGTCATGACGCTGGACGCCTGACCGAGCCCCTGGGTGAAGACGGTGGAGAGACGGACGATGGTGGCGATGATGGCGTTTGCCGCCACGTATTCGGTGCTGATATGCCCGATGATGACCGAGACCATGGTGTTGCCCAGCGCCAGCATGCCGTCCGAGATGAGGACGGGGATGGAGTATTTGAGGTATGTGGGCAGAAGACCGCCGCAGGAGCCGAAAAGATCACGGATGCGGAAGCCGATGTTCTTGTCCACCGCGAGGACGTAGATGCCGATGATGGCGGTCTCCACCACGCGGGCGATCAGCGTGCCCAGCGCGGCACCCGCGATCTGCATCTCGGGCGCGCCCAGATTGCCGAAGATGAAGACCCAGTTGAAGAAGATATTGACAAAGAAGCAGATGATGGAGGTCCACAGCGGCACCATGACCTTGCGCACCGAGCGCAGAATGAGGGTCAGCGTCAGGGAGATGCCCATCAGCAGATAGGTGGGCGCGCTCCAGAGGAAGTAGATGCAGCCCTTTTCGATCACGGCGGGGTCATCGGTGAAGATGCGCATGATGAAGGAGGGGGCAAACACGGTGACAACGGTGAAAAGCACCGCCAGCGACAGGCAGATGCGCATCATGATGGTGACCGAGTATTTGAGGGATCTCAGATCCTTCTTGCCCCAGAATTGGGCGGTCAGCACCGCCGCGCCGCACCCCATGCCCATGCAGAGGATGTGGAAGATGTTGATAAACTCGTTGGCGAGGGAGGAGCCGGAGAGCTGGATCTCGCCGTAGGAGCCCAGCATGACGGTATCCATGATGTTGACGCCGATGGTGATCATGTTCTGCAGCACGATGGGGAGCGCCAGCATCAGGGCGGTCTTGTAGAACTGTCTGTCTTTGACGAATAGCTTGCTCATGTTCTTTGCCTTTCTGAAGTGGACGCGGTTTTCAGCTCTCCAGCGAGAGGGCTACGATACCGCGATCGTTGTAGAGATGGGCGCTTGGGGGAATGCCCATGGCGTCGAGGCAGGCGCGGGTGTGGATCACGCCGGTGTTGTGGGTGCCGAGCCCGTCGCCGCGGTCGCTGTAGATAAACTTGTGGCTCGCCTGCCACAGATAGGTCTGCGCCCCGATGGCGCGGTAGCACTCGCCGCTCACGTTGCCGCAGCCGTGGTGCCCGACCTGCACGATATCGGCGGGCAGATCGGCGCGGCAGCGGGCGAGCAGATCGTTGTTGCAGACAAACTCGGCGTCCGAGAGGAAGAGGACGCTCTTGCCGCCCTCCACGTCCAGCCGCCAGACCACGCTGGAATCGTTGGTGTTCATCTGCTCGGCGTATGCCATGTCGGGGGCGTGCAGAACGCGGAAGGTCAGCTCATCCACCGAGAAGGTGTCGCCGTTCTCCACAGTATGTACCTCGGCGCCAAGCTTCCCCGGCAGATCGAGGAGATAGTGGCGCATTTCGTGGGCGTCGGGCAGCTTCTCGCGGCTGAGGGTGGTGTAAAATTCGTCGTTGAGCAGGTTGAGATAGACGTCGCCGATCTCCAGATACTCGGGCGACCGCTCGTCCAGCAGGATGGTCTGCAGGGCGCGGTAGTGGTCGATGTGCAGATGGGTGATCAGCCATGCCTCCACGCGGATGTGATCGGGATCAGGGGAGAGGGCGCGGAGGGTGGAGAGGAGATATTCGGTCTCCTGCGCCCGTCCGCCGTCGATGACCACCAGCTTGCCCGCGCGGGTGCGCAGGACGAAGGACATGATGTTCAGCGTCAGCAGCTCGGTGATGGGAAGCATGTAGAGGGCGGTGCCGCTGACCTTGGGCAGCGGGCAGGCGCGGATGGACTTGCGGGTGTAGTCGCCGCAATAGCCCTCGGGAAGGGCGAGATCGGGCTTGACGGGGGCGGGCAGAGCGTGCAGGAAGGGGTATTCCAGCACATCCTCCACGAAATGATAGACGGCGCTCACCGTGCCGAAGGAGCCGTCGTCGTAGTAGCGGTAGGCGGAGACGGCGGGAAAGGGCTCCTCCTCGGGAATGCCGTGGCCGCAGAAATGGAGCCGCTCGCCGACGGTGCGCAGGGTAAACTCATCCCGTCCGTCGAGGTAAGCGGGGACGTTCAGCCCGTCCAGTGCGAGACGGTTGGTTCGCCCCACCGCCAGCTCACAGGGCAAAGGCGGCTCGGTGTCGGGGCAGATGGGCAGCATGGCACCGGTGACGGTGCGAACGGCGTTTTGCAAAAAGAGCGCCGCGCGGGTCTCCCCGGGCACGGGAGCGGCAGGCGTGACAATGCGGTAATGCGCGATCGGTTGCATGAAAAATACCTCCGAAAAAAGCTTGATATACTGTTATTGTAACACATTCAGCGGGAGGGTGCAACCCCAAAAGGGAAAAATCGCGGAAAAACAGGTGTCAGCCTGCCGTTCCCGTGTCGGGGGAGCGGGTGGAAAAGCCGTCGGGTGAGAGACCGAACGGGAGATCGGACGGGAGATCGGGCGGGAGATCGGATGCGGGGGCGGGCGGCGCGTCGTCAAGAAACAGATCCGGGTCCTGCGCCCTTCGAAGTGCCGCTTCGAAGAAATCGTCCACATCAAAGCTACCCTCCTGCTTCGGTTGGCTGTCGGGACCTCGGAGCGGACGTGCGCCGGAGTTCGCTCTGTCCTGATTGTCCCATTCTTGCAGCCTGCGTTGCCAATCGACATATTTGCCGCTGGAAGTCCGCCAGCCTTTTCGACTGAAGTTCTCGAAAAAGCGTTGGAGGTTTACGTACCACAACTCATGCTCCATGGCGTAGGCGAGCAGCTCCTCCTCGGTGGGCGGCATGTGAGAGGCGCGGTACTTTCCCCGGTCGGTCGGCGTGGCGTAGTTGTATTGCGGTTGGTCGGTCGGCGTGACGGAGCGGTCGTCTTGCCGTTGGTCGGTCGGCGTGGCGGAGCGGTCGTCCTGCGCTTGGTCGGTCGGCGTGACGGAGCGGTCGTCCTGCGCTTGGTCGGTCGGCGTGGCGGAGCGGTCGTTCTGCGCTTGGTCGGTCGGCGTGGCGTAGCGGTCGTCCTGCCGTTGGTCGGTCGGCGTGACGGAGCGGTCATTCTGCGCTTGGTCGGTCGGCGTGGCGGAGCGGTCGTCCTGCCGTTGGTCGGTC
>JAFTMG010000105.1 GCA_017452525.1 Clostridia bacterium
ATTCAATTTTGTCGGAAAACTTTACAGACAAAGCGACAACGGTTTGGACAGATCAATGGTAACCGCACGAGTCATACACTAAACAGCCCCAGTTCGTGCGGCGCGCGCCACGGCAGCCAAAACGGCAGGGTCTTGGAGGTGCCTGACGTTTACGAAGTTTGCCCGCTCAAGCCATGTAAGGGAGGTGTCCGTCAACCTGCTCATAATCGCCCCGTCCGACACGATTCACGGCGAGAGCAAGATAATCACCTCGCCTCATACCCCTATTTGAAGATTTTAGGAGAGTCCAGAGGACCCTTCAAAAAAGGGTCCTTTGGCGGGTGCAGGGCAGAGCCCTGCCTTCGTCCGCGCCACGATACCTCCACCCCGACAAACCCAAATTTGAAGATCTGAACTATCCGAAATTTTCAAATTTGTGATCCGTCTGTGCAAAAATCATTTATTTGCAGTAGCAAAGCCAAAAATATTTCTGTTTGCGCATCTTTAACACAATTATAGCCTGAAAATGTGTTAAAGTCAAGAAAAATTCTTATGATTCGCACATTTTGCGCAATCAAAGGGAGCGGGCTATGAAGATATATGATTACAACGGAAAAAAGAACTGTTGCGGCGACCGTGTCCGACAGGCGCGGCAGAGCAAACGGCTCTCGCAGTCCGATCTGGCGGCGAGATTGCAGACCTCGGGCGTGATCATGGAACGGGACAGTGTCAGCCGCATTGAGATCGGCACCCGCTTCGTCGCCGATTATGAGGTGGTCGTGCTTGCCCGTATCCTCGGTGTCAGCGTGGCGTGGCTGTTGGGCGCGGAGGATTGAACGTATATCCATTGTATCGCGAGAGAGTGGGACTGTCAAGCAATCATTTGTTGCATCGCTCTCACCATATCAGTCGCGCTGACCGCTCTTTGGTTCACTGTTTTGAAAAAGAAAATGGGAGTTTTTTATGAATCGATTGGATAAATACGAGGTACTGAAAAAATATTTCGGCTATCCCTCCTTTCGCGGAGGGCAGGAGGCGTTGATCGATGCCGTTCTCGGCGGACGGGATGCCTTCGGCATCATGCCCACGGGTGGCGGCAAGAGCCTTTGCTATCAGATCCCCGCGCTGATGTTTGAGGGGATGACGCTGGTGGTCTCGCCGCTCATCTCGCTGATGAAGGATCAGGTCATGTCGCTGAAGACGGCGGGCGTGGCGGCGGCGTATCTCAACAGCTCGCTGACCCCGCGGCAGATCCGCCTGGTATGGGAAAACATGGCGGCGGGCATGTATAAGATCGTATACATCGCCCCCGAACGGCTGGAGACGGAGGAATTTCTTTCGCTGGCACAGCATCTTCCCATCACCTTTCTTGCGGTGGATGAGGCGCACTGTATCTCCCAATGGGGGCAGGATTTCCGCCCCAGCTACCTGAAGATCGTCACCTTTCTGGAGGCACTGCCCCGCCGTCCCGTGCTTGCCGCCTTTACCGCCACAGCCACCGAGGCGGTGCGGGAGGATATCGTACGTATTCTCGGTCTGCGCCGCCCGCTTCAGATCGTCACCGGCTTTGACCGTCCCAATCTGAACTTTGAGGTGATGCAGCCGCCCTCCAAAATGCCCGCGTTGCACCGACTGATGGCACGCTTTGCGGGCAAGAGCGGTATCGTTTACTGCGCCACCCGCAAAAATGTGGAGAAGGTCTGCGAGGTGCTTTGCGAGAGCGGCTTGCCCGCTACCCGTTACCATGCGGGGCTGACGGACGAGGAAAGACAGGTCAATCAGGAGGACTTCCTTTATGACCGACGCCCCATTATGGTTGCGACCAACGCCTTTGGCATGGGCATCGACAAATCCAACGTCAGCTTCGTTATCCACTACAACATGCCGCTGAGCCTGGAGGCATACTATCAGGAGGCGGGTCGCGCGGGGCGTGACGGCGAGGCGGCAGACTGTATTCTGCTTTACGCGCCGGGAGATCTACACACGGCAAAGATGCTGATCGAGATGCCGGGAGAGAATGAGGAGCTGAGCGCGGAGGAGCGGGAGCAGCTTCTGCGGCAGAACCGCAAGCGGCTGGAGCAGATGGTGGGCTATTGCAAGACCACGGGATGCCTGCGCGCCTACATTCTGAACTATTTCGGTCAGGCGGGGGAGGAGAAGTGCGGCAATTGCGGCAACTGTCGGACGCATTATTCTGAAGTGGATATCACCACGCAGTCGCAAATGGTCCTGTCCTGCGCCTTTCGGGTGCGGTCCTATCTCGGCTATCCCGTGGGCAAGGTGCTTCTCGCCAAGGTCCTTCTGGGCAGCGCGGATAAGCGAGTGATGGAGCTGGGGCTGTATCAGCTTTCCACCTATGGGCTGATGCGGGCGTACCCCAGCGTGCGGGTGCGGGATATCATAGACCATCTGATCGGCGAGGGATATCTGCTGGTCGACCCCAACCACGGCGGGGTGACGCTGACCGAGGAGGCGGACGGCGTACTGTTTCGCGGCATCAAGGTATATGCCGCCTTCAAGCCTCTGCCCGAAAAGGAGCGCAAGACCCGCGGCAAGCGTGGCGCGACGGTGGCGGTGGGAACACCGGACGAGGAGCTGTACGGCGTGCTCAAGCGGCTTCGCATGGAGCTTTCACTGATGGAAAAGGTGCCGCCCTACGTCATCTTTTCCAACGCCTCTCTTGCCGATATGGCAACGCGAAGACCGCGGACGTATGAAGAATTTCTGGAAATCTCCGGCGTGGGCGAGGTCAAAGCCGCCCGCTACGGCGACGTCTTTCTCTCCGCCATCACGGAATATCTGATGGGGGAAGAATAAATATATACGCTCTGTCACACCAAATGAGGGATATTCTTCAAATTGGGGTTTATCGGGGTGGGGGTATCGTGGCGCGGACGAAGGCAGGGCTTTGCCCTGCACCCACAAGGGAACCCTTTTTTGAAGGGTTCCCTTGACCCTCCGAAAATCTTCAAATAGGGGTATGAGGCGGGGTGTTTATCTTGCTCTCGCCGTGGAATGGTTCGGGCGGGGCGGTTATGAGCGGATAGACGGATGCCAATCTGTCATGGTTCGAGCGGGCAAACTTCGTTCGCGTCAGGCACCTCCGAGACCCTGCCGCTTCGGCTGCCATGGCGCTCGCCGCTCGAAATGGGGTTATTTAGTGTACGATACGAGGCTGTTGTATTCAACTTTGTCGGAAAACTTTACAGACAAAGCGACAGCGGTTTGGACAGGTCAATCATAACCGTCCCGTGTCACACACTAAACAGCCCCATTTCGTGCGGCGCGCGCCACGGCAGCCAAAACGGCAGGGTCTCGGAGGTGCCTGACGTTTACGAAGTTTGCCCGCTCAAGCCATGCAAGGGAGGTATCC
>JAFTMG010000106.1 GCA_017452525.1 Clostridia bacterium
ACAGTCCCATTTCGTGCGGCGCGCGCCACGGCAGCCAAAACGGCAGGGCGAATTGGCGCATAGCGCCAATTCTGGAGGCAGCCTGACGTTTACGAAGTTTGCCCGCTCAAACCATGCAAGGGAGGCTTCCGTCAGCGGATCAGTAAACGCCCCGCCCAGTCAACATCTGTCAACAGCGAGATAAACACCCCGCCTCATACCCATAGTGTGAAAGCTTTTGAGAGAGTCCAGAGGGAACTTTTCTCGAAAAGTTCCCTTTGGCGGAGTCAAGGGGCAGAGCCCCTTGCTTTATCCGCGCCACGATACCTCCACCCCGACAAACCTCGTTTAAAAATTCACCCGCGCTACGATGTGGGGGAACGGGTTGCGGGGAGACGAAAACCAAGCCACGGGGAGTGGGTCCGCGTGGCTTGGTTTTTTGTTGCATTTACATTTTGATCTCCCGCTCGCGGTAGAATTCTTCGGCGGCGGTGCGCATTTCCTCGGCGGTGTCGGCGCGGAGGTATTCGTAGGGGTATTTGGGGTTGAAGAGGCGGCGGATGGTGGAGCGTCCCTCGGTCTCCGGCACGTAATCGACCAGCTTACTGACCGCGCCCGCGCCGGCGGCGAAGATGGAATGGACTTCCTCCATCATGTAGATGTTATAAAGTCCCTCGGTGCCCGGCTTGGCAAAGCCCACGTTCTCAAAATTGCCCACCGTATTCTTCTGGCGGTACATATAATAGGGGATGTACCCCGTCTGCTCGGCGCGGATCTGGGAATAATCGACGCATTTGCCCGCGTCGCCGCCGTGGATGGAGTAGACGTTCTCGCCCGAATGGAGAATATCCGCCGATTTTTTGACGCAGAAGGTATGTACCGTGACGTTTTCGGGGGCAAGCTCCAGGATCTTATCGTAGGTTTGGGCGAAGGTGGGGAAGGTATCGCCCGGCAGACCGACGATCAGGTCGGTATTGATGATGGGAATCCCCGACGCGCGGGCGACCTCCCACGCGCGGAAGAAATCCTCCACCGTGTGGCTTCTGCCGATGCCCTGCAGCACCTCGTCGCACAGGCTTTGCGGGTTGACGCTGATGCGGTTGACCCCGTATTCCCGCGCCACGCGCAGCTTTTCGGCGTCGATGGTATCGGGTCTGCCCGACTCCAGGGTATATTCCTCCAGCGCGCTCACGTCCGTCTCGTCGGCAACGCGCGAGAGCAGGAAGCGAAGCTGGTCCGCCGTGAGGACGGTGGGGGTGCCGCCGCCGATATAGACGGTGCGGACCTTCAGCCCCAGATGGCGGATGGTCTCAAACATGCGGTGGATCTCCTCCGACAGCTTGACCAGATATTCGGGAATGAGGGAAAGCAGGCGCTTTGAGGTATAGGACACGAAGGAGCAATAGGTGCACCGCGTGGGACAGAAGGGGATGGCGATATAGACCGAGCAATCCCGCTTGCCGGGTGTGGCGATGATCTTCTGCTCGTTGCACGCCACCTCGGTCGCCAGCGCCGCCTTCTTGGGGATGACAAAATATTCCGTTGCCAAGCGGCGCTCTACCTCGCTCCGCTCCACGCCGCGGACCAACAGCTGGGTCGCCACCTTGGAGGGGCGGACGCCCGTCAGCATGCCCCAGGAGGGGCGGTAGTCCAGCATATCGCTGCACGCCTGGGTAACGGCACCGCCCACCGCCAGCTTGCGGGTGCGCTCCGGTGTCTGCTTGGGGGCGCGGGTGGCGGTATATTCCGCCGAGACGGTACGCTCGCCGATCTTAAGGGTAGCGGACGCGCTGACCGCGTCGCCCTCCTCCGTCAGCTTGACCTGCAGGACGGGGGTATCTTCCGTCACGACCTCATCCTCGGCGAATTTGGTGCCGGGGAAATAGATCATGCACAGCGTTTGTACGTAATAAACATTGATGGCGCCATCGATGATGACTTTCACACTGATCTCTCCTTTGAAATTTGATGGAGGTCCGGGGGCGCTTATTTTTTCTTCTTCAGCACGTCGCTCTCCATGACGATGGTGACCGGGCCGTCGTTACACAGGCTGACCTGCATATCGGCGCCGAATTCGCCGTGCGCCACGTGGGAGAGCTGCGCCTGCAGAAGAGCGATGAACTCCTCGTACAGCGCGCGTGCCGTATCGGGGGATGCCGCGCCGAAGAAATCGGGGCGGTTGCCCTTGCGGTAGTCAGCGAGCAGGGTGAACTGAGAGATGACCAGCACCTCGCCGCCCACGTCAAGCAGGGAGAGGTTCATCTTCCCCGCCTCGTCCTCAAAGACCCGCAGTTTGACAATTTTCGCCGCCAGAAGCGCGGCATCCTCCGACGTGTCGCCCTGCGCCACCCCAAGGAGGATCATATATCCTTTGCCGCAGGCGCCGACCGTCTTGCCGCCGACGTCTACCTGCGCGTGACTGACGCGCTGAATGACTGCTCTCATACTCTGTTCCCCTTATGAAAAGCCTCTGACCACGTCGATGACATCCTTCAGCCCCTTGAGGCGGGAGACGATCGAATGGTAGTGGTCAATATTTTTACAGCTGATGGTGAGATTCATCAGAATACTGCCATCTCCCTTCTTCTGGGTGTTGATGGCAAGGATGGACACCTTCATATCCGCCAGCGCCATGGTGACGTTGGCGATCAGGGTCATGCTGCTGTGCGCGTGGATCTGCAGAAGCGCCTCGTAGGCGGCGAAGGCGGACTCGCTTCCCTCCTCCCAATGGGCGCTGACGAAGCGGTCGGCATTCTCCGGCTTGCCGCGGCTGAGCAGAATGTTGGGGCAATCCTCCTTATGCACCGAGATGCCGAAGCCCTTGGTGATAAAGCCGACGACGGCGTCTCCCGGCAGGGGGTTGCAGCACTTGGCAAACTTGACCTGACAGCCGCGCTCGCCGTCCACCACGATGCCGCCCGTGCCGCGATGCTTGCGGGGGGCTGCCACCTTGACCTGATCCACCTCCATGACGGGCACCTCGGGGGTCTCGGGCTTGACCACGCGGTCAAACTCATCCCGCAGCTTGGTAGCGATCTTGGTGATCGCCATGCCGCCGTAGCCGAGGGTATTATACAGGTCGTCGGAGGAAGCAAAGCCGTTTCGCTGTGCCACGTTGCCCACGATCTCGTCCCATTGTGCCTCGGTATAGGGGCGGTTATATTTCTTGAACTCGGTCTCGATGATGCCGCGGCCGACGACGATGTTATCGGCTCTCTGCTCCTTCTTGAACCACTGGCGGATCTTATTGCGCGCCTCGCTGGTGGTGACGATCTTCAGCCAGTCGCGGCTGGGACCGTGGGACGCCGAGGAGGTGAGGACCTCCACGATCTCGCCTGTCTGCGGCACGCGGTCGATGGGGACGATCATGCCGTTGATCTTGGCGCCCACCATCTTATTGCCCACCGCCGAGTGGATGGCGTAGGCAAAGTCGATGACGGTAGAGCCCTTGGGCAGGGCGATCACATCGCCCTTGGGGGTAAAGACGTAGGTCTCGTCGTTGAAGATATCGGTCTTGAGGGTGGACATGAACTCGTCCGGATCCTGAATGGAGCTTTCGGTCTCGGCAAGCTTGGAGACCCACTCCAGCCGCTCGTCCATATCCTCGCCCGACTTCTGACCGGACTTATATTTCCAATGCGCCGCCACGCCGTATTCCGCCACGTGGTGCATATCCCAGGTTCGGATCTGCACCTCGAAGGGGATGCCGTCGCGGCCGATGACGGTGGTGTGGAGAGAACGGTACATATTGGGCTTGGGCATGGAGATGTAGTCCTTGAAGCGGCCGGGGATGGACTTATACATCTCGTGGATCAGACCCAGCGCCGTATAGCACTCCAGCTCAGTATCCACGATGACGCGAAGGGCGTAGAAGTCGTAGATCTGGTCAAAGCTCTTGTTCTGGGAGTACATCTTACGGTAGATACTGTACGCCGACTTGATGCGCCCCTTCAGCACGAAGTGGATGCCGTTCTCCTCCAGCTTTTGCTGAACGCGGCTGTGGACGCTCTCCATAAAGCCCTGATTCTGCCCGTATTTGCGGTCGATATCGTTCTGGACCTCCTGATATCCGATGGGGTCCAGATAGCTGATGCTGATATTCTCCAGCTCCTGCTTGATCTTCTGCATACCGAGGCGGTGCGCCAGGGGGGCGTAGACCTGCATGGTCTCCAGCGCCGTGGTGCGCTGCTTTGCCTCGCCGCGGACGGCGAGGGTGCGCATATTGTGCAGACGGTCGCAGAGCTTGATGAAGATGACGCGGATATCCTTCGCCATGGCGAGCAGCATCTTGCGGATGTTCTCGATATGCGCCTCTTCCTTATTGTCGATGTGGATGGCGACGATCTTGGTCAGACCGTCCACCAGCATGGCGACCTGGGCGCCAAACTTCTGCTCGACCTCGGCAAGATTGGTGCGGTCGGCGCAGTCCTCCACCGTGTCGTGCAGCAGTGCCGCGCAGATGGAGTCGGTATCCAGCCCCAGCCCCGCCACGATCTCTGCCACGGCAATGGGGTGGGAGATATACGCCTCGCCGCTGATGCGGAACTGCCCCTCGTGGAGGCTGTTGGCATATTGAAATGCCTCGCGGATCTTCTCCAGATCATACTTTTTGCCCGACTCCTCCAGCGTTTTCAGAAGGAATGTGATGTCGGTGTGGATTTCAGGTACCGTCATGGGATGCTCCTTTTCGCGCCCGATTGGGCACGCGATGTGTAAATGTAAACCCGTCTGCCCCGCCGCGGCGGGGCGGGCGGACTGTTTTCATATGTCAGCCGGAGAAGCTTCGGTTGCGGCACTGGCTTCTCAGCTTGTGCAGAATCGAGGACTTCTCCAGATTGGTCTTGCCCGCGTTGAAGTAGACGCTGTAGCGGTTGATGCCGCCCGCCTGCCGCTCCACGCCGCAGACCTTCATCTCATGCAGGATGAGAAGGATATATTGCAGTTTGATGTAATTGACCTGCCCCGGGCGCTGGCTGTTGACCAGCGAGAGCAGGGTCTTATCCGAAATTCTGTCGTGCCCCATGCGGAACTCGCGGCGAATGACGGTGTAGACCAGCGCGAAATCGTCGCGGACGGGGATGATGTCTTCCTCCTCGTCAAAGCTACCGCCCGAACGGATGCTCTCATAGCGGCTCTGCATGGAATCGCAATGGCGGTGATAGCGCTCGGAGGGCTTGATGTCCTGCACGATCATCTGCAGGGATCGGATGTTCTGGAACTCGTTGACGTCCAGATGGAAGAGAATATCCACGTGATCGCCCTCGGAAAAATCGAGGCTGTCGGCGGGGGTACCGAAGTACATGCCGTACATGGAGATCCCCTCCCCCGAGATGAGCAGCTTGGTGTGCTTGCCGCCGCTGATCGAGATGATCTTCTGCACGGTGGCGTCCCGCATGACAAAGGCGGGGGTGGGGTTGGCAACGCCGTAGGGCTCCATTCTGCTTAGCTCCTGCGCCAGACTCATGGTCAGCTCGGACATGCGGACCTCGCAGTCCGCCTCCATCTGCACGGCAAGGGCGCTGTCGTCAAGCTTTCTCGCGGCATAGTCGTTGATGCGGCGGCGGAAGGCGTCCACCTGTCCCCGCTCGATGGTCAGACCCGCCGCCAGCTCGTGGCCGCCGTATTTGACCAGCAGATCCTCGCACCATGTCATTGCCTCCACCAGATTCAGCCCCTTGATGCTTCTGCCCGAGCCCTTGCCCACGTCCCCGGGGCGGTCCTCCTCGCCGCAGTTGCCGTCGAAGGAGATGAGGATGGAGGGCAGTCCGTATTTTTCGGTGATGCGGGAGGAGACGATGCCGATGATGCCCTGCTGCCAGCCGTTGTCCTCCAGCACGATGATGCGGTCACGGGTGAAATCGTGGCTCTGCTCGATGCGGCGGTACGCCTGCTCGGCGATGCGGTTCTCCTCCACCTGACGCATGCGGTTGATCTCGCACAGCTCCTGCGCCATGCGCACCGCCTCGCCCTGCTCCTCGGCAAGCAGCAGCTCGACCGCCTTGGAGGCGCTGGAGATGCGGCCCGCGGCGTTGATGCGGGGGGCGATGCCGTAGCCGATGAGGCTGGAGGTGATCTTTTTCTTGCGCGGCGCGGCGTGTGACCCTGCGGAGAGGTTGACCGAGCGGTTGTTCTGGGAGGTGGAGGCATCGATCAGCGCCGAAAGTCCGAGACGCTCGGTCTTGGCGATCAGCCGCAGTCCCAGCGCCACGATGAGACGGTTCTCGTCCACCAGCGGCATGACGTCGGCGATGGTGCCGATGGCGGTCAGGTCGGCGTAGGTATAGCAGATGCGGCGAACGCCGTCGATGGCGGGTCTGCCCGCGCGGCGGCAGGCATCCATTTCAAAGGCGCAGATGATCTTGAAGATGACGCCCACGCCCGCCAGCTCCTTGAAGGGATAGGGGCAATCGGGACGGTGAGGATTGACCACCGCGCAGGCGCGGGGCAACTCGGTGCGGCACTCGTGATGGTCGGTGATGACCATATCCAGCCCGATCTCGGTGGCGTAATCCGCCTCCTCGTTGGCGGTGATGCCGGTATCCACCGTGATGATGAACTGCACGCCCTCCGCCTTGAGGCGGTCAAGGGCGGCGCGGGAGAGGCCGTAGCCCTCGCCGCTTCGGCTGGGGATGTAATAGCTGACGTCGGCGCCCAGACTCTTCAGATAGAGGTAGAGAACGCTGACGGCGGTGACGCCGTCCACGTCGTAGTCGCCGTAGATGACCGTTTTTTCATGCCGCTCCACCGAGGCGCGGATTCGCGCCACCGCCAGATCGGCATCCTTCAGCAAAAAGGGGTCGTGCAGCTGTGTTTCTTCATTTTTCAAAAATCGCTGTGCCTGCTCCACCGTCCGAAATCCGCGATTGTAAAGCAGCTTGGCACAAAGTTCTGACATTTGCAGACCGAGAGCCAGCTCCCGAATGTCCTTCGTCGTTCCGGCGTCATCCTTGCTCTCGTGCAAGGTCCACACCCTTTCTCTCTTCTTCGCTTCCATGTAAAATCCTTTCTCGCTCGGCGTCGGCGCACCCGAAAAGGCGCGCGCGGTGCCTGACCCGACCTAAACCCATGTCGGGCTCCTCAAATATATATATTTTATTTTATTTGATCTCTTCGTCAGCTTCCCTCTCGGCGGAGGAAAGAATGGCGGTGATGGTGACGTCACACCGCCGTGAGATGACCCGCGCCGAATAGATTCGCAACGCGGCAAAGGCAAGGACGAAGCCGCAAAGAGCGGCACCTGCCCGCAGGGCGGCATGCGGCGTCAGCGCCGATGCCAGCAGATATCCCGCCGCGCCGCAAAGCAGGGGCAGGAGAAAGACCAGCGCCGCATATCCCAACACGCGGGAGGTGGCGGTGGTTACGGTGACGGTATCGCCCACACGGGCGCCGAGGGCGTTATCCGCGCGGCTGCGCAGCACGGGGTCGCTCCCCATCAGGGCGCAGACCTCGCACCCCGAACCATCGGTATTCTTGTGACAGCCCTCACATGCGGAGGTGCGGCGGCTCTCCACCGTGGCGGTGCCGCTCTTGGGGTCTACCCCCACCACACGGGCGCGTGTTTCCATGGCTGTCACTCCTTTCATGAAAAAGTTCAAATTTTTTGGGGTTGGGGTGGAGGTATCGTGGCGCGAATAAAGCAAGGGGCTCTGCCCCTTGACTCCGCCAAAGGGAACTTTTCGAGAAAAGTTCCCTCTGGACACCTTCAAAAGCTTTCACACTATGGGTATGAGGCGGGGTGTTTATCTTGCTCTCGCCGTGGAGTGGTTCGGGCGGGGCGGTTATGAGCGGATAGACGGATGATAACCTGTCATGGTTCGAGCGGGCAAACTTCGTTCGCGTCAGGCACCTCCGAGACCCTGCCGCTTCGGCTGCCGTGGCGCGCG
>JAFTMG010000107.1 GCA_017452525.1 Clostridia bacterium
AAACAATCTCCAGCCTCCCATTTTGAAATCGCTTGCGGAGATACTCCAACTTTTTCAGCAACCTCTTCCTGCGTCATTCCAAGCTTTTTTCTGTGATTGCGAAGTTTTTCGCCAAAGAGTTTTTGATCTAACATATTCTATCCTCCAAGATTTTTTGAGATAGCTATCTTGTGATTATATTATATCATGGCAAAACGCAACTTGCAATAGTAAATATATTGAGTTTTATTGTGAAAGTTCTACTTGGGGTTGAATTTCCGCTTTCCCGACGCTTGCATCTGTGGCAAGCATAGCGCGTGGATGTCCTCGCGCAGTCGGGCAGAAGCCCGAACCCACCATCCACAGAGAAACGACGCGCCAAAGCCTTCCTCCGGGAGGAAGGGGGACCACGAAGTGGTGGAAGGCGCCCGCGTGACTTTAAGTTTACATAAGCTTATTTCAACGCGCTCTCCCTCACCCGACTCCGTCGGAAGCTCCCTCCCGGAGGGAGCCTTTCGTAAGTTCCCATCGACCAAAACACCACCAAATAAAATCCTTGGTGGTGTTCGTGTTTTCTCCGCTAAGAATGCAGAGCCGTGTCGCGGTTCCTTTTTTACATATAGGGTTTGACAAACGGGCAAACATCGGATATAATATAGAAGAAATAAGGTAGTTTGAGGTTTTTTCGTGAAAGTGATCGATTTTTTGATGAAGTTGTTGTGGGGAGATCTGCTCTTCCTGCCGCTGCCCGGGGGCGGAAAGATCGGTGTGTGTCTTCTGGTGCTGATCCTGATCCCTGCGGGGATTTATTTTACCGTCCGCACCAAGCTTTTGCCCATTCGCTGTTTCCCTGAGATGCTCCGTATATCGGTGGAGAAGGGGCAGGGCAAGTCGGGCTCCCTTTCGGGGATGCAGACGCTGATCGTCTCTACCGCCACCCGCGTGGGCATGGGCAATCTGGTGGGCGTTGTTGCGGCAATCTCTGCCGGTGGTGCGGGCGCGGTCTTCTGGATGTGGATCACGGCGCTGATCGGTGCGTCCACCGCCTACGTGGAGGCAACGCTGGCACAGAAATATAAAGAGCCCGATCCCCTCTACGGCGGCACCCGCGGCGGTCCTGCTTATTATATTCACAGCTTTTTCACCCGCGGCAAGCAGAGACGGTGGCACATCATGGCGGTACTGTTCGCGCTGTCGGGGCTGCTGTGCTGGAGCGGTGTGGCGCAGGTCATCGGCAATTCCGTTTCCGACGCCTTCTATCAGGCGTTCGACATGCCTGCCATCGTGACGACCGTCATTCTTGTTGGAATTTCCGCGGTGATCGTTCTGCGCAAAAACGCAACGGTCAAGGTGCTGGATATCGTGGTGCCCATCATGGCGGCGGCATATTTTCTGGCGGCGCTTTTTGTGATGGTGAAAAACATAGGGCTCATGCCTTCCGTCTTCCGCCGCATTTTTGAGGAGGCGTTCGGCATCCGTCAAGTGGTGGCGGGCGGCTTTGGCGCGGCGCTGATGAACGGCGTCAAGCGCGGTCTGTTCTCCAATGAGGCGGGTTCCGGCTCCGCGCCCTGTGCCGCAGCGGCGGCGGAGGTCTCCCATCCCGCCAAAGCAGGGCTGTTTCAGGCGTTCGGTGTCATCATCGATACCATCATTATCTGCACCTGCACGGCAATGATCATGCTTCTGGCACCCGAGGAGCTGATCTCGGGATTGGAGGGCATGGAGCTGCTGCAGACCGCCATGCGCCACCATTTCGGGCAGGTCGGCGTCGTGTTCTCGGCGGTCACGCTGTGGCTGTTCAGCTTTTCCACCTTTATCGGCGTGCTGTTCTATGCCCGATCCAACGTGGCGTATCTGCTGGGCGACCACTGGTGGGGGCAGACGCTGTATAAGATCTTTGCCCTTGCCATGCTGTTTGTCGGCGGGCTTGCCGCCTATTCCTTCGTGTGGGATCTGGGCGACATCGGCATTGCGCTGTCCACCGTTTTCAATATGATCGCCATCATCCCCATGTCGGGGCAGGCGATCCGTGCGCTGAATGACTATACCGCCATGCGAAAGCGGGAAAAAGCAGAGAAGAAAGGTATCAAGGAGTGACATTATGATTTCTACCTATGAGAAAATGATCAGCGGTGAGCTGTATTGCTGCAACGACGAGGAGCTTGTGCGCTTGCAAACGGCGTGTCTCGAAAAGCTGTATGATTACAACGCTACCAGACCCTCGCAATGGGAGGCGCGCGAGCGGCTTTTGCGGGAGATGTTTGCCGAGATCGGCGAGGGATGTTACATTGAGCCTCCGCTTCATGCCAATTGGGGCGGTCGGCACGTCCACTTCGGTAAAAACGTCTATGCCAATTTCAATCTGACCATGGTGGATGATGCACCGATCTATGTGGGAGACAGCACCATGCTCGCGCCCAACGTCATCATTGCCACAGCGGGGCACCCCATCCTGCCCGAGTTGCGGGAAAAGGTCTATCAGTACAATATGGCGGTGCATATCGGCAAAAACTGTTGGATCGGCGCGGGGGCAGTCATCATGCCGGGCGTGAGCATCGGCGATAACACCGTCATTGGCGCGGGCAGTGTTGTGACTAGGGATATTCCCGCCAATGTAGTGGCGGTGGGCAACCCCTGCCGCGTGCTGCGCGAGATCGGAGACCGCGACCGTGAGTTCTATTTCAGGGATCGTCGGATCGATTGGAACGAAGTTGTGCAAAACGGGCAAAACTGAGGAGGTAAGACGATGCGTAAGCATATTCTTTTAAATGATGATTGGCGTTTCCACCGCGGGGATATCGATATGCCCATCCCGCCCGTCAAGGGACCGGTGTATTCGCAAAGCAAGACCGAGCGAAAGCTGACGGGCCCTGCCGCCTATAAATATATCGACGATCCCAATCCCCATTGGGCGCGGGGCAACTACGCCAACGAACGGTGGGAGAAGGTAGACGTTCCTCACGATTACGTTGTCGATCAGGACAACGATCCGTGCGAGAACAACGCGCTGGGGTACCTGCACTACGATAACGCGTGGTACCGCCGCCGCTTTACTCTCCCCGAGGGCACGCAGGAGGGCGACCGCGTCCTGCTTCGCTTCGACGGCATCGCAGGGGACAGCACCGTCTACCTCAACGGCTGTCTCATGGCGCGCAACCATTCGACATACAATACCTTCGAGGTCGATATCAGCGACAACGTTTATTTTGACCGCGAGAACGTCATCGCGGTGTATGTCAACAAGGATGAGTTTGAGGGCTGGTGGTATGGCGGCGCGGGCATTTACCGCGACGTGCATCTGACGGTGACCGATGCGGTTGCCATCGACCTGTACGGTGTCTTTGCCCCCGCCCGCCGTTTGGATGAGCACCGTTGGCAGATCGATTTTGAGACGACCGTTGTCAATGCCTCTTATGCGGATGCGGCTTTCCGCGTGACCGGATCCGTGATCGATGCCGACGGCGTTTGCGTCGCCACCGCATCGGGTGAGGGGAACGTCTCTCTGCGCCAAAAGGCGACGGTCCGCTATTCCGCTGTGGTGGAGGATCCCGAGCTGTGGGATACCGAGCATCCCCATCTTTATACCGTGCGCACCGTGCTTTGCCGTGACGGGGAGGAGCGCGATGAGGATACCACCCGCATCGGCTTCCGCACCGTGGAGATCTCGCCCGAGAAGGGGCTGTTGCTCAACGGCAAAAAGACGGTTATCAAGGGCGTATGTGCCCATCAGGATTTCGGGCTGACGGGACTTGCCGTGCCCGATAACATTCTGCGCTATAAGATGAAGCTGATCCGCGAGATGGGTGCTAACGGCTTCCGTACCGCGCACTATCAGCATCCCGCCGCCGCCATGGACGCCATGGATGAGCTTGGCTTTTTGGTCATGGACGAGGCGCGCTGGTTTGAGAGCACCGAGGAGGCAATGAAGCAGCTGGAGGCGCTGGTCAAGCGTGACCGCAACCGTCCGAGCGTTATCTTCTGGTCCACGGGCAACGAGGAGCCGCATTTCGTCACCGACGTGGGACGGCGTATCCACCGCGCGCTGGCGGCACGGATCCGTCAGCTGGATCCCACCCGATACGTCACCGCCGCTGAGGATAAGACCCCCGAAAGGTCGACCATTTACGGCGATTGCGACGTGGTCGGTATCAATTACAATCTGAATATCTACGATACCGTCCATGAGATGTGCCCCGATCAAGCCATCTTTGCCTCCGAGTGCTGTGCCACCGGCACCACCCGTGATTGGCATTATCCCTCCGAGCAGGGCGGCAGAGTGCGGGATAAGGACGCGGACACCAACAGCTGGTTCCGCGGCAGAGAGGTGACGTGGAAGCACCTCATGTCTCGCCCCTACGTTCTCGGCGGTTATCAATGGGCGGCGGTGGAGCATCGCGGAGAGGCGACATGGCCGGCGGTCTGCTCCAAATCGGGGGCGCTGGATCTGTTTTTGCAGAAGAAGGGCGCTTTCTATCAGAATCTCTCCCATTGGAGCGAGGAGCCGATGGCGCACATCGTGCCCCATTGGAATTTCCGTGGGCTTGAGGGGCAGGATATCGTAGTGACCGTGTATACCAACTGCGAGGAGCTGGAGCTGTTTCTGAACGGTGAGAGCCTTGGCAGAGCGGCGATCGAGCAATACGGTCACGGCGAATGGCTCGTGCCGTACGTACCGGGTCGGCTTGAGGTCGTGGGCTATCGCGGCGGCGAGGCGGTTGCCCGCCACACCCGTGAGACCACGGGGCGGGCGGAGCGACTTCGCCTGACCGCGGACAATGCCTTTGACGCCAACGGCAGAGACATGGCGCTCTTTACCTGCGAGTGCCTGGACGCCCGTGGAAGAGCGGTCCCCGATGCGGCGGAGTTTGTGAAATTTTCCGTCGGCGCGCCTGCCGTTATCGTCGGAACGGGCTCGGACCATTGCGACCACAACCGCGTCTCCCTTCCCGAGCGGAAGATGTATATGGGCAAGATCCGCATCGCCGTCAAGCCCGCGCGCGGGCAAAAGACGCTGGAGCTGACCGCCCAAAGCGACAACTGCGGCGTGACCCGATTGGTGATGGAGCTCCCACAGGAATAAAATCAAAGAAGCACCCGGCAAATCTTGCCGAGTGCTTCTTGCGGTATAAGAGGTCATTTTTTCGGGGACGGGGGATCGTCACGATGACAATCCATGCCGCAAGCGCCGCATTGACCGCCGCAGGAGCAGGAGCCCTGTCCTCGCTTCTTTTTGCGGATCTCGCTGACGATGACGGCGATGCAGATGATGCCAATGAGAGAGGCAATCAGAATGGTGGGGATCAGTGTTCCCATCATGGCTCCTTTCCGGGTAGGATGTTACCCTTGTCATTGTTATTTTTTGCTCTTCTTTTCGTAGCGATTAGGACGGAGCAGGAAATAGAGCAGAACAGCCAGCGCAAGGAAGGCAAATACCGTCCAGATGCTGAATACGCCCCGGAAGAGCAGACCGAGATTGTAGACGATCAGCGAGATGGCATAGGCAAAGACGCACATATAGCCGATGGCGGCAAAAGTCCATTTGCCGTTGTTCATCTCACGCTTGATGGCACCCATTGCCGCGAAACAGGGGGCACAGAGCAGATTGAAGAGCATGAAGGAGAAGCCTGCCAGCTTGCTCCCGCCAAAGAATTCCAGCCCGATGGTAGCCAGACGGGAGGCGTCGGCACTCCCCACCAGCTCCATTGCAGCCTCGCCGCTTGCCATGGAGGAAAGGGCGCCGAATACGCCGACCACTTCTTCTTTTGCCAGCAGTCCCAGCACGGTTGCCACCGCCGCCTGCCAATTGCCGAAGCCGAGAGGAATGAAGAGAACGGCGATCGCCTGACCGATGGCGTTGAGGATGGATGTCTCCTCTCCCTCGCCGATGTAGTGGAAGCCGCCCTCAAAGGTCAGACTGTTGAGGATCCAGATGATGACGCTTGCCGCCAGAATGACGGTGCCCGCGCGCTTGATGAAGGACCAGCCGCGCTCCCACGTGGTGCGGAGAACGTTGGTGGGAACGGGGGCGTGGTAGGAGGGAAGCTCCATCACGAAGGGAGCGGGCTCACCCGCGAAGGGCTTGGTCTTCTTGAGAATGATGCCGGAGACGATTACGGCGCCGATGCCGGAGAGATACGCCACCGTGGCGACCCAGGCGGAATTGCCGAAGAGAGCACCCGCGATCATGCCGATGATGGGCGCCTTGGCACCGCAGGGGATGAAGCCGGTGGTCATGACCGTCATTTTGCGGTCACGGTCCTGCTCAATGGTACGGGACGCCATAATGCCGGGCACGCCGCAGCCCATTGCCACCAGAAGCGGGATGAAGGATTTGCCCGAAAGGCCGAACTTGCGGAAGACCTTATCCATGATGAAGGCAACGCGGGACATGTATCCGCAGTCCTCCAGCAGGGAGAGAAGCAAGAAGAGGATCAGCATCTGGGGGACGAAGCCGAGCACCGCGCCCACGCCGCCGACGATGCCGTCCTGGATCAGGCTGTACAGCCAGTCCGCCACGATGGGGGTGCCGCCCGCGTCCAGAAGGACCAGATCCAGCAGCTCGGGCACGCTGAGCCAGCCCGCCATAAAGGAATTCGGATAGGTCTCGGCGAAGGAGCCGAAGAGGGCGTCGTTCATGAAGGTGACGGTGAAGTCGCCCACTGTACCGATGGAGATGGTGTAGACCAGCCACATGATCAGAGCAAAGATGGGGAGCGCGAGAATGCGGTTGGTCACGATGCGGTCGATCTTGTCGGTCACGGTCAGTCTGCCCGCATGCTTCTTGGCGTGGCACCGTCTGACGATGCGGGTGATGTATTCGTAGCGGTCGTTGGCGATGATCGCCTCGGCGTCATCGTCCAGCTCCTGTTCCACATGGGTGATATCCTGCTCTATGTGACGGAGTATCTCGGGAGAAATACGGAGCTCTTCCAGCACGCGGCTGTCGCGCTCGAAGATCTTGACGGCGTACCACCGTTGCAGTTTTTCGGGCATATCGTGGATCGCCGCCTCCTCAATGTGAGCCAGCGCATGCTCCACGGGGCCGGAGAAGATGTGATGGTGGTCCGCTCTGCCCAGCTTTGCCGCCTCGATGGCAGCCTCAGCCGCCGCCTCGGTGCCCTCACCCTTGAGTGCCGAGATCTCCACGATTCTGCACCCGATGGCTTGGGAGAGCTTTTCAATGTCGATCTCGTCGCCCGTCCTGCGGACAACGTCCATCATGTTGATGGCGATGACCACGGGGATGCCCAGCTCCATCAGCTGTGTGGTCAGATAGAGATTTCTCTCCAGATTGGTGCCGTCCACAATGTTGAGGATGGCGTCGGGATGCTCCAGCAGAAGGTAGTTGCGCGCAACGACCTCCTCCAGTGTATAAGGGGAAAGGGAATAGATACCGGGCAGGTCGGTCAGGGTAACGCCCTCCTGCTTTTTCAGCTTGCCTTCCTTCTTTTCCACCGTCACGCCGGGCCAGTTGCCGACGTATTGGTTGGAGCCTGTCAGGCAATTGAACAGGGTGGTCTTGCCGCTGTTCGGGTTGCCTGCAAGTGCGATCTTCAAATTCATATCCGGGTCCTTTCTTTCACGGTTATCGTTGGCTAACCGACATGAAAAAATAAAGAGATGCCTTTATTCGATCTCGATCATTTCGGCATCGGCGCGGCGGAGAGAGAGCTCGTAGCCCCGCACGTTCAATTCCAAGGGGTCTCCCAGCGGGGCGACCTTGCGCACGTAGATCTCTACGCCCTTGGTAATGCCCATATCCATGATCCTGCGCTTGACAGGACCTTCGCCGTGGAGCTTGATGACCTTGCAGGTATCTCCGACTCTGGCGGTCTTGAGTGTCTTCATCGTCTGTATTCTCCTCTTTGAACAAGATATACGGGTAGACGCCTATATTATAGCATGCATACGCTATTTTGTCAATGTCTTTGTCCCTTTTCTCTTTGGGCGGACTATACGAAAATAACGGGTTGCAGACACGAAAAAAGATAAAAATGCTTGCAGGCGGTGTTTCCCGGTCCCGATACATACAAAGACGCGCTTTCGGTGCATAATAAACATCAAAAAGATACGCGCAAGAGGACAGAAAATGGTTTTCATAACCGCATCACGCGTTGAAATTCGCCGCAAATGTGAAAAAAACGCAAATACCATTGACAAACGGTGCCCGACATGGTATAATAGATACGATAATTAAGTAAACACTGATAACCAAAAAGGCGCAAATGCCGAGCGAAATCAGCGTTTTTGTGTGTATTTCAGATCCTGTAGATCGATCATGATAACATGTAAGAGGTATTTATGCTTCAAGTGAACGCAAAGCAATTTTATCAGATGATGGCGCATGCCTCCGCACAGCTGGAGCGGGAGAGCGATTCCATCAATAATCTGAACGTTTTCCCCGTGCCGGACGGTGATACCGGCTCCAATATGAGCCGAACCATGGAGGGTGTCAGCCAGTTTGACGGCGATTTCTCCACATTGGGTCATTGTGCCAAATCCATTGCCGACGCCATGCTTCGCTGCGCGCGCGGCAATTCCGGCGTCATTCTTTCCGTCTTTTTCCGCGGCTTTGCCAAGGGGCTGGGCGATACCAAAACCGCCGATGCCATGCAGATCGCCGTTGCCATGCAGAATGGTGTCAAGAGCGCCTACGGTGCGGTCATGAACCCCACCGAGGGAACCATTCTTTCCGTGATGCACGCCGCCGCCGTCCGCGCGGCAAAGGATACGGAGCGGGATGCGCAGATCTCTGCCGAGCGATTGTTTGAAAACATGGTCAAGTCGGCGCAGGAGGCGCTGGACCGCACCCCCGAGCAGCTGCCGATTCTCAAGCAGGCAGGCGTGGTGGACGCGGGCGGATACGGCTTTTTGACCATTCTGCACGCTATGTCGGCGTCCCTTGAGCAACGCGAGGACGCGACCCTGGTATACGAGGCGCCCGTCAAGCAGAAGAAAAAGGTAAAGCTGAGTGCCGCCGCCTCCACCGATATGGATATCGTCTATCCGTATTGCACCGAGTGCATCGTGGAGAAATCCTCGGTGTATGCGGGGGAGAATATGGCAGAGAAGTTCCATGCCTTCGTGCTGAAGGCGGGGGACAGCGTGGTGTTCGTGGAGGACGAGGAGATCGTCAAGGTACACGTTCACACCGCCGATCCCGGCGCAGTGCTTTCCGAGGCGTTGAAATACGGTAGCCTGATGACGGTCAAGATCGAGAATATGCGCAATCAGCACACCGAGCTCTCCATGGGAGCTAAGCGTGAAGAGGAGCGCCGCACCTTCTCCAAGCCCTACGGCATGGTCGCCGTGGCAAACGGAGACGGCATCTGCGACGTCTTGCGCGATCTCGGCGTAGACGAGGTGGTGCAGGGCGGTCAGACCATGAACCCCAGCACCGAGGAGATGATCGCCGCCATCGAAAAGATCGATGCGCAGACGGTGCTGATCCTCCCCAACAACTCCAACATCATCATGGTCGCCCAGCAGGCGGCTCAGGTATATGAGGACAGCGGGCGGACGGTCATCGTCATCCCCTCCAAGTCCCTGCCCCAGGGCATCACGGCGCTGTGTGCCTTCGACGAGACCCAGTCTCCCGAGGACAACCGTGAGAACATGACGGCGGCACTTGCCGGCGTCAAGACGCTGACGACCACCTGCGCCATCCGTGACGCGGAGATCGACGGCATGAAGATCCGCCGCGGTCAGCATTTGGGCTTGATCGAAAACCGTGTCAAGCAGGTCGCCAACACACTGACCGAGTGCATTGCCCAGCTTCTGCGTGAGCTTGCCGATGCCAACTGCATCACCGTGTTCTACGGCAGCGAGGTCAGCGAGCAGGAGGCGGAGGACGTCCGCGAGCAGATTGAAAACGGAATCGGCCACCCTGCCGACATCACCGTCATCCCCGGCGGACAGCCCGTTTATTCCTTTGTCATTTCCGGTGAATCATAAGAGAAACCTGCGGGTCCGAGGATCCGCAGGTTTTCAGCATTTATGGGGTGGAAAGGATCAGGCTTGCCTCCTCTGCCTCCAGCGCGATGTCTCCGCAACCCGCGGGGATGAAGTAAGAGTCTCCGGGGCGAACGGCGTAGTCGATGCCGCCTGACGTGAGCAGGGCTCTGCCGGAGAGGCACATCAAGTGGAGAAAACGGTCGGTGCCGACGTTCAGCATGGCGGTCTCCTCCCGCAGCTCCAGCTTCCGCACGCGGAAGTAGGGGCAATCGGCAATCACGGTGGGGTCGGACGAGGCGCGGCTGCTCACCTGCGAGGTGTCGGTGCTTTCCAACACTGCCAGTGCCTGCTCAATGTGGAGGGGGCGGAGCTTGCCGTCCGCGTCCCGTCGGTTGTAGTCGTAAACGCGGTAGGTGGTATTGGAATTCTGCTGGATCTCGGCGATCAGGATCCCTTTGCCGATGGCGTGTACCAGCCCGGCGGGGATGAAGTAGGTCTCGCCCGCCTTCACGGGCTGATATCGCATCAGCCGCTCCAGGGTGCCGTTTTCCAGCGCACGGCGGATCTCCGCGGCAGAATAATCCTCCTTCATGCCGTAAATGATGGCGGCATCGGGCGCCGCGTCCACGATATACCACATCTCAGTCTTGCCCAGATCGGAGGTGTGCGCCGCGGCATAGGCGTCGTCGGGGTGGATCTGAATGGATAGATCCTTTTCCGCGTCGATCCATTTGATCAGCAGGGGGAAGCGGTCCGTGCGGACCCGGGTGCCGACGGCATCCGGATAGGCGGCCAGATAGTCAGCCAGCGTCATTCCGTCGCAGGCACCGCCGAGAATGGTGCTCATGCCGTCCTCACGGCAGGTCAGCAACCACGCCTCGGCAATCTGTTCTCCCTCATTTCCCATCTGATAGGTGTCGGCAAGGCGTGTGCCGCCCCAAAGTGCTTGCTTAAGCACGGGTGAGAGCCGTAAGGGCATGCGGTGTTCCATATGTGATTCCTCCGTTTTCATCATTTCGTTCCGTTATGCGCGGACCCAAACCTCTTCGATCTCACAGACGTACATGCGGTGAAAATCCTCCGCCTTGTAGTGTGCCAGAAGAGCGGGGTCGAGAAACGCGTCCTTGCGGAGCACGTCGGTGTAGAGCTTGCGGCAGAACAGGACCATGCGCGCCTGCGCGGGGTAGGGGACGCCGTCCTCGCGGTAAGCGCAGGTCAGACCGGTGGCGGCGAATTTGTCCTCGTCGCGTCCGCTTTTGGTGCCGAAATACCGCAGCGCGGAGCGGTAGTCTTCATCAAAAAAGGCAAAGGAGAGGCGGTCGTGGCTCTCGGTCAGTGTATAGGTGTGCCTCTGCGGGCGGATGAAGCCGACACAGACGGGCTTGTTCCAAAGCTCTCCCATGCACCCCCAGCTGGCGGTCATGGCGTTGGCATGCTCGCGGTCGCCCGCGCAGATCAGCATCCAATCCTTGCCGATCCGGCGGACGGTATGGTCGATCTCGTAGGGGGAAATGGCGGTCCAATGGGTGGGAAGGGAATGTTCCATGATGTTGCTCCTTCGCTGTGTGATTCTACTTCTTATTATACATCGTTTCCGCCGCGTTTGCAACCTTCGGAAAAGAAAAAGTCGCTTTAACAGGGGAAAACGGTGTTTTTTTGGTGATATTTGCAAAATAAGTATTGCTTTTTCTTTGCATTTGTGGTAAACTATATAAGTTATTATTTATAAGGAGGAGGTTGCCCTTCGGGGCAATGATACACCATGAAAAACATGATGAGAGTGATCGCTCTTTTCCTTGCTGTTCTGATGTGTACCGCGGCGATCGCCTGCGGCAAGAGCGGCAATGAGGGAGACGTCACCAACGCAACAGGCACCACCACGACCGCGGCAGAGGGCGAAGTTACCACCGCACCCGCCGTGGATGACAATCTGGATGAAAACGGCTATTGGAAGGACGACCTTCCCGACGATCTGAACTATCAGGACGACGAGGTCTCCGTTCTCCACTGGGACTCCGAGAAGCCCGAGTTCGAGATCGAAGAGATCACCGGTACTCTGGTCAACGACGCGATCTACCAGCGTAACACCAACGTGGAAGAAAGACTCGGCGTCAAGCTGAAGTTCACCGAGCAGAACGGCAGCGTGGACTACATGGCAGAGTTTGCTCAGGCGGTTCAGAACGCTTACCAGTCCGGCGCGCGTGAGTACGATATCATTCCGACTTACTCCCGTACCGCCGCGATCCTCTCCACCAGAGGTCTCTACTACAACATGAACGAGATCGACGACAACTACATCAATCTGGAACAGCCCTGGTGGCCCGACTGTATCACCGATACCGTCACCATCGGCGACGCGATCTACTTCATCACCGGCGACTGCTCTACCAACGTGCTCCACATGATGTACACCATGTGGTTCAATAAGGATCTGATCTCCGAGTACAATCTGGAATACCCCGTTCAGCTGGTCCGCGACAACAAGTGGACGCTGGAAAAGCTCTTCACCATGACCTCCGATACCTTCCAGGATCTGAACAACAACGGTCAGGAGGATGAGAACGACTTCTTCGGCTTCGTCGGCGTAAACTACGGTCTGGATGCCTTCTATACCGGTTCCGGGCTTCGTCTGGTCGAGCTGGCAGGCGACGATTTTCTGATGATCTCCCCCGATTATTCCTCCGAGAAGGCAGTTGACCTGGTCGATATGCTGGGCACTCGTTGCACCGGTAACGACTGGTACATCGGCAGTGAGATGGGCCTGATCTTCCAGGCGGAGCGCGCTCTCTTCTGCCAGAACCGCACCTACTATGCTGAGAACTATCTGCTGGAGGTAGACTTCTCCTACGGTCTGGTCCCCACCCCGAAGTTTGACGATGCGCAGGAGCAGTTCATCTCCGTGCTGGCAAACCCCATTACCCTGTACGGCATCATGGCTGACGTGGAGGAAAACAGACTCTCCGAGATGACCGCTGACATCGAATGCTGGGGCTCTGAGGGCTACCGCCTGACCACCCCCGCGCTGTTTGAGACCAACATGAAGCTGAAGTACTCCGAGACCTCCGACGAGGCAGAGATGTTCGATATCGTTCACTCCACCATCAACCTCGATCTGGGCCGTGTATTCTCTCAGGACCTGCAGTTCATGTCCGAGATCCCCTCCAAGGCTGCCGAGGCCGGTGCCGCATGGGCAAGCCGTCTGGCACAGTACAAGAAGCCTCTGGAAAACGGTCTGAAGAAGATCATTACCGCATTTGAAAAGATCCAGGGCTGATTCCGATCATAACGCAAGCACCGTGCCGCGGCACGGTGCTTGTTTTCTGTTATCACTTGTGCAGGATGAATAAAAAAACATATATTTATATGTGTTATTTGGAGAATGTCAAAAAGTGCCGTTGACTTTGATACGAAAGAATGGTATAATATTCTTCGTAATCCTTAAACTCAAAGAAGGAGGAGTTTGCTTCCCCAAAAGGGGGAGCCAAAAAAAGAATGAAGGCTTTGAAAAGAATCACTGCGTTGATGCTGGCGATCCTGATGCTTGCTACCGTCGTTGCCTGCGGCGGTAAGACCGACGATCCCGCTGCAACCACCACCGCTGCGCAGGGCGAGGCAGACGGCACGACCGCCGCTACCGAGGTCACCTACGCAGACCCCAAGGACGATCCGAATAATTATGACGCCGACGGTTATTGGAAGGACGATCTGCCCGAGGAGCTGGACTATAACGGTGATGTTGTTTCCGTTCTGAACTGGAAGGCAGAGGAAAACGAGTTTGAGATCCTGGATCAGACGGGTATCCTGGTCGATGACGCCATCTACAACCGTAACATGACCATTGAGGAGAGATTGGGCGTTGACCTCACCTTTACTCAGATCGAAGGCTCCAACAGCTACATTGCGGATTTTGCTATGTACGTTCAGAATGCATATCAGTCCGGCTCCCGTGATTTTGATATCATTCCGACCTACTCCCGTACTGCCGCTGTCTGCTCGACCAGAGGTCTGTACTACAACCTGAACGATATCGATGATAACTACATCAATCTGGAACAGCCTTGGTGGCCTGATTGTATCACCAGCACCGTTACCATTGGTGACGCGATCTACTTCATCACCGGTGACTGCTCCACCAACGTGCTGCACATGATGTATACCATCTGGATCAACAAGGATCTGATCAAGCAATATCAGCTGGAAGATCCCTATGAGCTGGTTCGCAGCAAGCAGTGGACCATCGATAAGCTGATCGAGCTGACCACCAATACGTATCAGGACCTGAACAACAACGGTCAGGAAGATGCAAACGACTTCTTCGGCTTTGTCGGCGTTGACTACGGTCTGGACGCCTTCTATACCGGCTCAGGGCTTCGTCTGGTCGACCTGCATGACACCGATTTCATGATCATCTCTCCCGACTACTCCTCTGAGAAGGCGGTTGACCTGGTCGACAAGTTGGGTGCAGTTTGCATCGGTACCGACTGGAATATCAGTGGCGATATGGGTACCATCTTCAAGCAGGAGCGCGCTCTCTTCTGCCAGAACCGTACCTACTACGCAAAGAGAAATCTGCTTGAGGTAGAGTTCTCCTACGGTCTGGTTCCCACACCTCTGTATGATCTGGAGCAGGAAGAGTACATCTCCGTTCTTGCAAACCCCATTACCCTGTACGGTATCATGGCTGACGTGGAGGAGAACAGACTCTCCGAGATGACCGCCGTGATCGAGTGCTGGGGCTCCGAGGGTTACCGTCAGACCACGCCCGCACTGTTTGAGACCAACATGAAGCTGAAGTACTCCGAGACCTCCGAAGAGGCAGAGATGTTCGATATCGTTCACGATACCATCAATCTCGACCTGGGTCGTGTGTTCTCCAAGGACCTGCAGTACATGTCCGAGATCCCCTCTAAGGCAGCAGCTGCCGGTGCCGCATGGTCAAGCCGTCTGGCACAGTACAAGAAGCCTCTGGAAAACGGTCTGAAGAAGATCGTTAAGTCCTTCGAGGACATCCAGAGCTGATCATAACCGATCACCGCACCGCCGCGCAAAAGCGCGGCGGTGTTTTTTATAAAGAATGATTGAATCAAGTATGTTTGTTTTGAAATAATGATTGATTTTTTTTCGACTTTATGCTATAATGTTCAAACAGATTTCAAGGCACAGGAGACAGCTATAAATGAAGATCGTAATTATCGGTATGGGAACGATTGGCAGAACTATATTGAAAAGCCTTGCGGACGAGGGCGGCCATACTATTACCATCATTGATGAAGATAAAGATAAGATCGAGCAATTGATTGAAAAATACGATGTGCTGGGTGTGGTAGGAAACGGCGCTTGTGTGGATATTCAGCGAGAAGCCAAAATGCGAACAGCCGATCTGGCAATTGTGATGACAAACAGCGATGAACTGAATGTATTTGCATGTCTTGTTGCCAAGCAAGCCGGTGTGAAAAATACCATAGCACGTGTCAGAAATCCTGTATACAGGAAACAGATCATGGATATGAAGGATGAGCTGGGTATTTCGGTGATCGTAAATCCCGAAAAAGAGACCGCTTCCGAGATATTCAATCTGATCAACCTGCCTCCGATCGCGCAGGTCGAGCATTTTGCCAACGGCAAGGTTCTTTTGGTGGAGATCGTGGCGGAGGCGGGCTGTGCGCTGATTGGAGAAAGCTTGATCTCTTTGGGTCAGAAGCTGACATCTAAGGTACTGATCTGTGCGGTGCAACGCGGCGAGCAAGTAATCATCCCGACCGGTAATTTCATGATCTGTGAGGGAGATAGGATCCATTTTACCTCAGATGCCAAATCCCTGCGAGACTTTCTTGCTGAGATCAATCTTGTAAATTACCGTTTGCGCAATATTATGATCGTGGGTGGAAGTCAGATCGGATATTATCTTGCCGATGAGCTTTCCAAAAAGAAATATCGTGTTAAGCTGATCGAAAACGACAAAAAAAATGCGGATATGTTGGCGGAAAGTCTTCCGCGCGTTACCGTGGTCCACGGCAATGGGACGCGGCATGATCTGCTCCTGGAGGAGGGGATCGAGGCAATGGATGCCTTTATTGCGCTGACCGATATTGACGAGGAAAACATGATCGTTTCCATGTTTGCCAATAAAATGAAGGTGAAAAAAACGATCACGCAGATCAAGAGCGATGATCTGTACGGTCTGCTGAGAGAGCTTGGAATCAACAATAATGTTTCGCCGAAAAACATCGTGGCGGATAGTGTGATCAGTTATATCCGCGCGCTTGCCAATAAGAGGGGAAGCAATGTCCTGACGCTTTACCGTCTGGTCAAAAACCAAGTGGAGGCACTGGAATTTCTGGCGAAAAAGCAAGAGCGGTTTTATGATAAGCCGCTCAAGGAGCTGAGACTCAAGGAAAATTGCTTGGTGGCATGTATCATACGTCAGTCTGAGGTCATCATTCCAAACGGTAATTCCTGTATCCAGCATGGCGATAATGTTATCGTTGTTACCACACATAAGAATTTTGACGATTTGGCAGATATTTTTGAGTAAGGTGGCACTATAGCATGAATTTTTTGAAAATAGGTAGAATTCTGGGCAAGGTCATGATTCTGGAAAGTGTTTTGATGCTTGTACCGCTGTGCGTTGGCTTGATCTATCACGAATCCCCAAAGCATATTTTGGCTTTTGCGGTTCCGATCATCCTATTAGCGCTGTTCGGAGGGGCGATGCAGATCCCCAAGCCGATGCAAAACACGCTGTATCAAAAAGAAGGCTTTGCTTTGACAGCCATGGTATGGATCGTCATGACACTGTTCGGTGCCATGCCGTTCGTGATCAACGGAGAGATCCCGAATTATATCGACGCCTGCTTTGAGATCATGTCCGGCTTTACCACGACGGGGGCAAGTGTGATCACCGATATTTTGGTGTTGTCTCATTCTTCTCTTTTTTGGCGTAGCTTTTCTCATTGGATCGGCGGTATGGGAATTCTGGTGTTTGTGTTGATCTTTATTCCCGAAAGCAATGAGGGATCTTCCATGCATCTGCTTCGTGCAGAAAGCCCCGGGCCCCAAGTGGGAAAGATCGTATCCAAGATGACGGTTACAACCCGCATACTTTATTTGATCTACCTGGGGCTGACGGTTTTGGAGATCGTGTTTTTGATGATGGATGAACCGATTCCCGGGTATGAAAGCGAACAGCTTTTCTTCAGCTTTCTAACAGCTTTTGGCAGCGCCGGTACAGGCGGTTTTGGATTTATACCCGGAAGTATGGAGCTGTTCCACCCCTTTTCACAATATGTCATTGCGGTCTTTCTGATCCTGTTCGGCTGCAATTTCAGCTTATATTATTTGATTCTGATCGGTAAGATCAAGGCGATCTTCCGAAGCGAGGAATTCAAAAGCTATATTTTGCTCGTTGTTGCGGCGGTGGGATTCGTTTTTCTGGGCTTGTTCAGGCAATTGGAGGCCTTTCCACAGACATATACAACGGAAGAGGCATTCCGCCATTCTTTGTTCCAAGTAGCGTCGCTGATGACGACAACGGGCTTTTCCACTACGGATTTTCATGCTTGGCCCATGCTTTCCGTGACCGTATTGGTTGTAGCGATGTTCATTGGTGGAATGGCGGGCTCTACTGCCGGTGGAATCAAGCTGTCCCGTATCATAATCGCATTAAAGGGCTCGTATATCAATATTCGAAAGCTGATCAATCCAAGATACGTGCCCAAGGCAAAATTTGAAGAAAAAACGCTGGAAGAGAAAACGATCAATGATGTCCATGCATTTATTACGCTGTATTTCTTTATACTGGTGTTGGTGACTTTCCTGCTTGCGTTTGATCCGATCAACGGAGAGATGATCACTGTTGTGTCGGATGCGGGTACTTATACTGTAAAGCATGGCTTTTTCAGCAATTTTTCCGCATCGCTTGCCTGCATCTCCAATATCGGTCCGGGCTTTGAAGCAATCGGGCCGTATGCAAGTTACGCAAATTACAGCATATTTTCCAAGATCCTTTTGAGCTTTACTATGCTGCTGGGCAGACTGGAGATTCTGCCGGTGCTGATCCTGTTCAGCCCCAGGACGTGGAAAAAAGTCTGAATCATAACAAAAAACGGTATCGCCGAGGCGATGCCGTTTTTTGTGTGTTGCAGTATCAGAACGCGTGGATGGAAGGATCGGATCCGAACTTCTGATTGTAGGAGTCGATGGCATCCTGAATGATCTGCTCGGCAACGTCTCTGCCAAACAGCGTCTTGACTGCGGTGGTCTTGCTCTCCAGCTGCTTGTAGACGGTGAAGAAATGCATCATTTCGTCAAAAATGTGAGGAGGCAGCTCGTCGATGGAGGAGATGTTGTTATAGTTGGGGTCGGAGAAGGGAACGGCGATGATCTTGTCGTCCTGCGCGTCGCTGTCCACCATGCGCATGACGCCGATGGGATATACGCGCATCAGGGTCATGGGGTAAATGGTCTCAGCGCAGATCACCAGAACGTCCAGCGGGTCTCCGTCGTCCGCGTAGGTGCGTGGAATGAAGCCGTAGTTGGCGGGATAGTGTGTCGAGGTATACAGAATGCGGTCCAGACGAAGCAGACCGGTGTACTTGTCCAGCTCGTATTTACACTTGCTTCCCTTGGGGATCTCGATCAAAACGGAAAAATCGTCCTTTTTGATCTGTTGCGGGTCAATGTCATGCCAGATATTCATGGGATACCTCCGTAATCCGTTATTTTACAAAATCAAATTCAAAATCATAGATGGAAACGCTATCGCCGTCGCGGCAGCCGCGCTCCTCCAGCATTTCAAACACACCGCTCTTCTGCAGTACACGCTGGAAGAAGTTGAGGGATTCATAGTCCTCAAAATTGGTCTGTCCCACCAGATTGTAGAGCCATTCGCCCTCCACGATGAAGGTGCCGTTGTCGGCGCGGGTGATGACCGTTTCCTTGTTGGCGGCACCGCCCTTGGCAGAGCGGATCGCCTGCTCCTCGGGGGAGATCTCGCTTTCGTAAACGGTCAGCGGCGGCAGCTCCTCCAAGAGCCGTGAGGTGATGCGGACCAGCTCCTGCAGACCCTCGCCCGTTGCGGCGGAAACGTAAAGCAGCTGCCAGCCGGAGGCGGTCACGTAAGTCTCAAACTCCTTCACGCTCTCGTCCTCCAGATCGGTTATGTCGCTCTTGTTGGCAACGATCAGCTGAGGGAGCTTTGCCAGCGTCTCGCTGTAGCGGGAAAGCTCCAGATTGATGGCTTCGATATCCAGAACGGGATCGCGCCCCTCGGAGCCGGAAACGTCGACCACGTGCCAGAGCAGACGGCAACGCTCAATGTGGCGGAGGAACTCGTGTCCCAGTCCCGCGCCGTCGGCGGCGCCCTCGATCAGTCCCGGAATGTCGGCGGCAACGAAGCCGCTTTCCTCACCGGTGCGGACTACGCCGAGATTGGGGGAGAGGGTGGTGAAGTGGTATGCCGCGATCTTGGGCTTGGCGGCGCTGATGCGGGCGAGGATGGAGGATTTTCCGACGCTGGGATAGCCGATCAGACCGACCTCCGCCAGCATCTTCAGCTCCAGGATCACGTCCCGTTCCTCACCCTTGGTGCCGCTCTTGGCAAACATGGGGATCTGTCGGGTCGCGGTGGCAAAATGGCGGTTGCCCCAGCCGCCGCGGCCTGCCTTGCAGCAGACGAAGGGCTCGTCGTCGGACATATCCTTGATGATCTTGCCCGTTTCGGCATCCTTGATCAGCGTTCCGGGGGGCACGAGGATGGTGATGTCCTCGCCGTTTTTACCGTGGAATTTGTTTCCCTTTCCGTTCTCGCCGTTCTGGGCGATGAATTTCTTCTTGTAGCGGAAGGGGAGCAGGGTGTTCAGTCCCGTGTCGACGCGGAAGATGATGTTGCCGCCGCGTCCGCCGTCTCCGCCGTCGGGACCGCCGTGGGAGACGTATTTCTCGCGGTGGAACGCGACCGCGCCCGCACCGCCGTCACCTGCTTTCAGGTGGATCTGTACGTAATCAATAAACATATAGGTGTTACCTCGTTTCTACAGGCGTCAGAACAGACCGAAGACCGAAGGGTCGGTAAAATCGGTCGCGATGATATCGGCAATGCCGAGCTCTTTGACGTAAGGGATGTTTTCGGGGAGAGAGATGGCGGCAATACGGCCGATGCCCGCGTTGTGCGCTGAATGGATGCCCGAGAAGGAGTCCTCAAACACCATGCACTCGGCAGGATCCTTGCCGATCAGCGCCGTTACCTTGAGATAAACGGCGGGGTCGGGTTTACCGGGCAGACTGCCGTCGTCATACACCACGCGGGAATAGTCAAACCAGCGGTCAAGGCGGAATACGTCAAAGTAGAAATCTACGTTGGATCTGCCCGATCCGGTGGCGATGGTGAAGGGGATGCCGTTTGCCTTGAGCGCGTCGAAGAACGCTTCCGCGCCGGCGACCAGCTTCAGCTCGTCGGGGCGTTCGCGGCAGATGTCGCGGTAAATGGCTTCCTTTTCCTCTGCCAGCGCGTCCAGCTCGTCCGCGGGGAGGGGACGTCCGTGCAGCATCTCCATGATCTCGGCGTTATTGCGGCCGAGAAATTTCTCCTTGAATTGTTCGTCCGTCATGGCGGGGAAGCTGTGAAGCTTCAGAAAGCGCTTCCACGCTTCAATGTGGAGGTGAGAGTCGAAATACAGGGTGCCGTTGAAATCAAAAATCACAGCGGTAATCTTGCTCATGGGACCCTCCTTACATTTTTGAGCCCTTGGTGCTTTCATCGCCGCGCTGGCGGATGATCAGCTTGATGGGCGTGCCGCGGAAGCCGAAGGTCTCGCGCAGGCAATTCTCGAGATAACGCTGATAGGAGAAATGGAACAGCTCGATGTTGTTGCAGAAGATGACGAAGGTGGGGGGCGTGACGCTGATCTGCGTCATGTAATAGATCTTCAGGCGCTTGCCCTTGTCGGAGGGAGGCTGGGTGCGGGTGGTCGCCTCGCTGAGCACGTCGTTGAGCATACCCGTGGAGATGCGCAGGGTGGACTGCTCGCGGACGTAATTGATATGCTCAAAGACCTGATTCAGACGCTGACCCGTCTTCGCCGAGACGAAGAGAATGGGAGCATAGGGCATATAGGCGAGCGCCACGCGGATCTTGTCGGTGAATTCCTTAACGGTGTGGTTGTCCTTCTCCACCAGATCCCATTTGTTGACGATGATGATGCTTGCTTTGCCCGCCTCGTGGGCGATGCCGGCGATCTTCTCGTCCTGCTCGGTGATGCCCTCGGTGGCATCGATCATGATGAGACATACGTCGGCGCGCTCCACCGCCATGTGGGCGCGAAGCACGCTGTAGCGCTCGATGGCATCGTTGATCTTGGACTGACGGCGGATACCCGCGGTGTCGATCAGGTTGTATTTACCGAATTCGTTGGTCAGCGTGGTATCAATGGCATCGCGGGTGGTGCCCGCGATGTTGGAGACGATGCAACGGTCCGCGCCTACCATACGGTTGATGATGGAGGACTTGCCCGCGTTGGGCTTGCCGATAACGGCGACCTTGATGCTGTCGTCCTCTTCCTCCTCGCCGTTCTCGGAGGGAAGCTCGGCAACGATGGCGTCCAGCAGATCGCCCGTGCCGCTGCCGTGTACCGAGGAGAGGGCGATGGGATCCTGCTTGAAGCCGAGCTCATAAAACTCATAAAATTCAAAGGGAGGCATGCCGACCTTGTCGCACTTGTTGACGCAGGGGATCACGGGCTTGCCGCTCTTTTTGAGCATGGTGGCGATTTCCTTATCGTCGGCGACCAGACCCGTCTGCACGTCGCAGACGAAGACGATGACGTCGGCGGTGTCAATGGCGATCTGCGCCTGCGTCTTCATTTGGGCAAGGATGATATCGTTGGTCTTCGGCTCGATGCCACCGGTGTCGATCAGTACCATACGGCGGCCGTTCCATTCGGTCTCACCGTAGATGCGGTCGCGGGTGACACCGGGGGTGTCCTCCACGATCGAACGGCGCTCGCCGATCAGCTTGTTAAAAAGTGTGCTTTTGCCGACGTTGGGGCGACCGACGACGGCAACAATGGGTTTGGACATGGATGGACCCTCCTTACTCTGTCATATCAGGCAGCATCATGCCCATGCTGGCGTCCGCGCCGGCGACCACGGTGGGGAGCTTGCCGTCCCATTTGTCAGCCATGATCTTATCCAGGATCTCCTGCGTGAGCGATTCGGCGATGATGCGGTTTGCCTCTGCCTCTGCCTCCGCGGCGACCTTCTTGGCTTCCGCCTCTGCCTTGGCGATCTCGATCTTTGCCTGCGCCTTTTTCAGCTCGGCATCTGCCTGCGCCTGCGCGATCTGGATCTCAGCCGTTGCGGCGGCGAGCTTGGCATCCGCTTCTGCCTGTGCCTGCGCCACCTTGGTCTGGTTGTCGTATTCCGCCTTGAGCTTTGCCTGCTCTGCGATCATCTTTTCTTCAACCGCCAGCTCGAAAGCGTCGGTAAAGGTCAGGTCGGTGAGGACGACGGCAACGACGTTGACGAAATAGTTTTCGCCGATGGCGGCGATGATGGATTCCTCCACCGCGGGAGACATCTGCGCGCGGTTGGCAATGATATCCATTGCCTTATCCTTGGAGAGGACGGATTTTGCCTTTTCGGTGGATACGGATGTAATGCGGTTTTGCAGAATGCTCAGCGTACCGTACTGGGTCGCCACGTCGGATGCCTTTTCGGGGATGATCTGATATTGGAGCGTCATGGTGACGTCCATCGTCTGGGCATCGGCGGAGTAGGCGGAGAAGGTCAGGTCCACCGTCTGGACGGTGGCGTCGTAGACCTCGTATTTGTCGGTGATCCAGAAGTCGAAGTAAGTACCTGCCATGCGTTCCTCATCCTTGACCTTGCCGAGGTGCTTGACAACGGCGACCTCACCACTCTGGATGACGTGGATGGACATGGGGACGATCAGCAGGGCGATTGCCATGACAACACCCAGCAGAGCGCAGCCGGCGGCGATCCCTTTTTTGTGGCGCGCAAAGGCATAGACGGCGCCTCCGAAGCACAGAACGCCGAGGGCGATCAAAACGATTGCGATCATAATAATGAATTCCATAAAAAACTCCTTTCAGCCCGCGGTTCGGGGCAATGGTATCGGTGGTTATTTCGTATCCCACTCGGGTGGGTTAATGCCGAGCAGGGCACAGAGCATCTCGGCGGCAGTTTTGCCTCCCGTCGAGATGGGGGTGCGCAGTGTGTTTGCCAGCTCCTGCGGGCTCATGCCGCAAAGAAAGAGGTCGCGTTCGGCGCGCAGGGTCGTTTCGGGAATGAGCAAAAGATCTCCCAGGTCCCGTCCGCTGAGCTGCTCGGAGAGATCCCTGCCGGTCAGCAATCCCGCCACTGTAATGGTCTCGCCGAAGAAGCGGTTGACGATGGGAACGACCTCTACGTCAAGTCCCGGCACCTTTTCGCAGATGCGGGCGGCGATGGCGCAAAGACTGTCCTTTGCCGCCATACCCGTGGCGATCGTCACGCGGCGGGGAAGCTTTCCCTTCGTGGGATAGTATTCGTCAAAATCGGGGGCGGTCAGCTCGAAATCCATGTCGCTCTCCAGCGAGGTGATCATGCCGACACCGTTTTCGATCTGAGGATAGTCCTCGTAGTACTCCTCACCCGGCAGCGGCAGACCCGCTTTGATGTAAAATTCATCGGCGCAGAAGAAGAGGCGGGAGCCGTAGTGCCTCAGGCAGGCATCGCCAAAGGCGTTGACCTGCGCGATGACGGCGGCACATTCTTCGGGGGAGAAGGGTGTGAGGGGATAGAGTCCGTCGCGGAACTTGGTCAGCCCCGTGGGGACGATGGAGACGCTGGACAGTGCGGGGAAGAGCGCCGCCAGATCGTGCATGGTGCGGGTCAGCTCCTCGCCGTCGTTGATGCCGCGGCAGAGAACGATCTGCCCACAAAGGGTGATGCCCGCGTCGGCAAGCCGCTTCAGGTAGGCAAGCACCTCGCCCGCCCGCTTGTTCTTCATCATTTTCACACGAAGCTCGGGGTTGGTGGTGTGAACGGAGATGTTGACGGGGGAGATGTGCATGCGGATGATGCGGTCGATGTCGGCATCCCGCAGATTGGTCAGCGTGATGTAGTTGCCGTGCAGGAAGGAGAGACGGGAGTCGTCGTCCTTGAAATAGAGCGTGTCTCGCAAGCCTTTGGGGAGCTGGTCGATAAAGCAGAAGATACAGCGATTGGTGCAGGTGTGCTTCTGATCCATCAGCGGGGTCTCGAAATCCAATCCGATGTCGTCGTATTGCTGCTTGTGAATGACAGCGGTGAATTCTTCTCCGTTGCGCGTCAGCGTCAGCTTAATGATATTGCTTGCCAGATGGAAACGGTAATCCAGCACGTCGGTGATCTCCTCGCCGTTGATGGCGATCAGCATATCTCCCGCGCGGATACCCCGTGCCGCCGCCCTGCTGTGGGGCAGTACCTCCGTGATCCTGACCATATAATACACGCTCCTTTCCTTTGGGCATTCTGATACATCTTATAGTATAGCACATTTTGCATGGGATGTCAAATCGTTTTCGCGCCGTGTGAAAAATATTAAAAAAACTTTTTCTTTTTGAAAAAGGTGTAACGCAGAGGACGTTTTTTACGTCTATATAGGTGAGGACACGAAAAGTGAACAGAGCTTAACGAAAAGGAGGCAGTCCATTATGACGCGTCTACAACGTATATCCATCGGAATTTTGACGTGGATACTGATACTCGGTTCTATCGGATGCGGCAAGGCGCAGAAAGCGGAGAAAACGGATAATACAACATCCGCCGAGCCTGCGGGGATCACGTCTGCCGACCCGGTATCGCTGACCGAGCTCGATACTGCCGTGGAAGACAGTCCCGGAAAGGTGTGGCTTGTGCCGAGTGAGGCGGAATGTCCTGCGGCAAGCCGCGCTGACGCTCCGCTGGTCATGACGGTCGAGAATGTCAGCCCGACACAGGCAACACTTACGTTGCGGGCGAAGGACAGGAGCCGGTTTGATGTCGGCTATGAGCCCAGATACGGGATAGAACGCTTCGAGGAAAACGGCTGGGTCGGTGTAGGTCCGGACCGTGCGTTTCCGGAGCCGTATTACCATGACACCGCGCGTCAAGAGTATCGGGAAACGGTGGAACTTGAGGAAAACGGCATGTCTCTCAACCCCGGATACTATCGGTTGAACAAAGCTTTTTCTACTATGGTGAACGGAGAGCCTGTGACTATCACTTATTATGCATATTTTGAGATTGGGGAATAACTTCAAGGAGGAAAAATATATGAAGAAATACCGTTGCAGGGCATGGCTTGCCGGATGTCTGGCAGTACTGTTGTTGGCATCCTTCGGCTGTGGAAAAGACGCGGGGAATATTTCAACGGAGGATCCGATCAAAACGGAGATCCCGCAGGATCCCGTCCTGTCCCTTGCCGACGTACCGACCGAGCACCGCCCTGAGATCTCGGACCCCTCGGCACGGGAGGAACATGGCGTGAGCATGTCGGCAGTGTATACCGTTCCGAATGGCATTGAGGTTTCCGTTCATATGTTAAACGGTGCCGAAACGGGCAGTCTGACGCTGTCCCGTATGCCGATCTTTGAAAAATATACGGCAGGCGAGTGGGTACCGCTGTCCGGGCAGGAGGAGATCGCGCAGGCGGAAACGATGGATACGTGCCACTTCCTTGCGCCGCTTCAGCTGCATTTTGCTCTGCCGCGTTTCCCCGAGGCGGGGGTATACCGTTGCGCCATCCTTTGCGGTGGCGAGATGAGTGCGACACATTATACTTATTTTGAGGTGCCCGAATATACGCTGACCGTGCCGACGGAGGCTGACGTCGCCAAAGCGGTGCAGGGAGATTCGCAGGGCCCTGCCTTGACGGTGACGGCAAAGGACGTTACTCCCACGAGTTTGACGCTGGTGCTGACCGAGCACGCGACCGACCGATTTGGCATTACCTTCGGTGAGAACTACCGCCTCCTCTGCCACATTGACGGCGAATGGCGCCCGGTCGCGATGCGCGATTCTTCGTTTATTGCCATTGCCCGATATATGGAGATCGACGGCGAGGAAGAGCTTAAGATCAACCTATCGGAACATCTCTACCCCTTGGAGCCGGGACATTACCGCTTTGAAAAAACTTTTACCGCGCCGTATTTCGTTTGCTTTGAGATTCCCGAATAAATGAAAAATGCTTGTCATTCGGTCAAGACCGTGATATAATGATCAGGATATCATTTGCTTTTCCGCGACTGGACCTGCGGGGACCGTGGAAAAGGAACAAGATGTCGGATGGGAGTGAAGCGTTTGGTGAATGACCGCATAGGGAGTAAAAAAGAAGACGAGGCACTGACGGTGCTGTACCGTTGCTGGAGACGCGCGAACAAAAACGGGAGACGGGAGTCGATCCGTGCCCGTTGCGCCGAATTGGAGGATGAGAGCGCCGTACAAGATTATTACAGCAGCTTTTTCGTTTCCTTGATCGATGACGTCGGAAGGCTCAACATGGGAGCATTCTCTTCCGAGTGGCTTTGGTTTGACTGCACGGAGGTTTTTTGCGAGCGGATGATCACCCTGCTTGATGTATGTGGAGATGGGAAGGCTTGCGAGGATATTCGCGCATTTGTCACGGCGATGTACAGCTTGGAGGGAAATTCTCCCTGCCATTCGTATCCCCGCGCCGACGAGGTAAACCGCGTGTCCGTCCTTTGGTTGGTGTGTGAACGGCTCATTGGTGAGCAGAAGCTGTATGGCAAAGGGGACGAGATCACCCATGCTTCCGTGAAAGCAACACTCGCCGCCGCGGCAGACGCGGAGCTGGCAACTGCAGGCTTTCAGGCGGTGGACTACCGAAACCCGCTGGACGGTTATCTGGCGTTTTCCTTGTATCGGGAATTGAGAAAAAACGGATAAGATCATAAGCAAGAGCCCGAACGGCACGCCGTTCGGGCTCTTGCTTATGAGAAACTGAGGTTATGAGAAGCTGATGTCGTTTCTTTCGATAAATTTTGCAACCTCTGCCTCAGACGGGATCGAGGTGGAAGCACCCGCGCGGCTGACGGTGATGGCACCGACCACGTTGCCGTACTGTGCCGCCTTTACCATGTCGCCATTCTTCAGATAGTGCAATACCAGACCGGCGGTAAAGGCATCACCTGCGGCGGTGGTGTCCACGACCGTGGTGTCGTAGGAGGGGACACAGTAATAATAGTTGCCGTCGCAGACAAAGCAACCGCGTCCGCCCAGCTTCAGCACGATATATTTGGCATCCACGCGCTTGAGAAGCTCCAGCGAGGCGCGCAGGCATTTTTCGGGCGTGTCGGGCGTGATCCCCGTGAAGATCTCACATTCGGTCTCGTTGGGGGAGAAGACCTCCAGGCGAGGCAGCTGCTCCAGGGGAAAGTTCGGATCCGCGGGGCCGGCATCCATAAAGATCGGAATGCCCTTTCTCGCGGCGGCGTTTGCGGCATAGATCACGGCGCTGTGAGAGATCTCCAGCTGGAGATAGAGCGCGTCGGGGTAGGAGGTCAGTGCGGCGTCAATGTCATCCTCGTTGAGTGTAGCGTTGGAGCCGGGATAGACGACAATACGGTTCGCGCCGTCCGACTCGACCATGATCGCGGCAAGACCGGTGGGGTTCTCGTCATCGGTCGCGATGAATCGGGTGTCCATGCCCTCCTTTTCATATACGTGGCGCAAAAGCGCGCCGTTGGAGTCTCTGCCCAGCTTGCAGCAGAAAACGCAATCACCGCCCAAGCGTTTGAAGGCGACGGCGGAGTTGGCGCCCTTGCCGCCGGGCACGTAGCAGTAGCCGTTGGGATCGATCACAGTCTGCCCTGCGGCGGGGAGTGTGTTCATTTTCATCACAAAGTCCATATTGGCGGAGCTGATGACCAAAACGCGATTATTCATAGGTTGATCCACCTTTCGTGTGCAGAGATTCTTCCTTTCTATTATAACGAAAGACACTCCAAAAATCAAGTGTTTCGGTAAGATAAAAAATATTTAAAAAAATTCCAAAAAAGGGTTGACAAATTGAAATCTCTATGATATAATATCAAAGCTGTCGCGAAAACGGCAGAAGCGATCGTTTGGATCGTTCGGTCATTGAAAATTGAACAATAATGAGAGAAGTACAAAGCATAGAAGTATGTGCAAGAACAGATCTCGGAAATTCTTTTAGAGAAT
>JAFTMG010000108.1 GCA_017452525.1 Clostridia bacterium
CAAAAATAGACAGCCGCACGTGAGCGGCTGCCTGAGATTGTAATGCGGTATCAAACCTTCTGTACCCCTTTTAGGGGTTACGCCTGTATTTGCCCCTTATAGGGGCTGTGCAAACCACCGGTTCAACCGGTGGTTTTGATTACAATTATATACTTGACAAATACGGCGATTTATGATATCTTATCGACAATCAAACAAAAACGGAGGTGTTACACATGATGTACCAAACGGCAAACAGAAGAACAAACGACAATTTTTTGAATCACGAAAGGACAATACTTTGGACAAACAACATAACATTACATCGAAGTGCGAACGCCCCCGAAATGAGGTGCCGCTGAGCATCAGCGGGACGTGCGGTGAGGCACAGGTTTTTACGGAAACACTCGAGCCCAACGCGGCGGGCATGATCCGCGCGCTGTGTGATGCCGAGATCGCACGGGAGAGTGTCGTCCGCGTCATGCCCGACGTACACGCGGGGAAGGGATGTGTGGTCGGCACGGCTATGATGACGCGTGCGCGGGTAGCTCCCGCTCTACTTGGCGGTGACATCGGATGCGGCATGACCGCGCAAAAGCTGAAAATGAAGGGCAGACCCGATCTGCATCAGCTTGACAAGATCATCCGCGCGGCCATCCCCGCGGGGATGAAGATCCACGACGAACCGATCGGCTATCCTGTCGAAATGGACGAGGCATTGGAAAAGCTCAGATGCGCCCGCCATGTTCAGCTGGATAAAGCGCGGCGAAGCATCGGGACGCTGGGCGGCGGCAATCATTTTATCGAGGTCGGCTGTGAAAACGACCGCGACTATTGGTTGACCGTCCATTCGGGCAGCCGTCATCTCGGCATGGAGGTCGCCGAGCATTACGTGAAGCTGGCAGTAGAACAGCATGGCAATCGGTATCGGGATTTTTCCTATCTGACCGACGGGCTGATGGCAGATTACCTGCACGACGTGGACGTTTTGCAACGCTATGCACGGTGTAACCGTGAGGCGATCATTCGGCGGATCATGTCCGGGATGAAATGGAAGGCTGATAACGGAGAGGACGCCGTGATCGAATGTCCGCACAATTTTTTGGAGGTGACGGGCGATACCGTCCTGCTCCGCAAGGGCGCGATCCGCGCCGAGGCAGGGGAGCGGCTGATCATTCCCATGAATATGCGTGACGGATGCCTGATCTGCGTCGGGAAAGGCAACGCCGATTGGAACCGCTCCGCGCCCCACGGGGCAGGACGGTTGATGGCGCGGGGGGATGCCCGCAATTCCTTTACGCTGACGCAGTACAAAAAAGAAATGCAGGGCATTTTCACTACCTGTATCTCCCGCGAGACCATCGACGAGAGCCCCATGGCATATAAGCCGATGGCAGAGATCGTCGAAAGGATCGCGCCGACCGCTGAAATTATCTCGCGGATCGTCCCGCTCTACAATTTCAAGGCGGGAGGTGAGTGAGATGATCCTGCAGATCAGCTCGGGGCAAGGCCCCGCCGAGTGCGAATTGGGCGTGGCAAAGCTGGCGGAATACATTCTCCGCCGTGATCCAAAAGCAAAAATTCTTGACCGCTCGATTGGCAGTCACCGCAATATCTACCGCTCGGTGAAGATCGAGACCACGGCAGAGCTCTCCCATCTGATCGGCTCGGTGCTGTGGGTCTGCAAAAGCCCCTACTGCCCCGCGCACGAGCGCAAAAACTGGTTTTTGGATGTGTCGCTCTGTCAAAGCGCGGATTTTACCGTATTTGATGCGGAAAAGATCCGCTATGAAACGGTCAAAAGCCGCGGCAAGGGCGGTCAGCACGTCAACAAGACCGAGTCTGCCGTCCGGGCGACATATCTCCCAACGGGGGATACCGTACTCTGTATGGAGGAGCGCTCGCAATATCTGAACAAACAACGCGCCGCCGCGCTTCTCCGTGAGCGGGCAGATGAGGCAAACAGGCAGAACGCCGCCGCCCAGAAGGATCGCGATTGGCGCCGCCACACACAGCTTGTGCGCGGCGATGCCGTGGCGGTTTTTGAGGGAATGGCGTTCAGACCGGTGAAATAAAACAGATAAAATTTGCGGCACAGCCCCGACGGGGCTGTGCCGTCTTCATGTTACGACGGTGTGTTTTTTCGCAGTTCCTCTTCCTCATGTCGGTAATTGAACCGTACCTCAGTGCCTTTGGCTTCCACCAGTGCGATCAGAGCGTCATGTATGGCGTAGAATTCAGGGTAGATCAGGGTACAGTCGCGCAGACCTATCATGTGGTAATTCCAAAATATGACGCCTTCCTCTTCCACCTGCCAAATATCGTCCATCCCCTCCAGATAAATGTGCTGACCATCCATGATCAACGCCGTATCATGGGGATGCACCGGGGAGAGTTGGAAAAAGTCTGCCTCCTGCCATACGGATAGCAGGGAATCGGTTTCCTCTTGTGTAAGAAGATAAGTAACATCGTTAAAGAGTCCCTTGTTGTATAGCCCATCTTCGGAATTGTAGCGCCGATAGATGAGTGATCCTGTTCCGTCCGTATATACGTAAAAATCAAATAGATATATGCCGTCAAAGGCGGTGTTGATGGTCATACGGTAGGTTTGGGCGATCTCCTCTTGTAGCATGAGCTCCTGCAAGGTGTCTATTTGCAGATTATAACGCAGGGAGTACAAGTCGTTTTGGAATCCTTCTGCTTTGTCCAATGCATCCGCCACGGTAATGGTTTCAGGGGGCGGGCGACGATCGCCGAGGATTGCTTTGGGATGATCCTGTTCATAGAAGAGCTCAGTCCAATAGTCGATGACTTGATGCACCGAATCGTGAAAAACAAATTCGCTCAAAATCAGTGTCCCGCGCTCGTTGGGTTCAAATATGACATAGACCACTTGATTGTCATACCCGCTGTATACTGTGTAATAGATTCCGTTCTTTTCCCGCAGGATCTTGTTGCCTAAGATAGCCTGCGTTTTTTTCCATGTTGAGACTTCCATCACCAGATCATACCAAATAGCATAGTACTCGCCGTCTTCCGAAGTGGCGAGCCAACTCGCGCGATTATAGGGAATGATCAGTGACTCATCATATTCAAATGGTGTCTCATTGTCGATGACCATGCGATTCCCGTAAACATAATCCGCATGCGTAAATGCAGGGTGGGTGATCCAAGCGAGGATCATATTTTCAAGCAGCGCCGCCGATATGACAAGTACAACAATGATAACAATCAGGGTGATGCGTCGTTTCATTTTTGAGTCCTCCTTTCGGGGGCTATTTTCATTATACGGGAATTTTGTCGGATTGTCAATATTTTTATGCCGGGACAGAAAGATCCGCGCACAGACCTGTCGGTCTGTGCGCGGAATGATTTTAGTTGAGCTTCGCCAGCGCGTCGCGGACGCCTGCGAGGTTTTCTTTGTATTTGGCGAGCTTTGCCTTCTCACCGTCGACCACGGCGGCGGGAGCCTTGGCGACAAAGCCTGCGTTGGAGAGTTTCTTTTCAAGACGCTCGATCTCGCCGACCAGCTTCTTTTCTTCGCCTGCCAGTCTTGCCTTTTCCCTCTCAAAGTCGATCAGGTCAGCCAGCGGCAGGTAGATGGTAGCGGCATCGGTGATGATCTGCACCGAGTTGTCGGCGCTGATGTCAAAGCTCTCGGCGATCTCCACCTCGGAGGCGGACGCCAGCTTCACGAAGAAGGGAACGGTCGCTTCGCAGAAGCTGTCGTTGTACTTGGTGGCAATATAGAGCTTTGCGCGGCGGGAGGGAAGAACGTTCATCTCGCTGCGGCGGGTACGGATAGCGCGGATGGCGTTCAGCACGCGCTCCATCTGCTCAGCCTCGGCGGTGAAATCCTGTGCCTCGTCTGCTTTCGGATAAGCGGAGATCATGATGCTCTCGCAGTCATGGGGCAGAGACTGGTAGATCTCCTCGGTGATGAAGGGCATGAAGGGGTGGAGCAGCTTGAGAATACCGGTCAGCACGTAGGCAAGCACGTTCTGTGCCACCAGATTGCCCGCGGTCTCCTTTTCGCTCAGGCGGGTCTTGGTCAGCTCGATGTACCAGTCGCAGAAGATATCCCAAGTGAAATCGTAGATGGCGGAGAGCGCCACGCCCACCTCGAAGTTGTCGAGGGAGGAGAGAACGGTCTTGACCAGCGTGTTGTACTTGGAGAGGATCCACTTGTCCTCGGTGGCAAGGTCAGCCGCCGCGGGCAGCTTGATCTCGTCGATGGTCAGATTCATGCGGACAAAGCGGGATGCGTTCCACAGCTTGTTGGCAAAGTTACGTGCCGCTTCGATCTTCTCATCCGAGAAGCGCATGTCGTTTCCGGGGGAGTTACCGGTAGCGAGAGCAAAGCGGAGGGCGTCGGCGCCGTATTTCTCGATCATCAGCAGCGGGTCGATACCGTTGCCGAGGGACTTGGACATCTTGCGGCCCTGCGCGTCACGCACCAGACCGTGAATGAAAACGGTGGAGAAGGGCTTCTGACCCATGTGCTCAAGCCCCGAGAAGATCATACGGGAGACCCAGAAGGTGATGATGTCGTAGCCGGTGACCAGGACGCTGGTGGGATAGTACTTCTTCAGATCCTCGGTGTTATCGGGCCAGCCGAGGGTAGAGAAGGGCCACAGCGCGGAGGAGAACCAGGTGTCGAGCACGTCCTCTTCCTGACGAACGGGCGCGCCGCACTTGGGGCAGACGGTGATATCGGTCTTGGAGACGGTCATCTCGCCGCAGGCGTCGCAGTAGAAGGCGGGAATGCGGTGACCCCACCAGAGCTGACGGGAGATGCACCAGTCAAGGATGTTGTTCATCCAGTTGAAGTAGTTCTTGGAGAAGCGCTCGGGAACGAAGTTGATCGAGCCGTTCTCAACTGCCTCGATGGCGGGTTCTGCCAGAGGCTTCATCTTGACGAACCACTGGTCGGAGGTGAGAGGCTCCACGGTGGTACCGCAGCGATAGCAGGTGCCGACATTGTGGTCGTGAGGCTCGGTCTTGAGCAGATAGCCCTCGGCTTCAAGATCTGCAACCAATGCCTTGCGGCAGGCATATCTGTCCATGCCCTCATACTTGCCCGCATAGGCGTTCATGGTGGCATCGTCGTTCATGACCTTGATCTGCTCCAGGTTGTGGCGCTGACCGACCAGGAAGTCGTTGGGGTCGTGGGCGGGCGTGATCTTGACGCAGCCGGTACCAAAGCCAATCTCAACGTAATCGTCGGCGATGACGGGGATCTCTCTGCCGACAACGGGCAGGATCAGCGTCTTGCCGATCAGATGCTTCATGTTCTCGTCCTCGGGGTTGACGGCGACAGCGGTATCACCGAACATGGTCTCGGGGCGGGTGGTAGCGACGACAACATACTCGTCCGTACCCTTGATGGGGTACTTGATGTGCCAGAAGTTGCCGGGCTGATCCTTGTATTCAACCTCAGCGTCGGACAGCGCGGTCAGACAGTGGGGGCACCAGTTGATGATGCGGTGGCCGCGGTAGATAAGACCCTTGTCGTACAGGTTGACAAATACCTCACGAACGGCGCGGGAGCAGCCCTCGTCCATGGTGAAGCGCTCGCGGGTCCAGTCGCAGGAAGAGCCGAGCTTCTTGAGCTGGTTGATGATGCGGTTGCCGTACTGGTGCTTCCAGTCCCAAACGCGCTCGAGGAACTTCTCGCGGCCCAGGTCGTAGCGGGTGAGCCCCTCGTTGACACGGAGATTCTCCTCAACCTTGATCTGGGTGGCGATGCCGGCGTGGTCGGTGCCGGGGACCCACAGGGTGTTAAAGCCCTGCATTCTCTTGTAGCGCACCAGAATGTCCTGGAGGGTCTCGTCCAGCGCGTGACCCATATGCAGCTGACCCGTCACGTTCGGAGGCGGGATCACAACAGAGAAGGAGGGAGCGGTGCTGGTGGGATCAGGCGTGAAATAGCCCTTCTCGCACCAATTCTGATAAATTCGGTCTTCAAATTCCGCCGGAGAATATGTCTTCGGCAGCTCGTGATTTTCGTACATGTCGTACCTCCGTATATTTTAACAATAATCTTAAGCCAAGGATAGCCAAGGAAGTGGTAGGGGTTCGGGGGATGTTATGTTGCTTTGGGCAACGGAGCACATAGAGCAAATATCAATTGTTTTTACATAACAATCAGTCCAACAGGACGCCAGCCAAGGATTGTGGGGAGAGCCCGAGAGGGGAGAAAAACTTCGGCGTCTGAGATGGTTTTCTCCCCTCTCGGAAACAAACGCTTTCCACAAAACAAACCCACTATAAAAAACAAAAAACCCACATCCTACATCAGGACGTGGAGACGCGGTACCACCTGATTTCACGCATTTCTGCGCACACTCACGGCGAACATAAAACATTCACCCACTCGGTAACGGGAGTACCCGTCCTCACTTAATAGGGATACCATCCCGTTCTGTTCGGAAGCTCAGGGGCCACATTCGGTCAAACCCGCCACGGACTCACACCAACCGTCCGCTCTCTGAAGGCAGAGGATAACGTACTCCTCCCCATCTGCGCTATTCTTAAAGATTATAGCACAAGACGGGGAGTTTGTCAATGAATATTTTTGAAAAAATATATCCATTTTCGACTGTTGGTTAAATTTGGGAAAGGCATATCGAAAAAGTCATCAATTTTACATTCCAATATTTTCGCAAGATGTGGCAAGAAAATAATATCGGGATAGCAGGTATTCTGCTCCCATTTACACACTGCTTGCGCAGATGCGCCAAGCAGCTTGCCGAACTCCTTTAGTGACAGATTGTTTTCATTGCGGTATGCCTTGATTTTGTTCGCAATCGTAATGTGATAGGTGGGCATAGTCATATCGCATCACCCCTGTCAGTTCTAAAAAACAACCCTCTCATACGATTGACACAACAAAAAGCATCAATTGGTCGAATTTCTTCATAAAAACGTTGTGCTGTTTCGGGGATAAGAGAAGATGTATCGTTGTCTGTCAACATTTTTGCAGTATATTCCTCAACTTTTTCAAGCAGTTCTGCATTGTCAGCGTCCTTATCGGTTAATAAACGTTCCATAACGCAGGAGAGCGTATTGAGCTGATTTCCGGAAATCAAAGCTGTCAAAAGCGTAATATCTGCGCTATATTCATCAAGGATAATCTTCTTCTCGTTTTCGGTTTCAACGCTTCGAAAATACAAAAATGGTTTTGAAGTTTCCTTTGGCACGATGCGGCGCGACTCTGTCCAGTTGGCAGAAGTTTCATTTTTCGTTATCTCGGGAAGGTCAAGCTTTTGTATATCTTCCGTAATGATATGCGGCAAATAATCTTCCATTAAGATTACTGTATCCGCATAGGCAAGGTACTCGCTTGAGCCACCAATAACAAGGATAGTAGAAACAGCTTTTTCGCTGTATAGCTCACGCACTCTGTCGGTGAATGGAATGATGGGCTCGTTTTTGACAACAAGACGCATATTCTTGTCGCGAATCATAAAGTTGGTTGCGCTTTTATCCTCATCTATAAGCAATAATCTACACTTCCCGCAAACCGCCTCAATGATATTCGCCGCTTGCGAAACACTTCCGCTGGCGTGCAAAGTAGAAAACCTTTGAAGTCCTGCGCGACCGGGTAAATACCTAAAAAACGGTGAAAGATCAAGTTCTGAAACGGGTCTTCCATCCTCGGCATACATTTTGAGAGCACTGCTATCTGTCAAAACAAACTCACGCCCATCTCCGGGGATATGATTGTAAATACCCATTTCAATGGCATCGAGCAATGTTGATTTGCCCGAATAACCACCGCCCGTAATCACAGTAATACCTTTCTTGATACCCATACCAACCATCTGCGTGCCATCGGAAAACGGAATGATAACCTCCATTTCTTTTGGTGATATGAACGGTATTGCGTTCTTCATCGGTGCAGAGGTTCCGTTTTCACGGGGCAAGATGCTTCCATTTGCGATAAACGAACACAAATTATGATCACTCATATATTTGCGTATTTCACGCTGATAAGCACAGGTCTTAATATAAAGGTTCAGTTCATCACGGTCAAAGTCATTCAGCGCGGTTTCAATATGCTCTAAAATATCTCTTATTGCACGGATAGCCGCTTTTGCGTTTACTGAGAGTGCGTTTACAAGCGGAATATTGAAATTCATTCGCAATACATATACATTTTCTTTTGCATTGTATTGGATTCCGCTACGGCGAACCATATATTCGCCGGCATATTGAGCTTCAAATTGTGCCTTTTCACGAACATTTTTATCGGTGTTCAAATAAGAATTGCTTAATTCGTTTATCATTGGCGATATTAAGCGAAGAAGATATGTCTCACATGGCAATGTGTCCGACAACACAATATCACCGATTATCTCTGATGGAATTTGAACATAAAGAAGCAATTTCTCACTTGAACGGTAGCTTGTTCCACCAAACCAAAACTTTAATTTGGAATATGAGAAAATGAGTGGAGGCGCATCTTCAGAGCGAGTATTATAAAGCCAATGTAAATTGCTCTTGTTATGTCCTTGCATAGGTAAAATGATTCTTTTAAATCTTTGCATAAAAATATCGTCCTTCTTTCTTTTCTTGAATTGTAACCAAAGTTACAGAACGAGGGACGATTCTATATAAAACAAAAAGCGCACCCATATCGGATGCGCAACAAAGCAACAGCTAAAAACCGAATTACAAAACGCAAAATTCGGCAATCAACATAGCATCAGATATGTCCTTATACAGAATCGTCATATACGATTTTTTCATGTTGATCACCTCTCTTTTTGAATTTGTAATTTGATTACTGTCATAGTATACCATATTTTCTTCGGATTGTCAATTAGGCTTGGGAAATTTTTCGTCAACCGTTGGTTTTTTCGACAAACCATTGACAAACCTCGGAGGCCATGTTATAATGATAGCATCACATAACGGAAAGCGAGGTGGACAAAATGACGAATTTCATATCGGTAAAATCATCTGCCATTTTGTCCGCTGTATAAGATCTCTTTATATAGAATATGGAAATGCTCTTGATTTTATCGAGAGCATTTTTATATTTTACAGAAAAGAGGTTATGCTATGAATAACATGAGGAGATCGATCGGAGAGTCCGGAATCACGCTTGTTGACTGTATCGCGTATCCGAGAGCGGCTTGCTTTATCCAACGTATTTACGAAGCCAATCTCAATGAACTTCATGGAGCGCGCATTCCGCTTTCGGAATGGAGTGCCATGTTGGAGCAGAACGATAGCGATGAGATCAATCTGCTGATCCTCGACCAAAAGATCCCCTGCGCGTGGCTCAAAATCAATGGGATCGATCATCCCGATACTGCATGGATCAGTATGCTCGCGGTACTCCCGCGTATGAAAAGAAAAGGCATCGGTACCTTTGCGATCCGATATGCAGAGAAATACCTTGCCGATTTGGGAAAGAAAACCGTATGTATCCGAACTACACAGGATAATCTTCCCGCGCTGGCGCTGTATCGGAAATGCGGCTATCAAATCGTCGGTGACGACAGCTATATCACCGCGGACGGTGTGAGGAGAGCCGGTTTTGTTTTATCGAAAAAAACAGTATAATATATTGACAAATTGGCTAATTTGTGCTATACTTAAAATAGCTAAATCAAATGGCTGAGAAGGAGGCGATGTAAATGACCACTGCAACGGCAACCGAGGTTCAAAACAATTTCGGTAAATTTTTGAAAATGGTTCAGGACGGACAGGAGATCGTGATCATCAAAAACGGTACCGAGGTCGCACGTCTGATCTCTAAAGAACAGACGGTGTCATTTCTTTCGGACAACCTCGTTGGTATTCTTTCCTCTGACGCAGATGAAAAGAAGGCGAGGGCAGAAAGGATAGCACGCTATGAAAATTCTGATTGACACCAATGTCATTCTTGATGTTCTCTGTAATCGTGCGGATTTTGTTGAGGATTCCCTAAGAGTATTCAAATACTGCGAAGCCGACCGAATCGATGGCTATATCTCTGCGTTGTCTATCCCAAATATCGTGTATATTATGCGTAAGGAATTGGACGGAGAACGCGTAAAAGAGATTTTGACGGCTCTTACCTCCATTTTTACTGTGGTGGATCTGAGAGAGCGCGATCTGCTTCGGGCGGCAGATTGGAATTTCCCGGATTATGAGGATGCCCTGCAAGCAGTCTGTGCATCGAGAATCAAAGCGAACTATATCGTAACGAGAAATATCAAGGATTTCAAATACAGTCCTGTCCCTGCGGTCAAACCGTCGGAGCTGTTTGAAAGAATTTGAATGAAAAAGAGGCGGTTAAGTATTTTTATGACTTGACCGCCTTATTTTCTCTTTATTTATCAAACAACCGTGCCGCCGCCCGCTCCAGGATCTCCACTTCTTCGGGCACGATGCAGAAGTCAGGGTCTTCAGACGCAACGCGGCGACGCACCTCGCGCAGCGGCATCCAGAGAACGCATTGCACTTCGCTTGTCTGCAAGGTCATCTCCGCGGGATCGACATCGCGCACCAGCACGTAGACATTGCTCACCTGATGATCCAGAAACGGCTTTCCGTGAAAGACCTGACGGTGGAAAAAGCGGCGCTGACCGCAAAGAACGATCTCCTCCTCGGTAGCCGTGAGTCCCAATTCCTCCCGCAGCTCTCGCAGGGCAGAGGGGATAAAATCCATCCCCGCGGGGATGTGTCCCGCGCTGGAGATGTCGTAGCAGCCCGGATAAGAATCCTTGTCGGCACTCCGCTTTTGGAGTAGGATCTCCACTTGTCCCCGACGCTTGCGCATCAGCCACAGATGCGCCGTGCGGTGGCGTAGCCCCGTGGCGTGGATGATCTCCCGATCCTCACGCTGCCCCGTCGGGTTGCCGTTCTCATCGACCAGATCCAATAATTCGTGACTCATGTTTGCTCTCCCCATGGTGTTATATGGGTATAGCATAGCATAAAGCACGGAAAAATACAAGTGTGAAGAGCAAATTTGTCTGCCTTGTTGTGTTCTTGGGTTGGTTCTTGAAAAGGTTGAACGCCGGATCTGCAGCAAACAGTGCAAAGGCTCCCCGATCGGGGAGTCTTTGCACTGTTTGCAGAGCCGTTATTTCATATTGGAAAAGGCCTCTTCCAAGGTGCTCAGACTCTTGGTAAGCGGTTTTTCCAAAGCACGCATCTTAGAAGCCCATCCGCCGGTATTTTGGGAGACCGAGGTTCGGAAATCTCCCTGACCGATCAACACCTTCGCGTAGAAGCGTCCGATATCAAAGGTGAGGCTGCTGCGGATGATATCGTACATCTGCGCATCCAACTCGGTATCGGAATACTTGAGCTTGAGTGTCTGCTCAAATACGGCGGGAACGATCTCCTGCTTGCCGTAGAAGGCGTATGCCTGCATGATCGCGCTGATCATATCGGGATCCTTTGTGTTGAAGGGGATCGCGAACAGCGTTACCGTGTTGCGCAGAAGCGAGACAAACTCTTCCTGCTCAGCATTGTATTTGGGCATCGGGAGAACGCCGTAGGTGAGACCTTCCGTGTTAAAATACTGAATGGCGCGGTATGCTGCCTCGGTGGTGAAGAGAACTTGATTGGCGGCAAATGCCTCCAAATGGAAGGTCGGGGTGGCACTTGCTACATTGTCGGACAACAAAGCGTCCGAGCTTGCAAACAGCAGCTTCTGCAGCGCTTCAATGGTCGAGACCGTTTTTTCGCTTGTCAGAGTCGGGGAAATGATCAAAGAACCGCTTTCGTCATTTTCGACGATTTTGGCACCGATGGAGTAGAACCACGGGTCGAGATGCAGGGTGCCTGTCATGTAGCCAAATCGGTCGCCGAGATTCTTTTGCGCATCACCGTTCAGATCGGCATATGTGCCTGCGCACAGCTCGAAGAACTTTTCTTGTGTCCATTGATTGTTCACTACCAACTGATGGGGATCTTCCAGTTTGAACTCTTCGATCATATCCTTGTTGTAGAACATGCCGTACAGCATATACAGCGTGGTGGGCGCGATATCACCGCTGCAGATACAAAGCTTGTTGGCAATGGTGAATTCTTCCAGCATATTCTGCGGCCACCATGCGGTCTCGAAGTCGAGATAGGTGGTATCCAAAAGATTGTAAAGCATGCCTGTAGAAGAAAGAGTACACATGGTTTGGCTATAGCCCGCGATGATATCGAAATCGTGCGCGTCTGCATTGAGGGAATTGGTAATATGGCTGATGAATGTTCCTGCATTGTCAACGTTGCCGTTGATGGAGCGATCATATACAAGATCGACGCCGAATTCTTCTTCGATTTTCAGATTGCGCGTATATTTGGCATCGTTGAACAGATCGCCGGTTTGCGTGTCTGCATTGAATTCATCAAAATCGGCATCCTTCCAGCCGAGAATGGTAACGGTCTTTCCCGTATAGTCTAATTCGGGAATACCGTGAGAGGGGGCTGTTGTGGTGACTGCTTCGGTGTCTGTTGCGGTATTGGCGGTCGTCGCAGCATCACCCTGTGTACCGGTAGTCGTTGTGGAAGTGGTATCGTCGGGTTTCTGTCCGCAGCCGGAGAGGGCAGAGAGCATGGTGAGTAAAAGCAGTACTGTTCCGAGTATGACGGATACGGTTCGGGAAAAATTCGTTTGTTTCATGATACATCTCCTTTAACATAAAATATGATCGCAGTAACTGTTTTTTTGCAGAACTTCCAAATTAATCTATGATCAGTATAACTGTATTTCATCACATTGTCAATCCTTTTTCAGCATTCAAAGTTTTTTCCGCATTATGACAGTTTTGTGGGGGAAATTTGGGGCGTTTTGACGAATAACTGCGATTTGGATCGAGACGTCATGATTGTTTTTTTCTGAGTCAATGAAAAAAACATGATGCAACGGATTTTATTTGACATCCTCCCACTTTTGTGTTATACTGAATCCATAACATGAAAACCGAAAGGATGTCAATTTATCTATGAAAAAATCCACAATGCGTAAATATGCCAAGCTGATCGTTCGCGTGGGCGCGAACGTGCAGAAGGGTCAGCCCGTTCTGCTCTATGTTTCCGTTGACCAGAGTGAGTTCGCCGCCATGGTCGCCGAGGAGTGCTACCGCGCAGGTGCGAGCCGCGTGCAGATGGAGTGGAGCTGCCAGACGATCACCAAGCTGGCATACCGCCACCAGAGCCTCAAGACCCTCTCCACCGTTCTCCCCTGGCAGGAGGAGAAGTTCAAGCAGATGGCAGAGGATTGCCCCTGCCGCATCCATATCGCCAGCGAGGATCCCGACGGACTCAAGGGCATCAATATGGAAAAGATGCAGAAGGCGCAGATGGCGACCTATCCTATCATCAAGCCCTACCGCGATGCCATTGAGTCCAAGCACCAGTGGACCATTGCCGCCGTTCCCAGCGCCGCGTGGGCAAAGAAGGTCTTCCCCGATATGAAGAAGTCTCAGGCGATCGAGGCGCTGTGGGAGGCGATCCTCAATGCCGTTCGTGTCAGCGACGATCCCGACAACGATCCCATGATCGAGTGGGCGCGCCACAACGAGAACTTCAAGAAGCGCTGCAACTGGCTCAACGCCCAGAAGTTTGACTATCTGACCTACAAGAGCGCCAACGGTACCGACTTCCGCGCCGACCTCATTCCCGAGGGCATCTGGTGCGGCGGCGGTGAATACACCAAGCAGGGCAACTACTTCAACCCCAATATGCCCACCGAGGAGATCTTCACCTCTCCCATGAAGGGCAAGGCAGAGGGTAAGGTCGTTTCCACCAAGCCCCTTTCCTATCAGGGTCAGCTGATCGAGAATTTCTGGATCCGCTTTGAGGGCGGCGAGGCGGTTGAGTGGGATGCTGAGAAGGGTAAGGAGCTGCTCGACCGCATGCTTTCCATGGACGAAGGCGCCCGCAGATTGGGCGAGCTGGCGCTCATTCCTTGCTCCAGCCCCATCAATCAGAGCGGCATCCTCTTCTATGAGACCCTCTTCGACGAGAACGCCAGCTGCCACCTCGCCCTCGGCCGCGGCTTTAACGACTGCATCGAGGACCATCTGAACAAGACCAACGAGGAGTGCCACGCGCTCGGCATCAACGAGAGCATGATCCACGTTGACTTCATGATCGGCGCTCCGGATATGGAGATCACCGGCTACAAGAACGGTGTTGCCACTCCCATTTTTGTGGGCGGCGAGTGGGCAAACTGAATGAAACAACAAATATCCCGCGAAATTCGAGATTTCGCGGGATACTTCTATTTGGACCTGCCTACAGAGGCATTCTGCAGGGTCTTTTTGGGCGTTTCGCCCTTGAGATGCTTATAGATGCTGATGAAATAAGAAATGTTATTGTAGCCGCATTCACCCGCGATCTCGGTGATGCTTTTTCGTGAGGTGAGCAGCAGCTGTTCGGCGTAGTGAATGCGCAGGGAATTGAGATACTGCCTGAAGCTCATGCCCGTGACCTGCTTGAATTGGCGGGAAAAATAGCTGTAGCTGATGCCGTATTGCTTTGCCAGCGCCTGTTCCCCCAGATCTTCCTTGAAATGCTGGCGGATGTGGATCAGCGCGCGGTAAATGCAGGCGGTAGTCTCATTGGCGGGAACGAGATCCTGCGAAAAGCCGCGGCTGTCCCGCAGCAGCGCGAGCAGTACCTCCGCCATGCGGCATTTCATGCTGATCTCCGTGGCATAGCCCGGATGCTCATATTCCTCGACCAGACGGCGCACGGCGGTAAGGATCTCGCTCCCCTCCAGCGCCTCGCGCGTCCATAGACAGGGCAGCTCCTCCCGATTGAGGGCAAAGCGCAGGGTGTAATCGGTGGCTTCGCGGCGGTGGGAGAGCGCGGGCAGCATGGTCGAGTTTATTTGCAGGCAGTAATAGCTGTGCCGCGGCTCGGAGAGGGAAATGACATGATGAATGGCATTGGAGCAGAAGAGGATCAGATCGCCCTCGGCCAGATCGTAGGGGCGGCCGTCGACCGTGGCGATAAAGCGCCCCTCGGTCACGTAGAGCAGCTCGATCTGATCGTGAATGTGTGCCGCGGCGGCAATTGCATTCGGTTCGCTTTCCCATACGAACATATCCCATTCCTTTTCCAAAAGGGCTTTGTTCGGATGTTGGACAAAAAATTTTTGTTCTGACATATAAATATCTCCCTTTCGAAAGTGTAATGTCAAATTATTGATATTTTCAGACAAATCTATTATAGCATAGAAGAGGGAAAAAATCTATAATGAAATAAAAAATATCAAAAAAAGGAGAATTTATATGAAAAGATATCTGGCATGGTTGCTGGCGGTGCTGATGCTTGCCATGACTGCTTGCGGTACTGCGGGCGGCAAGGGCGAGGAAGGTACCTCCACCACGACCGCGGCAACCGCTGAGACCACGTCTGGCGCGGCGGAGACCGAGCCCGTCGAGGAGGACATTCTGGCATCCTTGGGTGAGAAAAATTTCGGCGGTCAGGAATATGTTATTCTGGATGCCAATGACTATCCCGATATGCACATCAATATGCCGGGCACGGAGTTGACCGGAGATACCATCAAGGACGCGATCTGGAACCGTGATGCGCTGATCGAGGACAAGTATCACTGTGACATCCAATATATTCAGATGACCAACGCCGATGTGGGAATTACCGCTCTGCGCAACGCCTACCATGCGGGGGATAAGTCTTACGATATCTGCATCTCTACCGTTAGTGGAGGCCGTCTTTCTACGCTTGCCACACAGGGTGTTTTGGCAAACCTCTGCGATTTTGAGCAATTGACTCTGGATGCCAATTGGTGGAGCAAGTTGATCTATGAGAGCTGCCGTTTGGGCGACCGCATGTTCTTTACCACGGGCGATATTGCCCCCGCCATGTATGAAGCACCCTCATGTGTGATCATGAACCGGAGTCTGCTGGAGGAAAATAAGGTTGAGACCGACTTCTACGCCCTGGTCCGCGAAGGAAATTGGACGGTGGACGAATTGTACGCCGTGATCATGGATGCCGATCAGGACGTCAACCAGGACGGCAAAATGCACACCGAGCATGATTTCTTTGGCTTGGTCTATAAATCGGGTGCGCTGTGCGCTTCTGAAATGGTGGTTGGTTGCGGTGTGTCGCTCTGTCAGATTGACGGTGAGACCATCACCGTAGACATCACCAATGAAAAAACAGAAAAGATCGCGGAAAAATGGCGCGAGATGACGGATGGCGAGATCGGCTTCTATGATCAGCACGATATGCTGAATAAGACCTTCAAGAGCGACCGCGCCATTGCCATGATCCATTTCATGGAAGGCCCGAAGAACATGCTGCGCAATATGGAGAGCGACTATATCGTTCTGCCCATGCCCAAATATGACGCGGAGCAGGAAAGCTACCGTTCTCTGGTCAACGGATGGTGCGATTGCTTTGTCGGTGTGCCCAACAATGTTGACACGGAGCTTGTCGGCTTCCTCACCGAGGCGTTGGCGCGTGAATCCTATCACACGGTCCGCCCCGAGACCTATGATCTGGTCTATAAGCTGAAGAGCGTCCGCGAAGAGGGTAGCTCGGAAATGATCGATACCATTTTCAATACCCTGTATATTGATTTCTGTCAGATCTATAATTTCGGCGAGATTCCCAATGCGCTTAACTCCATCATTTTTGGCGGCTCTCCGTTTACCTCTACGCTGTCTGCCCGCAAAAAGCTCGCGCAAAATATGATCGACAAGTTTGCTGCCTCCTGGCTCACGGTGGGGCAATGATCTGAAATAACATTCAAAATCCTCTTGCTTCGGCAAGAGGATTTTTTAGTTTCGTGTCACGGTGCGACATATTATGCGCAGAGGATGTGGTAAAATCAAGAAAACACAATAAAAAGGAAGTGAAACGATGATAAAGACCAATCATGCGCTCCGTGCCGAGATGCGGGAGGGCGTGCTTTACGTGGCGCTGGAGGGTGAGATCGACCACCACAGCGCAGTGGCGACCCGCGGGGAGATCGATCGACTGATCTACGAAAAGCGCCCGCGACGGCTGGAGCTGGAGCTTTCCCGCATCGGCTTTATGGACAGCTCGGGACTGGGGCTGGTCATGGGGCGATATGCGCTGATGCGGGATCTGGGCGGAGAGATCACGGTGCTCAATCCCTCGCCCGCCATTCTGCGCATCTTCAAGCTGGCGGGGATGGATCGCCTGATCCCCTTCGAGGTGCGGCGTGAGGCGAGCGAGGCAGAGAAAAAGACAGAGGAAGGAAGTGATCGGACATGAGAAAAAAGAGAGAGATCAAAAACGAGCTGCGGTGGCAGATGCCATCGCTCTCGGTCAACGAGGGCTTGGCGCGCGCCATGGTTGCCGCCTTTTGCGCACAGGCAAACCCCACCGCCACCGAGATCGCCGATATCAAATGCGCCGTCTCCGAGGCGGTGACCAACTGCACGGTCCACGCCTACCGTGACGCGGTGGGAGAGATCCGCATCACGGCGCGGCTGCTGGGCGACGCGGACGGCGGGACGAGCGTGGAGGTGGAGATCAAGGACAAGGGCTGCGGCATCCCCGACGTGGCGTGCGCCCGCCAGCCCCTCTACACCACCGACGCCGAGGGGGAACGAAGCGGCATGGGCTTTACCGTGATGGAAAGCTTCACCGACCGCATGCGGGTGCGCTCCCGCGTGGGCAAGGGGACCACGGTGGTGCTGACGAAGAAGCTGAACGGTCGGCAGATGGACTACTGACGCTACATAGGAAGGAGGGATGTCCGTGGAGTTGACCGAAGGGCAAGAGGAGAGCCGCTATTCGTCCAACACACAGCTGATCGGGCAGGCGCAGGCGGGAGATGAGGAGGCACTGGAGCGTCTGGTGTTGCAAAATATGGGTCTGGTGCGCAGTCTGGCGCTCCGCTTTCGCGATCGCGGCACCGAGATGGAGGATCTGATCCAGATCGGCACCATTGGCATGATCAAGGCGATCCGCAGCTTTGATCTTTCGAGGGGGACGGCGTTTTCCACCTATGCCGTCCCGCTGATCGTGGGAGAGATCCGAAGGCATCTGCGGGATGACGGCATGATCAAGATCAGCCGCACCTACCGCCGCATCGGCGTGGCGCTGATGAACGCCCAGAGCCGTATACAGTCGGAGGAGGGACGTGATCCCACCATCGGCGAGCTGGCGGAGCTTTGCGGCATTTCCCCCGAGGAGGCAGCCATCGCGCTGGATGCCATCGCCCCCGTCTCTTCGCTTTCGGAGACGGTCTACGGCGAGGAGGGCATCACGCTGGAGGGGACCATCGCCGACGAGGACAACGATATTGAGAAGCTGAGCGACAAGATCGCCCTCAATCAAGCCATCGCCCGCATGCAGCCCCTGTGGCAGAAGATCGTGCTTTTGCGCTATTACCGCGATCTGACCCAGCAGCAGACGGCAGACCGCTTGGGGCTGAGTCAGGTCAAGGTCTCCCGCGAGGAGAAAAAGATCATGGCGTTTTTGCGGGAGCAGCTGGCAAATTGAAAAATATCCCCGAGACGGCGGTCTCGGGGATGCTTTTTGTTATTCCGTGCACTTGGCTTCTACCGTTTCGATCATCTTTGCATACAGTTTATCGATCATTCTCGCCTGTGCCTTGACGGTGGAGGAGAAGGCATTGATATTGTTCAATACATTGTTGAAGACGCCGACAGGATTGCCGACGGCATTGTCATAGGTGTATCCGAAGTCGAGCACCATAGAGTCATGGATGATATCGAAGATCTCCGAGGTCTCGCTGTCGGCGGAATACTTGGTCTTGAGGGCGAGCTCGAAATAGTTCGGCAGGACCTTGGTGTAATTGGAAGCACCGAGCGCTTCGAGAACGGCTGCCGCCATTTCCGGATTGGGGCAGGTCACGGGCATAAGGAATGCGTTGTGGGTCGAACGGCTGGAGGTGTAGTAGTTTTCCTGTGCTTCGTCATACTTGGGGTAGGGCAGCACGCCGTAAGGATCCTCCATTTCATGGTAGCCGCAGGCGATGACGTCGTCCATCTCAGCCGAGATCATCATGATCTGTCCGCTGATGAACATGGAGGAGATCTTCTGATAGTCGGCGATCTGGTTGGTGTTTGCGTTTGTTCCGTTGAAGAAATAGGAGCCCTGTGTTGCCGTTTTCAGCGTAGAAAGCGCGGTACAGACGGTGTGGTCGCGATCGGTACCAAAGGCGTAAGAATGTGACCCGTCCTCATTTTTGGTAAAGAGGGTGATACCCGTCGAAGCAATAAAGCCGCGAGGATGGTTGGAGTCGTGACTGACAAAGCCGAGTTGATCGTTCAGATCAAACAATCCGTTGCCGTCGAGGTCCTGTGCTGCCTGCGCGGCAAGCTGCGCCACCGTTTCCACTGTCCATTTGCCTTCTTTGACGATCGCGTTCAGGTCTCCCGCGCCGCAGTTTTCGGCAAGCTTCTGATTGACATAGATGCAGAAGGCGCTCTTCAAATAGCCGAGGGAAGCATCGCCGGAGACAAAGAAGAGTCTGTCTGCAATAGATACGGTCTCTTTCATGTTGGGAATATACCAGGGCTTGGAAAGGTCGAGATTTTCCAGTGTCAGAAGATTGCGGTAAACGCCGGTCTGGGCACGGACGGTGGCATTGCCGATCATCATATCCGTCCAGTCGTAGGTATCGTCGCCTGCCATGACCTGATTCTCAATATGATTCATATACTCGGCACGGACATCGGTCGTGTGTCCCTTGCGCAAGACAGTCTGAATGTCGACACCGAGGCGGTCCTCTACGGAGAGGATGCTTTCATAAATGGCATCGTTGACAATATCGCCGATCATGCCGTCTGTGGTGAACTCACTTGCGATCTCCTCGCGGTAGAGGAAGGTGATGACCTCGCCGTCATAGCGGAGGTCCTCGGGCAGATCGTCGGGGTAAAGTGTAGTCGCTTCGGTTGCGGCGGTGGTATCACTTGCAGGTGCTGTTGTTGCGGCGGTGGTTGTTTCGACCGCATCATTGCCACTGTCCGCTTTGCCGCATGCCATGGCTGTAAGAAGCATCAAGGCTGCCAGAAGAAAAGCCAATGTGCGGATAAAATATTGACGTTTCATATGTGGAATCTCCTTATGTGTATTGTATAAAATAAATTATACACAATGTCGGGAAAGATGTCCATATGAGATCCTTGAAAAAATAAGGTAATATTCTGTATGGAAATGGCATATTCTGCAGAAAATAATATAAAATCATGTCAGAAAAACACTTTTTTACGAACTTCGCTGGGCGTTTGACCCGTGCGAGCGAAGAACACCTTTCGGAAATAGGAGGACGAACTGAATCCGAGTGTGTCGCTGATCTCCTCGATAGGGAGGTCGGTGGTGGTCAAAAGCTCAATGGCACGGTCGCACAGCAGGATCTGACGTTGCGTGTTGGGCGTAATGCCAAGCACATGGCGAAAGGCATTGTAAATGGCCGATTCGCTGACACCGCAATGGCGGGCAATAGCCGGGACGGACACATTGGGATGCGTTGTCATATACTGCGTTGCTTTGTCGCATAGGATCGCCTCAGCGCCGAGAGGTGCAGATTCCATGAGGGGAAGAATCGCGGCAAGGGTGGTATAGAGTGCGCCGACCGCCTCGCTGTTGACAGGGGAGGTGATGGGAATACTGCGCACCTGCGCTGTCAATGCGGGAGATAATTCAATTTTCTGCATACAGTATTTTTTTTGGTCGGGACTCGGCAAGAGTCGGAAGCCGTAGGAATGAAAAACAATTTCTTCCTCGGCTTGCCAAAAAGACTGATAGCACATACCTTTGGGAATGTAAAATACATCGCCCGGGGCGAGCTCGATCACCTGATCCCCCTCTGCGCTGATCAGTCTGCCATACCCACTCTCCATATAGGCGAGGTAATGTTGGTTGATGGCTTTTTTTCTTCTATCATGGTAATGCGAGCGTTTGAAGATCAGTTTTCTAAAGATAAAGCTTTCGGTAAAGGCTGCACTATTCATATTGGTCTCCTTTCATGTTCAATCTTCAATATTCACCACCCGCATATATCTGCGCGAGGGATACCCACCGTCGTGTGCTTTACCTCAGATGATATAAGACATACGCCCCGCGCGGCATGCCGCGCGGGGGGATGTTTTAGGGATGTATCAGTCCGGACATTTTTCGTTGACGGTCTTGATGAAATTATCGTAAGCCTTTTTGATGGGGCCGGTCTCTCCCTTGATGCGGGAGGCAAAGGAGTTGATGCTGTCGATGCAGTTGTTAAACAGATTGTGAGGCTTACCGATGACATTGGTGTAGATGTAGCCGAAGTCTAAGATCATGGAGTCGTGGATGATGTCGAACATCATTGCCGACTCGGCATCCGCGGCATACTTGGTCTTAAGTGCCAGCTCGAAATACTTGGGCAGGACCTTCTGATAGTTGGACGCGCTGAGGGCTTCCATAACTGCTGCCGACATTTCGGGATCGGGGCAGTTGATGGGCATCATGAAGGCGTTGTGCGTGGTGCGGCTGGCGGTATAGTACTGCTCCTGCGCTTCATCGTATTTGGGATAAGGCAGCACGCCGTATTCATCCTCCATGGTGTGATAGCCGCAGGCGATGACATCGTCCATCTCGGCAGTGATCATCATGATCTGACCGCCCGTGAACATGGAAGAGATCTTGTTGTAGTTGGCGACCTGAGAGGGCACTGCGTTGGTGCCTGCATAGAAATAAGAGCCCTGCGTTTCATTTTTCAGCTGATAGATGGAGGTACAGATGGCGTGGTCCTGATCTGTTCCGAAGGTGAAGGAATGCGAGCCGTCCGCGTTTTTGGTAAAGGTCTGAATGCCCGTGGAGCACATGAAGCCGAGGCGGTGGTTGGCATCGTGAATGACAAGTCCGAGCTGGTCCTCCAGATCATATTTGCCATCGCTGTTGAGATCCTGGGCGGCTATCGTGGCAAATTCCATCGCCTTTTCTATAGTCCATTTGCCGTCCTTGACAAGAGCATTCAGGTTCTCGATGCCGTAGCTCTTGGCTACGTCATGATTGACGTAGAAGCAAAACGCGGTCTTGAGATAGCCGAGCGAGGAATCGCCGACAATGAAGAACAGTTTGTCGGCGACCGATGCGGTCTCCTTCATATTGGGAATGTACCACGGCTGATCCAGATTCAGATTCTCCAGATTCAGCAGATTGTGATAATTGCCCGTCTGGATACGCATGACAGCCAGTCCCATCATCATATCGACCCAATCGTAGGTATCATCACCGGCGAGGATCTGATTGTCAACGTGATCCAGATACTCGGTGCGGACGTCCGTGGTGTGACCCTTGCGGGTCATTACCTGAATGTCAATGCCGAAGCGTTCTTCCACGGAGAGCATACTTTCGTGAATGGCATCGTTGACGATGTCGCCGTTTACGCTCTCAGCATGGAATTCGCCCGCAATCTCCTCACGGTAGAGGAATGTGACGGTCTGACCGTTGTAGGAAAGATCCTCCGGGAGGTCATCGGGGTAGCGTGTGGTCGCCTCGGTTGCCGCCGTGCTTTCAGCGGTTGCTTCGGTGGCGGCGGTCGTTGTCTGTGACGTGCCGTCGGCAGGTTCCGTCTTGCCGCAGCCGATGGCGGTGCATAGCATCAACAACGCTAAAAGTGCTGCAAGGGTTCTGGTCATGTGTGTGAATTTCATAGAAAACCTCCTTGTTTTTTCTTTTATTATACATAAAGTTTTCTGTAGAGAAAATCAAAAATCATATAAAAAAGGAGGTAATATTGTGTGAAAAAAACGAAAAAATTGTAAAAAAGGGGCAAAATTCTATGACATATGGGCGTTTTTTCGTATTTCTCTCGGCGTTTGACCCGTGTGGGCAAAGAGGATCTTGCGGAAATAGGAGGAGGAGCTGAAGCCGAGCGACGCGCTGATCTCCTCGATCGGTCGGTCGGTGGTGGTCAGCAGCTCCACGGCGCGGTCACACAGCAGGATCTGCCGCTGGGTATTGGGGGGGATGCCGAGAATGTGGCGAAAGGCGACGTAGACCGTGGAGGGGCTGACGTGACAAAGCTGGGCGATCTCGGGAATGGAAAGGTTCGGATTGCGTGTCATATGCCGTATCGCCTCCTCGCACAGTGCCTTCTCCGTACTGAGAGAGGAGACTCTCAACAGCGGCAATACCGCGGCAATGGCGGTGTAAAGTGCGCCGATGGTGCGGCTGTTGATGGGGCGTGTGAGCGGGATGTCGCGCACCAACGCAACCGTCTGAGGATCGGCTTCCACCTTCTGCATGTCGTAATTTTGATGATCGGGCTGGGGAAGGTAGGAGAAAGCATAGGCGTTAAAAATGATTTTATCATCCGCATACCACGAGGAGTGGTAGCGCATTCCCTTGGGAATATAGAAGACATCTCCCGGTGCCAGATCTACGGTGACGGCGGGATCCATGCCCACGAGCTTGCCGTATCCGCTGACGAGGTAGCTAAGACAATGCCATTCGGTGCCTGATGTGCGGATATCATAAAAATGGGAACGGTCGAAGGTGTATTGCTTCAAGCGAAAGCTATCGGTAAAGGACGTATGGTTCATAAAAGGTGCTCCTTTTTGGGATCGTCGGTTCAATCCTCCATATTCACCACCCGCGTATATCTGCGCAGAGGGTATTCCCCGTCGTGTGCTTCGCCGCAGAAGGTGACCGACATGTGTCCCGCGCGCATGATGCGGTCCACGCCCGCGCGGGCGAGAAGATCGGAGAGGGCGGCGCGGCGGTCGGGCGGGCAGAGAAGTCCTGCCGTTTGCAACGTGCCCTTGGCGCGGCGGAGGGTGGGGAGCAGATCTTTTTGCGGCAGGCGCTTGACCAGCGGGTTGCCATACATATAGGAAAGCTCCAGCTCGCTGTCAGGGCAGGCGGTTAGGCTGACGGTGTTGCCCCGGAAGGTCTCGCGGCCGTCATTTGCGTCCTGTCCGCCGATGGCACGCTCCAGCCGCTCGGTGTATCTCCGCAGCGTCATTTCGGCGACAGCACCCACCTCGCGGATGGGATAGTTCCGCGCGGCTTGGTCCAGATAGGGCAGAAACTCACGGCAGAAGGCGCGGACGTCGTCCATACGCTCGGTGTCGAGATAGACCGTCTGGCAGGAGCTGCAGAGCAGCTGACGGCTTTCGAGAATATGATCGGCGAGGGCTTGCAGCTCTGCCTCTTTGTTTTCGTAGCCCGAAATATAGGCAAAGCCCAGCTTGTGTCCCCATTCGATCAGCTTGGCGCCCGTGGGTGCCAACGCGCGGACGGCGCTGACCGCGCCGTCGCCGCCCCAGACCACGATGCCGTCCGACATCTCCGCCATCCGTCTCATGGCGGTCACGTCGGAGGAAGGGGTGTCAAACACGTAGATGAAGGGGGCGAGGGTCGGCTCAATGGCGATCAGCTGTCGGAAGATCTCGACGGTCAGTCCGTTGTCCGCCTGCGGCAGCTTGAGGACGTTGACGTTTCCCGTCAAAAGTCCTTCCAATACGCTGAAGGCGGGCAGACCGTCCATGTTGCCGGCGGCGATATGAAAGAGGGTGCCCAGCGGCATAAACCTGACCGTGGCGCCGCTCACGCCGTAGGGCGGGGTGACGTGCTCTTCGGCGGCAAACTCCTTCCCGAATTCCCGCGCCATGCGGTAGCGCAGGCTGTCGCCGTCCATGAAATCGGCGGCGAGCTGAATATAATGGTCGGGAGAATCGGTGAGAAAGCTTGCGATGAGGTCGCGGAATGCGCCGTCAAGTACCCGCTGACGAAGAACGCTCACCGCGCGGATGACCGTTTCGGGGTCGAGGGTGAGGGTCGCGCGGGTGCGATCGATCTCCTGCTCCAGCGTGTCCAGCAGGCGGTTCTGCTCCGACGTTTCGTATACCGTTCCGTTTGCTAAGATCATGCCTTTCCCTCCTTGTCCGTTTCCGCCACGGCGGCGGTGAGAATGTCGCCCGCCCCTGCCGCGCAGGTCTTGATATCCTTCAGTCCCACCCGTCCGATGATCTCCAGCCACGGCGCCGGGATGCCGCAGGGGCACTCGCTCGCGTCGTGGAGAATGCCGAGATCGTCGGTCATGATGCTCTGGATGGGCGTTGCCTTGACCATGGGGGTCAGCAGATTGACCAGCCCGACCTTGCCGTTTTCCACCGGTTCGAGCGTGTGAACGTCGCGGATGATGACGCGGCTGTAGACGGGGACGTGGAAATGGTGGTGGGGGCAGTCGCAATAGAGAATGGGATGCTCGGCGGCACCGAAGGCTTCGACGATATGATCCTCGGGCACGCCGAGGATGCGCTCTGCCATTTCGTAAAATTCGCGTTTGTCCACCTGCTCGCGGTAAAATTGCTTCCAGCCGCCGCCCAGCATGATGATCGAGTGTTCCGGCAACTTGACGGAGATACCGCGCTCTTCCATCCGCTTCATGACGAACCACGTGTAAGCCGGGAACCCGATGAAGCGGGTGGGAAAGCGGGAGCGGCTATGCTTGACGATGGCGTTTACAATGCCGTCCAGATCGGGGGAATATTTGCCGTCGGCATACTTCAGCGCAAAGGTGCGGCTCAGCGCCGGGGCAAAGAGGGTATAGCCGTATGCTGTTTTGGCAATGGCGGTCTTGTTGCTTCGGTGGGGGCGGTAGCCCATGACAATGTAGTGGCAGGGGCGGGGAGAGAGCAGGCGCCGTTGCTTCGCCACGGTGAGCACCATCCAAAGTCCCGCCCAGAGTCCGCCCGTGTCAAAGCGGATGTCGCTGAATTGCCCGCTGGTGCCCGAGGAGGTGGCGCGGATGAGGGTGCGTCGGCGGGGCATGGAATAGACGTGGTGCCGCTTGAAAAAGAGGGTGGGGATGGGCGGTATCCTTGCGATATCGGCGTATTCCTTCAGATCCTCGGGGGCAAATCTCGCCTCGTCGAGGATCTGCTTGTATTCGGGACAATGGGTATAATGGTAGGCGCAGTTCTCCCGCAGGGCGCGGAGAAACAGCTTGTTGGAGCGCTCCGTTTCAAAGGGCTTTTTCAGACGGAACAGTTGCAAGCGTGAGCCCATATCGTACCTCCTGACGTGTGGCGGGGGCTTGCGCCCGCCGCGTGATCTGCGTGGATCACCGCCGTCGGGAGCAAGCCCCCGTCCTGCGGTGGGTATTGCGAAAGGATATTACAGTACAAAGGTCTTGATCGCCTTGGCGCAAAGCATGCCGTTCTCGGCGTCGGTCACCATCTCGCCCAGAGCGAAGAATTCGCCTGCGGCACTCGTCAGCCGCACCCGCTGACCTTCCTCCAGCTTCTGCGAGAGCTTGCGCTGGTCCACGGCACAGCCGCTTCGGATCAGCCGCTCGTAAAAGGCGGGCAGGGAGATGGCGGGTAGCTCGGCAAAGAGGGACTCCACGGGGAGCAGAAGGGAGAGCCGTTCCTCCTCGCTCATGTCCTCCAGCTGTGCGGGGGTGTGCGCCTGCGCGAGGGTAAAGCCGCCCGCCTCGGTGCGACGCAGGGATGCCATGGCACCGCCGCAGCCTGCCGCCGCGCCGATGTCGGCGCAAAGGGTACGGATATAGGTGCCTGCCGAGCAGGTCACCGTCAGGGCGTAGTCGGTGTCGGTCAGCTGCGTGGCTTCCAGCCGATGAATGGTAATGGGGCGAGCCTGCCGCTCGACCACCTCACCGCGGCGTGCCAGATCGTACAGCTTTTGTCCGCCCACCTTGAGGGCGCTGTACATGGGCGGTACCTGCAGGATCTCGCCGCGAAAGCGGGGGAGGACCGCCATGACCGCCGCCTCGTCGGGGATGGAGTCGCTTTGCGTCAGGATCTTGCCCGTCGTGTCCTCGGTGTCGGTGGTAAGCCCCAACCGCAGGGTGGCAAGATAGGTCTTGCGATCGCTGACCAGATATTCGGCGGCTTTGGCGGCGCGGCCGATCAGCACGGTCAGCACGCCCGTTGCCATGGGGTCCAGCGTTCCCGTGTGGCCCACGCGGCGGGTGCCGTAGAGGCGGCGCATTTGATTCACAATGTCATGCGAGGTCATGCCTGCCGGCTTGTCGATGACAAGCACCCCGCACGGTTCGTGTTGCACTTCTTTTTGAGACATGTTGTTTTCCTTTGTTTTATTCCAGATAATCGCTTGCGAATTCGCCGAGGGTGTCGTATCGGCAGAAGGGGGTGCCTGTGCGCACGTAATTCTCACCGTAGTGCCGCATGGCGTCATCGAAGCGGTGGGCGCGCGCCGTCAAATCCTGCTCGTGTGCTCCCTGGAGCAGTGCCACGGGAGGCATCTCGTATTCTGCCGCCATATCGTTATAAAAATCCTGTGTGGCTGCCTCGGTCATCCAGGCGAGGTAGCGGTCATCCTCCGCCGCGGCGCGGTACATCTTGTTGCGCCAATTGGAGCGGATCTCCTCGTGCGTGCCGCGCAGCGCGTCGCTCGTCAGCGGCTTGCGGGGACAAACGCTCTCCCGCACCTCGGCAAGCAGCCGATCGGTCGCGCGGAGCAACGAGACGAGCTCACGGCGGGTATGCTCCACCGTATCGGCGGCGATCAAGGCGTGATAATGGGCGGCAAAGCCGTCGGGTAAGCGGGGCAGGGAACAGATCTCCTCGGGGATCCCGCGGATGCCGTGACGGATATAGGCGCCGTTGAGCATGTAGACGGCGTACTCCATGCGGTAGAGCGCGCCGGCGGCAAAATAGCGGCATTGTCCGAAGTCATCCTCGGCGCAAAGTCGCCCAAAATCCTGCCACGCGCCGTTCATATGCGCTTGGATGGTCTTGAGCGTATCCGCGTCGGGGGCGGCGGACAGTTTCTTGCGAAGCACCTCGCCCAGCTGTGCGTACCGCCTGCGGACCTCGTCGTTTCGGCAGTAGACGATCCCTGCGTCGAGCAGCTTGTCTACGTGGGGATCGGGATAGGTTGCGGCATGCTCCAGCCGCTCCCACGTCTGACAGTAGAGATCGAAGCCCACGTCACCCAGCGCAAAGCATTTGGCAAGCCGATATCCCGACGGATCGTTGATAACAATCACGAGATCCAGATCGGACTTTTCATAATAGTCGTCACGGGAAAAGGAGCCCGTAACGGCAACCAGGTCGAGCGCATCGGGGCAACACCGCGCCGCTTTGAGAAGTACCGTGTCGATGATGGCACGGTTGCGGATGTGAAGTGAACGTGCGACTTGGTGATCCATACGAAGCTCCTTCCGGATGGGGATGACCCGTTATGTTAAAATCTCACCCATGCCGAGTAGATGGGGAAGCCCTTGGAGGAGAAATTGGTCTCATACTCGGTCATAATATTGTCTGCCGCCTTCTCGGTGTTGTGCAGGTCGCGGGTCTGCCATTCAACGGTCAGCCCTGCGGCGGCAAATTCCTCCAGCGAGAAGTCAAAGAGTCCCTCGTTGTCCGTCTTGAAATAGAGCATACCGCCTTCCTTGAGCAGACCGCGGTAAAGCTCCAGAAAGCCGCGATGGGTCAGGCGGCGCTTGGCGTGTCCCGACTTGGGCCAGGGGTCGCTGAAGTTCAGGTAAAGACGGTCGAAGGTGTGGGGGAGGAAGTATTCCTCCAGCGTTTTGGCGTCGCCGATGACGAAGCGTAGATTGTCGTTCCGGCGCTGTTCCGCCTGTGCCGTCGCTTTTTCCAGCGCGATGCAGGCGCAGTCCGATACGCGCTCCATGGCGAAGAAATTCACGTCGGGGTGTGCGGCAGCCATGCCGCAGGCAAAGCTGCCCTTGCCGCAGCCAATCTCCAACGCCAGCGTGCGGGGGGCATCGAAGCAGACGTTGGGATCTGCCATCGGTGCTTCGGGTTTTACCGTCAGCAAGTCGGCGCAGGCGGCGATCCGCTCGGCACCGTGCTTCTTTTTGCGCATTCTCATGGGTAGTTAACCTCGATCAGACGTTGAAGCGGTAGAGGACGATGTCGCCGTCCTTCATCACGTATTCCTTGCCCTCGGAGCGGTAGAGACCTGCCTCGCGGACGGCGTTCATGCTGCCCAGACGCTCCAGATCCTCAAACGCCACCACCTCGGCGCGAATGAAGCCGCGCTCAAAGTCGGAGTGGATCTTGCCTGCCGCCTGAGGTGCCTTGGTGCCCTTGACGATGGTCCAGGCGCGGACCTCCTCGGGACCGGCAGTCAGATAGCTGATCAGACCCAGCAGCGCATAGGACTTTTTGATCAGACGGTCCAGACCGCTCTCGGGAATGCCCAGATCGTCCAGAAACATCTGCTTATCCTCGCCGGAAAGCTCGGCGATCTCCGCCTCAATGCCGGCGCAGATGGCAATGACCTCGGCGCCCTCGGAGGCGGCGTGGGCCTTCAGCGCCTCGTACATGGCGTTGTCCGCAGGGTCACCGCCCGCGTCCTCCTCGCCGACGTTCGCCACGTAGATAACGGGCTTCATGGTCAGAAGAGGGGTGTCGGCAAGGTAGACCAGCTCGTCCTCAGAGAGCTCGCAGGTGCGGGCGCACTTGCCTGCCTCCAGTACGCTGTAGACCTTTTCGTAAACGGCAATGCCGGCGGCGGCGGACTTGTCGCCCTTGAGTACCTTGCGGGCGCGGTCGAGACGGCGCTCCAGCATCTCCATATCGGAGAAGATCAGCTCAAGGTTGATGGTCTCCAAATCGCGCATGGGGTCGATCTTTCCGTCCACGTGAATGATGTTGTCGTCCTCAAAGCAGCGGACAACGTGCAGAATGGCGTCCACTTCACGGATGTGGGAGAGGAATTTGTTGCCCAGACCCTCACCCTTGGAGGCGCCGCGGACCAGACCCGCGATGTCCACGAATTCGATGACGGCGGGGGTGTATTTCTTGGGGTTGTGCATCTCTGCCAAATAGTCCAGACGGGAGTCGGGAACTGCCACCACGCCCACGTTGGGTTCGATGGTGCAGAAGGGATAGTTGGCGCTCTCCGCGCCCGCATTGGTCAGCGCATTGAACAGCGTGCTCTTGCCCACGTTGGGAAGACCTACGATACCGAGTTTCATAACAGTGTATATCTCCTTGATTTTTCTTTTCGGAAATGAGCATAAAAATACATTTTAATTATAACATATTTTTTTCCTTTTCACAAGAGCTTTTGCGAATTTTTCCCAAAAAGAGTGGGCAGGTGAATTTCCAAAGTCGATCCTGTGGTTTCATGTGGTGAAAGAAGATGATTTGCAGACGGGAAGAATGTTCGACGGGATGATGCACGGAATGAGGCATAATTATGGGAAGATCGAAAAAGTCGATTTGCAATCTGTGTCAGAATGGTGTACAATGAAGAAAAAAGGCAGGACCAAAAAATGTGTTATTTCATGACAGCAGAATTGCTGAAAAGCTTTACCAAGCACTTATATTTAGAGGAAAAGAGCAGGGCGACCATCGCCAAATATGCACATGATGTTGCGGTGTTTGCGGATTATGTAGGTGAGCGGGAAATTGACAGGGAAACCGTGCTTGCCTATAAATCTATGCTCGCCGAGCGCTATGCGATCAGCAGCGCGAATTCCATGATCGCGGCGCTGAATGCTTTTTTTCAATTTTGCGACTGGCAAAATTTAATGATCAAGCAGTTTCGCGTTCAGCGGGAGGTTTTCTGCGCGGAGGAAAAGGAGTTGACCAAAACAGAATACGTGAGATTACTTCAAGCGGCTGAAAAAAAGAAGGATCAGCGGCTGGCGCTGATCCTTCAAACGATATGCGGAACGGGAATCCGTGTGAGTGAGTTGTCGTATATTACGGTGGAGGCGGTAAAAGCGGGGGAAGCAAGGGTGCGTTGTAAGGGAAAGATGCGGCGAATTTTTATCGTATCGGAATTGCGAAAAAAACTGCTGGCATATATTAAACAGCGCAAACTGCATTCCGGTATCATTTTTTTGACAAAGCGCGGCAAGCCGATCGACCGTACTGCCATATGGCGTGCGATGAAATCTCTTTGTGCGACGGCACACGTTGCGGAGACCAAGGTGTTTCCCCATAATCTAAGACACCTGTTTGCCCGTGCTTTTTACGGGGTAGGAAAAGATATTGTTGCCTTGGCTGATATTCTGGGACATGCCAGCATCAATACGACACGTATTTACACGATGAGCAGTGGGGTGGAATATCGCAAAAAGATGAATTGCATGAGGCTGATTTTATGATGGCAAAAGAGCCGGGGTTTTACAACATAATATTGATTATGTTGTTTTGACAAAGTTGTTTTGACAAAGCTTTTTTGGAAAAAACAAAAAAGGCATAACAAAAAAGCCTTGATCCTCTTTTGAGAAATCAAAGAAAGATTGTTATGCCATATTGTTTTTGAAAAGTATAATTTGCTTAATTAATTACCAATATTAAAAAAAAACAAAAAAGCCTTGCATTATTGATCAAAGTGTGCTATACTAAAAAGTAGATAATTGGTGTCTGTTGTCTTGTTTGCACAACATAATCAATATTATGTTGTATTTTGGAGAATCCCGAAAGGAGGGGCTATGAAGATCTCGCTGTTTCCACACAATCAGAAAGCGTATGAAAACGCTATGGTCATGCTCTGTGAAACAGGCAAAGCAGCGGTGATCCATCCCACGGGCACGGGCAAATCCTTTATCGGTTTTAAGCTTTGCGAAGAATATCCTGATGCCACGATCATCTGGCTGTCTCCTTCCGAATATATTTTCAAAACCCAATTGGAAAATTTGGCAGCTGTAACGGGTGGATATGTTCCCGAAAACCTGGTGTTCTATACCTATGCAAAGCTGATGAATATCAGTGAAGAAGAGCTTTCCGAGATCAGGCCGGACTATATTATTTTGGATGAGTTTCATCGTGCCGGCGCGGAATTTTGGGGTGCCGGCGTTCAAAATTTATTGAAGAATTATCCCGATGTTCCCATTCTCGGTTTATCTGCTACGAATATCCGATATCTGGATAATCAAAGAGATATGGCTGTGGAGCTGTTCGACGGCAATGTCGCTTCCGAAATGTCGCTTGGCGAGGCGATCGTTCGGGGAATTCTCAACGCTCCCAAGTATGTACTTTCCGTATTCTCCTATCAAAAGGCTCTGGAGAAATACCGCGAACGCGTCAGAAAAGCCAAGAACAAAGCAGTACGCGACGAGGCGGAGAAGTATTTGGAGGCATTGCGGAGAGCGTTGGAAAAGGCAGACGGTCTGGATGTGATCTTCGATAAGCATATCGAGCAGAGAAACGGAAAATACATTGTTTTCTGTGCCAATTATGATCATCTCTGCCAAATGACGGAGTTGGCACCGTCCTGGTTTGCCAGGGTGGACCGTGATCCGCATATTTACACGGCATATTCAGATGATCCTGCTACCAGCCGTGCTTTTTCCGATTTTAAAAAGGACGACAGCGATCATCTTAAATTGCTCTTTTGCATCGATATGCTCAATGAGGGGATCCATGTGGACGACGTCTGCGGTGTTATCCTGCTGCGTCCCACCGTTTCGCCCATTATTTATAAGCAGCAGATCGGCAGAGCACTGTCTGCCGGCAAGAAAAATCATGCCGTAATTTTCGACATCGTACTCAATATTGAAAATCTTTACAGCATCGGTGCGATCGAGGAAGAAATGCAGATCGCAGCGGCGTATTACCGCTCGCTGGGATTGGATGATGAGATCGTCACCGAGCAGTTTCGAGTCATCGATGAGGTGCGTGATTGTATCGCGCTGTTTGATCGTTTGAATCATACATTGACTGCGTCCTGGGACCTGATGTATGAAGCGGCAAGATCTTATTACGAGAAAAACGGGTCTTTGGATGTCCACAAACGTTATGTCACCGAGGAAGGGCTGACGCTTGGCGCCTGGCTGAATACCCAGCGTATGGTTCACGAGGGCAAGATCAGCGGAACGTTGACCGATGAGCAAACGGCGAAGCTGGAAGCAATCGGCATGCGATGGGAAAGCGTGCGCGACATCGCGTGGGAGAAGAACTATTCTGCCGCAAAAGCGTATTACGAGGAACACGGGCATCTGCTTGTCAACATCAATGACGGCGTATATCATGGCGTCAAGCTGGGCGCGTGGATCGCACAGATCCGGTCTTATCGCAAAAATGAGGTGCAAAGTGCCTATCTGACACCCGAGCGTATTCGGGCATTGGATCAGATCGGTATGGTTTGGAGTGTTCCGGACTACCTGTTTGAGAAAAATTTCGCCTGCTGTCTGGCGTTTTATCGCCAAAACGGGCACTTGAATATTCCGGTCAACTATGTGGCGGAGGATGGAACGCGTGTTGGAGCGTGGGTTCACGGTCTTCGCACAGCATCCAAGAACAGCAAGTCCAATCGGGCAGAATTGACCGAATCCCAAAAGCAACGTCTGGATGATCTGGGCTTTGTATGGGAAGGAAAGTACAATGTCACATGGGAAAAAGCCTATGCCGCCGCTGCAGAGTATCAAAAGCAGCACGGCAATCTGGATATTCCCGTAGCACATATTACCGAGGATGGTATTCGTTTGGGGCGCTGGATCCGTCGGCAGAGAGAGGCGTACCACACCTCACTTCCGGCAGAGCGCAAAGCTAAACTGGATCTGCTCGGGATGACGTGGGATCTCCCCGACCCTTGGAAACAAAAATTCGATCTTGTCAAGCGTTACTACGACGAACACGGCGATGTGAATATCCCTGCCAACTATGTCTCAGACGGTGTATGGATCGCACGCTGGCTCTACGAACAGATCGCACGTTTGAACGGGAGACCGACCGGGCATGTAAAATCAGTCAAATCATTGACCGATGAACAAATACAACTTTTAAGATCCCTCGGTATTCGCGAAAATGTTTCTCGAGGCGATCTTGCCTGGGAAGAGCAATATCTAGCTGCGAAGGTTTTTTATAGGGAAAACGGGCATTTGCACGTTCCCAAGGTTTACGTTGGCGAGAACGGAAAAAACGTTGCCGGATGGTTGCAGACCCAACGCGATTATCGAAAAAAAGGAAAATTGTCTGAAGAGAAGATCCGTCTCTTGGACGAGATTGGGATGATCTGGACAGTTACATCCGGAAAGCGCGGCGACCCAAACGCGCGGGTTATTTTATAAAAAAATCTTTACCGACAAAGGAAGAGATATGAAAAAATTCGAAAAAAAAGTCTGGCTCGCCACCCCGACCATGCATGGGGAGGAGCTGAAATACGTCACCGAGGCATATGAGACCAATTGGATGAGCACGGTGGGCGCCAACATCAACGAGGTCGAGCGCATCGCCGCCGAGAAGGCGGAGATGAAATATGCGGTGGGTCTGTCCTGTTGCACCGCCGCCCTCGATCTGGCGGTCAAGCACGCGGGTGAGACGCTGTACGGCAAGCCTGCTATCAGCCACGGCGCGCTGGAAGGGAAGCGGGTCTTCTGCTCGGAGATGACCTTCGACGCCACTCTC
>JAFTMG010000109.1 GCA_017452525.1 Clostridia bacterium
ATTCTCTAAAAGAATTTCCGAGATCTGTTCTTGCACATACTTCTATGCTTTGTACTTCTCTCATTATTGTTCAATTTTCAATGACCGAACGATCCAAACGATCGCTTCTGCCGTTTTCGCGACAGCTTTGATATTATATCACACGCGGCTTACTTTGTCAACCCCTTTTTTTAAAGTTTTTTCAAAACTTTTTGAGGTCGCTTCTGTGTCGCTGTGATCTTCGCCGTCTCGTTGACAGCCTGTATATTATAGCATGTCCGCCTTCTTTTGTCAATTGTCAGTTCTTCCAAATTATGTGGTCTTTCACAAACGCTTTGTTTGGTTTTTGTATAAATGACACAAAAAAGAGCCTTCCAAACGAGGGAAGGCTCTGGAAAACAAGGTTTGGATCAGGATCTGACGGCGTTCGGATACAGGCGGTCAAACGCCTCCTTGATCTCGCCGTACATATAAAGAGATCCCAGCGCCAGCACGGGGACGGCACCGTTTGCCGTTTCCACCGCGGCGCGAACGCCCTCCTCCACGGTAGCGGCGGGGGTCGCCTTTCCGCCCTGCGCAACGATCTTCTCCGCCAGCTTCTCTGCCGACAGCGCGCGGGGATTATCGGGGCGCACCGTCACGAAGCTCTGCGCGATGGGCAGAATGGTATCGATCTCCAGGGCGTAATCCTTATCCGCCATGACGCCGATGAGGATGACCGCCTTTCTCTCCGCATACAGCGCGCGGTAGCTGTTGACTGCCGCCGTGACGCCCTGCGGATTGTGACCGCCGTCGTAAATAAAGAGCGGCGAGGTTGCCAGACGCTCAAATCTGCCCAGCCAGCTGACCTGCGCAAGTCCCGCACGGATGGCGGCGTCGGGCACGGACAGCCCACATTCGTTCAGCGTTCTGGCAACGGTGATCGCCATTGCCGCGTTGCGGTACTGATATTTACCGAAGAGCGGTACACGGTAGTTTTCCCCCTCGAAGCGGAAGGAGATGCCGCTCTCGTAGAAGGAAGGCTCCTCAATGGCATCATAACGGGGGGTGATATGACGGCATCCGCGCGCGCGGCAGGTACGGTCGATGACCTCCGCGGACTCGGGCAGGTTATCTGCCGACACCACGGGGCTGCCCGCCTTGATGATGCCCGCCTTAGCGGACGCGATCTCGGCGATGGTGTTGCCCAGCACGCCGGTGTGGTCGAAGTCGATCTCGGTGATGACGGACAGCAGAGGCGGCTCGATGATATTGGTGGAGTCCAGCTCGCCGCCGAGCCCCACCTCCAGCACCACTACGTCACAGCGGCGGCGATAGAAGAATTCAAAGCCGATGGCGGTCACCAGCTCAAACTCGGTGGGATGCTCCTCCATGCTCTCGGCGAAGGGCTTGACGTATTCGGTGATCTCACAAAGCTCCTCGTCGGAGATATCCACCCCGTCCACCTTCATGCGCTCGTTGAAGCGGAGGATGTAGGGCGAGGTATACAGACCCACGCGGTAGCCTGCCGCCTTCAGGATGGAGGCGGTCATAGAGCAGGTAGAGCCCTTTCCGTTGGTGCCTGCCACGTGGACGAAGCGAAGCTTATTCTGCGGGTCGCCCATCAGGCGGAGCAACTCCCGCGTGCGGGAAAGCCCCGGACGGCTTCCCATCCAGGAAACGCTGTGAATATACGCAAGTGTTTCATTGATATTCATTTCTGAGACCCTCCCATGAATTTCACAAGGCTTTTATTGGAACGCATCCAACAGATCAGCAAATATTCCATCACGCCGACGATGGCGGAAAAAGCAAGGCCAAGGAAGATCCCCTGCCAAGGCATATCGAAATACAGGATCTTACCCACCGATTTGATTGCCACCTGACCGATCAGATGCGCAAGGATCACCGCAGTCGCCGTTTGCCTTCTGACACCGTTTGGAAAGATCTTCGGCGCAAGTCCGCTGAGCAGCCCGACCGTGGCGGCACCAAGTGAAATGATGGGATTGAGGGCGGGATTGGAGGACATCAGGCAGCTGACCGCATCGGCACAGATGCCAACCATGGCGCCGACCGCCGGCCCGTACAGAAGCCCCGCCAGGATGATGGGCGCGTTTTCAAAGGTCAACCGATAATAGATATTAAAGGTGAACAGATTCTTGCACACAATGCCGATCACGGCACTGAGCGCCGCCAGAAGCGCCGCGCTGGTGAGTATTTTGGTGACCTGAAGTCCCTTCTTTTTCTGCATAAAAAAGCCCCTTTCTTTTCGCCGTTCATATCAGAGCACGAAAAAAGGGTGCAGAAATATGGCACAGCGGGATGCGGCAAGCGCACCGCAGGGGATATCCCCCTTTCGTCCACCCGGCAACTCCCCGTCCCGATGGCACTTAACGCGCGCTGACCTACTCTGTTATTATATGATAGTATCAGTATAGCACAGCCGGGGAAAAAAGTCAAGTTTTGCAGGAAAATTTTCTCAGGCAAAAAATACCGCTCACGACAAAGATCCCACGCAAAAATTCTTTCCAAACCCTTGCTTTTTTTCTGCCTCGGTGCTATAATGTACCCAAACCCAAAAGAAAAACGTGCCTGCGGGCACGGGCTATGGAGGTATTTCTACTTATGAAGCTTTCGACACAGATCTCGGGTCTGGCAGGTCGCTTTGGCGACGAGGAAGCCATCCGCCGTCTGGCGGCTGCGGGCTATGACTCCCTTGACTTCTCCCTGTTCCAGATGTCCAACGATAACAGCCCCTTTAACGGTGACGGCTGGCGCGAGTACGCGCAGCACCTGAAGGCAGTCGGCGACGAGTGCGGCATCACCTTCAATCAGTCCCACTGTCCCTTCGTATTCAAATGGGATCCCGAGTGGAACGACCGCTCCAAGTGGACCTATTTCGACAACGTCATTTTCCCGCGCCACGTCCGCGCGATCGAGATCTGCTCGATCGTCGGCGTGAAGAACCTTGTGGTTCACCCGCTGCACCACATGGTATACGCCGGCAACGAGCAGTACGTTCACGACATCAATATGGATTTCTACCGCAGTCTCCTGCCCTACTGCAAGGAAGGCAACGTCAACATCGCGCTGGAGAATATGTGGCAGAGAGACGTGAAGCGTAAGTACATTACCTACGACGCCATCTCCACCGCCAAGGAGCTTGCCGCCTGGGTCGACGAGCTGAACGATCCTCACTTCGTGGCATGTCTTGACGTGGGTCACTCGGCGCTGATCGGCGAGGAGCCCCAGGACGCCATCCGTTACCTCGGCAAGGAAAGACTTCAGGCTCTGCACGTTCACGACGTGGACTACATCAGCGACCTGCACACCCTGCCCTTCGTTGGCAAGCTGGAGTGGAACAATATCTGCAAGGCTCTGCACGACATCGGCTACGAGGGCGAGCTGACCTTTGAGGCAGACGGCTTCCTGCGCAACTATACCAACGACAACATCGACATGGCTTGCCGTTATATGGTACAGACCGGCCGTTATCTGATCAGCCTGATCGAAGGTAAATAAAAAACAAAATAGCAGTGAGTTCGCAACCATCCTCACTTAAAAGAAAACTAAGGAGTAAGGATCCGCGGGAGAGGTTTGCTTCCCCGCGGGTCTCTGTATTAAAAAATGAACCGTTTTCGTCCCCGCAATCAAAAAGTAAGACGTACCGTTCTCTCCGCCATGGTGGCGGCATCCTACGTGGTGCTGACCTATCTTTCCGCCGCCATGGGTCTTTCCTCGGGCGTCATCCAATGCCGTCTTTCGGAGGCACTTTGCGTCCTGCCCTATTTTATGGGCTGGTGCGCCGTGCCCGGACTTGCCATCGGGTGCCTGCTGGCGAATCTTCTGACCGGCGGTGTCATCTACGACATTCTCTTCGGGTCTCTCGCCACCCTGCTGGGCGCGCTGGGTGCTTTCCTCCTGCGCAAATTCACCCTACGCCGGGTGCGCTTTCTGTTGCCCCTCTCCACCATTCTCTCCAATGCTGCCATTGTTCCCTTTGTGTTGCAATATGCCTACCACGTGCCCGATGCCTGGTGGTTCCTTTGTCTCACCGTCACCATCGGCGAGGTGATCGCCGCGGGTGTGGGCGGGGTGCTGATGTCGTTTTTGTTGGAGCGGTACAAGAGCGTGCTGTTTAAGTAAACTCTATACACCTCTCTCCCGCTCTGCGGGAGCTCCTCGTAGGGGAGCCTAAAATAGTCTCCCCCTCCGGGAGAGGTGCCGCGCGAAACGTGACAGAGAGGGGCTTCCTCCAAAATCGAAATATCCACAAAGTACCCCCGACAGATTTTCATGGTCTGCCGGGGGTACGATTATCGTATCAGAATATTTTCTCGATCAATATATTCCTCCAGTGCCGCAACATCACGCGCCTGCAAAAATTTTCGCTGACCGGTTGTATGATCTGCCGATGCGATATAATGAAACAAATCAGAAAAACCAAGCCATAAAACCGTCGTTCCGTGTTTCAGCTCATTGTCGGTCAAGTGAGGAGAAAACTGCTCATCATCGGTTGTCAAAACAAAATAATCATTGATCTGTGTATAGTCACAATGTGCTCTGTTTTCTTCCACACGACCCAATTCCGTAATCGTCACAATACGACATCCGGTCTCTTCCCAAATTTCCCGTTTAATGGCATCGATTGCGTCTTCGCCGTGCTCAACACCGCCGCCGGGGAGCGAATAAAGCTGAAATTCTTTGGAATACATGACCGCATACTGCTCTTTTCGATTTTTCAATATAGCACGGGCGGTCATCCTCGGCCTTTTTGTCGACAAACCGTCCGTACCGAGAATGTCCTTGTCGGTGATCCTTTTGATCAGCTTCATAATGACCTCACCACTCGATCTCAAGCACGATGGGTTCATCGCACAGCGCGTCGGCGGGGATGTTCCAAATATGTAGATAGACCGTCTCCGCTACACCCGTTTTGCCGTTGAAGAACTCGGGCAGACGCTCGGCGGCGCAGGGGAGAGCGGCGCCCGTATTCATCAGGCGCACGTGCTTCGGCACGCTCGGATAATTTTTGATCGCCACTGCCGAGGAGCGGATGCCGTCGTAGAAATGCAGATAGGTCTTGCCGTTTTTCTTGGTGGCAATGCAGGGATTTTTCTTGACCTCATAGGGATAATCATCCGCCTCGGCACATTCGAGGCACCCCTCCATGCGGACGTACCAATCGCCCACGGCGCGGAGTCGGTCGGCATATTCACGGCGGACAGTTCCCTTTTCATCGGGTCCCACATTCAGAAGATAGCTGCCGCCCATCGCCATGATGCGGTCGATGGAGCAGCACAGATGCCGCTTGGTGTAGAAATCCTCCCGCTCGCGGTAACCCCAGCTCTGCTCGCCCAGCGAATTGCACGCCTCGGTCATACGCGCAAAGCGCTGACCCTCCGCCGCCTTATATTCCCGCTCGGGGGTGGAAAAATCGCCCGCATCCCAGCCGCGGTTATTGATATAGATGCCCGGCTGAAGACGGCGCACCAGCTCGTTGAGGGACGGATCCTCGATCTTCGGCGGGATATCCCAGAAGAAGGTATAGATGGGACCGTAATTTGTCAGCAGCTCGGTGACTTGATTGCGGATATACTCGCGGTATTTCACCGTGTCGGGATGATCGGTCTGCACCGCTCTCCACTGGTGGGTGGAGGCGGGATTGTAACCATATTCATGATGCCAATCGGGATTGGAGTAGTAGAGCGAGAGCAGCATGCCGTGCTTTTGGCAGGCATCCGCCAGCATTTTCAGCACGTCACGGCCGTAGGGAGTATGCATGATATTATAATCGGTATATTTGGTATCCCACATGCAAAAGCCGTCGTGGTGCTTGGTGGTGAAGCAGATATATTTCATCCCCGCCGCCTTGGCAAGCAGGACCCATTTTTCGGGATCGTAATCCACGGGATCGAAGACGCCCCGGAGTGCCTCGTATTCCCCGCGGTCCATCTCATAGCGGACGATCGCCTGATCCTGCAGACCCGTCTGCGCGTAGAGTCCCCAATGGATGAACATACCGAATTTGTTTTCGTGTGTCATGATCTTTCTCCTTTTTTCGTCTGCCACACAGCAGAGTTTGCGGCATATCTTCGGATCTCAGTATACACAAAATCGGAGCAAAAGTCAAGCGCATACAAAAAAACGGCAGCTTTTGTGATCTTTCGACCCTCTTGCTTGACAACGCACCCGAACCGTGTTACAATAGTAAATTGTGGGACGCTTCATTTTCCCCGCGGAGGTAGCACTATGAATCTTTTCCTGTCAACGCTCAATCAGATGGGCTTTCTCTTTTTGCTCATCGTCATCGGCTATATCGTGGTCCGCGTCAAGGCGGTGCCGGACAACGCCACGGTTGCCCTCTCCAAAATGGAGAACAATATTTTTATTCCCGCCCTCGTTATGGGTACCTTTATGACCAACCTGACCCCCGAGCGCATCAGCGCGGCGTGGATCTATCTGGTCGGCGGCGCGGCGGTGCTGGTAGTCACCGTGCCCTTCGCCATTCTCATCGCCCGTGCCTGCTCCAAGGATACCTTCGTCCGCAACATCTATACGTACGGTCTCGCCTTCTCCAACTTCGGATTTATGGGCAACGCCGTGGTTGCCGCCCTCTTCCCCGACATATTCATGGAATATCTGATCTTCGTCCTCCCCTTCTGGGCGCTGATCTACACCTGGGGTACCCCCTGCCTGCTCATTCCCGCCGAGGGCGAGCGCAAGACGCTAAAGGATAAGCTCCGCGCCTTTATCAACCCCATGTTCATCGGCATGCTGGTGGGCATCGTGCTGGGTCTGTCGGGGCTGACGCTCCCTGCCTTCCTCACCAACGCCACCACGACATTGGGCAACTGCATGTCCCCCGTTGCCATGCTGCTGACGGGCATGACCATCGCCAAGATCGATCTGAAGAAGGCGTTTTCCATCGTCTCCATCTACGTGGTCTCGCTCGTTCGCCTGCTCGCCATTCCCGCGGTATTTCTGGTGCTGGTCAAGCTGCTCCCCCTGCCCGAGACGCTGGAGCAATGCATGATCTGCAATCTCGCCATGCCTCTGGGACTGAGCACCATCGTGGTTCCCGCCGCCTACGGCAAGGACTCCACCGTTGCCTCCAGCATGGCGCTGATCTCCCACCTGCTCTCCTGCATCACCATTCCGATCATCTTCTTTTTCATGTGATCGGATCGCGTGACACAAAGGGACCGGGTCGCTTATTCGGCGACGCAGTCCCTTTTCTTTATTTGTAATAGGATTCCTCCAGCGGCGTGTCGTCTGCCAGCAGCTCGATGCCGCCGCTGCGCTCACGGACGAGATAGAGAACGTCCCGCATGCCCCGTGCCGAGCAGAGCTGGGTCGGGGCGTTGCCCACAAGACCGTCACGGATACAGCCGTGATGGCGGAAGGCAGGCTCGTACTTGGGAAAGTGCGCCGAGACGTCACGGATGCCCTCGGAGCGATGACCGCGGTGGTCGCGGACCTCCACGCGCCCGTCGGCATAGCGCACCTGCCGCGCGCGAATCGGGGAGAGGCGGTTGGGAACGTCCATCATCTCCTCCACGCAGTGCAGATAGGTATCGCGGTTATGCCCCACGCCCACCAGCAGAATACTGCCGTCCATCTCGCAGATCTTGCCGTAGCAACCGTCGGGCGGACAGGGCGAAACTGCTCGCGCCTCCCCCGCCACAAAGGCTGCCACCCGCGCGGGATCGCCGAACACCGCCATCGAATGGCTCGGGTGAGAGGTGCGGACCCCTCGCGGGTCTCTCGCCGCGATATTGGGAAGAGTGCCGATACAGGTCTCGGGCGCCGTCATATCCAGCGGATATTCCCGACTGCCGAACGCCCACGTATGGGTTGGGATGCACAAAAGCCCACCCTCGGCGGTGCAATGGTCGATCAGCGCGTCCAAAAAGCCCTCACCGCGCCCCTCGGTCTCGCCCACGGCACGAAGCGAAGTATGTACCAGCACCGCGCGGTCCCGCGGCACGCCCAGCGCCTCCAGCTGACGGCGGATTTCTTCTTTGGTAAACATGATCGACCCTCCCACGTATCTCTGTACAATCGGAAGACGCAATGCGCGCGTCACCCGCTCTGCCTTATTGTAACACAGACACCCGTTTTTTGCAACAGTTCGGCAGTTTTTTTCCAAAGACGGTCGATTTTTTCAAAAAAACATTGATTCATCACAATTTCATCACATTTTTTCAAAAATCGCTTGAAATTGCTCCCCAAGTGTGGTACAATGTGATAAATTCGTGAGTTTTGGAGGAACTCTGATGGACACTTTGAACTACGACACTTTGAGACTTGAAAATCAAATTTGCTTTCCTCTTTATGCCGCCTCCCGTGAGCTCATCAAAAAATACAAGCCCCATCTGGACCAGCTTGACCTGACCTATACACAGTATATCACCATGATCCTCCTCTGGGAGAACAAGACCATGACCGTCAAGGAGCTGGGCTCGCGGCTGTATCTGGACTCCGGCACGCTGACACCCTTGCTCAAAAAGCTGGAATCCAAGGGCTTGATCACGCGCACGCGCTCCATGGAGGACGAGAGAAATCTGAACGTTTCTCTCACCGAGCAGGGCGTGCAGATGCAGGCGATCGCCGCCGACATCCCCGCCAAGGTGGCACAGGATACCCGCCTGGATGCCGAGGACGCGCAAACCCTTTACCGTATTCTCTACCGTATCCTGTCGGAAACGGAGGAGTGACGCATGGCGCACCTGCGACAACGCAGGTGCGCTATCTCTATTCGCCTGCGGCGAGTGACATGCGCTGCGCCCCTCGGAGGCATCAAATTGGGGGTTGTTGGGGTGGAGGTATTGGGGCGCGGACGAAGGCAGGGCTCTGCCCTGCACCCGCAAGGGAACCCTTTTTTGAAGGGTTCCCTTGACCCTCCGAAAATCTTCAAATAGGGGTATGAGGCGGGGTGTTTATCTTGCTCTCGCCGTGGAGGGGTTCGGGCGG
>JAFTMG010000110.1 GCA_017452525.1 Clostridia bacterium
ATTCAAAGGGCAATTCAAAATCAATACTTTTGATGTGGAGTCCTACTGCGAAAGGATTCGTTCCGGCAACCTCGCCACATCATTGACAATTCGTTTTACCAAACGGCAACGAATGATTTACTGGCTGTTCTGGACGGCATACAGTACAAGAGTAAATGCACGTGATTTTGAAAAATTCTTTGGTGTGCCGTTGAAAAAAATGTATGGATTTGAGCTTTGGGTTGCAAAGCGATTAGGGTTCATCAAAGAACACGATGGTATTTATGAAATGACACTAAAGGGTGCGTTTTACTATCACTACTATGAGAATTTTTACACGTTGTCTTATATCGACAAGATGTGGAGGATCATGCGAAAAGAAGCATTCCCCGAACAGATCAAGCTGTAAAAGGATTGTGAGCCCACTTTGGCAGATACCGGAGATCGCATGAGCGCCAATAATCCGCAAAGTCGGCAAAGCCGGATTTTGCAAAAAATCTCAGAGTTTATACTCGACAGGTCCGGCGGTAAACGCAAGCAGAAGGTATATATCGAACATAACTTTGTTGGCTACATTCCCGTGATAAAAACGGAACAGGCATGATCTAAATCATGCCTGTTTCAAGAAATTCGCATATTACTGTTTTGCGGCCACCGAACACTTACGGTGGTTTTTTATTTGTCAGCAAATAAGATATTCTTTTTTAGTTCAAAAACTGTCCTTAAGCGTAAGCCCATTTAGCTGTCCCTTTTCTGTTTATTCTTCTCTATTATTCCTCACATTTATCATTGATGGTCTCGACCAGCTTGTCGTACTGCTTGGCAATGACCTTCTGCTGTGCCTTGATGGCAGAGGAGAAGGTGCTGATGGTCTTGAGAATGTTGGTGTAGACCGTGATCGGCTGAGAGCCCAGCGGGTTGCTGTAAACGTAGCCGAACTCCAGCGCCATCGAGTCGTGGATCATGTCGAACAGAGTCGAGGTGGTCGTGTCAAAGGAATACTTGATCTTCAGCGCCGTCTCAAAATAAGCGGGCATCACGCTATGGTAGTTGGAGGAGCCCAGCGCCTCAAGCACTGCGCCTGCCATGGCGGAATCCTTACAGGTGATGGGCATCAGGAAGCAGTTGTGGGTGGTACGGGAGAGGGTACGGTATTCAGCCTGATCCTCCTCATACTTGGGGTAGGGAAGTACGCCGTATTCATCGTTCATGCCGTGGTAGCCGCAAGAGATGACGTGGTCCATCTCGGCGGTGAGCATCAGGATCTTCCCGCTGATGAACATCTCGGAGATTTTGTTGTAGTTGGAAAGGTTGCTCTGGGTGCTGGAGCCGCCGAAGAAGTAGGAGCCGGGCGTGTTGTTCTGCAGGTCGGAGAGGGCGGTCATGACCGAGTGGTCACGGTCGGAGCCGAAGGTGTACTCGTGGGTGCCGTCCTCCTTGCGGGAGAGTAGCTGCATACCGGTCGAGCCGATAAAGCCGCGGGGATGGTTGGAGTCACGGCTGACAAAGCCGAGCTGATCATCCAGATCATACATGCCGTCGCCGTTGAGATCCTGTGCCGCCTGCTGCGCGATCTGGGCGACCTTTTCGATCGTCCATTTGCCGTCCAGTGCCAGTGCTTCCACGTCCTCGATGTTGAGATTCTTGGCAAGATCGCGGTTGAAGTAAATGCAGAAAGCACTCTTGAGATAGCCGAGGGAGGCATCGCCCACCACGAAGAAGAGTCTGCCCGCGATGGAAACGTCCTCAGCCATATTGGGAATATACCACGCCTTATCGAGATCGATATTCTCCACGTTGAGCAGGTTGCGGAAGCAGCCGTTCTGCGCCAGCGTGCCGCCGTAGTTGATCAGGGCATCCGTCCAGTCGTAGGTGCTGTCGCCCGCCATGACCTGATTGGTGATGTGGTTGTTGTATTCGGTACGTACGTTGTTGTCGTTGCCCTTGCGAAGCACGGTCTGAATGTCGACGTTCAATCTGTCCTCGACCGAGGCGATGCTGTCAAAAATCGCGTCGTTGACGAGGTCACCGGTATGACCGTCAGCCCAGAAATCGGATGCCAGCTCCTCACGGTAGAGGAAGGTGATGACCGCGCCGTTGTAGTTGAGATCGGCGGGCAGATCGTCCTTGGTACGGGGGTCGACGTCCTCAACCTCGGGGGCGGTCGTCTCGCCCGTGGGGGCAGTGGTTGCCACCATGGTGGTCGCGGCGGTCGTGGTGGTGGTGTCCGCCGCCTCGTCCGGGATCTTGCCGCAGGCAATGGCGGAAAGCAGCATCAGAGATGCCAGCATCAGAGAGAGCGCGCGTGAAAAAAGTTTGGTTTTCATGTTGGTTCTCCTTGTTTATGTTTTTTTTGAGTTCAGCGTATCTTTATTCCAGCATCGTCTCGGTCTCGTAAGCGCGGTACATCCGCTCATACAGTCCCTCAACGTAGAAGCGGTTCTTCGTCTCGTCGAATTTGACGGTGTCGCGTGGGAATTCGCGCACGGGAAATTCGTGCCAGATGCGCTCAATCACCCGCGTGTGCGCCATGGCAGTCTCCACCGTGCAGATGGGGGTGGAGCCGTCCCGCACCGCCGCCACACATTCCCACAGCTTGCCGAAATTGCTTGCAAAGGGGTCGCCGTAATTCTTCACCGTGCCGTTTGCAAATGTCGCCACGATCTGTGAGCCTTCGTTTTGTGCGAACGTTACCTCGGCACCCTCAAAGCGGTACAAGAATTCGGGGTCACGTTTGCGTCCCGTTGCGTGAGAAGCGATGAAGTAGAGGGGAACGCCGCCCACCTTGGCACGGATCGAGCAGGTGTCAAAGTTTTCGATGTCGTTTGCCCGCAGGCAGCATGCCTCAACGGTATCGGCGTCTGCGCTGGTTTCCATCGTTTCGCCCAACAAAAAGAGCATATTGTGCAGATAGTGGGCGCAGGCGTTGGAGGCGATCGAGTCGAGGATCAGCCGTCCGTCGCGCTCGATCCTGCCTGCCCAACCGGTGCCTCTGCCGTAATATTTGAGGTCACGCGGCCAGCTGATCGCCGTTTTAAACCCGAGCGGTCGCCCCAGCTTGCCCGCAAGAACGTCGCGCTTCAGCTCCCGAATGGCTTGGGAGAAGGACCATTGATAGCCGATGGCGATCCATTTTCTGAAGGCTTTTTCCGCCTCCCGCATGGCTTGCGCGTCCGCCACCGTCGGGGCAACGGGCTTTTCGCAGAGAACGTACGAGCCGTGGGAGAGGGCGCAGATGCTCTGCTCGCGATGCAGATAGGGCGGGGTGCAGATGACGGCGAGATCGGCATGGTGCTCGGCATAAAATGCCTCCATCGTGTCGTAGATCGGAATGCCGGCGGCATCGATCTCCGCTTTTTTCGCGCAGGCGTCATAATAAGGGTCAACCACGCCTGCCCAAGTCACGCTCGGGTCGGTGTTTCCCAGCAGCTCCTTGACGTATCCCGCGGCATATCCGCCCGCGCCAACCAGTAAAATGTTCATGGTTTATCCCTCGATTCGTGAAATTTCGTTCCGAGCCGCCGCGTCGCGCGCGAGGATGGCGACCCGCGTCAGATAAAAGATCTCCTCGGGCGGAACGCTCTCGCCGCCGTCGAGAAATTCCTCCAGCAGCTCGGGGGCCTCTGTCGGGCGCAGGATCTGCTCGCCCTCGCCGTTGATCAGCAGGATCTCACCGCCGCGCACCTCCAGCACGCCCGCCGTGCCGACACAGCGGATGCGGTCATCCCCGTGCGTCGAGGCTTGCTTGGGGCGGTAAAAATCAAGATTCATGGCGGCAATGAGGCCGTCCTCCATCTCAAATTGGCAAAGCGCCGCCATTTCGGGGTCGCGCCCGACTACGCGGGTGCTGACGGCGAGAAAGCGCTTGCCCGTGAAGTGGTGGATCCAATCGATGGCGTGAATGCCCACCCAGGGGATGGTGCCGCCATACAGGGCGCTGTCATGATACCACGCGGGGCGCGTGCCGTAGCGATAGCTCTTCTGCGCCGTCGCCATGCGCACCTCGCCGATGGCGCCGTCTCTTACCAGCTTGGCGCCGTGATAAAAGGCGGGCGCATAGCGCAGATAGTGCATGGCGCAAAAGCGAATGCCGCTCTCGCGCACAGCGGCTTCCACCTCGCCGAGCTCATCGAGCGTTGCCGCCACCGGCTTCTCGGCGAATACGTCGATGCCGCGCCGGGCGCACTCGATGATCACCCGCCCCGTGTGGCCGAAGACGGGGGATACGACAGCGAGATCGGGGCGCACCTCGTCGAGCATGGCAAGGTAGTCGGTGTAAAAGGGAATGGCGGGATCAAAGGATACCGTCAGTCCCTCGTGCGAGCTTTCGGGCGCCATGCCGACAAATTCGGTGTTGGCTCTCGTTCTCAGATACTTATAAGCCTGCTTGCTGTGTCCGCAGGCACCGATGAAGCACACTTTCATGAGGAGTCACCTCAATCGTCGTATTCCACGTAAGCCACCATGTCGCAGTGCCAGCCGCCGGTGTGAGCGCCGTACAGACCCTCATGCCAATAGAGCGGCATGTTGTCCTGGGCGTAGATCGGTACGATGGGACGCCAGATCTTGATGCCAAGCTCACCCGGAATTCTGCGGATGGTCTGCTCCAAAGCGTAGGTACGGCCGCCGTCGGCAGTCTGATAGCTTTCCAGCACGCGATCCTTGCCGTCAAAGCGGGCAATAAAGAGGCGGTCGGTAAAGGTGGGGGCCGGATGCTTGAAATGCAATCCCGCGTCGCCCACGCCGTAGTAGAAGGCCATGCCGCCCAGATAGGTCTGAGAGCCGTCCAGCATATTGTCGGGGGAGAGGAATTCACCGCCTGCGGCAATGGGCTCGGAGCGTTGCCATTCTCCGTCGCGGAAGGTGGCGCAGTAATAGGTGATGGTCTCGGGCTTGTTCAATTCAAAGGAGGCAAAGCCCACGCGGTAGGGCGGGGTGGGGCAAACGGAGAGCAGGCGGCAGGTCGTGCCCTCGGGGGAGGGATAAACGACGTCGAGCGCCTCAAGATCAATCAGACCGCCCGTGTAAAGGTTGACATTGGTTTCCTCGCCGTTCATCTTGAGCAAGGTGCCCTCGCTGTTGAAAATGCCGGAGCGGATGGTGTGGTCCTTGGAGATGCGGGGATGGCCGTAGAGGGCGAACATCCACTGCTCGCGCACGCCCTTCTTGCGCTCGACGATCAGCTGGCGGTGAATGTCGAAGTAGAACAGACCGCCCGCGTCCGAAATCAGGAACTTGGTGGGCTCGCTGAAGGTCTCGCCCTTGTCGCGGGAGTAGCGGAACTCCCATGTTACGCGGTCGATACGGCAGAAGAACCACAGCTCGCCGCGGCTGACGTTCTCAGAGATCTGGGCGTAGGTCGCGCTCGCCGCATAGGTGAGGCTCTTCTCCTCGCCGAAAGAGTAAATGTCGTAGGGGCGGGTGGTCACGCGGTAGTGAATGTCGTTATTGGCGGCGTGGCCCGTGTAGAGCACGATGATGGTACCGTCCTCCATAACGCAGATGGAGGGAGCATTGTGTTCGTCGGCGTAGTTGCAGTTGAGGCGGCAGAGGCAAACGTCGTGGCTCGGCACACGGCTGCACTTGGCGTCAAATTCCTTGACGTGGACCTCGCCCATATCGGTGAAATACGCCATGTAGGTCTTGCCGTTGTTGCCCACCATTGCCTGCTCATGGATCCACCAGTCGGTGTTGCCGCGCTTGACGCGGATCTCTTTGCTTCTCTCAATATTGATCATGACTCTAACTCCTTATAAAGATTTCGGTAGTATTCGCAGAAGACGGCGCAACCCGACACCCGCCCGCCGCGCATCAGCAGAGTACATTTGGAGCAGGCGAGACAGCATTTCTTCGGGTCGAACTTGCCGTCAAGGTGATCGCGGTAGAAGGTCGGGTAGGCAAGCTGTACGCGGCCGTAGCCCACCAGATCGCAGATGCCCTCGCGAAGCTGGCGCTCCGACTGCTCGATCAGCTCCTCACGGTAGTAGGAGAGACCCGATCCGATCACGGTGAGGGAGGGGAAGCGCTCCTTGACATGCCGCTCGATGGTCTCAAACCGCGCAAGTCCCGCCTCGGCAGGCTCGGGCGGCTGATATCCGCCCTTGCGGTAGGGGCGGTTGACGTGGGGATTGTAATAGGGGTTGCCCACCGTGACGTTCAGGATCTGCATCCCCTCATCGACCAGCGCGCCGATCAGACGGTCCGGCTCGTTGAGGTCAAGCTCATTTGCCTCGGTCGTGCCGAAGCCCCAAGGCTTGGGCACCATATCCGAAACGCTCAGACGGGAGGTCAGCAGGACGGTCTCGGGGACTGCCTTACGCACGGCGCGGAAGCAATCGAGATAGAGCCGTGTGCGATTTTCAAAGCTGCCGCCGTAGCGCCCGGGGCGGGAGAAGGCGGAGAGCAGCTCCTGGAAGAGATAGCCGTGGCAGGATTTTACGTCCACGCCGTCAAAGCCCGCTTCCACGGCAAGCCGTGCCGACGCGGCATATTTTTCGGGAAGCGTATCCAGATATTCGTCGGTGACGATATGCTCGTCTCCGGCGGGACGGCGCTCCTCGTAAAGCGGATGGCGGTAGGCGATCATAGGGACGATGCTCTGCCGTCCCGAATGGGTCAGCTGAAGGATCATCACAGGTCGGATGCCGCATTCCTCGGCGGCAATACGGCGCATGTCCTCCAACAGGGCGCGGAAGGCGGGGAGGTTGTCCTCTGTCAGCATCATCTGACGCGGGTTGGTCCGCCCCTCAGGGCAGACGGCGTTTGCCTCAAACCAGATAAGCGATGCGCCGCTCTTGGCGGCTTTTCGGTATTTTTCTACGGTCAGCTCGCTCGGCGTGCCGTCCTCGCGGCAGTCACAGCCTTCCATCGGCTGAAAGACCACGCGGTTGGCAAGTGTATGCGTGCCGATACAAATCGACGATGACAGCATATTGTTTCACATCCTTTTTTTGTGATATTTCCATTATAATATAATTCAAAAGTAATATAAATGATATTTTCTGCAATATATATTGCTTTTCCTGCAAAGATGTGATACAATCTGAGTAAAAGGGGGTGAGACGGTGACGGAACGGTTTCTCGCGGGCGGTTTTCTGATCGAATATATTGAAAGCAGAAACAACGCGCCGGTGTTGTGGGAAAAGCATTGCCACACGCAGTATGAAATGATCTCGGTGCTGGAGGGCGATATCACTCTGATGCTGGAGGGCTGCTCCTATCGGATCCGAAGCGGGCAGGCGGTGATCGTCCCGCCGCTGTTTTACCATGCGGTAACGGCAAATCAGAAGGGGCTCTACCGCCGTGTGACCGCCCTGTTTCATCTTGCCGCCGTTCCCGAGGTCCTGCAGGAGCATTTCCAAAATAAGAACGCTGTCCTGACGGTCTTTCGAGGAGAGCAGAGCGAGGAGCTGGGCACGCTCTGCCGTGAGCGGGATAAGCTCTTCTATATGCCGCTGGGAGAGAGCCTGATGATCCGACATCTTTACGGCGACGTGCAGGCGAAGCAGAACGAGACAGTTGCGGAAACGGACGAGTTTTTGCGGCAGGTCATATCTTATATCGACGCGCACCTGTGTGAGCGGATCACGTTGGAGGATCTCGCCGTATGCGTCTCCCGCTCCAAATCGTCGGTGAGCCATTTGTTTGAGGAGAAAATGAATATCACGCCCAAACAATATATCCTGCAGAAAAAGCTTGCGTTGGCGCACAAGCTGATCGAGGAGGGCACCTCTCCGACCGCTGCCGCCATGCAGGTGGGATATGAGAACTACAGCAATTTCTATCGGGTCTACCGAAAGCTGTTCCATGCGTCGCCCTCAGGGCGTGCTGCGGAAAAAAGCAAATAAACGTCCGGTTTTTCTTGTTTTTTTTATGATCCGTTGAAAAATCAACAGATTTTTCGGGAAAGATATACTATAATTAGATCAGCAAAAACAAGGAGACACGCGTATGAAGATCGCTTTTTTCGATACAAAACCTTATGATAAGCCCTCCTTTGACCGCTACGGCGCCGAGCAGGGCATTATCTTCAAATATTTTGAGACCAAGCTGAACGAGGACACGGTGGATCTGGCGCACGGCTTCGACGGCGTTTGCGTCTTTGTCAACGATACGGTCAACGCCGGGGTCATCGACCGTCTGTGTGAGATGGGCGTGCGGCTGGTCGCCCTGCGTTGCGCGGGCTTCAACAATGTGGATATGAAGTACGCATACGGAAAGATCCACGTGCTTCGCGTGCCCGCCTATTCCCCTTATGCGGTGGCAGAGCATGCCATTGCCATGCTGTTAACTTCTATCCGTCGCATCCACAAGGCGTATATCCGTACAAGGGACTTCAATTTCAGCCTGGCGGGCATGACGGGCTTTGACCTGCATGGGAAAACCGTCGGCGTGATCGGCACCGGGCGGATCGGGCGGGTGTTTATCGACATCTGCCGCGGGTTCGGCATGCGTGTCCTCGCCTATGACAAATATCCCGCCGAGGGGCTGGACAACGGGGACACGGTGCGGTACGTTTCCACCGACGAGCTGTTTGCCGAGAGCGATATCATCTCGCTTCATTGCCCGCTGACCGAGGAGACCTATCACATCATCGACCGGGACTCTCTGGCAAAATGCAAGCGTGGCGTGGTGCTGATCAATACCTCCCGCGGCGCGCTGGTGGATGCCGAGGCACTGCTGGCAGGGATCAAATCCCGCCACGTGGGCGCGGCTTGTCTGGACGTATACGAGGAGGAGTCGGATTTCTTCTTTGAGGATTTTTCGGGGCACATTCTGGAGGACGATACGCTGGCGCGCCTCATCTCCATGCCCAACGTCATCGTTACCTCGCACCAGGCGTTTCTGACCGAGGAGGCGCTCTCCAATATCGCCGAGACCACGGTGGAAAATCTGGTGTCCTTTGCCCGTACGGGTCAGTGTCCCAACGAGCTGTGCTACCGTTGCGGCAATACCGAGGACTGCAAGAGCGGGCGTTGCTTCTGACGTGTCCGCGCGAACAACATGAGTAAGATAGGAGTGATCGAATGGAAATGGTATGGCTGACGGCACTGGGTGTCGGCGGCGCGACGGTCATCGGCGCGCTGATCGGGTTTATATTCAAAAAAATATCGCATCAGTTTCGGATATCGTGTTGTCCTTTGCCGCGGGCGTCATGCTCGCCGCCGCGGTGCTGGGGCTGATCCTGCCCTCTGTCGATTACGGTGGAAAATACGGATTGATCATTACCGTTGCCGGGATCTTTGCGGGTGCGGCTTGTCTGAATCTGATCGACCGGTTGGTGCCGCATATGCATAAGCTGATCGGTACGGAGGAGAGCGAGACTCACAGCAACGCGGATCTGAATAAGATCCTGCTGTTCGTTATGGCGATCGCCATACATAATCTGCCCGAGGGCATCGCCGCGGGTGTCGGCTTCGGCGCGGGGGATACCTCGCGGGCGCTGATCATCGCGGGCGGTATCGCACTGCAGAACGTGCCCGAGGGTATGGTCATCATCGGCCCCATGCTTGCCGCGGGTGTTTCGCCGCGCAAGACCTTCGTCTGTGCCATGATGACGGGTGTGGTCGAGGTGCTCGGTACGCTGATCGGCTATTTCGCCGTCAGTCTTGCCTCGGCGATCCTGCCCTTTGCGCTTGCCTTTGCGGGCGGGACCATGCTTTACGTGATCAGCGATGAAATGATCCCCGAGACCCACGCCCACGGGCATCAGCGAGGCGCGACCTATGCGCTTTTGGTCGGCTTCTGTGTGATGCTGGTCTCCGACGTGCTTCTGGGCTGATTTCGAAAGAGAACGCTATGCCTCCACGGCTTGGGGCATAGCGTTTTTATGATAGTGCAAGGCTCCGCGGATATGATTTTGCGCTGTTTTTTTCGGAACCCTATTGACAAAAAGAGGATGATACGATAAAATCAAATTGTGCAAAATTTATCGAGCAAAGGACGGCAATAGGATGAAGGAAATACATGACCTGCTTCGGAAATGCAAGGTTTACTATCTGGCAACGGTGGAGGGTGACCAGCCGCGCGTCCGCCCGTATAACACCGTAGAGCTGTACGAGGGAAGAGTGTATCTGCAAACGGCGCGCTTCAAGACCTCTTCGGCACAGATGAAGCAAAATCCAAAGATCGAGATTGCCGGAATGTTTGAGCAGAAATGGGTCCGGATCACCGCCGAAGCGGTATTCGATTATAATCCCGTCGTGGTGAAGCGCATGCTGGAGCATTATCCGTTGCTGCAAAAAAAATACAGCGAGGATGACGGCGTGATGGAGCTGTTCTATTTGAAGAACGGCACGGTGCAGATCGGTTCTCTGAATCAGCCGGTCCAGACCATATATTTTTGAGACGAAAGCTGTCCGAAGGGTGTCGGGCGGCTTTCTTTTATGTGCAAATGCCGGATCAGGATTGACAAACAACAGTAATTGTGTTACAATAAAATTTGTTGAGGTCGCAACGAAGCGAAGAAACTAATATAAGGAAGAAAATGACGATGGAAAAGAGAGATCCCAGATATGAGGCGTTGTTTACGCCGTGGAAGATAGGTCAGGTCGAGATCAAAAACCGCATCGTGCTTTGCCCCATGGGCGGTACCTCGCTGTTTGGTTGGATGGAGCATACCGGCAATCATTTTGACCGCGAGGCAGCCAAGTTCTTTTTGGAAAAGGCACAGAACAACGTCGGTCTGATCATTCCCGGCATCGCGCCGATCCGCAGTACCTTTATGAATCAGTGGCTCTATCAGAACAAGAAGATGTTCGCGGAGCTGAAGGAGTTTATGGAGGAGATCCATAAGACGGGGACGAAGCTGTTCATTCAGCTGACCGCAGGCATGGGCCGCTCCTGGGCGATCCCCACACCGCTGGTCATGCTCCACAATATGCCCGTGGTGAGAGATCTGATCAAGCCGATCATCGATATCCGCGCCCAATCCATGAGCCCCAGCGAATTGCCCTCCCGCTGGTCGGATAAGGTCACGACCCGTGCCATCACCGTCAAGGAGATCGAGCAGATCGTGGAGGCGTTTGCCAAGACCGCCGAGCTTTGTAAGTGGGCGGGGGTAGACGGTGTGGAGGTCCATGCCGTTCACGAGGGGTATCTGCTGGACCAGTTTACCCATGAATATACCAACAAGAGAACGGATGCCTACGGCGGCTCCTTCGAGAACCGCTACCGCTTTGCCACCGATATCGTGAAGGCGATCAAGGAGAAGTGCGGCAAGGAATTTCCCGTTTCTCTGCGCTATTCCGTCAAGTCCTACGTCAAGGATTTCGGCGTGGGCGCCGTTCCCGGTGAGACGTTTGACGAGATCGGGCGCGACATGGCAGAGTCCGAGAAGGCGGTAAAGTATCTGCAGGATGCGGGCTATGATATGCTCAACGCCGATAACGGTACCTATGACTCCTGGTATTGGGCGCATCCGCCTATGTATATGCCTCTCAACTGCAATCTGCAGGATGTGGCGCATATCAAGAAATTCGTGGATATTCCCGTGGTCTGCGCGGGTCGCATGGAGCCCGAGGTGGGCGCACAGGCGGTTGCCGACGGTCTGATCGACGGCGTGGGCGTGGCGCGTCAGTTCCTTGCCGATGCCGAATGGGTCACCAAGCTGATCGAGGGGCGTCTGGAGGATATCCGTCCCTGCATCTGCTGCCATAACGCTTGCTTCAATATGGCGCACTATAAGGGCGTGGCAAACGCGCAGTCGATCTACGATGCCAGCCACATTGCGCGCTGTGCGCTGGATCCTACCGTGATGCAGTCGGATAAATATAAGATCACCCCTGCCAAGGTCAAAAAGGCGGTCGCCGTGATCGGTGGAGGTATCGGCGGCATGGAGGCTGCCATCGTTTGCGCCAAGCGTGGACACAGCGTTACGCTGTACGAAAAGAGCGGGGAGCTGGGTGGCGTTTTCATTGCGGCGGCGGCACCCTCCTTTAAGGAAAAGGACAGAGCCCTGATCGCGTGGTATATCCGCGAGATCGCCAAATATCCCATTACCGTCAAACTGAATACCGAGGTCAAGGATATTGCCTCGCTGGGTGCCGATGAGGTCATCGTCGCCACCGGTGCCGTTCCCAACAAGATCCCCGTCAAGGGCGCGGAGCATGGCATCGAGGCAGTGGATTACCTGCTGGGCAAGAAGACGGTGGGTGAGAAGGTCGTGGTAGTCGGCGGCGGTCTGACGGGCTGTGAGATCGCATACGATCTCTACCTGCAGGGCAAGAAGCCGACGATCGTGGAGATGAAGAACGATCTGATCGTTTCCGATAAGATCTGCCTTGCCAACACCAGCTTCCTGCGCGATTTCTTCAGCGCAAACAAGGTTCCCGTATATCTGGAGAGCCGTACCACCGAGATCCGTGCCGACGGCGTGACCGTTGCCGACCGTGACGGCAAGACCGTCGATATCCCCGCGGACAGCGTGATCCTGTCGGTGGGCTATCATCCCGCTCCCGTGACGACCAAGGGTAAGGGCGTCCATGTGATCGGCGATGCCAAGGCGGTAGGCAATCTGCGCACCGTGATCTGGGGCGCGTGGGATGTTGCTATGAAACTGTAAGGAGGATGCATGTGATGAATCTGACAAAAGAACAGCAAGCCGTCCTGGACGGCGCAAAGGGCGAGGTCATGGCGAAGGTCATGAAGACCCTCGTGATGTACGGTGAGGCATTCGGCGCGGAGCGCATGGTCCCCGTCACGTCCAAATATAACCATCTGGTCACCTCGTTCGGTCTGAAAATGATGAAGCCCGTCTTCGAGCTGATGCAGCAGCTGATCGATGCCGGCGTGGCATCCGGGCAGAAATTCTCTGTGGACCCCAGACCGCTGGACGGCAACGTACCGGCAAACTTCCTGCAGAAGCTGATCTTCAATCAGTTTATGTATTCCAAGCAGGATTTCTATGAGGGTCAGCTGGAAAAGCTGGGTCTGATGGATGAAAATGCTTTCACCTGCACCTGCTATATGGATGAGGTGGGCAACAAGCCGCAAAAGGGCGAGGTCCTTTCCTGGGCAGAGTCCTCTGCCGTGGTATACGCCAACTCGGTGCTGGGTGCGCGCTGCAACCGTAATTCCGGCATCATTGATATCATGGGTTCGATCGCGGGCTGTGTGCCGGAGTTTGGACTGCTGACCGATGAGGGCAGACGGGCAACCTGGATCGTGGAGATCAAGACCACCAAGAAGCCGGAGGCGCAGCTGCTCGGCTCCGCCATCGGCATGAAGGTGATGGAGGCGGTTCCATATATCAAGGGGCTGGATCAGTGGCTCGGGACTGAGCTGAACGATGCCGTTTGCACCTATCTCAAGGACTTCGGTGCCGCCACCGCATCCAACGGTGCGGTCGGTCTCTATCACGTGGAAAACCTGACCCCTGAGGCAGTGGAGCAGGGAAGCGCGCTGATCGCCGAGGACGCGCAGGTCTACGTGATAGACGATGCCGAGCTGGAGCGTGTATACCGCAGCTACCCCGTCATCTGGAAGAATACCGAGGCAACGCCGAAGCTTTGCTTCATGGGTTGCCCCCATATGAGCCTGGAGCAGCTCAAATCCTGGACCGATAAGGTGGAGGCAGGACTCAAGGAGGCGGGCAACCGCCGTGTGGTGATCCCCACCGTCTTCACCGCATCTCCCGCGGTGCTGCGCGAGTTTGAAAAAACACCCTATGCCGCCCGCTTGAAGGCAACGGGTGTGATCACCTCGTATATCTGCCCGCTGATGTACATGAATAACCCGCTGTGCGCCAAGATGCCCGTCATCACCTCGTCCAATAAGCTGCGCACGTATACGACCTCTCGCTATTATACCGATGACGAGATCCTGATGCAGATCACCAAAGGAGGTGCTGAGAAATGAGAGAATTTCACGGAAGAGTCGTCACCCCCGGCACGGTGACTGCCGAGGCGCTGGTGTCTCACGGCGGTCTGAATACGCTGGCTTCGTTCCAGAAGGCACTGCAGTTCGGCGACAAAAAGGCGACCTGCGGCGATCAGAATAACCCCGATCTCTACGGTAAGCAGATGCTGGGCAAGGCGCTGTGCCTGCCGATGACCATCGGCTCGACCACGGGCGGCTTGGTTCTTTACTGCGCCTGCGCCATGCACCGTCAGCCTGCCTGTATGCTCTTTTCCGAGCATATCGACTCCCTTGCCGCCGCCGGTGCGGTGCTTGCCGACGTCTGGGTGGACGGCGTGACCATGCCCGTGATCGATTGCCTTGGCAGTGAGTTTTTGGACTATGTCAAGGACGGCATGCAGATCACCGTCAAGGAAGACGGAACGGTCTGTGTCGACTAACCGAAACGCTTCAAACCGCGCCATGCACATTGCATCGGCGCGGTTTTTGAAATTTATTTTTGAAAAACACTTGACAAATCAAAGAATTTGTGGTACTATATACGAGTGCTTGTGAGAGATCGCGAGCGATGTGGCATTAGCTCAGCCGGATAGAGTGTTTGGCTACGAACCAAAAGGTCGGGGGTTCGAATCCCTCATGCCACGCCAACAAAAAACGCACTTTTGTCTACCGACAAAGGTGCGTTTTTTGAATGATGTTTGCCTACGGCAAATGATGTTGGCTCCGCCAATAATGACGGCTTCGCCTAATGATGTGTGCCTGACGGCACATTGGGCAAACATCGCATCATTGCGACCAACGGGAGCAACATCATAAAATAGTTAAATATTTGAAGGCAAATCACGAAACGATTATTGCAAATCAAATCGGCAGAAGCGGCACCTCAATTGGGACAAATATTCACGAAGCGCAATACGCACAAGGCACAAGGGATTTTATATCAAAATTTGAAATTGCACTCAAAGAAGCAAGTGAAACAGGCTATTGGCTTGAGTTGCTTTGTCGTACAAAATATATCGACGAGCAGACATTCAAAACGCTATCCTCCAAATGCACATCTTTGAGAGTTATGCTGATTGCATCTTGCAAAACTGCAAAGGAGAACGCGAAATGAAAAAGCTTGATAAAAATCAAAAAATCGGTATAATTGCTTTAGCTGTATTTGTAGTTTTTCTTATTGCTTTTTCCGTGTTAAGCAGTCTTGTTCAAAGTGGATCTATCCCCGATTTTGCTGCTAATCAACGCGTTCAAGGACTATTGGCTTTCGTAGTATTTAGTCCTCTTTGTATAGCTATGTTTTTTGGTGGAAAGCATTTCAAATCAACAAAGAGTAAAATAGGCAGTATTTTACTCTTTGTTTCTGTAGCATTGTTTATATTCGGTATTATTCAAGTGCTATTGTCATTGTTAGGTGCATATGGATCATAAAATTACGCACCTTTTTTTGCGTTTTTACCTACGCTTACTCACCGTTTGCGCGTTTCTTCGCAACAGAAAAGGGACAGCGTCAGCTGTCCCTTTTCTGTTGGCGTGGCATGGAAGGTGGGAGACGTCCGAAGCATGGAGATCATGAATCCTTCCGATAGACGATCTGCTCACAGGTCAGATGCTCCGCTTGGATACTTCCGCCACATTCAACGGTGTTGGCGTGTAGCTTGCAGCAATCGGCGATCCGATCACAGACGATCTTCTGTCCGTTCAGCTCGTGGACCCGGATCTCTCCCGCGTTTTTGACGTCGCCGTTGATCGTGCCGCATTGTATGCTTTGATGGCAAACCACGTCCCCGTTGATCGAGCCGTCGGCGATCACGTGTCCGTATACCTCCACCTTGAAATACTGCGTCCTGTCGTTGCAGTTGTGGGGAAACGCGATCTCAATGGGCGGCTCATCCGGTGAGAGAAGGGGCGAGACCTTCAACAGTTTCGTTCCTCTCATCTGCACCACGCGGATCACGCCGTCATCCTTCATGAGGGCGTGGAGCGGGGAATATTCCTCAATGCGATCCGAGAAAAGCGCGTCAATGGAAACGCCGAACAGCTCCGCAATCTCGGGGAGCAGCACGATATCGGGTGTGTTGGCGTTGTTTTCCCATTTGGAGACTGCCTGGTAGGATACGCCCAACCTTTCCGCCACCTGCTCCTGCGTCAATCCGTTCCGCTGCCGCAATTGTCTGATGTTATTTCCAATGTTCAAGATGATCGCCTCCTTTGCTGTAATACCATTATATCCTTTTCCGCGGACTTTTTCAATAGAGCAGGTCTCTAATTTCTCAACCGTTGCTTGAGTTTCTCAAAGTAAAAGCCTCTGTGCCGCGCAATCGGCAGTTGAACGGCATCCAAACATTTGATGATTGCTTTTTGGCGTGCCGTGTGATACAATGAGATCAGAAAAAGGCAAAGGAGAAGAAAAATGCAGTTGGGTCTTGGAGCAAAAATACGCGAGCTTCGGCATCGGTGCGGGCAGAAGCAGGAGACGCTTGCCGAGGTGCTGGGGGTGACGCCGCAGGCGGTATCACGCTGGGAATCCGGGGGGAGCTATCCCGATATGGAGATTATCCCCTCACTTGCCAATTATTTTGGAGTGACCATCGACGAGCTGTTTGGCTACGGTGAGGAGAGAAATGACAGGATCCGTGCCACCGTTGCCCGCTTGGAGGAGATGAACGGGCAAAACTGCGGAAAAAATGTGAACATAGAAGAGTGTATTCACCTTTCGCGCCGGGCTTTGATCGAGTTTCCCGGCAATGAGCGATTGATGCTTTGCCTTGCCTCCGCCCTTTACAACGCGGGATACGTGCGGCACGGTGAGTGGCATTTGGAGGATGCGGACGGCTATGATATTTACGACACGGATGCCCATCGCGCCTACGCCGAATGGCAGGAGGCGATCCTTCTGTATGAAAAGCTGCTGACCAGCGCGAAGGAAGCGGATGTGCGGCATCGCGCGACGCGGGAACTGATCCATTTGTATGCCAATTTGGGAGAGTATGAGAAGGCGAGCGGGCTTGCGAATACCTGCGCACCGATGAAAGACGGGCGCGAATGGATGCTCGCCGATGCCTGTGACGGAAAGCGGCGGGCGGAGTATCTGGGCGAGGGCATTTTTGCCGCGGTGGAATGGACGGCGGAGCAGATGATCCAATGTCTGATCTCGGTTCACCCCCAGCTGTCTCCTTCAGAGTCGGCGAATATCATATCCCGCGCCATCGCCTTGTTTGACTGCATCTGCGAGGAAGGGGAATACGGTATGTGCCATGCCAAGGTGGCGGAGCTGTATCTATATCTGTCGGCATATCAGTGGCAGGCAGGAGAGAAGGACATTGCCTTTGCCTCGCTGGATCGGGCGCTCGCCTGTGCGAAAGCGTACGATCAACTGTCCGGCAGGTCGGAGGACCGCTACGCTATGCCTCTTTTCCGCCATTTGCGAATGAATCCCGAAGGGTATGATTGCATGTGCCTGACCCAACAGCTGCCCGAGCGGTGGCCGGGATGGGGTGTGCCGGATCTTAGCCAGGTCAAGGAAGAAATGCAGTCGTCTCCGCGCTGGTGGGCGTGGGTCGATCAGACCCGGAATGGATGAGATCGGTTTGGAATAAAAACGCGCCGAGGACGCAATGTCGCGTCTTCAGCGCGTTTTTGGTGGCAACGTTCCCGATGGTGTCAAAGTGAATGTTCCCTTGACGGATGGCGCAAAATATGATATACTGAAGGTGAAAAAAGTGCGGAGGCGAAACATGCTTAAACCGAATATGCATTACGCGGAGCTGCGGGACTCCTATTTGTTTGCCCGCATTGGCGCAAAGATCAAGGATTATCAGAAGGAGCATCCCGAGGCGAGGCTGTACCGCTTGGGGATCGGCGACGTGACGCGTCCTCTTTGCCCCGCCGTGATCGCCGCCCTGCACGAAGCGGTGGACGATCAAGGCTCCTTTGACCGTTTTCACGGCTATATGCCCGAGTGCGGCGCTCCCTTTTTGCGGGAGGCGATCGCCTCGCATTATGCCGCACGCGGCGTGGCGCTGTCTGCCGATGAGGTCTTTGTGTCCGGTGGCGCCAGCGACGAGCTGGGCGATATTACCGATCTGTTTGCCCACCCCTGCCGTGCGCTGATGACCGATCCGACCTATCCTGCCTATATGGATGCCTCGGTGATGGCGGGCAGAGAGGTGACGCGCTTGCCCGCGGGGGAAGAGAACGGCTTTCTTCCCCTGCCCGACGAGAGCGCGGAGGCGGATCTGATCTATCTTTGCTCGCCAAACAATCCGACCGGCGCGGTATACGACCGCGAGCGGCTGAAGATCTGGGTGGATTATGCCAACCGCCGCGGTGCCGTGATCCTGTTTGATGCCGCTTACGAGGCATTTATTGAGGACAGCACGCTGCCGCACAGTATCTTTGAGATCGAAGGGGCGCGGAGCTGCGCCATTGAGATCTGCTCTCTTTCCAAAACGGCGGGATTTACGGGCACGCGCTTGGGGTATACGGTGATCCCGCGGGAGCTTGTCCGAGACGGTATGTGCCTGCGGGATATGTGGGTGAGAAACCGCACCACGAAGACCAACGGCATCTCGTACATTCTGCAAAAGGGCGGTGCCGCCGTCTTCACCGAGGAGGGACAGCGGCAGATTTTTGACAACATTCGCGTCTACCGCGAAAACGCGCGGGTACTGACCGAGACCTTCGACCGATTGGGCGCTTGGTACATCGGCGGCAAAAACGCGCCGTACGTTTGGGTGAAATGCCCCGCGGGGATGGACAGCTGGTCGTTTTTCGATCTGCTTCTCCGCGAGATCGGGGTGATCGGCACCCCGGGGGAGGGCTTTGGCGCAAGCGGAGAGGGCTATTTCCGCTTTTCCACCTTCGGCAGTCCCGAGGATACCCGAGAGGCGGCAAGCCGTCTGGAACGCTTACTGAAACAATATTACTGAAGAACAAGAGAGGAGGCAGGACGTGTCAGAGCAAAGATCCTATATCGTCATCGATCTGAAGTCGTTCTATGCCTCCGTGGAGTGTATCGAGCGAGGACTTGACCCCATGAACACCAATCTGGTAGTCGCCGATTCGTCGCGCACGGAGAAGACCATTTGTCTTGCCGTCTCGCCCTCGTTGAAAAGCCACGGCATTCCCGGTCGCGCCCGTTTGTTTGAGGTGGTGCAAAGGGTGCGTGAGGTCAATGCCGCACGAAAGCGTGCCGCGGGTGGCAGGCTTCGGGGCAGCTCCTGCTATGCCAACGCCATTGCGGCGGACTCCTCCTTGGCGGTGGACTATCTGGTGGCATCGCCGCGCATGGCGCTGTATATGGAATACAGCACCCGCATCTATCAGATCTATCTGAAATACGTTGCGCCCGAGGACATTCACGTGTATTCCATCGACGAGGTCTTCATCGACGCCACGGCGTACATCCGTGCGCGCAAGTGCAGTGCGCGGGAATTTACGCGCCTGCTTTTGCGGGACGTGCTTTCGCAAACGGGGATCACCGCCACGGCGGGGATCGGCACCAATATGTATCTCGCTAAGATCGCCATGGATATTGAGGCAAAGCACGCCCTCGCGGATGAGGACGGCGTGCGCATGGCGGAGCTGGATGAAAGCTCCTACCGCCGCCTCTTGTGGGGACATCGCCCGCTGACCGATTTCTGGCGGGTGGGGCAGGGCTATGCCAAAAAGCTGGAGGAAAACGGGCTTTACACCATGGGCGACGTGGCGCGCTGCTCGGTGGGCTCCCCCTCCTCATATTACAACGAGGAACTGCTTTACCGCCTGTTCGGTATCAACGCAGAGTTGTTAATTGATCACGCATGGGGCTTCGAACCCTGTACGATTGCCGATATCAAGGCATATCGCCCCGAAAGCAACAGCATCTGCTCGGGGCAGGTGCTGCAGAATCCTTATCCCTTTGAGAAGGCGAAGTTGGTGGTGCGGGAGATGACAGACCTTTTGGTGCTGGATCTGGTGGACAAGGGCTTGGTCACCGATCAGATCGTGCTGACGGTGGGATATGACGTGGAGAATCTGTCCGATCCCGCACGGGAGCGGGCATACCGTGGGCAAACTACCACCGACCGCTATGGGCGCAAGGTCCCCAAGGCGGCGCACGGCACTGCCAATCTGGGGCAGGCGACCTCCTCCTCCAAGCGGATCATCGAGTCTGTGATGTCGCTTTACGACCGCATCGTCAGTCGGGACCTGCTGGTGCGCCGCATCACGCTGACCGCCAATCGCGTGGTGGACGAGCGAGAGGCGACTGAGGCAAGAGCGCAGGCGCCCGAGCAGCTGAGCTTTTTCGTGGATTACGAGGAGAAAGCACGGGAAGAGGCGGCAGAGCAGGAGGCGCTGGCGCGAGAGCGGCAGATGCAGAAAACGGTGATCGCGCTGAAGAAGAAATACGGCAAAAACGCCATTCTGAAGGGCATGAACCTGCAGGAGGGCGCCACGGCAAAGGACAGAAACCGCCAGATCGGCGGACATAAGGCATAAGTTGAAACACAACGAAACGTTGAAATATGGAGGTGGATCGATGCCAAAAGAACGGGAAACACACGCGTACGATGATATCATTGATCTGCCGCATCCCGATTCCCGCCGCCATCCCCGCATGTCCCGCCTCGACCGCGCGGCACAATTTGCCCCCTTTGCGGCGTTGACGGGCTACGGTGCCGCCGTGGAGGAAACGGCACGGCTGACCGAGATGCCGCTGGAGCAGGACGAGACGGCGAAGGCGGTGCTGAACGAAAAGCTGCGGATGCTTGCCGATTTTTTGGCGGAGGCGCCGCAGGTCACCATCACCTATTTTTTGCCCGATGAGCGGAAGGCGGGCGGCGCTTACGTGCGTGTCAGCGGCACGGTCAAGGCGGTGGAGGAATACGAGCGTACCGTCGTGATGACGGACAAAACGGTGATCCCCATGGAGAGCATCCGCGAGATCAGCGGAGAGCTGTTTGAGGGGCTCGAGACAGAGTAAGACGGAGGTACGAAATATGATCAAAAGAATACTTGCCGCGGTGTTGGCTTTGGCGGCACTTCTGGCGTTGGTGAGTTGCGTGCAGGTCACGCCGCCGGATCAAGGTAGAGGAAAAGCGTATTTGCTGGCGGTCGCACGGCGAGAGTCGGGGCAGGAGGGTGCTACGGTCGAAACGGTCGGTCAGGCATCCGAGCGGGAAAAGACACTTTTGTGGTTTATGTTCACGGCGGCAGACGGCGAGCGCACCTACTCCGCCATCGAATTTGAGGTGCTGGATACCAGCGCGATAGACGGCAATTTGTATCGCTTCGTTCACACGTACAAGCCGCGAGAGCGCGGGGAGGACATTCGCGTATGCGAATGGGATGGCGGGTATTCCATTCTGATCAATCGTCCCGACTGCCGATATCTGGAATTGACCTACGGCGACGCCAAGCCGCAGCTGGTCGACATATATCAGGTGCCGACCGCCTTTTCCGCCGACCCCATTCCCGATGAATACCGTTTTCTGGACGAGGATCAAAAGGAATTGCGCTGATCCGTTCTGCGAGCGGAAAAGCGGGATGAAAATTTGGTTTTGTCTGTCAAAACAACAAAGCGGGCTGAGCCACGGATTTGTGGCTCAGCCTGCTTTTTGGATCCTATGATTTTGCGGCAAGCTCCTCTGTCATGGCGAGACTGCTCAGCAGCAGCTCCAGTATATCCCGTCCCGTAACGTGAATGGAATAGATGAGATTTCCTTCGAAGTAGTTTACGAGATATTCCTGAGGGTCGTTGTCGGGTTGATCCAGCGGTTGAAGAGGTTCCTTTATAATGTAGAAGGTGCGCCCGTTTATGGGGTATTGCTCGGTATAACGTGGGGTTTCCTCATAGTCCTCACGGTGATACTCCTGATCTTCCGGTAAATAGTGTGCACAGACAGACCAGCGATCGTCGGCGCTCTCCCAACGAACATCCCATATAGTGGGGTTGGTTTTGCTTGTCGTGCCGTGCTGTACCTTGACCTTGAAATCGCCTAAGCCCTCGGCGGCATCGTCCACCGCCAAAAGATGGATGCCTTCATATTGGATGAAGTCCGCTGTGGTGCCGTAGGTCGCGCGATAGAGATGGGGGCGCTCATACTGCGTGGGATCGAGAAGGTCTACGGTCTTGGCGGTGTCCGTGTCCGTATCGGTGTCGGGGGCAACGGGGGGAGCGGCGGCGGGAATGATCCTGCTCGCGGGAGTGGCGTGATCGATCAGAAAGATCATCGTTTCGTAATCGTAGGCATCAATATAGTACATCAGTCTGTCGTATTCAAAAAACGCACGGTAGCTGCCGTCACCCAATTTCCAATAAAAACAGGTATGTCCACCGGACTCATAGCTGTCATACCGTGTTTCATAGTAGGCGGTATCGAGCGGTTTGAAGGTTGTATGGCATGTTGCGGAAAACCTCCAGCGTCCGTTGTTCGCCCTCCATTGGATCGTCCACGCATCAAAGTGATTCCCAAGGCGATAATCGTACCCGTGGTAATTGACCGTGATCTGATACGGTGTGAGCTTCTCTGTCAAGCCGTTGGGGCAGAGGATATCGGGCGGCTGCTCGGCGCGGATCATCTCCTTAGTGTTGTTGTAAGTGGCGGTGTAGCCGGGCTCCTTTGTAAACTCCGTCGTATCCGTGTAGTCCACGGGGGCAGGCTTGATGGAGGTCGACAGGAAGCTCAGCACGGGGTCCAACGCCGTTTTGCTCGGATCTTCGAAATTTTTTCTGCCTGAGACGTGGATCGCCATGGCGGGGAGGGCGACGCAGAACATGGCAAGCACGGTCAGAACGGCGGCAAGGCGAAGGACGACCCTGACGGCTACACGCGGTGCGCGATGCCGCGTGCTGTGAGGTGCCGCTTTCAGCTCTGCCTGCAAACGCTTTTCTGTGACCGCCGCGGGGACTGCCGTATCGGGGGAAAGCTCCTGCAGATATTCGGCACATTCGCGGATCAGCTGCTCGTCGGCTTCTTCACCGCGCGTAAGTTCGGCATCGATCGTCTGTATCAGCCAGGCGACGGTCTGCTCGGTCGCATGCTCTTTTTTGGTATGTTTGGTTTTGCGTTTCATCATGAATTCCATCCTTTCTCGAATACAGGCGGCTTGTCAGTCGTCACTCTTCAGCTCGTCCCACATGCCGCGGATCCTGCGTTTGACCCTCAGCCAGCGAACGCGAAGTGCGTTTTGCGAAAGTCCGAGCCGTGCGGCGATCGTCTCGTCACTTTCCTTCGCCACGATCTTGGCATGAAAGAGTGCCGCGTCGCTTTCCGACAGCCTGCCCATGATCTCCTTGATATAGCGAGCGTATTCCTCCTCGCCATGCCTCAGTGAGGGCTCGGGCGGTGCGATGGGGTATTGGCTGTCGGTCATTTCCTCCAGACTGATCAGCACAGGTCCGCGGCGCTTTTTTTTGATCTCATCGCGCATCAGATTCTGCGCGGTCAGAAGGAGCCAGCGGAGCAGTCCCGCCTCGGTGCGGGAGTCAAGCCCTTCCCATTTTTGCCACAGAATATGGAGCGCCTGCGCGGCAACGTCTTCCGCATCCTGTCGGTTACAGGCATACTTCCGCTGAAGATAGGTGACAAGCCTTGGAAAGCAGGAGCGATAGATATTCTGATAGGTCTGCTCGTTCGATTGTTTTGTCATATCCGTCATTCTTTCCGCCCCCTTTTCGATACTTCTTCTTTTCTTTATGATACACGATCGGGGGCAACTTGTAAAGAGAATTCACGCGATTTCCCGAGGATGCATTGGCGGTTTTGTCAAAGCACCCCTATTATATAATGGACGAGACCGCCCGAAAATTACAGCCTGCGACAAAATTTTTAAAAAAATCACAAAAAGAAAATCGGAGGGCAGCACTTTTCTTTTTTCGCCCGATTTTGAGAAAGGCATTGCAAAACATCGGGCGATGGTGTAAAATAGAATACGATAATACGAACGGAGTGTGCTTTATATGAAAACAATCACGTATCAAAAGAGCATTGACGTGCGCGGCGCGTATGATGTTGCCGTGGTCGGCAGCGGTCCTGCGGGGCTTTGCGCGGCGGTGGCGGCGGCAGAGGAGGGAGCCCGCGTCGTCCTGATCGAGCGCTTCGGCATCCTGGGCGGCAATCTGACCGTGGGGCACGTGTCCCCCATTCTGGGCGCGGTCAGCGGCGGCACCATGGCGGCGCGTGTGATCGACATGCTGAAGGAAAAGCATCCCGATACCCCCGCGGTCCTGACCCGAAACGGCAAGGAGGAGCATCTGGACCACGAGGAGGCAAAGAGCCTGTTTCCCGCATGGGTCAAGAAAAGCGGCGTTGCCATTATGCTGTGTACCTCGGTGGTCGACGTGATCAAGGAGGGCAACACCGTGACGGGCCTGATCCTCGAGACCCCGACGGGGCTTGGCGCCATTGAGGCAAAGGTGGTGATCGATGCCTCGGGCGACGGCAGAGCCGCCTATATGGCAGGTGCCGAATACTGCATCGGCCGTGACAGCGACGGAAAGATCCAACCCTGCACGCTGGAATTTCTGGTGGACAATGTGGACGAGTCGGTGGGCATTGCCGCTTGGGGCGGCTCCGACCCGGTCAAGCTCCCCGACGGTCAGGAATACCGCGCGCTGTGCAAGCAGAAGAATGCCGAGGGCGAGCTTCCCAAAAACGTTTCCATCGTGCGCCTGCATCGCACGGGCAATCCGGGTGAGCGCAGTGTCAACGCGACCCAGCTCAACGGGATCGATCCCCTCGATCCGCTGGCATTGGGGGACGCGGAGGTGGAGCTTCGCGGGCAGATCGACGCTTGCCTGAAGTTTTTGCATACCTACGTGCCCGGCTTTGAGCATTGCCGCTTCAAGAGCTCGGGGGCAACGCTGGGTGTCCGTGAGACCCGCCGCATTATGGGCGACGCGACGGTGGGAGATGCCGACGTGGAGCAGGGGCTCCATTATGATGACGCGGTCGTCCATAACGCATGGTTCCTCATCGATATCCATAATCCCGCAGGCGGCGGTCAGGCAGAGGGCTTCGCGCAGCCCGCTCAGCCCTACGATATCCGTTACGGCTGTCTCTTGCCCCGCGGTATTGAAAATCTGCTGACTGCCGGACGCTGTATTTCCGGCACACACCGTGCTCACGCATCCTACCGTGTCATGACCGTCTGCATGGCAATGGGTGAGGCCGCGGGCGTTGCCGCTGCTTTGGCGGTCAAGTCAGGAAAGACACCGCGAGAGGTGGGAGCCGAAGAGGTTCGCCGTGTACTTGAGGCACGCGGTGTGGAGCTGTAAGTATCGGATAGCCACGCAGAGGTTGCGTAGAGCTTTGAAAATGTGATGAAGGCTGAAAAATATCGCAACAAAAAGGGAGAAAGACATCTATGGAACAGAAAAACACAAGGCCGCGGATTGAAGAGTCGATTCTTGCCTTACTGAACGGAGAGAGACAACGTATCGCTCTGGATTTTGTTTCTTATGTGAAATCTCTGCGCATGACACCCCAGTGGGCGTCTGTAAATTCTTGGGCGGTGTCTTATAAGGGAAAACGGGTGTGCTATATCAAGCTGGTGATGCGGCAGGGAGAAAATGCGTGGTACATTCGCCCTGCGGTACGGTATGACGAAACCTTGAGACGTTTTTGTATCGAGGAGCAGATCGAGCAACAGATGCTTGACAATGTTCATTATTGTATCAGGTGCGGAAAATGCGCGCCGGGTATAACTGTGACATTCTTTGATAGAACACTTGAGCATGTCTGCTGTTCCCCCATTGATTTTGAGTTTCATAATCCGGGTGAGGTTGAGCTTGCTTGTGTGAAGAAATTGATCGAATACAGACGGAAATGTATCGGCTGTAAAAATCGGGTGAGCCCTGTATTTTCAGAGTAGGGCGCGAAACTGCAAATTGAAAATAAGGAGATTCCAATATGTTATACTATATTTTGAAATCGGATGCGGATATCTGCTTCCCGAAGGGGATGGATCCGTGCTTGCCGGGTGAACTGCTCAGCGGATATACCCAAGGCACAGAATTTTCTATCAAACACAACGATTCGTTGCAGACTATCACGGTGGGAGAGGTGAATGGCGAATGTGCCGTCGCGGACGCGGATGCGGTCGTGCTGGAGATCACGGAGCAGGGCGTCAGCATTACAGGCACCGATCCTGCCGCGACGATGCGTGGATTTATCACTATGCTTGAGCGGATCGAGTACGACCATGCAAGTGACAGCTTCCGTATCCCTTGCGGACATATTGAGGAGAAGCCGCATATGGCATTCCGCAGTGTCCATCTCTGTCTTTTCCCGGAGACCCCTCTGCGCTTTATGCAAAAGTGCATCCGCGCCTGCGGCATCGCCAAATATTCACACATCGTGCTGGAATTCTGGGGCATGCTGAAAATGGACTGCATGGCGGAGCTTGCCTGGCCCTTTGCCCACACGAAAGAGAAGATCCGCCCGCTGATCGAGGAGGCAAAGGCGTTGGGGATGGAGGTCATCCCCATGTTCAACCATTTGGGGCACGCCTCTGCCAACCGTGAGCTTTACGGCAAGCACGTGGTGCTGGATCAGAACCCGCGGTTGGAATATCTGTTCAACACCCACGGCTGGGAATGGGATTTTGAAAGCAAAGAGGTCTGCGCGCTTCTGGCGCAGGTCCGCCGTGAGCTGATCGAGCTGTGCGGCGAGGGTTCCTATTTCCATCTCGGATGTGACGAGGCGTATTCGCTCGGTTACGGCGAGAACCGCGCCGAGGTACTTTGCCGCTATCTCAACGGCATCGCGGCGGAATTGCGGGAGCAGGGCAGACGCGCCATCATCTGGGGCGATATGCTGCTTCTGCGCCGCGACTATGCGGGTGAGCCGCAGAGATATTCCTGCAATATGGAAAATGAGCAGATCTATCGCACCCTGTTGGCGGGGCTTGACCGAGACATCATCATTGCCGATTGGCAGTATCATTTGTCCTGCGATGTCTGGAAGTCGTCCGTCACCTTGAAGGAGGCGGGCTTTGAGGTCATTTGTTGCCCCTGGGATGCGCAGTCCAACGCCCGTTCTGCCATCGTCAACGCGCGGAGTCAGGGGCTGCTCGATATCATGCACACCACGTGGCACACCCTTGCCAAGGGCTTTCCCATCATGCTCTATTCTGGCAGAGCGGCATACAGCGGCGAGACCGAGGTCAAGTCCAAGGAGGTCCGCTTCTCCGCCGCCGAGGTGGCACGGCGTGTTCTTCCTGCCCACGGTGTATACGAGGATGCCGGCTGGTCGGAAAAGGTGATCGGCCCGGGACTGTGACGAAGAGCACCGAAATTGTATTTTCAAGCGACCCGAGATTGTCCGGGTCGCTTGTTTTTTTGCTTTCCCCGCGCGCCCTCTTGACTTTTCGGCGGTTGTACTGTATAATGATATATTGAATGAAAGATGCCAGAAAGGGCAGGGAGGAGTCCGTGAATGAAAATCGGATTTGTGTCGTTGGGTTGTCCCAAGAATCAATTGGATACAGAGGTCATGCTGCATGAGGTCCTGCAGGCGGAATATGAGATCACCCCTGAGGAGACTGAGGCGGATATCGTGATCATCAATACCTGCGCCTTTATCGAAAGTGCCAAGCAGGAGGCGATCGACAATATTCTCGATATCGCTTGGCTGAAAAAGCATAACAATCTGCAGGCGATCGTTGTCACGGGTTGTCTTGCCGAGCGCTATCGCGAGGAGATCTTCAAGGAGCTGCCCGAGGTGGACGCGCTTCTCGGCGTTGGCAGTATCCATAATATTGTCGAAGCCATCAAGGCGGTGGAGACCAAGGCAGGACGCAAGAAGAAGTATGCCTCCTTTGAGGACAAGGAGCAGGTGAGACTTGGCGGTGACCGCGTGCTGACCACGCCCGAATATACCGCGTATCTGAAGATCGCTGAGGGTTGCGACAACCGCTGTGCTTACTGTGCCATTCCCGCCATCCGCGGCAGATTCCGCAGCCGCCCCATGGAGGATCTGGTGGCAGAGGCAAAGCAGCTGGAGGAGCTGGGTGTGCGCGAGCTGAATATCGTGGCGCAGGATATCACCCGCTACGGACAGGATATTTACGGTGAGTACCGTCTGGCACAGCTTTTGCGCCGCATCACCGAGGCAACGTCCATCCCGTGGATCCGTCTGCTGTACTGCTATCCCGATAAGATCACCGACGAGCTGATCGCCGAGATGAGAGACAATCCGCGCATCGTCAAATACATCGATATGCCCATGCAGCATATCAGCGACCGCATGCTGACCGCCATGAACCGTCACGGCGACAGCGCGCTGATCCGGGGCGTGGTTGCAAAGCTGCGCCGTGAGATCCCCGAGATTGTTATCCGCACTACCTTCATCACCGGCTTCCCCGGTGAGTCCGAGGAGGACTTTGAGGAGCTTTGCACCTTTGTCCGCGAGATGGAGTTTGACCACGTGGGCGTATTCCCCTATTCCCGCGAGGAGGACACGCCTGCATACGATTTCCCCGACCAGATCGATACCCAGACGGCACAGGACCGTGCCGATATGATCATGGCGGATCAGATGGAGATCAATGCCCGCAAGAACGAGGCGAAGGTAGGGAAGGTCCTTAAGGTGCTGTGCGAGGATTACGATCCCGTCAGCGAGATCCACTTCGGCAGAAGTGAGGCAGATGCCCCCGAGATCGACGGAAAGGTCTATTTCCGCGCGCCCGGTCGCATCGCGCCCGGCTCGTTTATGTACGTCAAGATCCGCGAGGTGTCCGAGTATGACCTGATCGGCCGCGCGGTGGAAGCCAAGACGGCAAAAGAAAATCAGTAATTAGGAAAGGATGGGCTTATCTATGAATCTTCCCAATAAGCTCTCTCTGCTTCGTATGATCCTGGTGCCGGTCTTTATGGTCGTGCTTGCCCTGCCGGGAACTGTTCTTCCGCTGTGGCTCTCCTCCGTGATCGGAACGGTGATCTTCATCGTGGCATCCATCACCGATTGCCTTGACGGCAAGATCGCCCGCAAATACAATCTGATCACCGATTTCGGTAAGCTGATCGACCCGCTGGCGGACAAATTTATGGTCATCGGCGCGCTGATTATGATCCTTTACCGTGCGAACACCTACCGCGCCCTCTTTGTGCTGGCGCTGACCGTGGTGGTCTTCCGTGAGCTGGCGGTTACCGCCATGCGTCTGATCACGGCGTCCAAATCGGGCGTGGCAGTCCCTGCCAATATGCTCGGCAAGATCAAAACGGTCTCGCAGATCGTCTTTGTGATCGCCGCGCTGATCGAGCCTTTGCTCTATCCCGTGGGAGGGGCTTCGATCCAGGTCATCCCCGTGACACAGTGGGCGCGTCTGGCACAGATCCTGCCGTTGACGCTGCTGTCCGGCATCGTCATGTCGGTGTTCACCGTCTGGTCGGGCATCCATTATATCGTAGCACTCTGGAAGTATATTGAAACGAAATAACGGCGGGCGCGAAGCCGGGCGGTGTGCGCTCGGCTTCGCGCCGTACCTTTTTCACATAGGAGAAAAGCTTGAAAATTCGATTTTCAAGCGGCATTCGTGACAGCGAAGCGCCGCCGTTTCGGAACATGAAACCGTCACAAAAGCAAGCTATCAGAAAGGAATGGTCATAAAAATGACATATACCACCATCAAGCGGGCGTATGAGATCCCGTGTAAGCACAATATCCGTCCCGATTCGGCGCACGTGATCCTCGCCTGCCACGGCTTTGGCAGCAATATGGAGGGGCGCGCCAATACCATGCTGTTTGAGGCGGCGGCGAGAGACGGCATTCAGATGATCGCCTTCGATTTTCCCGCGCACGGGCAGAGTACCGCACCCGACAACGCCCTCACTGTCACCAACTGTCTGGACGACATCACCGCTGTCTATGACTACGTCAAGTCTCTCGCGCCCGCGGCGGAGATCAGCCTCTTCGGCAGCAGCATGGGTGCCAACTTCCTGCTCAACTGGATCAGCCGTGAAAACAAGAAGGGCGTGCGAACCGTCAAAAACGTAGTCTGCCGTTGCGCCGCCGTTTGTCTGCGCTCCATTCTGGAGAGCAAGATCGGCGAGGAGAATATGCAGCGTTTCCGTGATACGGGCTGGGTCGAAATGGGCTACGAGCGCAAGATGAAGGTGCCCTACCAGTTCTTCAAGGAGGTGGAGCGGTTTGATGCCTTCCAGCTCTTCCGCAAGGGCAAGGAGCATTATCTTTTCCTGCACGGAACGGAGGACGAAACGGCACTTCTCGCCGATATCCGCCGCTTTACACACCTGTATAAGCTGACTCTGGTGGAGATTCCCGGTGCAGGACACCGTTTTACCGAGCCCGGGGAGATGGAAAAGGTCGTGTTTGAAGCAGTCAGCTACATGAGATGATAAAAAATTCATGATTTTTGATAAAATTTTCACCTTTACCCCTTTACAAGAGCAAAGTGATGTGATATAATACTCCTATGTTCATAAAGGGAGCCTCCCGAAAGGTGATTTCGAGAAAGCGAGGATGACAGCCATGTTGAAGATTGAACGTGTCAGCGTAATGAATATGGAAAACGCCATCCGCGGTGCCCGCAACCCGATGAACAGCTGGGACCGTATGGACAGTTATTATGATGAGCAGGGTAACTATATCCTCGGCGAGAACGATCTTGGTCTGGCTTCGCGCTTGGCACATGCCGGCAGCGACCACCGCAAATTCCTGCGCCAGATCTTTGTTTCCGTGGATATCACTGCCCCCCTGTATTGGTGGAAGGAGTTTGATACCTATAAGGTAGGCACCGTGGCGAACTCTACCTCTACCATGCATAAGATCCATGCGAAGCCCTTCAGCCGTGACGATTTCTCCTGTGACCGTCTGGATGAGGGTGGTTTGGCAATGTTGGATTCCATCATCACCTACCTTGAGTCAGAGCGATCCCGGTTCTTGCGCAACAAAGAGGACCGTCGATCCTGGCATAATATGATACAGATCCTTCCCACAAGTTATAATCAGATGCGTACCGTTTCGCTCAATTACGAGAATCTGATCAACATCTATTACGCGCGCAGAAATCATAAGCTTCCCGAGTGGCACGTGTTGTGCGACTGGATTATGACTCTTCCGTATGCGTCGGAATTGATCGCGATCAAAGAGGATTGAGCCCTTACCATTTGGAACAGATAACAGGCGGATTGGATCCAAAACCGATCCGTCTGTTTCTTTTATAAATCACATTGCATTTCATTTAAAGGAGATCAAGAAAATGAACAGAGTTTACAACTTTTCGGCAGGTCCGTCCATGCTGCCCATGCCCGTACTGGAAAAAGCCGCTTCCGAGCTGGTCTGCTACGGCACCTCAGGTATGTCCGTGATGGAGATGTCACATCGATCTCCGGACTATGAAGCCATCATCAATGACGCAGAGGCAATGCTCCGCAAGCTGATGAATATTCCCGATAATTATAAGGTGCTCTTCCTGCAGGGCGGTGCCTCCACCCAGTTCGCGGCGGTTCCCATGAACCTGATCGGTCGCACCGGCAAGGCAGACTACGTGGTATCCGGTCAGTTCTCCGGCAAGGCGTTCAAGGAAGCGCAGAAGCTGGGCTACGACGTCAAGTGTGCCGCCACCACCAAGGACGACAACTTTGATCACGTTCCCGCACTGACCAAGGATATGTTCCGCCCCGATGCGGCGTACGTTCACGTTTGCTATAACAATACCATCTACGGCACCAAATATCCCGAGATCCCCGATACCGGTGATATCCCGCTGGTTGCCGATATGTCCTCCTGCATCATCTCCGAGCCCATCGACGTCAGCAAGTTTGCCGTTATTTATGCCGGCGCGCAGAAGAATATGGCTCCCGCAGGCATGACCCTCGTCATCGTCCGTGACGATATGCTGGACTATGCTGAGGAGAAGATGCCCACCATGCTGGAGTGGAAGACCATGGCAGAGAACGGCTCCATGTATAATACCCCTCCTTGCTATACCATCTACATCGCCAAGCTGGTCTACGAGTGGCTGCTGAGCATCGGCGGTCTGGAGACCATGCAGAAGATGAACCAAGAAAAGGCGGCTCTGCTGTACGATTATCTGGATAGCCAGGATTACTACATCGCGCCCGTCAAGAAGGAGAGCCGTTCGATGATGAACGTCACTTTCGTCACCGGAGACGCCGAGCTGGATAAGAAGTTCGCCTCCGAGGCAGGCAAAGCAGGACTCAAGAATCTGAAGGGTCACCGCTCCGTGGGCGGTATGCGCGCTTCCATCTACAATGCCATGCCCCGCGCAGGCGTTGAAGCGCTGATCGAATTTATGAAGGCATTCGCTGCCGCAAATCCCAAGAAATAAGAGGAATCTGTCATCATGAAAAATATTCAAATGCTCAATAAGATCGCCAAGGTAGGCACCGATCTGCTGGATCCCGCTGTATATACCCTTGGTACCGAGATCGACAATCCCGACGGTATTCTCGTTCGCTCTGCCGTCATGCACGATATGGTGTTCGGCGATAAGCTGCAGGCGATCGCCCGTGCGGGTGCCGGTGTCAATAACATTCCGATCGACAAGTGTACCGAAGAGGGTATCGTTGTTTTCAACACCCCCGGCGCCAATGCCAACGGCGTGAAGGAGCTGACCGTTTGTGCGCTGTTGCTGGCGGCACGTGACGTGGTCGGCGGTATCTCCTGGGCACAGACGCTGGCAGGCGGCGCGGACGTTGCCAAGGCAGTTGAGAAGGGCAAGTCTCAGTTTGCCGGCATCGAGCTGCAGGGTAAGACCCTCGGTGTCATCGGTCTGGGCGCCATCGGCGGTCTGGTGGCAAACGTTGCCGTGGATCTCGGTATGAACGTGATCGGTTGCGACCCCTTCCTGTCTGTGGAGGGCGCTTGGAATCTGGATAAGCAGATCCACAAGGCGGCTACTTATGAAGAGATCTACGAAAAGGCAGACTTCATCACCCTGCACGTACCCTCCACCAAGGATACCAAGGGGATGATCAACGCCGGGACCATCGGCATGATGAAGGAAGGCGTTCGCCTGCTCAATCTCTCCCGCGCCGATCTGGTCAACGTAGCGGACCTGAAGGCAGCGCTGGAGGGCGGCAAGGTGGCAGCATACGTCACCGACTTCCCGACCGAGGATGTGCTGGGCGTCAAGGGCGTGGTCGCCATTCCTCATCTGGGCGCCTCCACCGAGGAGTCTGAGGACAACTGTGCCGTCATGGCATGCAAGGAGCTGGATGATTTCCTTGCCAACGGAAATATCAAGAACAGTGTCAACTATCCCGCAGTTTCCATGCCCAGAAGCGGCGATTGTCGTATCTGCATCATGAACGCCAACGTTCCCGCTGTGATCACAGGCATTACCCGCGTTCTTTCCGAACAGGGCGTGAATATCGAGAATCTGACCAACAAGTCCCGCGGCAACGTGGCTTACTCCATCATTGATATCACGGGTAAGCTGGACGACGAGACCGAGCAGAAGATCGAGGCGCTGGAGGGCATCATCCGCGTTCGCGTGATCGATTGATTGATGTGATATGATATAGATCCCCCGCAGAACTTTTTGCGGGGGATTTTTCAAAAAAATGGGAGGACTGTTATGATTACCAATAGCTTTGACAACCGCTCACCTGCAAAGATCAATCCGTCGGACGGCGAGGGCGCGGTAAGGGTAGATGCCTGCATCATCACCTTTTCGTGGATGATCGAAAAATACGTTTTGGAGAACTTCGATTGCAAGCAGATCGGTGAGAGCAGATCTGTCACGGGAAACACCCCCATATGGCAGTTTGACCATGCGGGAAAGTGTTTTGCTTTTTTCAAATCCTACGTCGGTGCGCCCGCGTGCGTGGCGACCGTGGAGGATACGCGAGCGATCTTCTCCACCGACAAATATATTCTGTTCGGCGGCAGCGGATGCCTGAATAAGGATATCGCCCGAGGTCGCGTGATGGTCCCGACAGCCGCCTATCGTGACGAGGGAACCTCCTATCACTATGCCCCCGCCTCCGACTATATCGATATTCCGACGTGGCACGTTGTGGAGGCGTTCATGAAGGAAAACGGACTCCCTTATGCCATAGGTAAAACGTGGACGACCGACGCCATTTTCCGTGAGACGGAGAACAATTTTGAGGCGCGCAAGGCAGAAGGCTGTCTGTCGGTGGAGATGGAATGCGCCGGAGTGCAGGCAATGTGCCAATTCCGTGGACTGAAGCTCTACGTGTTTTTCACCAGCGGTGATTTGCTGGATGCCCCCAAGTGGACAGCGCGTATGGCGGCAGGACAGATCAAGCACACCCAGCATGATTCGGGACATTTCGACATTGCGCTGGCACTGGCGGACTACGTGACGGAAGGGAAATAAGGAGAAGATAATATCATGGCTAAAAAAGATAACAGATTTAAAAAGGTGTATTCGCAGGGCATGGGAACGATCGAGATCTGGGTCGATAAAGAGACGGGAGTGAATTATCTGCACCGTGCCAACGGCTATGCAGGAGGTCTGACGGTCTTGCTGGATCGTGAAGGCAAGCCGGTGATCACCGCGGTCAAAGACGAGGAGTGATGAAGCGCAGAGTCGCTTTTGAGTAAAAAAGCGACAAAGCCGGAGGTTGACGTGTTTGTTCGTTTTTCATTCGCCCGAGGAGGGGGAATGTATTCTTGTTGTGATGTTTAATACGCTCTACCGCCTTGGCGAGAGTGTATCCATCGATTGGGAGGAACCGAATCTCTATGCCTGCGCGGCAAAGGACGGTGAGTGTGCCGCTGTCGTACTGACTCATTTCAATGATACCGACAAGACAGAGCCCAAGGAAATCACCCTTGATCTGTCCGGATATGGCGGAGAGCATGGGGCGGAGCTGGAGATCTATCTTCTCGATGAAGATCATGATCTGACACTCCGGGAATCGATCGTCTTCTATGGCAACCGTCTGGTATGGAAGACACAGGTACCAAACTTCACGTCGTATTTGCTGAAGCTGAAACGGCTTTGAAGCAAAGGCTCCGCCGCGGAATTTCCGCGGCGGAGCCTTTTGTATCAACGCTTGTTGCGCACCTTCTCAATATCGAAGGGCGTGGTCTGGTAAACGAAATAGTTGAGCCAGTTGGAGTAGAGCAGGTTGGCGTGGGAGCGCCAGCAAACGATCGGATCCTTGGTGGGGTCATCGTTGGGATAGTAGTTTTTGGGGATCTCGATGGGCTTGCCCTGAGACACGTCGCGCTTATATTCGGCGTCCAGCGTCAGCGCGTCATACTCGGAGTGACCGGTGATGAAGATCTGCTTTCCGCTGCCCGTCATTGCCGTGTAGATGCCCGCTTCCTCGGAGGAGGCAAGGATCTTCAGGCGGGGAATGGCTTGCAGGTCCTCGCGGCGGATCTCGGTATGGCGGGAGTGGGGAGCCATAAACTCGTCGTCAAAGCCGCGGAAGAGGATGGAGCGCTTGTAGTCCACCTTGTGGGGGAAAATGCCGAACATCTTTTTGTCAAGGGGATATTTCGGAATACCGAAATGGTAGTAAAGTCCCGCCTGCGCACCCCAGCAGATGTGGAAGGTGCTGTGGACGTGGGTCTTGCTCCATTCCATGATGTTGCAAAGCTCATCCCAATATTCCACCTCCTCGAAGGGCAGATGCTCTACGGGGGCACCGGTGATGATCATGCCGTCGAAATTCTGATCACGGATGTCGTCAAAGGTCTTGTAGAAGGCAAGCAGATGCTCCTCGGAGGTGTTTTTGGATTGGTGTGTTTTGGTGCGGATCAGCTCCAGCTCGACCTGCAGGGGCGTGTTGCCGAGCAGACGGGAGAGCTGTGTTTCGGTCTCGATCTTCTTGGGCATCAGATTGAGCAGCAGGATCCGCAGCGGACGGATGTCCTGCGAGATGGCGCGGGATTCGGTCATGACGAAAATATTTTCGTCACTCAGCACCTTGACGGCAGGGAGATCGTTGGGAATTTTAATGGGCATGGTTTGTAATGTCCTTTTTCTTTTTTAGATTTGATCCAGTGCCTGCTTCAGGTCATCGATCAGGTCGTCAGCAGCCTCCAGACCGCAGGAGAGGCGGATCAGATCGCCGGGAACGCCCGCGGCGATCAGCTCTTGCTCGTTCATCTGGCGGTGGGTCGCACTGGCGGGATGCAGGCAGCAGGAGCGTGCATCGGCAACGTGGGTCTCAATGGCGGTGACCTTCAGCAGCTTCATGACCTTCTCGGCTGCTTCGCGACCGCCGGATACGCCGAAGCTGACAACGCCGCAGGAGCCGTTCGGCAGATATTTTTGCGCTCTGTCGTAGTATTTGTTGGAGCTCAGACCGGGGTAGTTGACCCAAGCCACCTTTTCGTGCGCCTCGAGGAATTCGGCAACGCGCTGTGCGTTTTCGCAATGGCGCGCCATGCGAACGTGCAGGCTCTCCAGTCCCAGATTGAGCAGGAAGGCGCTCTGAGGAGACTGTACGGAGCCGAAGTCACGCATCAGCTGTGCGGTCGCTTTGGTGATGTATGCGCCGCCAAGACCGAAGCGCTCGGTGTAGGTCACACCGTGATAGCTGTCATCGGGCGTGCAGAGGCCGGGGAATTTATCGGGATATTTGGTCCAGTCAAATTTGCCGGAGTCAACGATGCAACCGCCGACGGCAGAGCCGTGACCGTCCATGTACTTGGTGGTGGAGTGAGTCACGATATCGGCACCCCACTCGAAGGGGCGGCAGTTGACGGGCGTGGCAAAGGTGTTGTCCACGATCAGCGGTACGCCGTGGGCGTGCGCGGCATTGGCAAAGCGCTCAATGTCGAAAACGGTCAGCGCGGGGTTGGCGATGGTTTCGCCGAATACCGCCTTGGTGTTGGGGCGGAACGCCGCCTCCAGCTCCTCGTCGGTGCAATCGGGGTCCACGAAGGTGAACTCAATGCCCATGCGCTTCATGGTGACAGCGAAGAGGTTGTAGGTGCCGCCGTAGATGCTGGCAGAGGAGACCACGTGGTCGCCGCAGGAAGCGATATTGAAGATGGAATAGAAGGATGCCGCCTGACCGGAGGAAAGGAGCATTGCGGCGGTGCCGCCCTCCAGCTCACAGATCTTTGCCGCGACGGTGTCGCAGGTGGGGTTTTGCAGGCGGGAATAGAAGTAGCCGGATGCTTCCAGGTCGAACAGCTTGCCCATGTCCTCGCTGGTGTTATATTTAAAGGTCGTGCTCTGAATGATCGGGATCTGGCGGGGCTCGCCGTTGCCGGGCGTATAGCCGCCCTGTACGCACTTTGTTTCGATGCGATAATTGCTCATATTGGTTTCCTCCTTGAAACGTTCGGTCGGAACTGCTTTGTGTCCGTGCCGAAAAATCCTATCCATACTATTCTATCACGTTTTGCGGATTTTGTCAAGGAAAAGTGCGGGCAGAGCGGGGATCAGGGCGTGTTTTTTCGAAAAAAGTGAATTCCCAAAGTAAATTCCACAGTGGAATTTGAAGTGGAATTTAGTGTGGGAAAGATTTTGTGGTAGAATTTAGTCTGGGTAAAGGAGGTTCCAGACTATGAACAATGAAAAGCGAAACAAACACATGACGCTTGACGATCGTATTGAAATTCAAGAATGCCTAAACAAAGGAATGACGTTCAAAGCGATTGCTCAAAGAATTGAAAAAGATCAAACAACGG
>JAFTMG010000018.1 GCA_017452525.1 Clostridia bacterium
AATGGGGCTGTTTAGTGTATGACACGGGACTGCTATCATTGTTCTGTCTGAACCGTTGTCGCTTTGTCTGTAAAGTTTTCCGACAAAATTGAACACAACAGCCTCGTTTCGTACACTAAATGACCCCATTTTGTGCGGCGAGCGTCACGGCAGCCGAAGCGGCAGGGTCTCGGCGGTCCCTGACGCGAACGGAGTTTGCCCGCTTAAGCCATGCAAGGGAGGTATCCGTCAACCTGCTCATAATCGCCCCGCCCGACCCATTCCATGGCGAGAACAAAGCGAACATCCCGCCTCATACCCATAGTGTGAAAGCTTTTGAAGGTGTCCAGAGGGAACTTTTCTCGAAAAGTTCCCTCTGGCGGGTGCAGGGCAGAGCCCTGCCTTCGTCCGCGCCCGCTAAACTTCCAATATGAACCCCTCAAACCATCCGATCTCCCGAAATGGAACATACCTTTTACGCGCATGCCGCGACTTCATTGTAGGAGGAATCCCATGAAAAAAATAATGTCTGTCATGATGTCTGTTATCCTGTTTTGCTCTTGCGGATTGGTCTCCTGCGGCACGGCCGCGCCGCAGGAGAGCTCGGGCACCTCGGCGCTGACCACCGCCCCCGCTGATGCGACAACGGCGGCATCCACGGAAGCCGACACAGCGGTCACCGAGCCGCCCGCCCAAGATCCCGATGCCCGCGACACCGGCCTGCCGCTGAACATTCTCTTTGTCGGCAACAGCTATACCTATTATAACGATATGCCGACCCAAATTTTCGCTCCCATCGCCCGCGCGGCGGGGTACGACGTTACCGTCCGCGCTTTGACCGAGGGCGGTCACCACCTGTGGGAGTTTGCCGATGAGCTGGACGCGCAGGGCAAGATCCTGCACAGTCTGCTCAAGACACAGTGGCAAAAATACGATGTCGTAGTCATTCAGGAGCAGAGCAACACCCCCATTTCCAATCCCGCGCGATTCTACACCGGCGTGCGCGATCTGAAGGAGCTGATCCTGGCGCACAATCCCGATGCCGAGATCGTGCTCTACGCCACATGGGGCTATCAGACGGGACATGAGAGCCTGACCAAATACGGCAAGACGACACAGGAGATGGAGATGAAGCTCCGCGCCGCCTACACCGCCATCGCCGAGGAGCTGGATCTGACGGTGGCTTACGCCGGCGCGGGCATGACCTACGCGCTGGAGCATTCCTCTGTCGGACTTTATAACGCCGACCGCACCCACCCCAGCCTCGCGGGCAGTGCCATCGCGGCGTGGACCATCTTCTCGACGATCTTCCGCGTTCACCCCGACCGTGTGGATCACACGGGTGACATCACCCCGAGCGTGCTGACATCGATCAAGGAGGCGGTCGCGTACGTGTATGAAAACGGCGCGCCGGTAGATCCTGCTTATCAGACCTCGTCGGAGGGCGTCGCCTATGCCGCGCCCGCTTACACCTCGGGCATTGACATTAGCAAAACGGTCAATCTGACCAAGACCCCGACCTCCTCCATCATCTCCTATATCACCCGCGATTCCGCCGAGACGGGCAACGGCTGGCAGAAGCTGAAGAGCAACGCCGCAAAGACCTTCTCGGGCATCCGCGGCGATAAGGATCGGATCGCGGCGACCGATTACGGCGCGCGGGATCTGACCGAGGCGCAGAAGGCGGACATCGCCGACATCGGCTACGGCGTTTCCGTCATCGGCATGAGATCGATCCGCGCCGACAAGAAGGGAAGCACGACCGCAGTCGAAAATCTCGTTAACGGCCATTGGGGCACATCCTTTATGGCTGCCATGTTCTTTGACGATCAGCTCTATGATATCCACGGCAATGTCACCGCGGGCGACGGCTTTACCGGGCTGATCACGCTGAACTTCGGCGAGAAGCGCACCTTTGACGCCATCGGTTATTTCTCGGGCAGCCTGGAGGGCTTCCCGCAGGTGCAGGAGGTCTACGTCAGCGATGACGGGATCAGCTGGACCAAGGTAGAGTCCGCCTGCTACGACGCCATCGCCATGGCGCGCGAGGGCAAGAAGCTGGTCTCCGTTGCCGGCAAGCCCGCCGACCCGTGGAACGGCAACACTGCCGCCGAGCGCTGTCTCTTCGATATGGGCGGCGTCAGCGGTAAATACATCCGCATTGGCATCCGCATCGGCGGCGACGTGGACAGTGTTTCCCTTGAGCAGTTGCCCGCACAGTCTCCGCAGTGCATCAACACCCGCGAGATCGTGGTGTACGGCTCGTAATACGAACAGATAAGGAGTTAAGCTATGGAACCCTTTCGATTCAAGGATCTGGAGGCGCTTGCCATCGCGCTTCCCGATATGGTAGATTTTTACCGCCGCAGCGGTGATTTTGACGGTGAGCTGGCTTGTATCGACCGCCTCCTTGCCTCCGATCGGCTGTCTCGCTCCATGCGGACGCGGTTGGAGCTGGAGCGTGTCATTGCCGGTGGCATGCGGGAGGATTACCAAATGGACCGTGCCGCGTTTCTGGCACGGATCCGCCGGAAATATCCTCTGTGTGACGATACCACGGTGGACCTTCTGCTGGCGTCGGGTCACATCGATACCATTCTGCGCGGCGGTGAGCTTCGTTTTCAGAATGCCGCCGTGTCCAATGCGCTGAACTGCTGCAAAAAGCTGCTGGAGGATCAGGCGCACCCCGAGACGCCCTTCGTATACGAGGAGGACTCCCTGCTTCGCGCCAATGCCCGCCTGATGCGGGAGCGGGGGTGGAGAGCCTTCCGCTATCGCGTGCGCATGTCGCTGACGGTGGACGAGGAGGCACAGCGCGCGGGAAAGCGGATCCGCGTCTGGCTCCCCATGCCGGCGAAGTGTGCCGAGCAGACGGACATCGTGCTGCACAGCGCCTCCGAAAACGTATCGTTGTCGGGCGGCAAGCAGCCCACCGCTTTCTTTGAGGAGATCTATACGCCGGGGAAGGAATTCTTTGTGGAGTTCTCTTATACCCACCGTGTCCCTTGGTTTGATCTGAACACGGCAGACGTCTGCGGCGAGCAACCGCGGTTCTACGTGGACGAGATGTTGCCTCACATCAATTTTACGCCGACGCTCCGCGCGCTGGCGGAGGAGATCCGCGGCGACGAGCGCAATCCGCTGCTGATCGCCCGCCGCGTCTACGACTATATCACCGCCAACGTGAAGTATTCCTATATGCGGGAATATCTGCTGATGGAAAACATTTCCGAGTTCTGTGCGGTGAATCTGCGGGGCGACTGCGGCGTGCAGGCACTTCTTTTCATTACCCTGTGCCGCATCCTCGGCATCCCCGCCCGCTGGCAATCGGGCAATGCCGTCAAGCCGGGGGGCAGTGTGGGCAGCCACGACTGGGCGATGTTCTACGTGGCGCCCTGGGGCTGGATGTACGCCGACCCCTCTTACGGTGGAGGCGCCTTCCGCCGCGGCGACGAGATCTTGCGCGCTCACTATTTCGGCAATCTCGATCCCTTCCGCATGGTCTGCGCCACCGAGGTCCAGCAGCCCTTCTCTCCGCAGAAGACCTTCCTGCGGGATGACCCCTACGACAATCAGTCGGGTGAAGCGGAGTGGGAGGATCTTCCCCTGCACGCCCGCGATCTGACCCGCCGCAAGGTGCTGGTCAGCGCCGCGGAGATCATCTGAAAATAACATCCGCCGCCCCCCGTTTCTCTCGGAAACGGGGGGCGGCTTTTGCGTGAGGGAAGCAGGGTGAATTGGGGGATGGTGAGGTGGAGGTATCGTGGCGCGGACGAAGGCAGGGCTCTGCCCTGCACCCGCCAGAGGGAACTTTTCGAGAAAAGTTCCCTCTGGACTCCTTCAAAAGCTTTCACACTATGGGTATGAGGCGGGGTGTTTATCTCGCTCTCGCCGTGGAGGGGTTCGGGCGGGGCGATTATAAGCAGGTTGACGGATGCCAACCTATCATGGTTCGAGCGGGCAAACTTCGTTCGCGTCAGGGACCGCCGAGACCCTGCCGCTTCGGCTGCCGTGGCGCTCGCCGCACGAAATGGGGCTGTTTAGTGTATGACATGGGATTGTTATCATTGATTTGTCCTAACCGTTATCGTTTTATCTGTAAAATTTGCCGACAAATTTAAATACAACCATTTCGTATCGTACACTAAATGACCCCATTTCGAGCGGCGCGCGCCACGGCAGCCAAAACGGCAGGGTCTCGGAGGTGCCTGACGTTTACGAAGTTTGCCCGCTCAAGCCATGCAAGGGAGGTATCCGTCTATCCGCTAATAAACGCCCCGCCCGACCCATTCCATGGCGAGAACAAAGTGAACATCCCGCCTCATACCCATAGTGTGAAAGCTTTTGAAGGTGTCCAGAGGGAACTTTTCTCGAAAAGTTCCCTCTGGCGGGTGCAGGGCAGAGCCCTGCCTTCGTCCGCGCCCGCTAAACTTCCAATTCGAACGCCTCAAACCGTACGCCAATGGAGGACCTTTGGCAAAAAAGGACTGAGCCACAGATTCTGTGGCTCAGTTCTTTTTTACGGCATATACTCGAAGGTCTCCAGCGAGACGCGGCGGCTGATGCGGCGGTTAGATTGGAGCAGGATGCGAAGATGATCCCGGAAATTCTCCAGCGCGCGCAGCTTGGCGCGGATCGTGTCATCGTTGTTGCCGTTCTGAACGTCGAAGATGTAGTCCACTGTCTTGAAGAGCGTCAGAATATTGGTAGGCAGATCATACAGCTGCATGACGCCGTCCTGCTCGGGACCCACGTGGATGCGGAATTTCTGAACGACCTCCTCGCGCAGCTGCAGGCGGTCTGCCATGTCCTCCCGATAATTGGCGATGTGATCGTCTACAAAATCGGGGATCAGGACCGTCAGATGGAAGGGCTGCTGATCGGGGGCATCCAGCAGGCGATTGACGAAGGGCTCGATGAAGTTGTGATAATACCCGATGGCGATGCCCACGGTGGGGAGCAGCTCCAGATCGGCGCGGTTCAGAATATTCTTCTCCCGCGCGGAGAAGTGAGAGAGCCAATCGCGGGCGAGCTGCACGGCATCCTCATCCGATGCGTATTTGGGCAGGCTCATGCCGTCCATATCGGAGGCAATACGACATTTTTTATGTGTCATGAGCAGCACGCGCTCCGGGGAGAGAAGGCTGGAGAAGAGCCCGTATTCCAGATAGACGTTGTCTCTGGGGGCGATCTTTTGTTCCCGGGTGGAGATGCGGGTGACCAGATCGTCCTCACCGCCGATCATAATGGCATAATCGAAGGTGATGATCTTCTGGATCAGATCGGTGTAAAAATGATTGCGCATGGTGAAAAAATTCTTTCGCCATACCACACATTCAAATTCTGTGGAAAGCTCCTCGGCAAGCCGCTCGGCAAGGGAGACACTTTCCATAGAAGAGCCGATGAAAATTCTTTTTTTCATGGCGGGCTATCGGGGCGTCTTACAGCTGCTCCTTGATCTGCGCAAGGCAATCGGTGCAGATGCGCTTACCGTTGAAGAATACGATGTTGTCTGCGTTGTTGCAGAAGACGCAGGCGGGATGATACTTCTGGAGGATGATGCGGCCGTCGTCGGTAAAGATCTCGATGGCGTCCTTGACCTTGATGTCCATCGTCTTGCGGATCTCAATGGGGAGCACGATTCTGCCGAGCTCGTCAACTTTTCTGACCATTCCTGTAGATTTCATAATGTTTGTTTCCTTTCGTGAATACATTTTTATTGTCCGAGGCAATTGGAACAATTCGCCTTAATTAGGATGTTTCTATTATAAACTACCAAAATTTAACTGTCAATGGGGATAATTGGAAATTCATAATTTGTTTACAAATGGAAATGTCAGAAAAAATAAAATTTTGTCGAATTTGCAAAATTTTCGTATATTCCCGTCGCGCGGTTGCTGTCGGGCGACGGAGGGATTTGGAAATAAATGTAAACGAAGATAAGATCGGCGGGGAAAGTCGGGCTTTTTGGGATATGGGATATCGAGCCGGGGCGCCATAAAAACGGCGGTCACGGGGCACGGAGGGCGGCTTAAAAAACATAGCGCGGCTTACGGCTGAATGTAACGCGGCGGGAATGGCAAAAATAGGGACGTATATCGGTTGAGGAGGAAAGAGAGATGCTCAAGGGATGTCAGAGGACGATGATCGTGGTGCGGGGCAGGGACAAGAGCGTGTTTGAAACGGCGTATTTCGTTCTGCGGCGAGAGAAGGAGCGGCAGGGGGTGGCGCGATCGGACATGGTGGCGGAGGCAAACCGCATCATTTGCGAGCATCAGCTGCCGCCGCGGACGCGGGGTACACGCCTGAGCGGCTTTCTTCTGTGGCTGGGCGGCTGTCTTTTGGGCAGCGGTGCCACCCTGCTGCTGCTCCGCCTTTTCTGAGCGGTGGGCTTTGGCGAAGGACGTCGACGGTTTTTCGGCGTGCGGCGGCAGACATTCGCGCGCACAACTTGACAAACGGCAGAAAGTATGGTATAATAAACTATCTTTTGTGTTCGATCCGCAGAAAAAGAAAAAAGGCTTACGCGCGCGATGCAGGGGGCGTCATACTGATCATGGCGGCGGGGCTGATAGCTGAAATATGCCGGCGTATATGCTCCGGCTCTGTTTTTCTGTGCATTTTTCGTCTGCGACATAAATATCAGAGATACACAGCCGCCCCGCGGCGGCACCAACGATGAAAGAAAGGAAATAAACTATGCCAAAAAAAGGAAACGGTAAACTCCGTATCATTCCTCTGGGCGGCTTGAACGAGATCGGCAAGAACATGACGGTCATTGAGTACGAAAATGACATGATCGTGGTGGATTGCGGTGTCAGCTTCCCGGACGATGACATGCCGGGTATTGATCTGGTCATTCCGGACATTACCTATCTGGAAACGAATATTGAAAAACTGCGCGGCATCGTACTGACGCATGGGCATGAGGACCACATCGGTGCCATCCCGTACGTTCTGCGCACGCTGAACACGCCCGTGTACGGCACACGGCTGACGCTGGGCATCATAGAAAACAAGCTGATGGAGCACAAGCTCCCCCACGTACCCGATCTGCGGGTGGTGATGGCGGGCGACGTGATCCGTCTGGGCGCCTTTACGGTGGAATTCATCCGCACCAACCACTCCATTGCCGACGCCTGCTCGCTGGCGATCGGCACACCGCTGGGGACCATCGTCCACACGGGCGATTTCAAGCTGGATCTGACCCCCATCGACGGGGAGCCGATGGATCTTGCGCGACTGGGCGAGCTGGGAAAGAAGGGCGTGCTGCTTCTGATGTGCGAGTCGACCAACGCCGAGCGTCCGGGATATACCCCCTCGGAGCGCAACATCGGCGCGTCGCTGGAGAATATCTTCACCAAGTACGCTGACAAGCGCATCATCATCGCCACCTTCTCCTCTAACGTTCACCGCGTACAGCAGATCGTGGACACCAGCGCGCGCCATGGCAGAAAGGTCGCCGTGTCGGGCCGTTCGATGCTCAACATCATGGGCGCCGCCATTCAGCTGGGCTACATGCAGGTGCCGGACGGCGTGCTGATCGACATGAGCGACATCAAGCGCTTCCGCCCCGAGGAGCTGACGCTGATCACCACGGGAAGCCAGGGCGAGAATATGTCGGGGCTCCACCGCATGGCGTTCTCCGACCATTCTCAGGTCACGCTGGGCCCGCAGGATCTGGTGGTGCTTTCGGCAAGCACCATTCCCGGCAACGAGAAGCTGGTGGGGAGAGTCATCAACGAGCTGTATCACAACGGCGTGACGGTGCTGCACGACTCCATTGCCGAGGTCCACGTGTCCGGTCACGCATGTCAGGAGGAGCTGAAGCTGATGCAGGCGCTGACCCGCCCCCGTTACTTCATGCCCGTCCACGGCGAATACCGCCATCTCCACGCCAACGCACAGCTGGCGCGGGATATGGGGATCGAGGGGAGCAATATCTTCATCTCCGACATCGGTAAGGTGCTGGAGATCGACCGCAAGGGCGCTCGCTTCGCCACGGCAACGGTGCCCGCGGGCAAGGTGCTGGTGGACGGCTACGGCGTGGGCGACGTGGGCAACATCGTCCTGCGGGACCGCCGCCATCTGGCGCAGGACGGTCTGATCGTGGTGGTCGCCTCGGTGGATATGTACGGCAAGCAGCTGCTGTCGGGACCCGACATCGTCTCCCGCGGATTCGTCTACGTGCGGGAATCGGAGGAGCTGATGGATCAGATCCGTCAGATCGCCTGCGACGCCCTGCTGGACGATCTGGAGGACGGCTGTGTCGATCGGGTGGATATGAAGGCGCACATCCGCGATGACGTCTCCAAATTCCTCTACGCCAAGACCAAACGCAAGCCGATGATCCTGCCCGTGATCATGAATGTGTGAGATATCCGCAATATTTCATAAAGTTTTAAATTTGTTCATAATATAGTCATAAACTTATCACTTTATATTGGTATAATAAAGGGAGTTATGCGGCGGCATGCCGCATCCCCCCATTGAAAAAAACATAACATGGTAAAGGTGGAAAACAAACATGGGAAAAGGTAACAGAGCCAGAATTCAAAGGGCTCAGGATAAACTGGACAACCCTCAGGGCGCGGTCCAGGTCAAAAAGGCACCCAAGTCCTGGGTGAACACGGCGATCATTCTGTTCATCGTGGCAGTGCTGGCAGTCTCGATCGTTCTGACCGCGGTATACGACAGCGGCAGCTCGATGCGCGGCGCCAAGGCACTCAAGTCCGAGAACTACACCGTCAGCGGTACGATGCTGAGCTATTTCTATCAGTCTCAGTATTCGACCTTCATGTCGCAGATGGGCTCCATGGTGTCCTATCTGGGTCTGGATACCTCCAAGCCTCTCAAGGCACAGGAATGCTCCATGCTCAGCGACGGCGGCACCTGGTTCGATTATTTCATGAACTCGACCACGGCATACGTCAGCGAGCTGTTGCAGTGCTGTGAGTACGCCAAGGCAAACGGCATTGAGCTGGATGCCGACGAGAAGGCGGAGATCGATACCGCCATTGAGAATCTTGCCAACAACGCGTTTGAGAACAACTACTCCCTGAACGGCTACATCACCGCGCTGTACGGTGCCGGTGTCAAGGAGAAGGACCTGCGCGACGCAATGGAGCTGGTCCTGCTTGCCAACAAGGCGGCTGTGGACGCGACCGACAAGTTTGAGGCAGTTCTGACCGAGGATGAGATCGTGAAGTACTACGATGAGCATCCCGAGTCCTTCCTGGCTGCCGATTATCTGGTGCAGACCTTCGAGGCGACCATGCCTACCTACGACGAGGACGATTACGACACCACCGAGGCTTATGAAGAGGCGCTGGCAAAGGGCAAGGCTGACTATGCCAACGACAAGGCAACCGCGCTGGAGAAGGCTGAGGCATACGCGAAGCTGTCCGGCTTTGACGCATTCCTGGAGAAGCTGACCGCCGACATCACCGCCCGCTACGACGGCTACTACGATGACGACGCCAACCTCACCGAGGAGGAGCGTGAGGCAAAGGAGAAGAGCTCCGTTGCCACCGAGCTGGATGCCGCCAACGTGGACGGCTACGCATATCAGGATCCCGCCGCTGAGGACTCCACCGAGCTGGCAAAGTGGATCTTCGCCGCAGACCGCAAGGTCGGCGACATCAAGGTGATCGAGGAAGAGGACGAGGAGAAGGGCACCTACAAGGCACACGTGTACTGCGTTGCGGCTACCGCCGCCCGCGAGGAGTACACCGCCGCGGAGATGGCATATATCATGCTCCCCGCTTCCGAGAGCGCATCCTCTCTGCAGGCTGCCGAGCTGAAGAAGCAGCTGGTGGAGGGCGGCATTGCCACCAAGGATGCCTTTGAGGCATTTGCTAAGGAAAAGGGTCTGACCAGCGGCGCATACATGGAGAACATGCTGAAGGATTACTTCGGCTACGACGCCGTAGACGAGTATCTCTTCGACGAGGCACGCAAGGCAGGCGACTGCGAGGTCATCAACTGCGGTACCGACTACATCGGCGTGATCCTGTATATGGGTGAGGGCGACGTGGCATGGCATGCCGAGGCCAAGAACGGTGTTCTGAGCGAGAAGGTCAGCACCTGGTACGAGGAGATCGCCAAGACCTACACCGTTGAGATCAACGAGAAAGCCGTCAATAAGATCAGCGCTTGATCGCGCATATACAAGATGGCACGGACCCGCTCCGTGCCATTTTGTCCATCGGCACACGGTGCCAGACTGAAAAAAGGATGGATATAACCCATGAACCGCAAGTATATCACACGCGTGGCGGCGCTTGCGCTGGCGGCGCTGATGCTCTGTGTCTCTCTTGCCTCCTGCGGTCCCAATCTGGTGGGCGTTTCGGGCAACGAGCTGCGCAAGTATACCGCGCTGAAGACCGAGAACTACGAGATCAGCGGCAGTATGTACGCCTATCTCTTCTGCGAGATCGGCTTTGCCTACGTGTCGAAGATCACGCAGGAGGAGCTGGACGAGCGCGGCTTTGACGAAAACAAGACGCTGCGCGAGCAGAAGTATGACAAGGACCGCACCTGGTACGAGTATATCAACGAGTACGTGCGCAGTGAGGTGGAGACGCTGATCCTCATGTGTGAGGCGGCGACCCGCGACGGCGTGAGCCTGACCAATGAGGACTACGCCTACGTCAACGATCAGCTGACGGGCATGCGCACCCGCGTGGTGCTTCAATTCTCCTCCGACTTTGAGAGCTATCTGCAGGAGCAGTATTTCGGCTACGTCAACGAGGAGGACGTGACCAAGGTCCTTCTGATGGAGACCCTTGCCGCCAAGTACGAGGCAAAGCTGACCGCGCAGATCAAGGAAAGAATGACCGAGGAGCGCGTGGAGGCGCAGGTCGCCACCATGACGGGCGAGAAGGACATGACCGTGACCCGCAATCTGGGCCACGTGCTGGCTTCGTACTACACGCTGGACGAGGATCAGGCATACGAGCAGATCAAGACCGCCAAGACCCGCTGGGAAGAGCAGGGCAAGACGATGGAGGCTTTTGAGGCTGTCTGGAAGGAGTATTCCGAGGACGCCAATATGATCTACGAGAACCTGCGTCCCGGTGAGATGGTGGAGGAGATCGATAAGTGGCTCTACGCGCCCGAGCGCGCGGTGGGCGACGTGGGCATCCTCAGCAGTGAGGAGGGCTGTCACCTGCTCTATTATATCTCCGAGGGCGATCTCGGCTACGTTGCCGACGCCAAGAAGGCGCTGACCGAGGTCATTGCCGACGAGATCTTAGCGGAGCTTCGCGCGTCGATCAAGCTCAAGGTGAAGAAGAACGTGATGAACGCCATCGACGTCTGATGGCGCGCCATCTTGGCGTGGCATATGCCGGCGGGCGGCATACACTGTTAAGGATCGCCGCCCGCGGCATTCAAATTCAACGAGCAAAGGAATACATCTGAGATGGTAATACAACCGAAACAAACCACCATTGCCTACCGCTGCCCCCATTGCGGCTGCGGCGTGATGAGCGCCGTCGGGCTGTTCGCCCTCAAGGCGGATATGCTCAAGCTGAAATGCGAATGCGGACAGAGTGAGATGACCATCGTCTACGGCAAGGACGGCAAGGTCCGCCTGACGGTGCCCTGTATCCTTTGTCCCAAGCCGCACGTCTATACCGTCAGCGAGAAGCTGTTCTTCGGACGGGAGCTGTTCGTTCTGCCCTGTGCCTATTCGGATATCAACATCGGATTTCTCGGCGAGACCAACCAGGTCAAGGCGGAGCTGGCGCGGACAGAGTTGGAGCTGCTGGATCTGATGGAGGAGAACGGCGTGGCGGACTTTGAGGCGCTCCACCGCCGCGAGGAAGAGGCTCTGAGCGATCCGCAGGTCCTCGACATCATTCGCTTCGTCATCGACGATATGCGGGAGGAGCATAAGATCGTTTGCCTCTGTGAGGACGGCGACGGAGACTACGAGGTGGAGGTGCTGGAGGACGCGGTTCGCGTCCGTTGCAAGAAGTGCGGCGCCTTCCGCGTGATCGCCACCGATTCCTACCTCGGCGCTCAGGCGTTTCTGGACAGCGATCATTTGTATCTGGAATAAGATCCCCGAGAGGGTGAAAAGAGCCGGTATGGAAGCATACCGGCTCTTTTGTGCAGGTGCGGCGGTGGGGGATGTTTCGGATTTGGGTTTGGCGGGGTGGAGGTATCGTGGCGCGAATAAAGCAAGGGGCTCTGCCCCTTGACTCCGCCAGAGGGAACTTTTCGAGAAAAGTTCCCTCTGGACACCTTCAAAAGCTTTCACACTATGGGTATGAGGCGGGGTGTTTATCTTGCTCTCGCCGTGGAGTGGTTCGGGCGGGGCGGTTATGAGCGGGTTGAAGGATGCAGACCTGTCATGGTTCGAGCGGGCAAACTTCGTTCGCGTCAGGGACCGCCGA
>JAFTMG010000111.1 GCA_017452525.1 Clostridia bacterium
ACGGCGAGAGCAAGATAAACACCTCGCCTCATACCCCTATTTGAAGATTTTCGGAGGGTCAAGGGAACCCTTCAAAAAAGGGTTCCCTTGCGGGTGCAGGGCAGAGCCCTGCCTTCGTCCGCGCCACGATACCTCCACCCCGCCAAACCCCAATTGGATGTGATTGGATAAATCAAAGAACATACCGCTCTTTTTGTGGGCGGTATGTTCTTGCGTTTTTTTTTTGCTTGTTTTGAACGGATCTGCCGTGTTCGGTTTGGTGGGCGGGGTGCTTTTACTGTATCTCAAAATCGAACAGGCGGAACTGCTCACAGCCGTGGGTGGCGAGGGGGATGAAGCGGACGGTTTTGACCTGCCAATCGACTTGATGGCGGACGAAGCGCAGGTGGTTATCCTTGACGTGAAGCGTATGGACGTTGCCCGCGGTATCGATGCCCTCGATGCGGTATTCGCGGATGAGGGTGTCGGGCAGCTTGAAGCGCTTTTCCACGAGGGGATAGCAGCAGGGCATATTGTGGTATTTGCGGTTCATGTTGTTATCGAAGATGAGGCGGATGCCGTGGATGGGGGTATCCTTTTCCAGCGTATATTCGATCACATCTCCCTTGTTGCCGACCCAGCAGTTCTCCTCGCCGCGGTCGATGCCGTTGCGCACGGTCTCGGCGCTGCAGGCGGCTTGCAGGGTGAGGGCGGGGAGCGCTCTTTGATGCCACGGGATATAGCAATCGTCCTCCATCAGCGTTTGCTGCAGTCGGCGTATATCCACGTCCTCCACCCGACAGCCTTCCTCCAGCGCCTGCGCTACGGCGGTGCCCAACGCCTGACCGAGGATGGCGCAGGTCGCCATGACGCGGGAGGAGGAAAGGGCGGCGTGGGTGACGCTGATATTTCTGCCCGCAAAGACGAGATTTTCAATATTCTCGGAGATCATGCAGCGCAGGGGGAGTCCCCAAGGCTGGGGAGCGGGGTGATAGATGGTGGGGTGTCCCTTGGTGTAGTAGAAGCCCTCGGGGAAGTGGTCGTCCATCGACCAGCCCGCGTATGCCACGATGTCGTCAAAGCGTCCCTCCGCCTCCACGTCGTTCTGGGTGACGGTATATTTGCCCACGTAGCGGCGGCTCTCCCGCTTGCCGGGGAGAAAGCCGATCCACTCCAGCTCCCAATTGTCCACGCCGTGGTCGCCGCGGTTCTTCATGTGGTCCCACACGCCGTAGCAGATCTTCAGCAGCTCGTCGCGGCAGCGGTCGGTATCGTGGATGCAGTCCCACTCGCCGCCCAGCTCGATCCACCAGAAGTTGTTGGTCTTGTCGTGGTCCTTATAGGGAAGATCCTCATCGGTCTCGTAGGTATACGCCCAGGCGGGGGGCGTGAAGGTCACCGGATGGTCGGTCTCGCGGATCTGGAAGAGGCAGCTCATGCCCATCGTCTTTTGGTCTGCCACGTCGGGCGGGATGCGCTCGTTGAAGTCTGCCTTCGACTCTCTGCCGTACCGATAATGGGCGCCCGACAGCGGCGCCAGGATCGAGTCACCCGAGCAGTCGGCAAAATAGGCGGCGGAGATGACGTGGAAGGTCTCGGCGTTGGACTGCCACGCCTTGATGCTCACGATGCGGTCGCCGTCCATGGTGGCGTCGAGGCAGGAGGTGCTCAGCAGCAGGGTCAGGTTTTCCTCCGCCTTTGCCTTTTCGTACAGCACGCTGTCCCAAAGGGGGTATTTGAGGGCGGGGTTTTGATAGAAGTTTTCGAGGAAGATCTCCTCGCAGATGCCGCCCTCGCGGTTGTCCTTGCCGTGGGCGCCGCCGATCCACATTCGGATCTCGCCGGAGGCGTTGCCGCCCAGCACGGGACGATCCTGCACCAGCACCACCTTTCTGCCGTGGCGCGCCGCCGCAATGGCACAGCAAAGCCCCGACATGCCGCCGCCGACCACGCAAAGCTCGGTCTGATATGTCAACGTTCTCATGATATGTTCTCCTTCGCAGTTTGGGGATGGATGGTCTTATTATAGCACGATACGGAGAATTTTTCAACCGGAAGCGTGCCCGTTCCGCTTTTTTTTCTTTTTTACGCATATATAAAAATTGCCGAAATGTGGAAAACAAGGCAAAAAATCGTGCAAATGAATGAATAAATCATTGACATGGCAGAATATATATGCTATAATCCAATCAAAAGAAGGCTGATAAAACGGGATTCCCGTTTGCAATGAAGAACTTTCAGGAGGTAACAGAAATGTATACACCAAAACCGATCGATACCGCCGACGTACGGCTGGATGAGGAGATACTCAAGCTGAGTGAGGAGCTCGCCAAAAATACCCACGAGGTATGGTCCGCAGGCAGGATCCGTGACGGATGGGTCTGGGGCGAGAAGCGGGACGATGCGCAGAAGCATCACCCCTGCCTGATCCCCTACGAGGAGCTTTCCGAGGAGGAAAAGGAATACGACCGCAACACGGCGATCGAGACGCTGAAGCTGATCGTGAAGCTGGGCTATCACATCACCAAGGATTGAGGCAAAAAAAGAAGTCGAAAAGGAGCAGAAAACCATGACGCTGATTGAATTTATGGATCGGACCGCCGTTGAAAACGTGGTGGGTGCGCTTTCTCTCAAGCCGGATCGTGTGATCTTCGTCTGCAGAACACAAGAGAGCGTGAATTGGGTAGAGCATTACCGTAAGCTGTTTCAACAACACGGTCTGGAAACAGCGGTGGAGAGCATGCTGTTGGATTTTTCGGAGATTGAAAGAGAGCTGCCGTATCTGGTGGAGCGACTGGAGAATCTGCTGAAGACGTGGGAAAACTGTGAATTTGATCTGACGGGTGGCGAGGAGCTGTATCTGACGGCCGTGGGTATTCTGATTGGCAAATACGGCGACAGCATCCAATGTCACCGCTTCAGCCTGCTGAACGAAAAGCTGATCGATTGCGACGGAAACGGAAATACCGGCGAGTATTGCCCCTGCGACCTGACTATAGAGGATCTGGCGCTGATCTGCGGCGGCGAGATCGTGCGGGATCCCGCACGGGGGGACTATACCTATGATTGGGATTTCAATCCCGAATTTGTTCAAGATATACAGACCATGTGGTGGAGCAGCATGTTTAACCCCGGACTGTGGAACAGACAGATGGAGGTGCTGGGGGAAATTTCCCGTCTCTCTCCCGCCAAAGAGCCGCTGACGATCGCCTTTGAGCCTGCTTGGGCAAAAGCAAATCTGAAGGAGAACCGCTACTGTCTGGATACCAAACTGCTGGAAAGACTCGCGGAAAAGAAGCTTCTGAAGCTGGAGGAGGGCGAAGGGACGGTCACGCTGTCCTTCAAGAATGAACAGGTCATGAAATGTCTGACCCTGGGCGGTCAGGTATTGGAGCTGATGACGGCAGTCTGCCTGCGTTCCTTCAAGGATGCCCGCGGTGAGCGCGTTTTCCACGACGTGCGCGTGGGTGTCGTGCTGGATTGGGACGGCACGGATACGGACGGGACCGAGAAGCCCGATCCGACCAATGAGATCGACGTCATTGCTATGAAAGGGGCGGTCCCCGTACTGGTCTCCTGCAAGAACGGCAGCTTCAAGGCGGACGAACTGTATAAAGTGAACGCCGTTGCCGCGCGTTTTGGCGGAGACTGTGCTAAGACCGTGCTGGTTTCCTCTTGGGTGTCGCTCAATCAGGAAAACGTGAATTTTGAAGAAATGGATACCTATGAGTTGGAAAAATATCGCTTGCGCAGACGGGCGGAGGCAATGGATATCCGTCTTATTTCTTCCAAGGATATTTTCAACGGCGCAAGAAATGACCGCAGCTTGAATATGACGTTGACAGGGAAAATACGCAGTCGGTGGTACAGCCGCATCAAAGATGTTCTGCCCAAGTGATCGGAAATGGAGACAGGCGTATGGTAAGCTATAAAAAATTATGGATCAGGCTCGCTGAGCGTGATATGAAGAAAAAGGATCTTTGCCGTGTTGCCGGGATCAGCTCCTCCGTAGTCACCAAGATGGGGCGGGGAGAATCGGTCACCACCGACGTGCTGGTGCGCGTTTGCGTTGCGCTGGATTGCAACATCGGCGATATCATGGACGTGGTCCGGGACGAGATGACCGCAAACAAATGACAGAGGATGGAGGGCAAGTGAGATGCGCAGAGTCAACTGTTATACGATGATCGTGAAGGACGGACGTGCCTTTCATCGGCTCGGCTTTCGCTGTGACAGTCTGGAGCCGCCCTTTGTGACGGTCAACGGCTTGGATCGCCACCGTCTGAGCAAGCCTCCGAAGGAATTTGACGCAAGGGATATGAGTGCCGAGGCGCTGGCGGAGATCTTTGCCGAGTCGCCCGACCCCTGGCTCAACCGCGAGGAGGACGGGGTCTATCTGTACGGTGTCCACGTCAACGAGGAGAAGCACTATATGAGCCGCCCTAAGGACGAGGATTGCTATGAATACGTGCTGCTCCGCACCTCTTCCGCCTATCACACGCGGGTGCTGGGGAACGGCACGGTTCTCTTCCGTCTGTTTGACGGTGACGATCAGACCGTTCTCTTCGCCATTTACGGCGGCTCGGTGATCAAGGTGGACGACGAACGTTACACCATGGTCGAATGGGTCGGCAGGGGCGAATTCGTTCGCCGCTGAGGGCAGAGGGCGGATCGGATGGAGATACTGCACAAGGATCGGGAAGAGGCGGCGGCGCCGCGGCTGAGGTTTTGGTATTTTGTCCGTGAGGACGGACTTGGCGACGCTCTGCGCCGCCCTCCTCGCAACGAGGGCAGGCGCAAGCGGCGCACGGCAGGGCGGCGGAGGACCTCGGGGAAAGGAAAATGAAAGAAAATGTCGTTTGAGACGGTATACGGAGATATTACCGAGATGCGGGTGGATGCCATCGTCAATGCCGCCAACCGTTCGCTGTTGGGCGGTGGCGGTGTGGACGGCTGCATCCACCGTGCGGCGGGTCCCGAGCTGCTTGTCGAGTGCCGCACGCTGGGCGGCTGTGAGACGGGAGACGCCAAGATCACGGGGGGCTATCGCTTGCCCTGCCGCTACGTGATCCACACCGTCGGTCCCCGCTGGATGGGCGGCAGGCGGGGCGAGGAGGCACTGCTTGCCTCCTGCTACCGCACCTCCCTTGCGTTGGCGGCGGAGAAGGGCGTGCAAAGCATTGCCTTTCCGCTGATCTCCTCGGGCATCTACGGATACCCCCGCGAGGCGGCGCTGGAGGTGGCGACCCGTGAGATCGAAAACTTTCTCAAAGAGCATGATATGACAGTCTACCTGGTACTGTATCGGAAGCCGTGAGGCACCGATGAGACGGAAAGGAAAAGGATATGCTGAAAAAAAGTGTGATTTTAAGCTACGTATTGGAGCAAGCCGCGAAGATCGCCGAGAGCGTCAGCGACGGCAGAGTTGCCTCGGCACACGTGGTATTTGCTCTGTTGGGCTTTTTGAACGGGCACGGTGAGGATGCCCGATTGGAGATGCTCAAGCAATACACCAAGGAGATCGATGCCGTCAACGCGCTTCTGGAGCCCTATCAGCCGGATCTTGACGAGGCGATGGGCGCCATTCTGACCGGCTTGCGCTCCTTGGATGAGGATCCGCAGTTTGGCGAGCTGTTCTTCCAGAGAAATCTGTACGAGGCAGACCGCCGCGCCGCGGGCGACGGCAAGAGCGAGCTGACGGCAGATCTTCTGCTTGCCGAGATCCTGCGCAACCCGGGCGAGCTTCTTCGCAACGCTGTCTTCTCTCCCAAGAAGAAGGAGGAGGACGCGGACCTTGAGGATTGGGACACGCTGTTCGATATCGTCAAAAAGTCCTCGGATGCCGAGGAATCGGACAGCGCCGAGAGCGATATTCCGGACGATCTGTTCGCGGATGACGAGGACGATTACGAAAGAGATGACGACGAGGACGAGGACAACGACGGGGAGGAGATCTCCAAGAGAGCAGGCAAGGAGGTCCACGTTCCCGACAGCTCGAAGACCGCGCGGGAAAAGCGCCGCCGTCTGGCGGAGACGGTCGCCGAGACCGAGCGGATGCAGAAGTATCTGCTCTCTCACGTCTTCGGTCAGGACCACGCCATCGATGCCTTTATCGCGGGCTATTTCCAATCCCAGACGCGGGAGGAGGGTTCCCAGAACAAGCCGCGGGCGACCTTCCTGTTTGCAGGCCCTCCCGGTGTGGGTAAGACCTTCTTGGCGGAGCAGATCGCCGGTATTCTGGGCCGTCCCTACTGCCGCTACGATATGAGTGAGTACGCCGACAAGGAGGGTGTGACCGAGTTTTGCGGCTCGGACCACGTCTATAAGGATTCCCATCCCGGTAAAGTGACCACCTTTGTCAAGGAAAATCCCCGCTGCGTGCTGCTCTTTGACGAGATCGAAAAGGCGCACATCAACGTGATCCACCTCTTTTTGCAGATCCTGGACGCGGGCAGAGTACAGGATGCCTACCACGCGGAGGAGGTCTCCTTTACCGACACCATTCTGATCTTCACCACCAACGCGGGCAAGAATCTTTACGACGATCTTTCGGTGGCAAATCTCTCCACCGTGCCGAGAAAAACGGTCATTAAGGCGCTGGAGACCGACAAGCACCCGCTGAACGGCGGACCGCTGTTTCCCGCCGCCATCTGCTCCCGCTTTGCCTCGGGCAACGTGGTGATGTTCAATCATCTGGGCGCGCACGAGCTGTTTACCATCGCCCGCCAGGAGCTGAAGCGGCAGGCGGAGAGCTTTGAGCGCACCACGGGGATCTGTGTGAAGGTGGACGATAGGATCCCCACCGCCATCATGCTTGCCGAGGGCGGCAAGACGGATGCCCGCACCGTGAAGGGAAGATCGGGCGCCTTCTTCCACGCCGAGACCTATGAGTTCCTCCGTCTCCTGTCCTCCGAAAAGGTCGGCGGCTCTGCCGACACGCTGGAGACGCTGCGGATCGAGCTTGCCGAGGATATGCCGCCGGAGATCTTCTCTCTCTTCAGCAACGAGGGGACCCCGGAGGTGCTGGTGTTTGCCGATGAGGCGCTGGCGAGGGATTGCCGCAAGCGGCTGGGCAAGACGGTGATCTGTCACACCGCCTCCACCGTCAGCGAGGCGCAGGAGATCCTGTTTGACCACAGCATTTCGGTGGTCCTGTGCGACGTGCATCACGGCATTCGTCCCTCCTCTCTGGAGGTGATGAACGCCGAGGACGTCCGCTCGGACGGTCACGATCTGCTCAACGAGGTGCTGACCAAGCACGCACTGCCCGCCTATCTGCTTCAGCGCGAGAACGGCGAGATGGGGCGCGAGGAAATGCTCTCCTTCAGCAAGGTGGGCGCGCGGGGCGTGATCACGGTGGAGGACGACTCTTTTGCCGACGCCGTCCGTCAGACCACCGAGGCGGCGGTCCAGCAAAGCACGCTGATGCGGCTGGCGCGGGAGAACAAGGTGGTCCATTTCCAGACTGCCCAGACCGTTTCCAAGGACAAGAAGGAGGGTGTGATCCGTCTCTTCGATTTCCGCATGGAGACTGCCACCGAGACCGAGGACGCGGACAACGTTCTGAGCGATACCTCCAAGCCCAATATCTCCTTTGACGACGTGATCGGCGCGGAGGACGCCAAGACGGAGCTTCGCGATTTCGTCAACTATCTGAAGGATCCCTCCCGCTTTGTGCGGATGGGTCTGCGGGCGCCCAGAGGCGTTCTGCTGTACGGCCCTCCCGGCACGGGTAAGACCATGCTGGCGAAGGCAATGGCGGGCGAGGCGAACATCACCTTTATGCCGATGGAGGGCAACCGCTTCCTGCAGAAGTATCAGGGTGAGGGCCCGAGAGCGGTCCATGAGGCGTTTGCCGCCGCGCGGAAATACGCACCCACCGTTCTCTTTATCGATGAGATCGACGCCATCGGCATTGACCGCAACTCGGAGGCGGGAAAGCATACCGGTGACACCCTGACCGCGTTTCTGACCGAGATGGACGGCTTCCACACCGATACCACCAAACCCGTTTTCGTGCTGGCTGCCACCAACGGCGACGTCAAGCCCGGAAGCGCAAGAAGCCTTGACGGTGCGCTGACGCGGCGCTTTGACCGTCTTGTCTACGTGGATCTGCCCAACAAGGAGGAGCGCAAGCGCTACCTGACCATGAAGGCATCGCAGAACCGATGCGTGTCGCTGAGCGAGGCGGAGATCGACAATATTGCCCTGCGCTCCACGGGGATGAGTCTGGCGGAGCTGGAGCTGGTCTTTGATATGGCACTGCGCACCGCCATCCGTTCCTCCACCGGCACGGTGGGTGACAACGCCTTTGAGGAGGCGTTTGAGACCTTCCAGAACGGCGAGAGGAAGACGTGGGACAAGAGCACGCTGGAGCGCGTTGCCCGCCACGAGTCGGGACATGCGCTGACCTGCTGGCTGGGCGGCGAAAAGCCCGCTTATCTGACGGTGATCGCCCGCGGGGATCACGGCGGATACATGCTGCACGGAGATCATGAGAACAAGCAGATCAGCACCAGAGCCGAGCTTCGTCGGCGGATCCGCACCGCGCTGGGCGGCAGAGCGGCAGAGCTGGTCTACTACGGCGAGGAGGATGGCGTGTCCACCGGTGCCAGCGGCGATCTGCGGTCGGCGACCGCCATTGCCGAGCAGATGATCTGCGCCTTCGGCATGGATGCCGAGCTGGGGCTTTCCAGCATCGATCCCAACACGGCAGATGCCATCACGCGTGCCAAGATCCGCGAAAAGGTCAACGCGGTGCTGGCGGAGGAGCTGAAAAATGCGGTACATGATATTCAGAGCAATCGCCGCGCCATCGACAAGATGGTGGAGGCGCTGTTGGATAAGAACCACTTGAAGGAAAACGAGATTGACAAGATCTTCCGCCATGCGGTCCGCAACCGCTGAGGCAAGAAAGGAGAATTCATATGAGCGAAAATGAAAAAAGAGCCGAGCGCGCCTTCCGTCAGACCTGCGCGTATCTGGACAAACGGGGCTGGAAATACGACAAGGACGAGGAGGAGCTGTGTATCCGCACTGCCGTCCGCGGTGAGGATATTCCCATCCCCATGAATCTGAAGGTCAACGTGGAGATGCAGATCCTGCAGATGCTGTCCACCATGCCCTTTGAGATCCCGGCAGAGCGTCGGATCGACGGTGCGCTTGCCATTTGTGAGACCAACTATCTGCTGAGAGAGGGCGCCTTCGATTTCAGCACGATGCGCGGCAACGTTTGCTTCCGCATGAATATGAGCTACTTTGACAGCGAGCTGACGGAGGGCGCGGTCGAGAAGCTGATCCTGATGACCATTGCCACGGTGGAGCGATACAACGACAGACTGTACGACGTTTCCCAAGGCAAGATGTCGCTGGAGGAGTATATCAAGACGCTTCGCAACTGAGCAGGCGGATATAATTTGCAAAGAGGTCAGCGTGTGGTGGGATGCGGAGGACATATTGGGGGTTATCGGGGTGGAGGTATCGTGGCGCGGACGAAGGCAGGGCTCTGCCCTGCACCCGCAAGGGAACCCTTTTTTGAAGGGTTCCCTTGACCCTCCGAAAATCTTCAAATAGGGGTATGAGGCGGGGTGTTTATCTCGCTCTCGCCGTGGAGGGGGTCGGGCGGGGCGATTATCAGCGGATAGACGGATGCAGACCTGTCATGGTTCGAGCGGGCAAACTCCGTTCGCGTCAGGCACCTCCGAGACCCTGCCGCTTCGGCTGC
>JAFTMG010000112.1 GCA_017452525.1 Clostridia bacterium
ACGGCGAGAGCAAGATAAACACCTCGCCTCATACCCCTATTTGAAGATTTTCGGAGGGTCAAGGGAACCCTTCAAAAAAGGGTTCCCTTGCGGGTGCAGGGCAGAGCCCTGCCTTCGTCCGCGCCACGATACCTCCACCCCAACAACCCCTAATTTGAAATTCTCCTCCGATCCAATCCCCCAATATCTACTTTCTCCTGTAAAATCCACCGAATTTTGCCCGAACGCTTGCAAATCCTGCCGTTTTTTGCTATAATGTTCCCAAACGTACCAAGGAGGGATTTTCCATGAAGGAGACCTTGAAAAAATACGGCAAGCGCTATTTTATCGATGCGATGGGGGCGATGGCGCTGGGACTTTTTGCCTCGTTGCTCATCGGCACCATTCTGAAAACGCTGGGGCAGTACACGGGGCTGGACTTTCTCGGCGAGATCAATACCTACGCCGCGGGCGCGTCGGGCATGGCGATCGGCGTGGCGGTGGCGTACGCGCTGGGGGCGGACCCGCTGGTCATGTACTCCTGCGCGGCGGTGGGTGCCATCGGCTATTCCCTGCCCACCTTTTTTGAGAGCATCGGGAGGGATCTGACCGCGGGTCCCGCCGGCACCTTCGTTGCCGTTATCGTCGCCTGCGAGGTGGCAAGGCTGGTCTCCAAGAAGACCAAGGTGGACATTCTCGTCACCCCCACCGTCACCATTCTGGTGGGCTACGGGGTGGCGCGGCTGGTCTGCCCCGCCGTCTCCTTCGTTATGTATTGGCTGGGCGAATTCATCAACGAGGCGACCACGATGCACCCCTTTCTCATGGGCATCATCGTCTCGGTAGCGGTGGGCATGATCCTGACCCTGCCCATCTCCAGCGCCGCCATCTGTGCCATGATCGGCATCTCGGGGCTGGCGGGCGGTGCGGCAACCGTCGGTTGCTGTGCCCAGATGGTGGGCTTTGCCGTCATCAGCTTCCGCGAGAACCGCTGGGGCGGTCTGGTCTCCCAGGGACTTGGCACCTCCATGCTCCAGATGGGCAACATCTGCCGCAAGCCCCTGATCTGGCTGCCGCCCACCCTTGCCGCCGCCGTCTGCGGTCCCCTCTCCACCATGGTCTTCCGTCTGGAATGTGAGGGTGTTTCGGCAGGCATGGGCACCTGCGGTCTGGTGGGACCCATCGGCATCCTTGCCGCCACCGCCCACACCCCCGCCATGTGGACGGGACTGTTGCTCCTCTGCTTCCTCGCCCCCGCCCTGCTCTCCCTGCTCTTCAACGAGATCCTGCGCCGCTTCGGTCTGATCAGGACCGGCGACATGGCGCTGAATCTGAGCTGAACCGCGCAGGATGCGCAAGGATCTTGACACCTCCAAACATCTCAAACGATGAGAATGGGGCGAAACTGCCGAGACGAAGTCGGTGGAAACTTCAAATTGGGGAATATCGGTGTGTTGATGGAAATGGCACAACCGCCATGCGACACCCTACCGACACGGTGAAGATCGCGAACCGTCCGTTTCCAATCCCAACCGTTCGATATACTCCAATTTGCAATCTTCAAACAGACCGACAACCCCAAATTGAAACATCAAACACACCGCCGGATCCAAATCAGAACATATCCGCCGCGGGAATATTTTTGGGGGATCGATGCGGATGAAAAAAATTGAAGCACCCGGTCGCATAGCGACCGGGTGCTTTTGGTGGAGACATGGGGGCTCGAACCCTAGACCTCTCGGATGTGAACCGAACGCTCTAACCAACTGAGCTATGCCTCCATATGAAGATCGTGAAAAAAACATGGTATGGTGGAGCAGCTCGGATGCTATCCGAACCACACCATCGTGGTATGACGTTTGGCCTTGCACTGCACTCCGTCGATGATTGGGTGCAGGCACTGCCTGCTGGTGGGCCATCAAGGACTCGAACCTTGGACCGACCGGTTATGAGCCGGGAGCTCTGACCAACTGAGCTAATGGCCCGCTGTTGTTACCGTAACATTATACCGCACAACGCGGGCCGTGTCAAGAGCTTTTTGAAAATTTGATTATTTTTTCGTTCGGGTTTTCGTTTTGGCTTTCTTCGGACTTCCCTCGGGACGCCTTGCGGTCTCATTCTGCCGTTCCGCGGCGACCACGCAGGCGTTGCAGGACGGTGGAGAGAAGCGGTTTTACGTTGATGAGCGCCACCAGCGCCACCGCTGCCACCTGGATCCACACCCAGCCGGGCATGCGGTACAGCATTGCCACCGTTTGCGCCCCGACCAGCAGGGTGTTGACCGCCACGCGGAGGGGGTACTGACGGAAGGGCAGATGCCGACGGGTATCGATGGCGCGGAACAGATAGACGACGAAATAGCTGACGAGGGTGGCAATGGCGGCCCCCTGCGCGCCGTAGGACGGGATGAGCAACAGATTGAGCAGGACATTGACCGCCGCGCCCAGCATGGCGGTGAGGAAGGAAAGCACGCTCTTTTTCGCCACGAAGTAGACGCTCCCGAGATAGGTGACCAGCGAGGAGAAAACGGTGGCGATCAGCAGCACGGGAATATAGGTCCACGCCTCGGCATAGCTCTCGGCAAAGAGCAGGCGGGTGCCGATCTGCGAGAAGGCGACAAGCCCCGAGCAGGCGAGGAACATCAGACCCTGGAAGCCGAGAAAGACGCGGGAGAAAAAGTCGATCCTCTCCCCTCTCGCCTCGCTGTCCTTGACGGCGGACAGCTGCCACGCGCCGATGAAGACCGAGCAAAGCAGGGTCAGCAGCGTGGGGATCTTATAGGCGGCAGAATAGAGTCCGTTGACGGTGCCGCCGCAGATGCTGTTGACCAGATAGCGGTCGGAGACGCTGGTGATCCACCAGAAGACCGCCGTGGGGATCATGGGGATGCTATAGGCAAGGAGAGCGCGCACCGTGCCCCAGCGGAAGAGGGACGGGCGGATCTCCCGATACAGGCGGGCATAGACGAAGAGGAAGAGGGTGGTTGCCGTGTCGGCAAGAACGACGGACAGCACGTATCCCAGCACGCCCATGTGGAGAGGGATGAGAAAAATGACGTTGAGCAAGATATTGAGCGCCGTGTTGAGGATGCCCTGCGCGGCGAAGAGGGTGGTGCGGTCGAGGGCACGGAGATAGAGGGCGCACAGGGAGTGGGCGTTTGCCGCCAGCACGTAGCAGACGATCAGCAATACGTATTCCCCGAAGGTCTCGCTCAGAAGCAGGACGGGCGAGAGCAGCGCGAAGACGACCGCGCCTGCCAGCAGGATGAAAAGACCCGTGGTGAAGACCTCGCGGCGGTCCCGCTCACGGTCCATGGCGAAACGGAAGACGCCGTCGGTGATGCCGAGGCACGCCAGCGGGATGAGCAGATTGGAGAGCTGCGAGATGAGATCGGCGGTGCTGTACATCTCGGGGGTCAGATAGGCGGTATACAGCGGAAGCAGGAAGAAGACGAGCAGCTTGGAGCCAAACGTGCCCATTCCCAGGATCACGGTGTTTCGGAACAGCTTACGGTAACGCGAATGGATGACAGCCACCTCCTTTGATTTCGTTGGTTTTTTTACCCTTATATTGTGCCACAAAAACAGCGCGGAGTCAAGGGCGTTGCGTCGATTTTTTGCGCTGTACTCTCGAAGAATTGATTTTCTTTCAATTTAGGGGGCGGTGAGTGATAAATTTTCAAATTGGGGTTTATCGGTGTGATAAACGATTCCAACAGATCCGTAGGGGCGATTCACGAATCGCCCGTTTTTTATGTGGTTTTGGGCGGGCGAT
>JAFTMG010000113.1 GCA_017452525.1 Clostridia bacterium
CACGGCGAGAGCAAGATAAACACCCCGCCCCATACCCCTATTTGAAGATTTTCGGAGGGTCAAGGGAACCCTTCAAAAAAGGGTTCCCTTGCGGGTGCAGGGCAGAGCCCTGCCTTCGTCCGCGCCACGATACCTCCACCCCGACAAACCCCAATTGGAAGTTTCCCCAACAGATCTCTTCCGAAGACCCACACACAACCGTAAGAAAGGAGGCAGACCGTGATCCTGTTCGAATACAAGCAAGGCGACCTATGGGCGCACCATACGCTGGACGAGGTTCCCAACACCCAAAACCTGACCATACACGCCCACACGGGCTGTGAGCTCTATTGCTTTTTGCAGGGCGAAGGCTATTACACCGTGGAAGGCAATCACTACCCTCTCACCCCCGGCACCATCCTGCTGATGCGAAGCGGCGAGACGCATATGCCGCACATCCGTGACGGCTGTGCCTACGAGCGCATCGCCATCCACTTCCCCGCCGAATATCTGACGGGAGAAGACCCTGCCCTTGCCGCCCTCTTTGAGGACCGCCCGCTGGGCGCCAACAACTGTTTCCCGCCCGAGGCGGCGGATCTGGACTATCTCCGCTCCTCCCTGCTCCGCCTCTGCACCCCCTCCGCCGGCTCTACCGAGAACCGCATCCGCGCCTACCTCATCCCCGTGCTGTATGAGCTGGCGGGCAGACGGGGACGGAGCAGCAACAGTGTCACCCTGCCCGTCCGTCCCCGCGACCCTCTCGTGATCGACGTTCTCGATTATATCAATTCCCATCTGACCGAGGAATTTGATCTGGACGAGCTTTCCCGCCGCTTCTTCTTCAGCAAGTCCCATATCAATAAGATCTTTCGTGCCGAGACCGGCTCCTCCGTCTGGGACTACGTGGTGGTCAAGCGCCTGCTGCTCGCCCGCTCCCTGCTGCAAAGCGGCGTTTCCGCCGCAGGCGCGGCGGCACGAAGCGGCTTTTCCGACTACTCCTCCTTCTTCCGTCTCTACCGCCGCCGCTTCGGCGTCTCCCCCGCCAAGGACAAAGGCATCTGAGCTCCCCACTCCGATCACATACCTTCAGGAGGTCATCTATGAAAGCATTCGTTACCCTGCCCCGCGGCACCGTGTTTGATACCTTTTTCACCCCCGAAAACGTCGCTCTTGCCCACTCTCTCGGCGAGGTCGTCTGGAATGAGACCGACCGTCATCTGACCCCCGACGAGATCGCGGCGCGCATCGGCGACTGCGACACCTACGTCACCGGCTGGGGCTCCCCCCGCCTGGATCAGACCATACTGAGCGCCGCCCCCAACCTCAGACTTCTGACCCATCTGTGCGGTACCGTCGTTCCCTTTGTCAGTGACGAAATGTGGGACCGCGGCATCCGCGTACTCTCGGGCAACCGCTTTTTCGCCGAGTCGGTGGCGGAGGGTACCCTTGCCTATATCCTCGCCGCCCTGCGGGACATCCCCGCCTACAGCCATCGCCTGCACGACGAGCGCCGCTGGAAGAAATCGACCGATTACAACCGGGGACTTGCCGGCAAGCGGATCGGTATCGTCAGCTACGGCGCCATCGCCCGCCATCTGGTGCGTCTGCTCTCCGTCTTCCGCGTCAAGCTTTTCGTCTACGACATCGCCCCCCTCCCCGCCGAGGACGTGGCACGCTACGGACTGACGCAGGCATCCCTTGAGGAGATCTTCTCCACCTGCGATATCGTGACCGTCCACACCCCGCTCTTTGATGCCACCCATCATCTGATCGGTCGGGATCTGCTCTCCCTTCTGCGCAAGGATACCCTGTTCGTCAACACCTCCCGCGGTGCCGTGATCGACCAGACCGCGCTGGAGCAGGAGCTGGCAACGGGACGCTTCCGCGCCGTGCTGGACGTTTACGAGCAGGAGCCGCCCCCGCAGGACTGTCCCCTCTACGACCTGCCTAACGTGCTGATGATGCCCCATATGGGCGGCCCCACCGTCGATCTGCGCGCCTTCATCACCGAGACGCTACTGCGGGAATCCTACGGTTTTCTGCACGAAAACGCGCCCATCCCCAGCGAGATCACAAGGCAGATGTCGCTGACCATGTCCCGAAGATAACGAAAGGAGACCGACCATGATCACCTCTCCCTATCCGCACCCGCACGTCGTGCCGCCCGCGGGTCACCCCCGCGTGATGCTCCGCGCGTCCGACCTGCCCCGCATCCGCCGCAATATGGCAGACTTCCCCGCCGTCACCGCGCTGTGGCAAACGCTGAGAGAGACCCCGCTCGTCCGAACGGGTGCCATGCCCGAATACGGCACCTACCATCTGCGTGATTACCTCGTGCTGGAGGCACGCGCTCTTGGCGAACTTCTTTCCCCAAACGGCGCGGAGAGCCGTGCGTTGATCGGCGATCTCCGCAAGACGCTGGAGGGCTTTACCGTACTGCAGGGTCATATGGGGGCGCGTTGGGGCGGGCACCTCATCTTCACCGCCGCCCAGATCTATGATTGGTGCTATGCCTCACTGACCTCGGAGGACAAAGACGCCATCATCGCCGCCTGCGAGCGCATCGCCGCCGAGACCTTCGAGATGGGCTACCCGCCCGCGCGGCAGATGGCGATCAGCGGACACGGCGGCGAAGCACAGCTACTGCGCGATCTGCTTGCCCTTGCCATTGCCGTCTATGACGAGCGCCCCGACATGTATGACTTCTGCGCGGGACGGCTCTTTGCCGAATACGTCCCCGAATACAACGCCCTCTTTGCCGCGGGCATCTCCCCGCAGGGTCCCTCCTACGGCGCTTATCGCTACACCTGCATGGTATGGTCGGAGCTGCTGATGCGCCCCCTGCTCCATCGCCCGCTCTATGCCTGCACCGAGTCGATGGCAGAGGGTCTGCGCTACCTCCGCCGCCCCGACGGCGAGGCGATCCGCCTCGGGGACGATTTTTATGAGACCAAATCCGCTCACACCCGCGCCCATCCCTTTGCCGTGCCTCTCTTTCTGGCGTATGCCGCCACGGGGCGCACCGATCTGCTTGCCGAATCCGACGGCGTAGAGGGCTATCTCCTGCCCGACCGCTTCGGCATGGACTATTATGACGATGGATCCTGGGGTGAAGGACTGATCTCCCCCGTCTCTTATCTGATCTTCCGCGGCATGACGCCCGATACCACTCCCCGGGATATCCACCCCTACCGCTATTTCGGCTCTCCCGTGGGCATGACCGTCTACCGTGACCGCGACCGCATGATCCTCATGAAGATCGGCGAATATTGGGGCTCTAACCACGATCATCTGGACACGGGTTGCTTTCAGATCTGGTATCGCGGCGCGTTGAGCGGCGAATCGGGGGTCTATGACAACTATCATGCCCCCCACCGCAAGCACTATCTCATCCGCACCTGCGCCCATAACTGCCTCACCGTCCGCGCCCCCGAAATGCCCGAGAATTGCGGCTTTGCCCCCGACGCCCCCAACGACGGCGGCACCCGACGCCCCTGCGACGGCAAAGAGCCCAAGCAATACGCCATCTTCCGGGAGCATTACCTCATGGCACGGGATATCGGGCACAGCGAAAACGAAGACGAGCTGATGCTCCGCGGCGATCTGACCCCTGCCTACGCTCACACCTGCGACCGCGCGGTGCGCACCATGCGCTTCTTCCCCAACCGCGGTGAGCACGGCGTGCTTGAGGTCTGCGATGATGTCACCGCCAAATTGCCCGACTTTCAAAAGTCCTTCCTGCTTCATTGCCATCGCCCGCCCGTCATTGAGGGCAATACCGTCACGCTGACAAGCAGCGGCGGCGGACGCCTCGTTTGCCGCGTCATCGAGCCGCAGAATGCCGTCATCACCGCCATCGGCGGCGATAGCATGGAATTTTTCTGCGACGGCGTAAATTACCCGCCACCCGAGGCGCGATACGACCACGCCGAGCTCGGCTGGGGCCGCGTCTGCATCTCCCCCGCCACCCCCGCGCTCACCGACCGCTTCCGCGTTGAAATGGAGATCTGCGATGAATAGTACGCAACGGTATATGTAAATTTGGGTTTGTCGGGGTGGAGGTATCGTGGCGCGGACAAAGGCAGGGCTTTGCCCTGCACCCACAAGGGAACCCTTTTTTGAAGGGTTCCCTTGACCCTCCTAAAATATTTATGGCATGGGTATGTGGCGGGGTGTTTATCTTGCTCTCGCCGTGGAGGGGTTCGGGCGGGGCGATTATTAGCAAATAGACGGATGCAGACCTGTCATGGTTCGGGCGGGCAAACTTCGTTCGCGTCAGGCACCTCCGAGACCCTGCCGCTTCGGCTGCCATGGCGCACGCCGCTCGAAATGGGGCCATTTAGTGTACGAAACGAGACTGTTGTATTCAAATTTGTCGGAAAACTTTACAGACAAAGCGACAACGGTTTGGATAAATCAAGGATAACAGTCCCGTGTCACACACTAAACAGCCCCATTTCGTGCGGCGAGCGCCACGGCAGCCAAAACGGCAGGGTCTCGGAGGTGCCTGACGTTTACGAAGTTTGCCC
>JAFTMG010000114.1 GCA_017452525.1 Clostridia bacterium
AGGTAACAACGGTTTGGACAGATCAATCATAACCGTCCCGTGTCATACACTAAACAGCCCCATTTCGTGCGGCGCGCGCCACGGCAGCCAAAACGGCAGTGTCTCGGAGGTGCCTGACGTTTACGAAGTTTGCCCGCTCAAGCCATGCAAGGGAGGTATCCGTCAGCGGATCAGTAAACGCCCCGCTCAGTTCATATCCGTCAACAGCGAGATAACCACCTCGCCTCATACCCATAGTGTGAAAGCTTTTGAGAGAGTCCAGAGGGAACTTTTCTCGAAAAGTTCCCTCTGGCGGGTGCAGGGCAGAGCCCTGCCTTCGTCCGCGCCACGATACCTCCACCCCGATAAACCCCAATTTGAAGACCTTGTTTTCCGTCGAATCCGAATTTGAAAAATCCAACGGTTCCCCATCACAGCATCATTGCTTTTATCATACCACATATGAAGCCGAAATGCAATATAAAGAGGAAAAATATACAATTTGTTTGCAAAAAATAATGTTATAATGAGGATGGAATCTTATAAAATTCAGATAAATCTCATACGAAAGGAAACCATTGCCATGAAAATGACATTCCGCCATTACGGTCCCGGCGATCCCGTGACGCTGCAGCAGATCTCGCAGATCCCCACCGTAAGATCCATCGTTTCCGCCGTTTACGACGTGCCCGCGGGCGGCGTCTGGTCCCGCGAGAGTATTGCCCGCATCCGCGACGATGCGGCGGCGCACGGACTTGCCTTTGAGGTGGTCGAGAGCGTTCCCGTTCCCGAGGACATCAAGTTGGGCAACGAAAAAGCCCCCGCGCTGATCGACAATTACTGTGAAAACATCCGCCGTCTGGGCGAGGCAGGGGTCAAGTGCATCTGCTACAACTTTATGCCCGTCTTCGACTGGTTGCGCAGCGAGCTGAAGCGCCCCGCCGCCGACGGCTCCAATTCTCTTGCTTACGACGAGCAGACGGTGCTTTCCATGGACCCCGCTGCGGGCGGCCTGTCTCTCCCCGGCTGGGACGAGAGCTACACCAAGGAGGGACTCCGCGCCCTGCTCAAGCAGTACGAATCGGTCACCGAGGAGAAGCTGTGGCGCAATATGCAGACCTTCCTTGAGGCGGTCATTCCCGTGGCGCACGGCGCGGGCATCCGCATGGCGATCCATCCGGACGATCCCCCGTGGGGCATCTTCGGTCTGCCTCGCATCATCACCAACGAGGAGAATCTGGCGCGCTTCCTCAAGCTGGTCGACATGCCCGAGAACGGCTTGACCTTCTGCACCGGTTCTCTGGGTGCTGACCCGAATAACGATCTCATCCGCATGATCCACCGCTTCGGCGACCGCATTGCCTTCGCCCATGTCCGCAACATCAAGTTCACGGGCGAGAAGCAGTTCCACGAGGTGGCACATCCTACCGCCTGCGGCTCGCTGGATATCTGCGGCATCGTCCGCGCCCTCCACGAGGAGAAGTTTGACGGCTATATGCGTCCCGACCACGGCAGAATGATCTGGGGCGAAGAGGGCAGACCCGGCTACGGTCTCTACGACCGCGCACTGGGTGCCATGTACCTCTCCGGTCTCTGGGAGGCTATGGAGAACGCGTAAATCAAGTCTCGCTCAAAATACAATCTAACTACCATAGGAGAAAAGCTATGAAAATCTGTGTCGTAACCGGTGCCGGCGGCGTCCTCTGCTCCGCCTTCGCCGCCGAAATGTCCCGCGCGGGCTATGCGCTTGCCCTTCTCGATATCAACGAAGCCGCTGTCACCGCCGTGGCGGAATCCATCAACGCCGCGGGCGGCACCGCCAAGGCGTACGCCGTCAGTGTTCTCGACCGCGAGGCGCTGGAAGCCGTTCACGAAAAGATCCTTGCCGACCTCGGTAAGTGTGACGTGCTCATCAACGGCGCCGGCGGCAATAACCCCCGCGCTACCACTACACATGAATATTTTGAAGCCGGCGAGGAGGATGCCGCAGCCGAAGAGCTGACCACCTTCTTCAACCTCTCCGAGAGCGGCTTCGACTTCGTCTTCGATCTCAACCTCAAGGGCGTGCTTCTGCCCACACAGGTCTTTGCCCGCGATATGCTTGGCCGCGAGGGCTGCTCCATTCTGAATATTTCTTCGATGAACGCGTATCGCCCCCTGACCAAGATCCCCGCTTACAGCGCCGCCAAGGCAGGCGTTTCCAACATGACCCAGTGGCTTGCCGTCCATTTCGCGTCCGCAGGCATCCGTGTCAACGCCATTGCCCCCGGCTTCTTCTGCACCAATCAGAACCGCGCCCTTCTCTTCCATGAGGACGGCACGCCCACGCCCCGCACCGGCAAGATCCTCGCCGCCACCCCCATGGGTCGCTTCGGCGAGCCTGAGGAGCTGTTTGGCGCACTTCGGTTCTTGACCGACGCCGAGGCGGCATCCTTCGTTACCGGTATCGTCATTCCCGTGGACGGCGGCTTCTCCGCCTATTCGGGCGTATAAAGAGATGAACAGAGATCGGATACAGGCCGCGCTGGATGCACGCTCCGCCCGAGGCGGCAGAGTGATGCTGCCGGTCGGCCGCTATGATATCGACCGTTCTCTTGTAATAGATACCCCCAGTCTTTGCTTTTGCGGCGAGGTGTGGAGCTACAGCTCCGACCCCAACGGCGTGTTTGCCTCTGATTTCGGCACACAGCTACGTCTTCGCGGCAATGATCATCCCATTCTGACGGTCGGTCAGCGGCATGTGCCGGGCGGCATGATCGTTCGTGATCTGGGATTTGCGGGGGATATTGTCGGCATGGATACCCGACCGCTTTGGCACCCCGATGCGCCGACTGCGGCGGCAGGTATGGTTCTGTCCGCGGTGCGCACCGATCAGTGCGAGTTTTCCAAGCTGTCCTTTGTGGGGCTTTCCAGCGGTGTCTGTGCTGTGGGGGAAGCGGAGATCGATGCCTGCATCTTCGAACGAATCAACACCGACGGCTGTGCGAACGGTTTTGTGTTTATGCCGCGTGCATCCTACTACGCGCATGTTCGCGACTGCATCGCGGCGGACAATCCCTTTTACGGTTTTCTCGGCGACGGGCGGGGCAGACACATTCACAATCTGGAGCTGCGCGGCATTCATTTTGTCCGTTGCGGCGGTGCGTTTGCCGATGGGGACATGGCGGCGGCCGTTTTGTGGAACGGGATCTCCCGATCCTCCGTCGAGCATTGCCTGATCGATGATGCAGGTACCTTCTGGTATTACGATGCCGACGCCACCCGAAACGATCAGCGCAAGCCCTCCCATCGAAAAACGGTGGGACTTTGGGTGATCGGAAACGAGAACCGCATCACAAACAATACCGTCACCCGCAGCTCGGACGATTCCGTTCGCATGGAGGGAGACGGAAATGTCCTGCTGTCCAATCTGACGGACGGAAATGTCCGACTGCGCGGTAATGGCAATACCGTCGTCAACAGCATATTTACCAAACCGCACGCCCGCCTGATCCTGGAGGGGAGTGCCGCCTACACCACGACCGTCATAGGTGTTCCCGAGGATAGGATCCTTCGGGTGTAATATCAGAAAGGAATCGTTATCATCATGAATCAGTACAAACTCTGCGCATTTGCCGACGAGGCAAGCCCCAAGCTCACGGAGCAGATCGTCGCCATGCGCGAAAACAATATTGAATATCTGGAGATGCGCGGTGTCAACGGCATCAACGTTGCCAAGCTTACCGCCGCGCAGGCCAGGGATGCCGCCTGCGAATTGAGCGCTGCAGGTCTCAAGGTCTGGTCGCTGGGTTCGCCCGCCGGCAAGTCCCCCATCACGCAGGATTTTGCCGTTGAGCGCGAGCAGTTCCTCCGTCTGCTGGAGACTGCCGAGATCACGGGCGCGCGGTGCATCCGTCTCTTCAGCTTCTACGGCACCGACGGCAAGCCCGAATACCGCGATGAAGTCCTGGAGCGTCTCTCCCGCTTCATCGATCTTGCCAAGGGCACCGGTGTCGTCCTTTGTCATGAGAATGAGAAGGGGATCTGGGGTGACAACGACGTGCGCTGTGCCGAGATCCACCGCGCGCTTCCCGAGCTGAAGGCGGTGTTTGACCCTGCCAACTTCGTACAGTGCAACGTGGACACCCTCGGCGCCTGGGAGCTGCTGAAGCCCTACACCTATTACGGTCACATCAAGGACGCGCTGGCGGACGGCCGCGTGGTGCCTCCTGGACAGGGACTCGGTCATCTGCGCGAGTATCTGCCCGATCTGCTGAAAAACTCCTCGGGCGTGCTGACCATGGAGCCTCATCTGACCAAGTTCGTCGGTCTCTCGGCGTTGGAGAACGGCGACGACAAGGCGGTGGGATCTCTGAGCTTTGAGACCCCCCGCGCCGCCTTTGACTACGCGGTGAAGTGCCTGCGGGAGATCCTGGCGGATTGAGAAAACTGCCTGTTTGGGATTGACAGAGCGGGCTCTGTTATGTATAATAATATCAATGAAACTATGATAAGGAGATGACTCTCATGATCATCGGAGCACAACTTTATACCGTTAGAAATTTCTGCAAGACGACGGACGGTCTGGCTGAGACGCTCAAGAAGGTTGCCGACATCGGCTATACCGACGTGCAGCTCTCCGGCATCTGTGACTACGATGCCGATTGGATGGCAGAGCAGCTGAAGGCAAACGGTCTGCGCGCCTCCATTACCCATTTTGCATACGACCGTATCGTGGGCGATACCGCCGCGACCATCGTTCACCATAAGAAGATGAACACCCCCTACATCGGACTGGGCAGCATGCCCAATTTCAAGAAGAACGGTTGCCGCTTTGAGGACGCCGCGGCATTTATGGATGCCATTACCCCCGCCGTCAAGGAGATCGCCGCCGCGGGACATAAGTTTATGTATCACAACCACAATATGGAGTTCGTCCGTGACGTTGAGGGCAAGAACATCCTCGAGCGTATGTGCGAGAGATTCGATGCCAAGGAATACGGTATCACGCTGGATACCTATTGGGTCATGGCAGGCGGTGCCGATCCCGTTATGTGGCTTCGTAAGCTGAAGGGCAGAGTCAACTGCGTTCACTTCAAGGATATGGTCTACAGCGGCGTTGACGGTGCCGTCCGCATGGCGCCCATCGGCTGGGGCAATATGAACTACCCCGCCATTCTGCAGGCGTGTGTCGACAGCGACGTTGAGGTCGGCTACATCGAGCAGGATCACTGCTACGATGAGGATCCCTTCCTCTGCCTGAAGAAGAGCTACGATTATCTGACCGCGCAGGGCTTCCACTAATTTTTTGAATAAGGAGAACGGATCATGAGTAAAATCAGATTGGGTATTATCGGTTACGGTAACATGGGCTCCGGCCACACCAAAAATATTTTCAAGGGCAAGTGCCCCGAGGTGGCACTGACCGCCATCGCGGATATCAATCCCGAGCGCCTGGAGATGGCGCGCCGGCTGGCGGCAGAGATGAACATGCCCTGTCCCGCACTCTTTGACGATGCTTCGAAGATGATGGATTCGGGTCTTTGCGACGCCATTCTCGTTGCCGTTCCTCACTACGACCATCCCCGCTACGTCATCGAGGCGCTGGAGAAGGGTCTGCACGCTATGAGCGAAAAGCCCGCGGGCGTTTACACCAAGCAGGTCCGTGAGATGATCGCAGTTGCCGATCAGCATCCCGAGCTGACCTTCGGTATGATGTTCAATCAGCGCACCAACTGCGTCTACCGCAAGATGCGCGAGATCCTGCAAAGCGGTGAGCTGGGCGAGATCCGCCGCACCAGCTGGATCATCACCAACTGGTACCGCCCGCAGTCCTATTACGATTCCGGCGCATGGCGCGCAACCTGGAGCGGCGAGGGCGGCGGTGTTCTGCTCAATCAGTGCCCCCACCAGCTGGACCTGTGGCAGTGGATCTGCGGCATGCCCGTGACCATGGATGTCAAGATGCACTTCGGCAAGTGGCATGATATCGAGGTCGAGGACGACGTAACGGCTTACTGCACCTATGCCAACGGCGCGACCGGTACCTTCATCACTTCCACCGGCGACACCCCCGGCTCCAACCGCTTTGAGATCGTCTGCGACGGCGGTACCCTGCTGTGCGACGGCAAAGATGAGCTGATCATGTACAAGCTGGACGTTCCCGAGCCGGAGTTCACCAAGACCTATAAGGGCGGCTTCGGTCACCCCAATGCGGAGCGGATCGTGGTCGAGACCGACGGCGAGAATCCCCAGCACCCCGGCGTGCTCAACGCCTTTGCCGCCCATATCCTGCGCGGCGAGCCCCTGGTGGCAGACGGTCGCGAGGGCATCAACGGCCTGACCATCTCCAACGCGATGCATCTGTCCGCATGGCTGGGTCAGGAGGTCAAGATCCCCTTCGACGAGGATCTGTATTATGACGAGCTGATGAAGCGCGTTGCCACCTCCCGCCGCAAGGTGAATGTGGAAAGCGTTGTCGCCGACACCGAAGGCACATATTGACGTTCTGTCCGCGGCAGACCACGGGGCCACATAAGCGCCCGCGGTCTGCCGCGTTGCTATCCATATGGCGGTAATGAGAGATCGCCCGCGGGGGTGAGGATTTCAAATTGGGGTTTGGAGGGGTGGAGGTATCGTGGCGCGGACGAAGGCAGGGCTCTGCCCTGCACCCGCAAGGGAACCCTTTTTTGAAGGGTTCCCTTGACCCTCCGAAAATCTTCAAATAGGGGTATGAGGCGGGGTGTTTATCTTGCTCTCGCCG
>JAFTMG010000115.1 GCA_017452525.1 Clostridia bacterium
GATACGAGGCTGTTGTATTCAAATTTGTCGAAAAATTTTACAGACAAAGAGACAACGGTTTGGACAGATCAATGATAACAGTCTCGTGTCACACACTAAATAGCCCCATTACGTGCGGCGCGCGCCACGGCAGCCAAAACGGCAGGGTCTCGGAGGTGCCTGACGTTTACGAAGTTTGCCCGCTCAAGCCATGCAAGGGAGGCTTCCGTCAGCGGATCAGTGAACGCCCCGCCCAGTCAATATCCGTCAACAGCGAGATAAACACCCCGCCTCATACCCATAGTGTGAAAGCTTTTGAAGGAGTCCAGAGGGAACTTTTCTCGAAAAGTTCCCTCTGGCGGGTGCAGGGCAGAGCCCTGCCTTCGTCCGCGCCACGATACCTCCACCCCAACAACCCCAAATTTGAAGCTTTCGACAAACGAAAGAAGCCACCGTCTCCGATGGCTTCTTTTCGTTATCCTGTCTTACCGCACCCCGAGACCGCGCAGGATCTCCAGTGCCTTTTTCGGGTCGTCGCTGGTAAACATGCGGCAACCCAACGCCAGCGCCGCCGCGTATTGCTCCTCCACGTCCTGCACCAGAATGCACGCAAGGATATCATGCGCCCTTGCCTCGTCATAATCCTTCTCAAAGCCCGCCGGATGGTCGGCAGTCTTGTTCCAGATCGCCACCCAATGGCAGAAGGAGGCAAGCTCCCTCTCGGCACGGTCCTTCGGACGGTTGTAGTGAAGATAGCCGTGAATGGCGAATTTCCCGGGCCATTTGTTTGCCACGTATTCCAGATCCAGCTCGGAAAAGGAATTGATCATGCTCCGCTCCGCCATACCGTAGCGGTCGATCAGCTCTACCAGACGGTCGATCGTACCGTATGCCCATTCCTCGCCCAGCTCCTTGGGGTATTCCTTCAGCTCCCAGTTGATGACGGTGTTCTTATCCTGCACGTAGTCCAGAAATTCCTCCACCGTGGGGATGCGCGTCCCCGCAAAGGCGGGATCCTTCCAAGCACCCGCGTCCAGCGCGCGAAGCTCCTCCAGCGTCATCTCATCCACGTTGCCGTGCCCGTTCGTCGTCCGCGCCACGTCGCGGTCGTGGATCAGCACCAGATGTCCGTCCCGCGTCCGTCTGACGTCGGTCTCGATGGCATCGCACCCCATCTCCACCGCCGCGCGCATGGCGGGCATGGTGTTTTCGGGATAGTGCTTTCTGTCGCCGCGGTGTCCGCCCAGAAGGATCCGCGAGCCGTCCATATAGGGATTGTTGATCTTCATTGTTTCCTCCGCTCCGCGGTCACGCGCCGCGGTCCTGTTATGTTATTCGATCCGACAGGGGATCTCGCCGATCACCCAAAGCGCGTCCGCCGTCACGCGGCAACGCAGGGCACGGACGCGGACACCCTGCCGCACAGCGTCCGCCAGCGCGTCGGCAAAGGCAGGATGGGTGGCGCGGTTGGGCATCAGCACATGACACTTCTCCAGCTGCACCACGAAAAAGAGGTACGCCTCGTAGCCCTGCCGCCGCGCCTCGATCAGCTCACGGATATGCTTTACGCCCCGTTCGGTGGGAGCATCGGGAAAGAGGACGGTGCCTCCCTCCTCCAACGTCACCCCTTTGACCTCGGCGAAGATCCGCCGCTCCCCCGACTCCAGATAGAAATCGAAGCGGGAGCTTTGATAGGTACACTCGGAGCGGATGCGGGTCAGCGGCGCGAATTCTGCGCTCTCGCGCACCCATTCGTCAAAGACCCGATTGGGCGCCTGACTGTCGATATTGACCCATTGCCCCTCCTTCTCCACCGCGACCAGATCGTATTTCGTTTTGCGCGCGGGGTTCTCGGAGGGTACCAGACTCACCCGCACACCCTGCCGCAGCAGCTCGCGGCATCTGCCGGTGTTTTTGACGTGGCAGACACATTTCTCGCCGCCGATCTCCGCCTCGGCAACAAATCGGTTGGGGCGGGCGAGAAAGACCCCTTCGTTGACCTGACGGTACTTCATCCTGCTCTCCTCCTGCAACTCGGTGCTTCCGTGAGCCAAAAGGCACGGGCGCACGCGAAGACCGCGCGTCCCATGCCTTTCGTCTCACAGAGAAAACAGCACGGCACCGAAATAGGTGACGGTATTCGCACCGTTGATATACTTCATGCCCGCCTGCGCGGCAAGCTTGGACACGTGGATGCCATACGCCTCAAGCGACCCCATCGCCAGCTCGGGATGGACGCACGCCTCCCCCCGCACCTTGGCGCAGGGACGGCAGACGCCGCACCCACCGGCACTCAGATGCAGCACGCGGCTGACCTTCGCCTCGGCAAAGAGAGGACGGAGCTGTGCGGAAAGGCGGCGCAGAGCTTGCTTTGCCTCTGCCATGCCCTCCACGTCAAAGCTATCCTCCAGCTGACCGATCAGCTGATAGACCAACGCGTAGTCATACTGCCGCACCTCCGCCATCAGCGCCTCGATCTGGCCCACGTCGGGCGGGCACATCCAGCACTTGCCGTACATGCCGCAGGCATTGGCGGCACACATATCGCGGAAGGCGCGATCGGTCTCGATCCGTGCGGCATCGATCACCGCCGCGCGGTCGGCGCCCAGACGGCAGACCTCTGCCTGCAACGACCCAAACAGCCCCTCACGCTCTGCCATAATATTCCTCCACGGTCTTGAAAAAGATATCGATATTCTCCCACGGCGTCAGCGGCGGGATATCGCACCCCGACGAGGGAACGAAATTCGGGAAGGAGGCGCAACGGGACATCAGCGTCTCGGTCGCCGCCCGCACCGTCTCCCCGTCTCCCAGGCGAAGCACGCCCGCAGGGTCTACGTTGCCCATGACCACCGTGTCGGCAGGGATCGCCTCCAGCATCTCCCGCAGATCCACGGCGTTACCGAAATGGTATGCCATCGCCCCTGTGGAGAGAATGGATTTCAGCATCCGCGGCGTATTGTCACCGCAATTGTGATAGATCACGGCAAAGGACTCGTCCTGTACCGCGTCCACGATCCGCTTAACGTAGGGCGAGGAGAACTCCTCCTCCAGCGACGGTGAGAGCAGACCTGCCACCGGCTCCGCCATCATGATGCCGTCTGCCCCCGCCGCCTTGTAGGCACGGGCATACGCGATCAGAAATTCGGTCGCTTTATTCAGAACGGTCTCCACCATTTCCGGCTCATCGTAGCAATCCATCATGATCTCGGACACGTCCAGAAGCCGCGCCGCCAGCGAAAAGGGACCGATCATCCCCGCCAGCACGGGGCGGTCGGTGATCAGGGTCGCCGCGCGGCGAATGGCATCGATATAGATCCCGGAGCGGGCACTGCCCACCTCCGGCACCGCCAGCGCCTCCGCCTCCTCCCCGTCATGGATCAGCCGCCCCGTCACGGTAGGGACCTCGCTGTCCGAGAAGCGGACGGTCGCACCAAAGCACTCCGCCTCCACCGAAAGATCCATCAGGCTGACTGCCGCCGCCGCATCGGTGCGCTCGGCGACCAGCCGCATGCCCTGCGCTTGCCGCTCACTGTCGGAGATCAGCTCACGCACCGTCACACCAAGCAGGCTGACACAGGGGAAGGAGAGGATGGGCAGTGCCTTTTTGGCGCCGCCGCGGCGCAACCCCTCGATCCACGCGCGCATATCACGGCTCATCGGTCACTCACCCTTGCAATATGCCACTGCCATATCCGCGGCACTGGCGGCATCTACGGTGTAGCCGTCCGCCCCGATCTTACGGCAAAATTCCTCGGTCACGGGCGCGCCGCCCACCATGATCTTGACGCGGTCGCGGATGCCCGCCGCCTCGGCTGCCTTGACGACCTCTTCCATCACGCCCATGGTGGTGGTCAGCAGCGCCGAGCAGCAGATGACCCGGCAGTCCTGCTCCTTTGCCGTCTGCACGAAGGTCTCGGCAGAGACGTCGGTGCCCAGATCGACCACCTCAAGTCCCTTGCCCTCCATCATCATTCTGACCAGATTCTTGCCGATATCATGAAGGTCTCCCTGTACCGTGCCGATGCAGACGCGCCCCTTGGCGGTCACACCCTCCTCGGCAAGATGGGGCTTGAGGATCTGCATACCCATATTCATGGCGCGGGCGGCAACCAGCACCTCGGGCACGTAGACCTCGTTCTGCTTGAACTTTTCGCCGATGACGTTCATACCGTCAAGAAGCCCCAGATTGAGGATATCGGCAGGCTTCACGCCCTCGTCCAGCGCCTGCTGGACCAGAGCCTTGACGATCTTGGACTTGCCGTTCTGAAGATTTACGGAAATTTCATTTAAAATGCTCATGAACAACTCTCCTTATATGGTTTGGGAATGTATTTGGATCTCTTTTACCTTTTCGGCATAATACCGCACCAGCTCAAAATCGCTGCCCGGCATCAGTCGGTGATCGGGACATGGGATAAATCCACCCAGGTCGGCAAGGGTCTGCAAACGGGCAAGCTCTCCGTCCACCGCCGCGCGGTCACGGCGGAATGCCGTTTTGTCCATGCCGCCCACGCCAAGCACCTGCCTGCCGTATTTCTCCCGCGCCGCCGCGAATTGGTCGCCCCACACGCCGATCTCAATGGGAAACATGGTGTTCACGCCCGAGCTGACCCACGTGGGCAACAGCTTACCCACCACGCCGTCACAATCGAGCGAAATGATATCGATACCGTAGCTGTGAAGCAGCTCGTTTCTCTTGCGGTAGTGCTTCCCGCAAAGCGCCTCAAAGGTATCGGGCGAGAGCAGCGGACCGCTCTTGAAGCAGATATCCTCCCAATAGTGGGCGAAATCGAATTTCGCGCCTGTTTCCAGCACTGCCTTGACGCATTGATACTGCATCTCGGCATAGGTGTCCACAATGTCAGCAAACAGCTCCTCGTCCTCGTCATAGAGCAGATAGCTCATGCCCGCCAGCGTGGTCATGTCACGGATGCGCCCGAGAACGCTGCCTACCGAAAGACCGATCGGACGGTCCGGGTCCCGCTCCTCGTTGAAGCGTCGGAAGTACTCCACGTTCACACGCTCGGGGTAGTACAGCATCTTCGGCTTGAAGAGCGTCTCAAACGCCTCCCGATCCTTGAGCAGATAATCATCCTCCGAGGGGATGGACACGATGCCCGGCTTGATCCGCTCGATCACGCCGTTGTGGGTCTGCACCCGCCGCGTGCCGTCCGGAAAGACCTCCAGCACCGTTTGCTCAAAGGCGGGGGAGAGCCCGTTCCGACAGCCCACCGTGGTCGCCCAGTTGAAATCCCAGCCGATCAGTCGGTCCAGCTCACGGTCTGCCTCGTTGCTGTCATGCCAGGCGTCTGCCAGCGCGCGGCTGATCTTGCCCTGCTCCGCCCATTCGTAAAGAAGCTCCCGCCAATAGCCGAAATGCACCGCGGGCATGCGGTCCGCCGACCGAAAGTGTAATATGTTCATCGCCCGTTCGCGATTGTTCACCCGTCTCGCCTCCTTTGGTCGTACGTATGACCGTTTCTTTCTACAGACTTGCTTTTGCGACGGTTTCGGTTTTCCGAAATGAGGGCGTTTCGCCGTCCGGTAGCAAATGCGGTTTGAAAAATTTATTTTTCAAACCCATTATAACAAATCTTTTTGCCGCTGTAAAGATGATATTTGCTTTTCGGGGGAAAAACTATTGACAAATTCACCCGAAAAGCTATAATTAAATTGGAATATTACGATCACAAGGAGGGCCCCTTCGATGACCTCATGGGAACGCTTCAAGCGCATGTTTGAGCATAGAGAAGCCGACCGCATCCCCATCACCGACAAGCCGTGGGCAGGCACCCTGCGCCGCTGGCGCGCCGAGGGTATGCCGCAGGATGCCGATTGGCGCGACGTATTCGGTGTGGACAAGGAATCCGCCATCGGCATTGATATCACCCCCCGCCTCCCCGTCAAAATTCTGGAGGAGACCGACCGCTATATCATCAAGACCACCGCTTGGGGCGTGACGCAAAAGACCTTCAAGGAAGAAGATTCCACCCCCGAAATGTTGGATTTTACCATCAACTCCCCCGAGGCGTGGGAGCAGGCAAAAAAGCAGATGACGCTGACCGAGGATCGCATCCCGTGGAAGCGGCTGGAGCAAAATTTCGCCCGCTGGCGTGCCGAGGGGCATTGGATCTCGGCGCACTTCTGGTTCGGCTTCGACGTGGCGCACTCCTGGATGATGGGCACCGAGACCATGCTGGTCGCCATGCTGGAGGAGCCGGAATTCGTGGAGGACGTTTTCGACACCTATCTGCACAGCTGTGAGACCCTCTTCGAAAAGATCTGGGACGCGGGCTATCATTTCGATGAGATCTACTGGCCCGACGATATGGGCTATAAGGGCACCACCTTCTTCTCCCCCTCCCTCTACCGCCGTCTCCTCATGCCCTACCACAAGCGCGCCGTGGACTGGGCGCACGACCGCGGGATTTACGCCCACCTGCACTCCTGCGGCAACATCATGTCCCTGCTCCCCGACGTGGTCTCCACGGGCGTGGACGCCCTCAATCCCATCGAGGTCAAGGCGGGCATGGATGTGCTGAAGATCAAGCAGGAATACGGTGACCGCCTCGTCCTTCACGGCGGCACCAACGCTCAGATGTGGAGCGACCCCGATGCCATTCTCGCCGAGATCGATGAAAAGATCCCGATCCTCAAGAAGAACGGAGGCTATATCTTCTCCTCCGACCACTCCATACCCAACAACGTTTCCTTTGACACCATGCGCCGCATCGTCGCCCGTGTCAAGGAGATCGGCAGCTTTTAAACCGCCATGCCGATCCTGACAGTCATACGAAACGGAAACGTCCGCCGCCTTCCTTTCGAGGGAACACCGCTTGTCAGCGAGGTGCTGACGGCGGCGGGACTGCTGATCCCGCATCCCTGCGGCGGCAAGGGACGGTGCGGCAAATGCGCCGTCCATATCACGGGTGACATCTCCGCCCCCACCGAAACGGAACAGACCCGCGGCGTGCGCCTCTCCTGCCTCACCCGCCTTTTGGGAGACGCCACCCTCACCCTGCCCGACGGGACCGACACCATGCGCATTGAGACCGACACCGCGGCACCGATGCTTCAAGCCACCGCAAACGGCGGCTTCGGCGCGGCGATCGACATCGGCACCACCACGGTAGCGCTCAAGCTTTACGATCTCGCCTGCGGCACCTGCGTCGGCACCGCTGCCGCCCCCAATCCGCAGACCGCCGTGGCGGCAGACGTGATGGGACGGATCGAAGCCGCCATGGGGGGACAGCGTTCCCGCCTGCAGACCATGATCCTTGACACGGTGAAGGACCTGCTTGCGCAGGCTTCGCCCGACGGTGAGATCCCCGAGGCGCTTTCGGTCACCCTCACGGGCAACACCACCATGCTCTACCTGCTCTGCGGATACGATCCCACCGCGCTCTCCCGCGCCCCCTTTTGCGCCGATCATCTCTTCGGCACCGAGCATCCGCTCCCCTTCCTCGCCCGTCCCGCATATCTGCCCCCCTGCATGAATGCTTTCGTGGGCGCGGATATCACCTGCGCCGTGTTGGCGGCAGGCATGTGCGAGCAGGCACAGACCGCCCTGCTTTGCGACATCGGCACCAACGGCGAGCTGGCACTCCTGAAGGACGGCACGCTTTACGTCACCTCCACCGCGGCAGGTCCCGCCTTTGAGGGCGCGGGCATCGTCTGCGGTTGCGGCAGTATCGCGGGCGCGATCGACCGCGTGTGGACCGAAAATGGCAAGCTCCACTTCCACACCATCGGTGAGGCGCCCGCCGTCGGCATCTGCGGCTCGGGCGTGATCGACGCGGTGGCGGCAGGTCTTGAGGTCGGGCAGATCGACGAGAGCGGTGCCATGGACGAGCCCATGCCCCTTGCGGGCGGCATTGCCCTGTACCCGCAGGACGTGCGCGCCGTACAGCTGGCAAAGGCAGCCATTGCGGCGGGCATCGACACGCTGCTGGAGCTTTCGCGCACCGACCCCGAGGAGATCGCCGTCTGCTACGTGGCAGGAGGCTTTGGCAGCCATCTGAACATGGAAAGTGCCGCCGCCATCGGACTTTTGCCCCGCGAGTTCATCCCCCGTGCCCGCATACTCGGCAACGCCGCGCTGAGCGGCGCCGCCATGACGCTTGCCCAGCCCACCGCGCGCCCGCATCTCGATGAGATCGCCGCCCGCGCCAAGCATATCAATCTGGGCGGAAACTCCGCCTTTTCCAACCACTATATCAACCGCATGATCTTCGGCGAGGACGAATGACCGCCCCGCCCATCAGGAAAGGAACTGTTATGAGCAACCGTATTTACACCGAAAAAGCACCCGCCGCCATCGGCCCCTACTCCCAAGCCCTCACGGTGGGAGATCTCGTTTTCACCTCGGGTCAGATCCCGCTGGACCCCGCGACCGGCGCGGTGGTGGGTGAGAGCATTGCCGAGCAGACCCATCGCGTTTGCCAAAACCTGGAGGCAGTCCTGCGCGCCGCCGGCTCCTCTCTCAGCCGTGCCGTCAAGACCACCTGCTTCCTGCAGGATATGGCAGACTTCGCGGCGTTCAACGAGGTCTACGCCACCTATTTCACCGAAAAGCCTGCTCGCTCCTGCGTAGCGGTCAAGACCCTGCCCCGCGGCGTGCTGGTCGAGATCGAAGTGATCGCGGAAAAGGAGTAAGGACGCCGTATGAAGTTTGACGGGATTCTGATCTGCACCGACCTGGACGGTACCCTCCTGCGAAAGGACAAATCCGTCTCCCGCGAGAATCTGCAAGCCATCGAATATTTCAAGCGGGAAGGCGGTCTCTTCACCTTCATTACGGGACGTATGCCCTACTTCGTCTCCAACGTGTATCGGACGGTGGAGCCCAACACCCCCTTCGGGTGCATCAACGGCGGCGGGCTGTACGATCACCGCACCGGGAAATATCTCTGGACACAGCCCATGCCCCACACGGTGCTGGAGCTGGTGGACCACGTCTACCGCGAAATGCCCGATATGGGCATTCAGGTCAACACGCTGGACGCCATCTACTTCTGCAGAGAAAATCCGACCATGGAGAAATTCCGTGAGGCGACGGGCGTGCCCAATCTCGTGCGCCACCATCTGGACATTGACCTTCCCATCGGCAAGATCGTCTTCGGCGATCATCGGGAGGAGAGGATCCTCCGCCTGGCGGAGCTGTTGCACGCGCACCCCAAGGCAGACGAATTTGACTTTATTCGCTCCGAGCGCACCCTCTACGAGATCCTCCCCAAGGGGATCAGTAAGGGGACGGCACTGGCAAAGCTTTGCCAGCTGCTTGCCATCGACCCCAACAAGACGATTGCCGTGGGCGATTATAACAACGACATCGGCATGCTGCGTCAAGCCAAGGTAGGCGTTGCCGTTGCCAACGCCACCCCCGAGACCAAGTCGGCGGCAAACTACCTGACGGTGAACCACGAGGAGCACGCCATCGCGGCGATCATCTCCGATCTGGAGCACGGACGCCTGCCTCTGTAAAAAACCGAATCAAACGCAAATCCGCCCCCCAGCCGCACGACTGTGCGGCTGGGGGGCGGTGAATTTGGATGCTTCAAATTGGGGGTTATTGGGGTGGAGGTATCGTGGCGCGAATAAAGCAAGGGGCTCTGCCCCTTGACTCCGCCAGAGGGAACTTTTCGAGAAAAGTTCCCTCTGGACACCTTCAAAAGCTTTCACACTATGGGTATGAGGCGAGGTGATTATCTTGCTCTCGCCGTGGAGGTATCGGGCGGGGCGGTTACTGATCCGCTGACGGATACCTCCCTTGCATGGTTCGAGCGGGCAAACTTCGTAAAC
>JAFTMG010000116.1 GCA_017452525.1 Clostridia bacterium
GCACCGCCGAGACCCTGCCGCTTCGGCTGCCGTGGCGCGCGCCGCTCGAAATGGGGGCATTTAGTGTACGATACGAAATTGTTGTATTTAAATTTGTCGGAATCCTTTACAGACATAGAGACAACGGTTTGGATAAATCAATCATAACAGTCCCGTGTCACACACTAAATAGCCCCATTTCGTGCGGCGCGCGCCACGGCAGCCGAAACGGCAGGGTCTCGGAGGTGCCTGACGTTTACGAAGTTTGCCCGCTTAAGCCATGCAAGGGAGGTATCCGTCAACCTGCTCATAATCGCCCCGCCCGACACGATTCACGGCGAGAGCAAAGTGAACATCCCGCCTCATACCCCTAGTGTGAAAGCTTTTGAAGGAGTCCAGAGGGAACTTTTCTCGAAAAGTTCCCTCTGGCGGAGTCAAGGGGCAGAGCCCCTTGCTTTATTCGCGCCCGGCATACTCTACCACTATCCCAAATTTAACCGATCCAAACCCTTCCCCCCAATGAAAAAACTCTCAAAAAATCCATTTTCCCGTCAGGAAACCCCTCTCTCAACCGTTATATAGGGTGAAACGGTACCGAATCCACCGCGAAAGGAGGCTGCACATGACCGACCCGATCCTACGCCACGACTGCGACAGGGCACTCTGCCGTCTGTCCGAGGGCGACACCGAGGCACTGGACGTCCTCTACCGCCGTCTGGGGCGGCGCGCCTACCTGATGGCGCTCTCCATCCTCCGCGACCCCCACGCCGCCGAGGACGTGATGCAGGATACCTTCCTCCGCCTGTCGCAAAACGGCGCAAAAGGCTATACCCCCGGCACGGACCCGGTCGCCTACGTGCTGACCGCCGCCCGCAATCTCGCCCTGACGGCACTTTCCCGCCGCGCCCGCGAGCTGCCCTCGGAGATCGCCGAGGACGCAACGCCGCACCTGAGCGAGCGTGAGAGCGAGCCCATGAGTGCCCTGCCCGTCCTCGACGCGCTGGACACCGAGGAACGGCAGATCGTCCTTCTGCGGCTGGAATACCGCATGAAGCACCGCGATATCGCCGCCCTGCTTGGCATCTCCACCGCCGCCTGTGAAAAGAAATACAGCCGCGCCGCCGCCAAAATGCGAGCCTTTTATCGGGATAAGCACGTCACCAAATCCCCCAAGAGAGGAGAATGAACATGAATCTGAAACGAAAATTTCACCAAGAGTTAAGTCAATTCCCCACCCCTGCGTCCCCCATCGCCGAGACACACCGCGCACCGCGCACCGTATACCGACCGCGCAAGAAATGGCTGGCCGCCCCGATGGCCGTGGCCATGGCGATCCTACTGAGCGTTGGCGTCGCCGCCGCGGATGTCGGTGTCGTGCAATATCTCAACCGTGACATTCTCACCGAGAACACTCTGCGCCTGACCGAGGTCCCCGAGGGATATGTGGGGATCTACAGCGTCGAGGATCTTGTGCAGATGCGCCGTGATGTCGAGGCAGGCACGGGTGCCGCCAATTATATCCTCATGTCCGACATCACCTTCACCGACGCCGATTACGCAGAGGGCGGGATCTGCGAGGGGGGATGGGATCCCATCGATCTGCAACAGTATTATTATGCGGAAGGAACCGTGGATGAGAATGGTCACATTCAGACGCCTGCCCGTCCCGAAGGCTACTACTCCGTTTACCTCTACGGAGGCTCCAAGTACGCTCGCTTTTCCACCGCACGGCAATTGGACAATTTCAACGGTAACGGATATGTGATCCGCAACCTTCGCATCAACGCCGATGCCGCCGAGGCGATTCGACGCAACGAGTACGGATATTTCGAGGACCTCTATCTCGGTCTGTTCGGCCACTCCGCCTTCTCCTATTTGGAGATCATCAATCTCGGCATTGAGGGCTGTGAGATCACCGTCACGGCGGATTCACTGGACGCTTACGGCGGCACGATCATGATCGGCGCCATCGCTGCGGAAGCGAGCTATATCGGTGCCTCCTATGTCAAGGATCTGACCGTCCGTGTCGAGCTTGACACCGCTCCCTATATAAGCCCCGCCGGCATGGTGGTCGATCACAACACGTTCCTTCTCATGGTGGGCGGCATTGCGGCACGCTCCAACTACGTAGATGCCTGCTACGCCGAGAATTATACCATGGATATCCGTGCCAACCGTACGAATGAACATTCCGGCATCCAGATGGCGGGCGGCGGCATTGCCGCTGTGTCATCGGCGTGCCTGACCTCCTGGTCTGATGGCACATGGAACGTTTCCGGCGACGCTTATCTCAGCAGCGAATACAGCGACATTCTGCCCTCCGCCAATCATATTCTCTTCCCAACGATCATGACAGAGGAAAGCTTTGAGCTGATGAAAGCCACACTTCTCGAGCGGCTGGGTGCGGACAGCTTTGACTACAAAAAGACCTGCGCCTATTTCATCCGCAAGAGTCTTCCGGACTGCAAAAATGAGCGACAGTATACCGAGTTAAAGGTCGTCATGGATCAATGGAACGAGCTTTATGGTTTGACGACGGGAACCGAGGGTGTTTACCACGACACACTCTATATCTACGACCCCACCGCCAATCTGGAAGAACGGCTTGAGACCCTGCAGCTTCTCCGTTCCGTCTTTGTCACCGAAGAGGAATACCTTGCTTTCTGCTCCGCCAACTCTATCATCGTGGGCGAGCTTTGGTGTCATACCCTCCACGGCGAGTCTGACATGAAGGAAACCGATTTTGAAGGCTATGACTTCAGCACCCTTTGGAAACTTACCGACGGCAAGCCCCGCCTGAAAATTTTCGAATAACCGCCCAAATCCCCCCGACACAGCCGTGTCGGGGGGCGGTTGTTTGGTGTTTTCAAATTTGGGTTTTTCGGTGTGTTTGAGGATTTCAAATTGGGATTTATCGGTGAGTTTGAATGACCCTCTCACCCGCCTGCGGCGGGAGCTCCCCCGAAGGGGGAGCCTCTTATTTAAGCCTCTCACTCCGGGAGAGGTGGCACGCCGTAGGCGTGACGGAGAGGGTTTTTCGCGGCGAACAAACTCCCCGACAAACCCAAATTTGAACATTTCACCTTTTTTTTCACTTTTTTTCAGGTCTCATGTCCGAAATCGGCTCATTTTGCGGTATGATAGTATGAAAGATGCATCTTGACCTCAAAGAAAGGAGGATACCGTATGACCGTCATCCCCGACCTCACCCGCACCGTCTGCGACAGAGCCTTGAAAAGGCTTGCCGAGGGCGACATAGATGCCCTTGAAACCATTTATCATCGGATTGGCAGAAAGATCTTTATAACGGCATTCTCGGTGCTGGGCGACACCCACGCCGCCGAGGATGTCATGCAGGACACCTTCCTGCGGCTTACGGAATATGCCCATGCCTACCGCGAGGAGGGCAACGCCGTGGCATACATTCTCACCGTCACACGCCGCCTTGCCATCAACGAGCTGGAAAAGCGAAAACGCGAATTTCCTGCCGAGGAGATCTTCGGCGCGAACAGCAGCGCCGAGGATGCCCTGCCCCTGCGGGAGCTGGATGCCCTACGCACACTCCCTGAGGAAGACCGACAGATCGTTATCCTACGTCTGGACACCGGCATGAAGCACCGTGACATTGCCGCCTTGCTCGGCATGACCCCCGCCGCCTGCGAAAAACGCTATCAGCGGGCACTCAAAAAATTAAAGGACTATTACGATCCTTGACACCATCTCACGGAAAGGAGACCGAACATGAAGCATATAAAACAGATCAAGCACGCTCTGCATCACCTGAAGACCCCCGATCTGCAGACCGTTCTTCCAAACACCGCCCCCACCGAAGCCCGACTGCCCCTGCGCCCCCGCAAGAAATGGCTCACCGTCCCCATGGTCGTCGCCATGGTGCTGATGCTCACCGTGGGCGCCGCCGCAGGCGGGGCGATCCTTGCCCGCATCAACGCTGACATGATCGTTGAGAACACACAACAGCTGACCGAGGTGCCCGAGGGGTACGTCGGGATCTACTCGGCAGAGGATCTGGTGCAAATGAGCCGTGATGTCCGAAACGGGACCAACGCATCGCAGTATATTTTGATGAACGACATCGTTTTCACCGACGCTGACTTTGCCGAGGGCGGCATCTGCCGGGGCGGATGGATCCCTGTTGACCCCGTCGTCAACGAATATGTGCTTGGAGACCTCCACACGGACGGACTTCCCGAAGGCTACAGCGGAGGAAGCCAGCACAACGGCACCCCCTATATTCAGGTACACAAGCGTTACACCCCCATCACCAATTTCAACGGCAACGGCTATGTCATTCGGAATCTGCAGATCCGTGCAAACGCCGACGAGATGTTGGAAACCAATGAATACGGCTATGGTGAAAAATGGATGTTTGTGGGGCTGTTTGCCAAAACGCAGTCCGCCTTCCAGATCTTCAATTTGGGGATGGAAGATTGCAGCATCACCGTTGACAGCACCGATCTCCATTCGACGGTCCACGAGACGATCTACGTCGGCGCCTTGGCAGGAACTGCCAATTACGTCGGTGGCTGTTACGTCAAGGGACTGACCGTCCGCATCCTGCTGAACGCCGTCGACGATCCGGATTGTCCCCATTGCGTTGCCGAGCAGCAGGATCGCACGGAAGATCTGGAAGTGGTTGTCGGCGCCTTGGTCGGTCAAGTCAACTATGTGGATGCCTGCTATGCCGAGGATTATGATATTGAGATCATATGCAACGGTGACGTTCCCATTGTTCCGCACGTCAACGGACTTGCGGGAGAAAGCCTTGCCGCTCTCACCTCGTGGCACAGCGGCAAGGTGACGTTATCCGGAAACGCGCTGTCGGACGTCTGCGTGCGCCCCAAGACGCATTACAATGCCTATGAGCACGGTGATCAGATCCCGATCTTTATGACAGAAGAAAAGTACGGCGCCGTGCTGGCAAAGGTCTTGGAGGTATACGGTGAGGATTCCCATGAGCATAAGATGCTGCGCGTTTATTATCCTTATTTCGACCTGTCTGAAATCACCTATGAGATCCAGAAGCAGCAAATGGGGGCATTTACAGAGGTTTGGAATAAGCTTGTCTCACATCACACCGGCGACTATCAGACATCCTATGATGCCTATTATCTCCTCATGGCAAACAGCAGCTCGGAAAGCGAAATTGCGTGCCTCGAGGAAATGCTGCTCGCCCTCTTCCCGTCCGAAGAGGAATACCGCACCTTCTGCAACGGCTGTAACGTCAGGATTGGCAATATCTGCTGCTATGAGCTCTCCGACAACGCAGGTCTCAAGACTGCGGATCTGGCAGGCTTCGATTTCGACATTGTTTGGACCCTGCGCGACGGCAAGCCCCGCCTGAAAATTTTCGAATGATCGCAACCGCCCCCCGACACAGCCGTGTCGGGGGGCGGTTGTTTGGTGTTTTCAAATTGGGGTTTATCGGTGAGTTTGAAGAGCTATTATATGGCTCCCTCCGGGAGGGAGCTGGCGCCGAAGGCGACTGAGGGAGCCCGCGTGAAGAAGCGATATTGGAGGATATTATTTCTGCATGTCCGAGAAATATAGCTATTTTCCGCGCCTTGATCCTTCGTGCCGC
>JAFTMG010000117.1 GCA_017452525.1 Clostridia bacterium
ACGGCGAGAGCAAGATAAACACCCCGCCCCATACCCCTGCCACAAAGATTTTAGGAGAGTCCAGAGGACCCTTCAAAAAAGGGTCCTTTGGCGGGTGCAGGGCAGAGCCCTGCCTTCGTCCGCGCCACGATACCTCCACCCTGCCTTCGTCCGCGCCCGGTAAACTCCCAATTTGCCCCCCTCCTCTCATTTTATTCCGCCCCGTCGCATAGGGTAGAATATGCGAATGGAGGTGCGGAGATATGGGAGAGAGAACACGGGGCAGACCGACCTTTTTGTCGGGGGTCTTTTTGCTGAGCCTGTCCGCCATGCTGGTCAAGGTCACGGGGCTGCTCACCAAGATCCCCATGATGCGTCTGCTGGGCGCGGCGGGCATGGGGTATTACAATACCGCCTACGAGGTCTACGTTTTTCTCTTCGTCCTCTCCACGGCGGGGCTGCCGGTGGCTCTTTCCATCCTCATTTCCGAGCGGCGGGAGGAGCGCCTTCGCATCCTGCGCGCCGCGGCGGGGCTGTTTGCCGCCCTCGGCGTCCTCGGCGGCGGGCTGACGTGGCTGTTTGCCGACGTCCTTGCCGCCCGCATGGGCAATCCCCCTGCGGCGGCTTGCATGCGTGCCGTCGCCCCCGCCGTTCTCTTCGTCTGTCTTGCCGCCGCCCTGCGCGGCTATTATCAGGGGCTGGGCGACATGCGCCCCACCGCCGTCTCCCAGATCCTGGAGGCGCTGGGCAAGCTGACCCTCGGACTGCTTCTCGCCGCCGCCGCGCGGCGGCGGGGACTGCCTCTGCCCGCCGTTGCCGCCGCGGGTGCCATGGGTCTGAGCGGCGGCACGGCGCTTTCCTTCCTCTATCTGGCATCCCGTTTTGCCGCCGACCGTATGCGGGAGTGCCGCGGCGTGGAGGCATCGGCAGAGGATCGCCGCCCGGCGCGGCGCGTGCTTCGCCGTCTGATCACCCTTGCCGTCCCCATCACCCTCAGCACGGGCGTGGTGACGCTGACCCGCCTTTTGGACACGGTGCTGATCCTGCGACGGTTGCAGGCGTGCGGCTACACCGAGGCGGCGGTCAATCGGCTCTACGGCGCCTATTCCACCATGGCGGTGCCCATCTACAGCCTTCTGCCGGCGCTCATCGGCGCGGTGGCACTGCCGCTGGTGCCCGGGATCACCCACGCCCGCGAGGTGGGGGACGGGGCGGGGGAGCGGGAGATCGTGGGTACCGCCTTCCGTCTGACGCTGCTCCTCGCTCTCCCCGCCGCGCCGGCGCTCTCCGCCTTCAGCACCCCCATCCTGCGCCTGCTATTCGGCGGGGAGGAGACGGTCGCCGCCGTGGCGCCGCTCCTCTCGCTTCTCGGCACCTCGGTGCTGCCCGCCTGCCTCGTCACCGTGACGGGGGCGATGCTGCAGGCATACCGCCGCCCCCACGTGCCGCTGATCTCCGCTCTCGTCGGCTCGGCGCTCAAGCTGATCTCCGCCTGGATCCTGCTCGCCTTGCCGCGAGTAGGTATGGCGGGGGTGCCCATCAGCTCGCTGATCTGCCACGGGACGGTGCTTCTGATCGATCTTGCCGTCCTGCGCCACTACCTGCCCGCCGAGCGGCAGAGGGGGAGGGACGCGTGGCGGATCCTTGCCGCCGCCCTTCTCTCGGTGGGCGCCACGCTGGCGCTCTGGCGGGCGCTTGCCTCCCGCCTGGCTCTCCCGCCCGCGGCGTTTTTGCCCGCGGTGCTGCTCTGTGTCCTGCTCTACGGCGCGCTCATCCTGCGCCTGGGCGTTCTGCGGGAGGCGGACGTGGCAAGGTTTTCCCACGGAAAATCGGCGTTTCGACGGCTTTTGCGCCCCCATACCCCCGCAAGTGGGGCAGATTTACCGAAAAAAGCAAAGAAATTCCTGAAAACCCCTTGAAAAAAGCGCGTATTGCTGGTATAATAATTTCAATAGCACGGCGCGAGCGCGCCGTCAAAATGCAGGAAAGTGAAAGGTGTTTATTATGAATAAAACACAGTTGGCAGAGTCTGTTGCGCAAGCGACCGGCATGAAGAAAAAAGAAGCGGAAACCGCCGTTACCGCCATGACCAATGCGATCATTGCCGCCCTTCAGAACGGTGAAAAGGTGCAGATCGTCGGGTTCGGTACCTTCGAGGTCAAGGAGAGAGCCGAGAGAAGCGGCAGAAATCCCAAGACCGGCGAGGTCATCACCGTCGCCGCCTCCAAGCACGCCGCCTTCACCGCCGGCAAGGCTTTGAAGGACTCGCTCAACTGATTTTCACGAATCGCGGCAGAAGACACGCCCTCGCGGGTGCCTCTGCCGCGTTCTTATCCGAGAAAGGAACTTGTATCATTTATGCGAATCGATAAATTTCTGAAGGTCTCCCGCATCATCAAGCGCCGCACGGTGGCAAACGACGCCTGCGACGGCGAGCACGTCAGCGTCAACGGCAGACAGGTCAAGGCGTCCTATACGGTCAAGGAGGGCGACGTGATCGAGGTCACCTTCGGCGAGCGGGTGCTGCGCGTGCGGGTCAAGAACGTCAAGGATTACGTGACCAAGGCAGATGCCTCCACCCTTTACGAGGTCATCGACTGACGAAAGTCATAATCGCCCCCGCCGCGGCATAGGATGTACCATCAAGCAAGATGGGGGCAGAAGATGAATAACGAGATCAGATCCGCCGACGTGCCGCTCTCCCACGAGATCGCGGTCAAGGGCAGAAAACAGATGAGCATTTCGGGCGTGCGCGAGGTGCTGAGCTTCGATGAGAACGCGGTCCGCCTGCGCACCGTTTGCGGTGAGTTGGGCGTGGAGGGCGAAGGACTTCGCATCGGCGTGCTGGATACCGAGCGGGGCGCAGTCACCCTGACGGGGGCGCGCGTGGACGCCGTCTACTACCTGCGCGAGGAGGACGGCGCGCGGAAGGGGCTTTTCAGCAAGCTCTTCCGATGATGCCGCATCTCCTCGTCACCTCCATCCGCATCTTTCCCGACCGCCTGGCGGCAATGCTTCTGTGGGGCATCGTCTGCGGCGCGGCGCTGGGGGCGGTGTGGGAGGTCTTCCGCGTTACCCGTGTGCTGCTCGGGGTGCGCTATCCCTCCCGCGGAGCGGACGCCCTCTATCGCAAGGCCCTTCCGCTGCTCCGCCGTCCCGTGGCACGTGACGTGTGCCGTGAGCGGCGTTCGCGGCGGTGGCTGCGACAAGCCGTCATCTTTCTGGAGGACGTGTCCTTCGGCGTGCTGTGGGGCGCGGTCATGGCACTGCTCATCTATCTGACCAACGACGGGATCTTTCGCCTCATGGCACCCCTGGGGATGCTGGCAGGCTTTATTGCGTATCTTATGACGGTGGGGCGGTTGCTGCTCTCGCTGTCACAGCTCACCGTCTTCGTCCTGCGGGCGGCGGTGTGCTATCTGACGGCGGCACTGCTGTTGCCGCCGCGCCTGCTTACGTGGCTCTGGCGGAAAACGGTCCTGCGATGGCTTACCCGCGCGGTTGCCGCGGTGCGCCGCCGCCATGCCGCGCATATCCGTGCCCGCACCCTGCGCGTCCTGCGGGGCTATGCGGAGGGCGGATGGCTGGACGTACCGTCCGGGAAACGAAAAAAACGGAAAAAAGAAGGAGGAGAAGATCATGTCCGGAAGGAAAGAGATCAAAAAGATGACCACGGTATCCCTGAGCGTGCGGGTATTTCTGACGCTGATCGTGATCTTTGCCATCGTCTTCTTTGCCACCAAGCTGATGGAGAACAACAAGCTGAGAAAGGAGCGCGAGGCGCTCCGCGAGCAGATCGCCGAGGCACAGCAGAAGGTGTCCGACCTGCAGCACGGCGTGGACGCCCCCGTGGACGATCAATACGTAGAGGATTGGGCGAAGGATAACGACTACGAATATCCCGACGCCACCGTCTATATCCCGAATTCATAAGCAAAAAAAGCACGGGGACGCCGTGCTTTTTTGTCGCTCCGCCGCGGATAAATCGGATGTTCGGCGGGCGCGTTCAAATTGGGGTTTATCGAAGAGATAGAGGTTAAATTTTGTAGGGACCGGCGTCCTCGACGGTCCATTCAGCCATAATTGTATTACAGAAAACAAAGATTAACCCCGGCAGATTTATAAATCTGTCGGGGTATTTATTTTGTTCTGTTAGATAAATTGGAATTTAGTTAACTCACAATTCCTTTTTTACTAAAACATACTCAGTGGTTCGCAGAACTTCAACAAAGCCACATTTAAGGAATAGTGCAACAGAAGAATTGTCGATGGCAATATCGTCATAGAGTTCCCTAATGCCATTTGTCTTTGAGGCTTCACATAAAAGCAATAATCCATTGCGACCATATCCCTTTCCACGATACGGAGCATAAATAATCACATCAGCAATGTAAATCTGTCTTTCTCCGTCGAAATGATATGCTACCTCGCCGACAAACGTATCCCTATCCTTGATATATCTGTAAAAGCGCTTGCCATTGTGGTTTGTTATCCATCTGTTATGCCAATCTGCCCAGTACTCTTTGGGAAATGGAATTGTACCTCCGTAGGCATGATTGTAAGACATTGTCTGCTCATCGCCCATCATTTTTTCCTTAAACCACAAGTCCTCAACCTGAGGTTCATACAATTCAATCATTTCCTCACCTCGTCAAATTCTTATTTTCCTAACTGTTCGACAAATTGGAATTTGTTTATTTCTCGGAGAATTCCTGTAATAATTCAAATTGTTTTTCTGAAACAATCTTTTTTAGTTCCGCCATTGCTTGATCATACTCATTTTCATAATGTGAGAAGGAATCGCTTTTTTGCAGTTTGAAACCTAAGGAAAGATATAAGAAAATAGCTTTCCAACTCCATGGTTGCGTATGGATATAGACGGGAAAATTCGCTTGTTCTTCAAAGATTTTCATGGTGGCACAACACAAGGCTCTCCCCAAACCCATACCGTGATATTTTTCATCTACAACCAACCAGTGTAATGAAGAAACAAAGTCATCTCCACGCTTATCCTGCCAAGCAATACATGAACCTATGACAGCGTTATCGGAATTCAAAAGAAACAGAATATTACTTTGCCACTCTCGCTTCTGTAAATATGTTTCCACAAAATAGTTTTCCGCATCTTCCAAAGAATTAAAATCTCCGACAGAATACTCTAATTCTGCCCATGATTTTTCATATCCATTTTTATAGGATACAATGGAAAACCCTTCGGGCAATACTGCATTTTTATCCCTGTAGCTAACGCATCTTAATATCGTATTATAAAATGGTATTGTTCTATCTAACATTGTTATCTGCCCCCCAAAAAGTAAATTTAAGTTGTCGAATTCCATACGCTGAGCGGGTACTAGCGACTGGTCGAGCGGACCCAGAGGCGGCCATTTGACCAATGCAGTTCGTAACGCATTGTCAGCGGCGACTCGCCGCCAAATTCTTATTTATCGTTCTGTTTTATCGCCAGTTTCGCATTTGTTTTACAAATGCATCGGGCGAAGCCCATACCCCTATGTTTGCACGTATCCAAAGGCTCCCTCCGGGAGGGAGCTGGCGCCGTAGGCGACTGAGGGAGAGCGCGTTACAATGAAGTTAGCGCAAACCTAAAGTCACGCAAGCTCCTTCCACCGCTAACGCGGCCCCCCTCCCTCTCGGAGGGAGGCTTTCTGTTAGCCTCATTATAACGCAAATCGGCAGAGAAAACAAGTTCTCTGCCGAAATTTGTAAACATCCTTATGAGAACGCTCCTAA
>JAFTMG010000118.1 GCA_017452525.1 Clostridia bacterium
ACGGCGAGAGCAAGATAAACACCCCGCCCCATACCCCTGCCACAAAGATTTTAGGAGAGTCCAGAGGACCCTTCAAAAAAGGGTCCTTTGGCGGGTGCAGGGCAGAGCCCTGCCTTCGTCCGCGCCACGATACCTCCACCCCGACAAACGACAGGGCCGGGTCCAAAACGCTTGACCCAGCCCCTTTTTCTATCAAATTTTCCTCATCCCACCGCTTCGGCGTTCTTGTAGAAGCTCTCCTTGGCGGCGGAGGTGTCCACCTCGCCCAGATAGGCGGTGCTGTCCATGCCGAGATAATCGCAGATGGCGATCATCTCCGCCACCGTGCTGATATCCACCTCGATGCCGCTCTTCATATGCTCCTCGTAGGCGATCGCTTCCTTCTCGCCGTGGGTATAGATGGGCACGTTCTCATCCGCCCGCTTGGCGTCTCGCAGCTCCTGCAGGAAGACCGAAAGATTTTCACGGAGCGCCTGCGCGTCTCCGAACACGGCGGGGTCGATGACGATAAAGGCGTGGCAGGTGCCCGCGCCCTCTCCCGCCTTGCGCACGTGATGGTTGGAGGTCGCGCCCCGGGACATGATAGAGCAGAGCAGCTCGCAGATCATGCTGAAGCCATAGCCCTTATGGCTGCCGCTTGCCTCCAGCATACCGCCCACAGGCAGGATGCCGCCCAGCTTGATGCGGTCGATACATTCCAGCGCATGCTCGGCGTCGGTACACTCGACGCCGTTTTCGTCCACCGCCCATCCTGCGCCAAGCGGCTTGTCTGCCTTATGATAGACCTCCAGCTTGCCCTTGGGGACCACGGTGGTCGCCGCGTCGAACCAGAAGGGAATGGGGTCGGCGGGCATGGCGAAGGCAATGGGATTGGAGCCGAGGATCGCCTCGCGGGCGCCCGTATGCACCATGATGGATTGAGAATTGGTGGCACTGATGCCGATCAGTCCCGCGTCGCACGCCATTTTGGCGTAATAGCCCGCAATGCCGAAATGGTTGGAATTGCGGACGGTGACGAACGCCATACCCACCTGCTTCGCCTTCTCGATCGCCTTGTTCATGGCAAAGACCGAGATCAGCTGACCCATGCCCGCATGCCCGTCAATGACGGCGGAAACAGGGGTCTCAAAAACGATCTCCGGCTTGGCATCCGGCTTGATGCAGCCCTTTTCGATGGACTTGTGATAGCGGACCAGCCGCTGCATGCCGTGAGAGGCAACGCCGTAAAGATCGGCGAGCAGCAGCACGTCGGTGATCTGTGCCGCCTCCGCTGCCGTAAAGCCGAATTTTTCAAAGGCATCGCGGCAAAAACGCTCCAACCGGGGGACGCTGTACTTAACGGAATTCATATCTCTTCCCTCTTTTCCTTTGGATACTTCTATTGTAGCGCAAACGGCGCAAAATACAAGTGTCGCCCGTTCGTCGTTGTTGGCTTATCGTTCAATTTTTGCATGTTTTTTTCAAAAAATCCGGTATTTTATTGATTTCCGTTCAAGTGCATGGTAAAATAGAGTCAAAAAAGGGAGGTGAGCACATGCCCGGAAAAGACTTATACAATTACGGCTTCGGCACGGTGTGGAAGGATATCTACGTCACCCGCCGTGCGGGCTATTCCACCTCGGTGACCGACTATCACGAGCATGAATTTTACGAGATCAATCTGATCCTGTCAGGCAACGTGCGCATCCTGCTGGGCGAGCGCGCCGAGGAGCATCACGGCAACTGCATCGTCCTCACCCGCCCCGGTACGCCGCATTATATCTCCTGCCGCCCCGACGTGCTGTACAGCCGCCTCTACCTGGTCTTCACGGGAGAATTCATCGAAAACCGACTGTCCGAATGGCACGCGCTCGCCCCGCTCTTCGGCGAACGCGGTACCCTCATCCCGCTGACCGTCGAGCAGACGAAGCGCTTTCACACCGTGATCGAGCAGATCGATCGGGAGCGCAAGCCGTTTGACAAAATGCTGCTGACCTATTATCTGCTCTCCGCCCTCTCCGAGCTTACGGGCGGAGAGTAGCGGAAGGGCGACCGCATCCCGCCCTATATTCTCCATGCGATCGCCTATTTGGAGAAGCACCACGCCGAAAATATCCATGCCGAGGAGCTCGCCCGCGCCCTTCACATCGGCCGCACAACGCTGATGACCTCCTTCAAGACACACACCGGACGCACGGTGGGCGAATATCTGACCCTCTGTCGCCTGCGGCACGCGGTACAGCTGCTGGAGATGGGCAAAACGCTGGAATACGCGGCGGACCAATGCGGTTACGCCGATGCCGGCGGCTTGATCCGCGCCTTCCGCCGATGCTACGGAATGACGCCAAAAGAGTATATGAAAAAGCCTGACGCATGAGCGCCGGGCTTTCCGCTTGTCGATAAACCCAAATTTGAACATCTCAAACTTACCGACGTTCAAATTTGGGTTTATCGGGGTGTTTGAGGATTTCAAATTTGGGTTTGTCGAACGGTTGAATGACCCTCTCACCCGCCTACGGCGGGAGCTCCCCCGGAGGGGGAGCCTCTAATAGTTGCCTCCCACCATGGGGGAGGTGGCACGCGAAGCGTGACGGAGAGGGTATTTCGCGGGGAGCAAA
>JAFTMG010000119.1 GCA_017452525.1 Clostridia bacterium
AATCGCCCCGCCCGATACCTCCACGGCGAGAGCAAAATAAGCATCCCGCCTCATACCCCTGCCACAAAGATTTTAGGAGAGTCCAGAGGACCCTTCAAAAAAGGGTCCTTTGGCGGGTGCAGGGCAGAGCCCTGCCTTCGTCCGCGCCACGATACCTCCACCCCGATAACCCCCAATCGGAAGATATTTTGAATTCCCTGCCCCCCACGTTCTCCACAAGCATAAGAGCCGACACGGAACGCCCGTATCGGCTCTTGCTTGTATATTCAACTCAATAGATCACGCCGTCGCTCCACAGAGAATAGGGGGAGATGGGGGTCTCACCGACGGTGCAGATCAGGTAGATGCCCGAGCCGGTGGTAAAACCGGTATCCCCGCTCTTGCCCACGGCTTGTCCGCCCTTCACGGTATCTCCCACGTTGACGGAGATCTCGCTGAGGTGGCAGTACCAGGTACGGAGTCCCAGCCCGTGATCGATGATCACGTAATTGCCGAGGAAGGCGTTGTTGGCGGCGGCGATCACCATGCCGTTGTTCAGCGCGGGCGCGTCGGTTCCCTTATAGACCATGAAATCCACGCCGTCCATCAGATAGGTCTGACCGTCGGAGAGGGTACGGGTATGTCCGTAGCCCAGCAGGATAATGGCGCCGATGGAGGTCGACTCGCGGTAATCGATAAACTTGCCGTTAAAATACTTGGTGTCGCTTCTCTTCTGCCCGATCTGACGCAGAAGGGTGGCATACTCGCCCCGGGCGGTATCGCCGTACGCCTTGGCGATCAGGTCCGAGCCGGCGTCGTAGGTACGGGTCAGGCGGGAGCGCTCCTCCAGCGTGACGGTGAAGGTCTCCTCCGCGCCCTTGGTGCTGACCTTCAGCTGATAGGTCCCCGCCGCCAGCGAGGCGTGGAAGGGGATCAGCGCACGCACGCCGTCACCGTCCTCGTAGAAGGTAGGCGTGCAGCCGAGATCGGGGGTGGCGGAGAAAACGATATCATCGGGAGAGGCGGCGTTCAGCACCTGAATGGCGAGATAGTCGCCCACCGTTGCCTTGGTCGCGCTGATGGAGAAAGCGGGCTTGGCGGAATAGTTGATGTGGAACTGATATTTCGCCTCGCCGCAGTAGTCGGCGTAATCGGATTTCAGCCAAGTCGCCTCCACGGTGACCGAAAGCTGAGCGCTGTCCTCAAAGCTCACGCCCTGAAAATCGCGGTAGGAGCCCTCGTAAATGGCGGCAGACCCGTTGTAGATCTTCACCGTTGCCTCGTCCGGCTCGGTGCTGAAGCGCAGGGAGATGTTCTTGTTGACGGAATACGTCGTCTCTTCGGAGGAGGCGGCAAGGTCGGTCACCTCGTTGTAATGCTTTCCGTCGACCTTGTGGAGCCATTGGATGTAATAGGGCGTGATCTCGTTGCCCGAAACGGTCAGAGTGGGAACGGCAAGCGTCTCGTGGGTCTCCCCGAAGAAGAAATGCCGCAAAAACAGCCCCATATCCTCCTGTGGCACCTCGTAGCAGACGTTGGCATACTCATCTACCAGATAGCTGCTGCCCTCCACCTCGTAATAGCAAAGGTAGTTCCGATCCCGATTGGCAATGCGGGCGGTGACGGTATAGTCGGCGTCCGGCATCTCCTGCGCGGCGCGGACCGCCTCTCCCTTCTCCAGCATCCCGGAGAGCAGGGCCGCCAGCTCCATGTTGTTTTCCTCCCCCGCGCTGCCGCGGAAGACCTCCTTGCCTGCCGCGTCCTGCGCGGTGATCACGGTGGTGTCCCCTTTCAGGGTGCTTTGCCAATTGCCCATCGCGGCGTAATTGGCGATGGCGATATAAGTAGGGATAAACATTGCCAGCACGGCAAGCGTCCCAAGGATCACGTTTCTGACATGCTTGGACATAGGCGTCCTCCTTCGCTTCGGTATATCTATCTGCAGCCCGCCGCGGCGGGCATGCTATTCCATGTTCTATTTTAGCACAAATTTCTTGCCGTGTCAATTCCCAATACGCAAAAGGAAAAACTTTCCCCCGCCGCCGCGTCACAAAAGAGAAGAAAATGTCGCCGCCGTGCGGGAAAGCAAGAAAATCCTCTTGATTTTCCGCGCGAAACATTATATAATAGTATAGTATGGATAAATATACGCATATGCCGACAAACGGCTGTGCGGTCAAAAATATCACCGGCACCGCCGGGGAAAGTGAGATCTTTATGGACCGCGTATCTAAAGAAAATTACTACCTTGACATTGCTCAGACCGTCTCTGAGAGAAGCACCTGCCTGCGCCGCCATTTCGGCGCCATCATCGTCAAAAACGACGTCATCGTTTCCACCGGCTACAACGGCGCCCCCCGCGGCAGAAAGAACTGCAGCGACCTCTGCTCCTGCATCCGCGACGAGCTGAACATCCCCCGCGGCGAGCGCTACGAGATGTGCCGCTCGGTCCACGCCGAGGCAAATGCCATCATCGCCGCCTCCTACAACGAAATGCTGGGCGCCACCCTTTACATGACCTGTATCTCCGCCAAGGACGGCTCGATCATGCCCGGCACCAACAGCTGCATGATGTGCAAGCGCCAGATCATCAACGCGGGCATCGAGAAGGTGGTCGTCCGTGACGATGCCGAGAACTTCCGCGTCATCGACGTGCGCGATTGGATCGTCGACGACGATTCCCTCAGCGGTCAGTTCGGTTATTGAGAAAGGAGCCTGCGATGAAACAGTTTTTGATCCGCTCTCTGGCATGGCTGGCGGCACTCGTTCTGCTGACGTCCGCCATGACCGCCTGCTCGCGCCTGCACAAGGTCTCCTTTGATAAGGATGAGAATCTGTATACCGACGGTCGGACAGGCATCCGCTATACCGATGCCCCCGGCTGCTACGAGCCGATCGCCATCGGCAAGGAATACGCCAAGTGGAGCTACAACCGCAAATCCGGCGTTACCTTCTACGAGGTCGGCGGCATGGATCCCGCCAAGTGGCTGTGTGAGGAGGGCAAGACCGTCTTCTACGCCGAGGGTGAGAAGCTGCCCACGCTGACCGAGATGGCACCCGACAAGGTGCATCTGTGCATTGAGGAGGCATCCACCATGGTCCTCACCACCGTGACCGACGCCGAGGACGTCGCCGCCCTCATCGACGCGTGGCTGAACGGTGAGGAGATCGCCTACACCGGCATGGAGCCCTCCGTCAATCTGCGTGTCAAGTTCGAGTCGCAGACCTATCCCGGGATCTACTACAGCCTGATCTATCTGGAATACGGCAACGGCACCAAGGTGCTGTACGACCGCTCGTCCGCCCGTTGCGTCGTCGTCGGCGACGTGCTGCTGGAATACGTGGGCTGAGGAGCGCCCGTATGCTGATCGTACGTCATATGGCTGCGGAGGACCGCGCGGCGGCAGCCGAGCTGGATCGGCTCTGCTTCCACGGCACCGACTGCCATCCCGATTTCGTGCGGGAGGAGACCGGGCGGCTTGCCCTGTATAACGGTGAGCGGGGCGTGGGCTTTGTGGCGGTCGAGATCCCCGAAGCCACCCACCTTTGCACTATGTGCGCCCCCGCCGAGCCGCGGGTGATCGCCTTCGCCACCGTCTTCTTTGCCCCCGAGGAGGGGCAGATCGTCAACGTTGCCACCCATCCCGACAGTCGCCGCCGCGGCGCGGGACACAAGCTGATGGACGCCATTGAGGCGGACGCGCGTGCGCGGGGCTTTACCCTCCTGTCTCTGGAGGTGCGGGTGAGCAACGAGCCTGCCATCCGCCTTTACGAGGCACACGGCTTCACCAAGGAGGGCGTGCGCAAGGGCTTCTATACTGCCCCCCGCGAGGACGCCTTTGTCATGCTGAAGCACTTACATTGAGACCCGGAGGAAATTATGTATATTTTAGGACTGGAAAGCTCTTGTGACGAGACCTCGGCAGCCGTCGTTGAAATGGACACGTCGGCATCGCCCCAGATCCGCCGCATCCGCTCCAATATCGTCGCCTCTCAGATCGAGGTCCACCGTCTCTACGGCGGCGTGGTCCCCGAGATCGCGGGGCGCGCTCATATCGAAGCCATCACCCGCGTCACCGCTCGCGCGCTGGAGGAAGCGGGCATCACCGTCGATCAGCTGGGCGCGGTGGCGGTCACCGCCTTTCCCGGGCTCATCGGCGCCCTTCTGGTCGGTGTCAACTTCGCCAAATCCCTCGCCTATTCCCGCGGTATCCCGCTGGTGGCGGTCAATCACATCAAGGCGCACGTGGCGGCGGCATACCTGAGTGAGCCGACGCTGGAGCCGCCCTTCCTGGCGGTGGTCGTTTCCGGCGGACATACCTCCCTTTTCTCCGTCACCTCTTATACCGGGTTTGAAGAGATCGGTGCCACCCGCGACGACGCGGCAGGCGAGGCGTTTGACAAGATCGGACGCGTCATCGGTCTGCCCTACCCCGGCGGCGCCGCGCTGGACAAGCTGGCATACGAGGGCGACCCCAAGGCGTACACCCTCCCCTCTCCCGCACTGACGGGCGACACCCTCGATTTCTCCTTCAGCGGACTGAAGACCGCCGCCCTCAACCTGATCAACCAGGCAAAGCAGAAGGAGGAGGAGATCGACCGCGCCAATCTCGCCGCTTCCTACACCCGCGCCATCGTGCGCGGCGTTTCCAAAAAGGTGGGGCAGGCGCTGGACCGCACGGGACACCGCACGGTGGTCCTTGCCGGCGGCGTTGCCGCCAATTCCCACCTGCGCCGTGAGCTGGAGGCGACCTGCCGTAAGCACGGTGCCACACTGGTCACCCCACCCATCTCGCTGTGCGGAGACAACGGCGCCATGGTCGCCGCCGCAGGTTATTTTGAGTATCTCACGGGTGCCCGTGCCGACACCTCGTTGAACGCGTCGGCAAACGATGACGGCTGCTGAACACCATATCTTGTGTCAAGGTGTTTCCCGAAAAAGGTTTTTTTTCGTCATCATTTTATTTCTTTTGCCCGTCGAACAAAATATGAGTTTTCCACACAAGTTTTCCACAGGTTGTGGAAAAAGCTGTTTATTCACCGAATTATACATGGATATTCATGGGAGGATGTGCAGAAAACGGCTTAGAATCAAGAAAACTGTGGAGAACTCTGTTGAAACTGTTGATAACTTTATGCATCCGCGGGATGTGGAAAAGTCCCCAAACATCCATTTCCCACCCTTCTTCTCCATTTTTCCACACATATCCCCATTTCGTCATTTTCACCAAAACTCCGTCAAAGCGGAGAAACGCTGTCGAAAAATGGAAAATTTCAAAATCTATATATAGTGTTGCAGAACAGGAGAGCCATTCTCATGAAATCAGAAAATATTTCCCTTCCGGAAGACAGCGAGATCTCTTCCGATAAGCGCCCCTACGTTTCGCAGGCGGTGATCAAGCGCCTGCCCCGCTACTTCCGCTATCTGCGCGAGCTGATCGCGGAGGGCACCATGCGCATCAGCTCGGGCGAGCTGAGCGCCCGTATGCACGTGACCGCCTCCCAGATCCGTCAGGACCTCAATTGCTTCGGTGGCTTCGGTCAGCAGGGCTACGGCTACAACGTTCACTATCTTTACGCCAAGATCTGCGAGATCCTCGGCGTCAGCGCCGGCTTCAAGGCAGTGATCATCGGCGCGGGCAATCTGGGACGCGCGTTGGCGGGACATACCATGTTCGCCAAGCGCGGCGTGGACGTCATCGCCATGTTCGACGTCAACGAGCAGCTGATCGGAAGCTACATCGGAGATATCCCGGTACTTTCCATGGACGAGCTTGAAAATTATTGTCGCACCCACCCGGTAGATATCGCCGTTTTCACCATGCCCAAGGAGGCTGCCACACAGGTGGCAGAGCAACTGACGAGCACCCCCGTCAAGGGCATCTGGAATTTCACGGCGAAAGAGCTGGACCTGCGCGAGCAGGGTAAGGTGGTGGAGAGCGTCCACATGGGCGACTCGCTGATGACCCTCTGCTACGAGCTTTGCCGTATGCAGGAGACAATTCGGGACGACGCAGAGGAAGAGATCAAATAACGTATGAAGATCAGATTACAATATGCAAGTGACGTAGCCGTTCTGCCCGCTTCGGCGCTGACGGTCATGGGACGCGCCACCGCCATCGATCTGCGGGTGCTGCTGGTCCTGTGCCACAACGCCGCGATGCGGGAGGATACGGAGGCGCATATGCCCGCGCTGTGCGAGCAGGCAGGCTGTACCGAGGCGCAGGCGCATGCCGCCCTTGCCTTCTGGCGAGGTGCCGACGTGCTTTCGGTGGAGGATACGGCAGAGGAGACGGCGGTCGCCGCCCCCGTACCCGCCGCCGGGCAAAATGCGCCGGAAACACAAGTAAAGACCGCTCCCCTCAAGAAGAGTGACAGCCTGCCCAAATATACCACCGAGGAGCTGACGGCACTGCTGGAAAAGCGCAAGGAGACCGCCGCGCTGATCGACGAATGTCAGCGCATACTCGGCAAGCTCTTCAACACCCACGAGATCAGTATTCTGGTGGGACTGTTGGATTATCTGGCGCTGGACGCCGAATATCTCATTCTGCTCTGTGCCCATTGCGCCAAGCTGGGCAAGACCAGCCTGCACTATATCGAGAAGGTCGCCTTCGACATGGTGGACGGCGGTGCCGCTGACGTGGCATCCCTGCAGGAAACGCTGCGGCGTGAGGATGCACGCCGTGAGTCGGAGGGACAGATCCGTGCCCTCTTCGGCGCGCAGGACCGCAAGCTGACACAAGCAGAGCGCAAATACATCCACCGCTGGACAGAGGAATGGTGCTTCGATATGACCATGATCGAGCTTGCCTTTGAGGCAACGGTAGACAGCATCGGCGAGGCATCCATGCGCTACACCGACGGCGTGCTGAAGCGCTGGCAGGCGGAGGGGCTGACCACCCCCGAAGCCGTGGCTGCTTCGGATGAAAAATGGAAGCAGTCGCAGGCACACTCGTCAGGCAAAAAGGGCGGCAAAGGCACAAACGGCGCCTCGGATGGCGGCAGCTTCGACACCGACGACTTTTTCGAGGCGGCGCTCCGTCGCAGCTTTGACGATTTGTAAGAGTAACACAGAGAAAGGCGGTAGCAACGATGGGCTACAACCGTGAAAACTATAAACGCATCCGCGAGGAATACCAGACCAAATATCTCCGCGCACGGGACGCGGCGGATGCCCGCCGTGCCGAGTTGCATATGCAGATCCCTGCCGTTGCCGAGATCGACCGCGAGCTGGCGGCAACGGGGTTGGAGATCATGCGCGTGACGCTGACAGGCGGTGAGACCCGCGAGCAGAAGCTGGCGGACATCCGCGCCCGCAACGGCATTCTGCAGGATGCCCGCGCCGAGCTGCTCCGCGCCGCAGGCTACCCCGCGGACTACTCCTCCGTCCACTACGAGTGCGAGGCTTGCAGCGACAGCGGCTACGTGGACGGCAAAATGTGCGCCTGCATGCGCCGTGCCCTGACCATGGCGGGCTACGAGACCTCCGGCATCGGCACCCTTTTGCAATCGCAGACCTTTGAGACCTTTTCGCTGGAATATTACCGCCAGAACCCCGCCGCCTATGAGGCAATGGCGCGCAATCTGGATGTCATGAAGAGGTTTGCCGACCACTTCTCCGAGGACAATATGCGAAATCTGCTACTGATGGGCTCCACGGGACTCGGAAAAACCCACCTCAGCTCGGCGGTGGCGCGCCGCGTCATCGACCGCGGTTTTGACGTGCAGTACGTGACCGCAGTAGGTATGCTTGCCGACTTTGAGTACCAACGCTTCGGCAACAGCATCAGCGGCGACGAGGGAGAGAACGTGGCAAGATATTACGATTGCGACCTGCTGATCATCGACGACCTGGGTACCGAGATGATCAATCAGTTCACCCTCTCCTGCATCTATAACGTGATCAACATTCGCCTGACACGCAAAAAGTCCACCATCATCAGCACCAATTTCTCGCAAAAGGAACTGAGGGAGAAATATTGGGACCGCATCACCAGCCGCCTGCTGGGCGAATACTACCCGCTTATCTTCTCCGGCACCGACGTCCGCCGCGTGCGCCTCGCCGCCAAGCAAAAATAAAACGCACATCCCAAAACCGCCTCCGTCTCCATTCCACGGCGGCGGTTTTTGCTATGCCGATCACGTCGCGCGGCAAGGTATGCAAATTGGGGTTTGGAGGGGTGGAGGTATCGTGGCGCGGACGAAGGCAGGGCTCTGCCCTGCACCCGCCACAGGACCCTTTTTTGAAGGGTCCTCTGGACTCTCCTAAAATCTTTGTGGCAGGGGTATGGGGCGGGGTGTTTATCTCGCTGTTGACGGATATTGACTGGGCGGGGCGTTTACTGATCCGCTGACGGATACCTCCCTTGCATG
>JAFTMG010000120.1 GCA_017452525.1 Clostridia bacterium
CACGGCGAGAGCAAGATAAACACCCCGCCCCATACCCCTATTTGAAGATTTTCGGAGGGTCAAGGGAACCCTTCAAAAAAGGGTTCCCTTGCGGGTGCAGGGCAGAGCCCTGCCTTCGTCCGCGCCACGATACCTCCACCCGACACCCCCATTTGAAGTCCACAACGTTCCGTGCTTCGGTCAAACCGGCAGGAGATACCGCTTGCGGGACGTGGGTGGAGGATGAATTTTTCAAAAAAAGGCAAAACGTAAACAAAACTTTAACATTTGTGTGCTATCATAAGAACGTATTCGTAAAACTATAGCCTCGGAGGAATGGCACATGTTCAAAATTCTGATTGTGGAGGACGATCGTGATCTGAACCGATCGGTCTGCTCCTTTCTGAATCACAGCGGCTATGATGCGGTTGGATGTCTCGGAGCGGAGGATGCTTACGACGAGATGTATAAGACTACCTTTGATCTGATCGTTTCGGACATCATGATGCCCGGCATTGACGGCTTTGAGTTTGCCCGCACGGTGCGCTCGCTGAACAACGATATTCCCATCCTGTTTATGACTGCCCGCGACGATTTTGCCGCCAAGCAGCGGGGATTTCGCATCGGTATTGACGATTATATGACCAAGCCCATCGATCTCGACGAGCTGTTTCTGCGCATCGGCGCGCTCCTGCGCCGCTCCAAGATCGCCTCCAGCCGCCGCCTTGAGGTGGGAAATTTCGTGATGGACGCCGACGAGCGCACCGCCGTGCTGGACGGGGAGGAGATCCCGCTGACGGCGCGGGAGTTTGACCTGCTCTACAAGCTGCTCTCCTATCCGAAGAAGACCTTCACCCGCACGCAACTGATGGACGAATTCTGGGACGTGGACACCCAGACGGGCACCCGCACGGTGGACGTTTACATGACCAAGCTCCGCGCCAAGTGCGCCGACTGCGACGCCTTCGAGATCCAGACGGTCCACGGGCTCGGCTACAAGGCGGTGATCAAATGAAGGAGAAGCGCGGCTTTGGCGGCGTGCTGCGCGCGCTGAGCCATTATTTTACCTTTTTTGTGCTGGTGGCGTTTGTGATCACCTGTTGCATGATGCTCTTTCTGAACATTTTGGCGGACAGTCTTCAAATCTCCTTTTCGGGAGAAAACATCTCCCTTGCCGCCAAGGTGACCTTCTGGAACGTGATCCTGATCAGCCTTCTGTTCACCGTCATCGACACGGTGCGCCGCAAGTGGACGGTGGACCGTCCCGTTCGCCGCATTTCGGAGGCGGCGGAGAAGATGATCGCGGGGGATTTCGACGTTCGTATTCCCACCACGTCAGGTCTTGTGAGCGACGGAAAGTTCAACGAGATCATTGAGTGCATCAACCACATGGCGAAGGAGCTGTCGGGGGTGGAGACCCTGCGCACCGATTTTATCGCCAACGTCTCTCACGAGATGAAGACCCCACTGGCGGTCATGCAGAATTACGGCACGCTTCTGCAGGCGCCGGATCTGCCCGAGGAGAAGCGGGTGGAGTACGCCAAGGCGATCACAGACGCCTCACGCCGTCTTGCCGATATGATGACCAATATCCTCAAGCTCAACCGCTTGGAAAATCAGCAGATCTACCCCAAGACGGAGACCTACGATCTGGGCGAGCAGCTTTGCGAGAGCCTTTTGCAGTTTGAGAACGTGTGGGAGAGCCGCGGCATTGAGATCGACACCGACATTGCCGAGCAGGTGCTTGTGTCTGCCGACAGCGAGCTGCTCTCGCTGGTGTGGAACAATCTCTTCTCCAACGCCTTCAAGTTCACCGAGCGAGGCGGCAGGGTCACCCTGACGCTGACGGCGGACGGGAGCTACGCCACCGTGCGGGTGAGCGACACGGGGTGCGGTATGTCCCCCGAGGTGGGCGCGCATATTTTTGAAAAGTTCTATCAGGGTGACTCCTCCCACGCCACGCAGGGCAACGGCTTGGGGCTGGCGCTGGTCAAGCGCGTGGTGGATATCATGCAGGGCGAGATCGGCGTGGAGAGCACCGTGGGTGTGGGAACCACGTTTACCGTAAAGATCCGGAGGGAAGCGCATGAATTGGAAGAAACTCGGTAAGGCGCTGTTGTTTCCGCCCCTTGCGCTGATGATCCTCGCTGTCCCCGCGGCGACTGCCTTTCTCGTCTATTCGATGGCGGTGCCGGGGACGGAGTCGGTCGTTGCCGTCGTTTCCTACGTGCTGGCTGCGTATACGCTGACGGTCTGGTGCTGTCGGATCCCGTGGCTGATCCGCATATACAAGGAATTCAAGGAGGGGAACCGCTATGCCCGCCGTTGGCGGGAGGATGACCGCCTGCGGGTCAATCTTTCGCTGCTCGGGTCGTTTGTGTGGAACGTGGCGTACGCCCTCTTTCAGCTGTGGCTCGGCTACGTTCACCACACCTTTTGGTTCTATTCGCTGGCGGGATATTATTTCTCCCTTGCCGTGATGCGCTTCTTCCTCGTGCGGCATACCCGCCGCTTCAAGCCGGGGGAGCGGATGCGCAGTGAGCTGATCAAGTACCGCGCCTGCGGTTGGATATTTCTGCTTATGAATCTGGCGCTGACGCTGATCATTTTCTTCATGGTCTATTGGAACCGCACCTTTCTGCACCATGAGATCACCACCATCATGATGGCGGCATATACCTTCTCGGCGTTTACCGCGGCGATCGTCAGCATGGTGCGCTACCGCCGATACCGCAGTCCCGTCTATTCGGCGTCCAAGGCGATCAGCTTTGCAGCCGCCTGCGTCTCAATGCTGACGCTGGAGTCCACCATGCTGACCACCTTCGGGGACGGCACTATGGACGTGCTGACCCGCAAGCTGATGCTGGGTCTGTCCGGCGGCGCCGTTTCGGCGGTGATCCTGGCGATGGCGATCTATATGATCCTGCGAGGTGGGCGGGAGCTGAAGGCATTGCGGCGGGATCCCGCCGCGGGGGGAAAGGAGAACGAGGATGGAACAGAAGCATAACAACGGATTTTCCTATACCTATTCCGCCAAGGAGCAAGCGGAGATCCGAAAAATTCGGGAGAAATATGCTCAGCAGTCGGAGGAGAAGGACGCCATGGCGCGTCTGCGCTATCTGGATGCGGGCGTGACCAAAAAGGCGCAGACGGTGGCGCTCGTTTTGGGTATTCTCGGCACGCTGATCCTTGGCAGCGGCATGAGTCTCTTTATGTCGGATCTCGGCGCCATGCTGGGGCTGGACGGCACCCTCGCCATGCTTCTCGGCGTTTCCGTCGGCGCGGTGGGATGTGTGCTGGTGGGTCTGGCATATCCCGTCTATCATCTGGTCCTCACACGGGCGCGGAAGAGGATCGCCCCCGAGATCCTGCGGCTGACGGACGAGCTGATGAAGTGAGCGGGAAGCGACCTTGACAAAGGCGGCGCGGTGTGATACAATGAAAAAAAGCTCGATGCTTTCTCGGAAGCATCGGGCTTTTGACGTGGTGGTCGGTGTGGTGGATATTTTAAATTGGGGTTTTGCGGGGGGACGTGCAAGGGAACCCTTTTGCAAAAAGAATTGGCGCTCACGCCAATAGAATTGGCGTAAACGCCAATAGAATTGGCGCAAACGCCAATAGAATTGGCGCAAACGCCAATTAGGCGAAGTCGCGAAGCGACATTCGAGGGTATAACTCGGCAAAGCCGAGTTATACCCTCCCAAAAATCTCAAACGATGAGAATAGGGCGAAACTGCCGGGGTGAAGCTCAGCGGAAACTTCAAATTTGGGTTTGTCGGGGTGTAGGAATCGTGGCGCGGGATTCTTGGTGTTTGCGCGGTCAGATGATCCCGTAGCCGGCGCGGGCAAGCGCCCCTGCGGCTTCTTCGAACCGTTCCGCTTTGACCAGAATATAGTCGGTATTGAAGGTGGAGACGGCAAAGATGCCGATCCCTTGTGCCGCAAGCACCCCGGAGATCCCCGAAAGGATGCCGATGAGGGAGAAATCCAGCTCTCCCTGTATGCGAAAGGCACGCCAGCCATCCTCGCGGGCGATGGTGTTTGCGGGCGCGGCATCGGTGAGGCAGACCAGCGAGATCTCTTCGTCTGTTTTGGCGAGGAAAAAGAGGTCGCCGCCAAGGTTCGCGTCCGTCAGGGACGCCACCTTGCAGACGGTCAGGTCATAGGGCAGCTTTTTCAGTTCCATGCGATCTCCTTTCCGCCGCGGGGCTGTGGGGTCATTTGTTTTTGGGCGACGTTTCCGTGTCCTTTGTTTCCTCACGGCAGCAACCGTCGCAGCGGTGGCGGGAAACAGGACCGTCTCCCACGATCACCGTTTTGCCGCAGCATGGGAATCTGTAGATCTCACAGTAATCGTCGGCGGCACCGGTGTTGCCGATCATTTCGGCATCCTGTGGGTGGTACCGTTTGATGGCTCGGATGTTTTTACGAAACAACCAACGGCGGTACCGTTGTGCTGCCGTCAGAGACCGTAGGCGCGCAGTTTTTTCACGATCGGTTCCATCATCCATCCGTAGGAGCGCTTTGCCCCGTAGAACTGATAGACGTCGAGCAGGACCCGCGCCTTTTCCGGCTGCTTATAGCGGAATGCCAGCTCGCCCAGCGCGACGAAGCAGTTGGCGATCAGGTAATTCTCGTGTTGATCGGGCGCCATGATCATCATGTATTTTTTCATTTCGTCCAAAAGCAGGTCAATGTCCTCTGCCTTTCCCACCGCTTTCAGCTGTTGGTATGCGTAGGCGGTCGGCTTCCTACGGATCTGCGCCCATGCCTCATCACGGCTGTAAGAGCCTTCGATCTCGATGCTGTGAAGGATCTTGCTCAGGTTGACATCAAAGTTGGTGATGACTGTAGCGGAATCATAGGTAAGCCTTTTCAAAAATCCTTTTGCTCGGAAGATCAGATCAAATTTCCCACAGACGGTGACGGTGTTGCTTGCGTAGTCAAAGCCGGTATTACAGTCGATCCTCATGATGGGATGCTCCGTGTCATTCAAAAAGACCTCGGTATTGACAGGACTGTACACGGTGAGGCGGATCTCCTTCGGTGTGGGCGCGGCGGTTTTCTTCGGGATTTCTTTTTCGGCGCGGGGAGTGGATATGAGCCTTTCGGTGATCATATTTATGACAGTATCAAAAAATTCCATCTGAAATCGGATCGCGGTATATCGGAGAACGTCTTGAATGTCTTGAGGGAGCTTTTTCGGGAATTCGAAATTTCCCAGGCGCACGGGAATAATATTCTTTTTCTTCAACAGGGCATGTCGGATCTCTTGTCTGACCCAGTCCTGCTCATCCTTGCAGCGATCGAGTGCGTTTTTAGGCAGGACTAAAACAAAATCATCGCACTGCTCGATCGATTCCAAAATCTTGCTGTCAAAAAAGCCGCTTTTTAAGGTATCGTAATCGAAGAATACTGAATACCCCCTGTTTCTGAGCGCCTCGCAGATCAACTTTGCGGCAATATCCCCGCCGTTGCGGCGATAGCTGATAAAGATCTGATTACTCATGGATACACTCCTTTATCGAATGTCATTTTTGGGTGTTTTACTTGCATGATTTACGGCTTTTGCCGTTTCTCAAGCTGCCCTCGGCGGGGCGGTTTACATCTCTCCCGCGGGCGGGTCGAGGTCGATCTCATAGCCGGTCGGCAGACCCATGACGGGGTATCCGTCGGCATCGAAATCGACGCGCTGGATATTGAAATAGCGCGCGGCGGGGGTGACCTTTTCGTTGTGCTCCTTCATGCCGTGATAGGCGCACCAGATCTCACTGCCGTCGGGGGAGGCGAAGAAGGAGGCGTGGCCGGGACCGTAGAGCCCGTTTCCGTGGACAAAGAGGGGCTTTTCGTGCTTTTTCCAATGAGCGGCGTCGCAAAGTGAGCCGCCCGTATACTCCAGCACGCCGAGGCAGTAATCGTCCGACCAGCAGCCGTTTGCCGAATAGATGAGGAAGAGTCGACCGTTTCGTTCAAGAAAGAAGGCTCCCTCCACGATGGCGGCTCTGCCTACGTAGGGCGGGACCAGCTCCCAGGTGAGCTCTGCGCGGGCAATGGTGGCGCGGTTTTTGCCGTAGGTGTAGGGGTTTTCAAGGTCGCATATGTCGAGGACCTGACCGGCTTTCGGGTCCACGCGGGAGGAGCAGAGATACTGCACGCCGTCGGGGGCGGTGTAGACGGTGGGATCGATGGAGAAGACGTCGGGGGAGGGCATGCCGCGGAAGATCCATTCGCCCTCGAAGGGATCGTCTGCCGGTCCTTCCATGATAAAGAGGCGTTTCTGGCTCGGCTCGGGGCGGATGCGCCCGCTGGTGTAAACGTACCATCTGCCGTTCGGCGCGCGGTGCATTTCGGGTGCCCAGATGTCGCCCCAGATGCCGTCTCGCTCGCCGTTTGGCGTGTAAATGATGCGGCTGTCGCCGTCGGTGACGATCGAGCCCGCATGGCGGCTGCGGAACAGCTCCAGCTTGCTCCCGCGGGTGAACAGGGCGTAATAATATCCCGTCACGGGGTCAAAGGTCATAAACGGGTCGGGCGCGTCGAAGGGGGAAACGGGATTTCTGAATTTGCGCATATAGGGTACCTCTTTTCATGGGGTGATGGCTTTAGTATATCACAGATCCGCAAGGGTTGCAATCCGTTTTTGGGGGTAAATTGCGCGAGGGCGTGTCCGTTTTCGAAATTTGAAACGAAAAACTTCAAATCGGGTGGCGGTTTGTTGGAATGTTTCAAATTGGGGTTTATCGGCGGGACGCGCAAGGGAACCCTTTTGCAAAAAGAATTGGCGTAAACGCCAATTCGGCGAAGTCGCGAAGCGACATTCGCGGGTTCCTGGCGAATTTGCCTTCGGCAAATTCGCCCAACTCGGCAAAGCCGAGTTATACCCTCCTAAAAATCTCAAACGATGGGATTGGGGCGAGACTGCCGTGGGGAAGCTCAGCGGAAACTTCAAATTGGGTTTTGTCGGTCTGTTTGAGGATTTCAAATTTGGGTTTGTCGGGGTGTTGGTAGAAACGGAACAACCGCCATGCGGCACCCTTCTTGTAGGGACCGGCGTCCCCTGTCAAGAGCAAGATTGTAAACAGTTGTGCAAGAGGATTGTATACACATTTTATGTTCAATCTTTACGCTTTTGGAAGCCGAACGGAGCGTAGCGGAGAGAGGCTTCCAAAAGCGG
>JAFTMG010000121.1 GCA_017452525.1 Clostridia bacterium
CGGCGGCGGTAGATATCGCGGTCAAGCTCCATCGTGCTTTTTCCGTCGAAGATCACCTTGCCCATGGTGGGCAGATCCAGTCCCGCCAGGGTCGAGATCAGCGTGGTCTTGCCGCATCCGCTCTTGCCAACGATGGCGTAGACGGTGCCGCTCTTAAAGGTATAGCTCACGTCCCGCACGGCATACACGATCTGGTGGCGGGTCTTATAAGCGTACGTCACCCGCTCGGCAATGAGAATATCACGTTTGTTACCTGTATTTTCCATAGCTTTATTCCTTTCCCTTGAGTGTCTGCATGATATTCCCGGAGGTCACCTGTGCCACGGCAAACGCCACACCGAGTAGATAGCAGATCATATATGCGCCAACCGTACCGAGACCGTTCGCTGCAAGTGACATACCAAACAGATTCGACATCCAATATGCCACCGCCGCTCCCGGAAGAAATATCAAAAGATGCTCACACAGCACTTCGGCATACAACGCAATGCGGCGCGTTCCCAAAGATCGCATCACGGCAAGCTCCAGCCTCCTCCCCCGAATCCCGAGGAAAGCGATCAGAAAGCTGATACCAACCGACAGTATATAGACCAACCACCGTACAACACCCAACAGTGCCAGACTGCGCTCCAATACGACAACGGTATCAATAAACAAATTGTCGTCGATGATCAACCCGTGCGTATTGGAGACTTTGTTGGTGTATGAGGCAGGAACAAAATAATCACGCAAAAGCTGCTTTACTTCGCCGAGCCGACGGTTATCGGAAATAGTGAAACTCATGCTGTTTGCCGTCGCACGGATATCCTTGCGCGCCAATTGTGCAACCATCGGCTGCCATGAAATAAATACCGTATCTTTCTCTCCAAGATAGGTTCCAACCACCCGCGCCACCGTCTCCCCTGCCGAAGAGTGCAAACGGACCGTTCCGTCCGCACCGATCCGGTCGGAAAGACTTTCGGTAACGATGCAAACTGCCTCACCGCCGCGAAAGCTCTCACTGTCGTAGCCGTTCTCGTAACGGATGATCGCATCCTCAAGATAGGCAGATGCCTGAGGATCGTTGGTCATATAGAGGCTGATCACATTTCCCGCAGCTGCATCGGAATCTTGAGACGGGAGCAGTTTGGCACCGCTTAACTGTTGCAGAAGAAAAACGTCCTTTACGTGCGGGAACAGCGTTCCGCCCTCTTCAAACAAGCCGAGATAGCCGGCGGCAATATCGAGATCAGTCTTGCGCGAACCGCTGATATTGGTCACCGTGCATCGGATCTCAAAATGATCATATACGTCATCCAGCTTTTTTTGCTGTGCCGTGCGGTAATGGAAAAGCCCCAGCAACAAGAGAACGGTCACGGCAACGGTCAGCATGGAGAAAAACACCTCGCGCATATGGCGACGCATGCGCTTTTCAAGATAGCTCAAAAACATAAGCTCCCTCCTTACTGTCTATGCGCAGAAACGGTGAAGCAAAGGACCGCACCGAGAAGGACAAGGATCCCCGTCTGCACCGCCGTGGTGATCACAAAGAAACTCGCCTCCTGCCCCATCATGGGGAGCAATTGCGAAAGCAACTCGGCATGCTCGGAGGGAACGGTAAAGGCAGTATTAAAGACCGTAAAATCCGATTGCATCATCTTCTGCAAAGCCCGATCATAGAGCAATATACTGCCAACACATCCCGATATTCCCGACAATAGGATAACGGGCAAAGCGGCAAAGTTCATCTGATTTCGTATCAGCCGTTTTCCGACCCCCAATCCGTACTTCACTTGTCCCGCAGGCAGAAGCATCACGTAAAACAGGATCAGAACAGCGAGAACGACGACGATCCAGAGAACGGTCACAATACGGCAGACGAACACCGCGCTGTCACGGATCGACGCTACGTTGGGCATGACCGTCGAATAGCCGCCATCATCATATTGCAACAGCTCACCGTAGCCAAGTGATGTCAGCTCTGCCTCCACCGCCTCGATGCCGCCGTTGGGAATGCTCAGCGAAACGGTCATATCGGGGTAAAACCATTCCCCATAACAGTCATCCAACGCACTTTGCGGCACGATCACCGTGTTGGGATGGATCACCCGATAATCATCCAGCCATCCGGTGGTGCTGTAAATACCGACAACGGTGTAGGCACCGTCATTGACCGAGGCGGGCTCGGCGACCGACTCAGGCAACAATCCCTCATGATCGTTCTCGTCACTCCCGTAGATACGACTCGGGTAGAGATCGCCCTGCTCACGGTCGGCAGCACTCCACCACGTTTGATAAAAAGAGAGCTCCAGCGTATCTCCCGGCCGCAACCCGTTTTTCTCCGCATACATATCGCTGATCAGGGCAACCTTTTGTCCCGCTTCGATCTCCTCCCCCGTAAACGCTCTTCCCTCCGTTACATAGGAATGTCCGCCGCTAAAGGGATGCAGACTTTTGATATCATTGGCTGAGCAAACACGGACAGAGAAGATAGAGATCTGCAATATTTCGATCAGCCGCCCCCACACGTCCGCCTCATCCGCCTTCAGATATGCCATGGCATCACCGCTGTATTCTCCGAGAATCGGCAGATCGTATGCCTTCAAGCGCTCATTCGGCCAACACACGTAGAGGATCCGATCGGTCTCCCAGCGTGATGTCTTCAGATTGGTCTCGTTGGTTCTGGGATTGGTGACCTCAACCCCTGCCAAATGAAGCTCCCCCGCGGTCTCTGTCACCGTATCATAATACCCCCAGACCCAATAGGAACGCCCCGGCGCAAACAGCATATTTCCTCCCTCCGGGATCATATCGGATTCTATCCTCAAGGTATCGGGCACGGGCAGGTCGGGGTGGATCACCGCCGCCTCGTGAACATCAAATGCATAAGAATACACGCGGCGGATGTAGGAGGAGCCGTCGGCATTGTATCCCTTGATCTCCCGCATGACCGATGCATCGGTACAGTTTACCGCAAACAGCGCTACATTTTGCGGTTTGTTCAAGGCGAGCGAATATCCTTCCTCCGAGGAGGAGATCGCCAACGGCACAGCCGACATATTGTATGCCAACAGGCGCGAATGCACGTTGACGGCGGAGATATGCTCAAGGGAGAGTCTGTACTCCGGTTTGACCGTACCGGCAAGCTTTTGGGCAAGTCCCGAAACGGCATTGCGCGCGTCGTTATACGCTTCGCTCGATGCGAATTGTGATATATGCAAGCGCGGGAGCGTACCTACCGTGGTATATGTCTCCTCTACCTCAGCCACCGCCCGTTCGGTCGCCGCCCAAAGGCCTGCCGCAATATTCAACAGTCCGATCACGGTCGCGAGTGCCAGACAAAACGCCAGCATGCGAAGAGGGGCGCGAAGCAATTGTTTGATCTCCTGCATCCAAAGCATCTTGCTCACTCCTTTTCATCGTACACAAACTGATATTTTCTCACCGAGGCGATCATCGCACACAAGAATGCAACGATACCCAACAGAAGCCCCCATTTGCCGATCTCGGAAAACTCACAGGTGATCTCTTTAGGCAAAAGCAGTCGCAAGGCTTCTGCAAAATCCGCCCCTGCCAGATGCAAAAGTCCCGACTCAGTCAAGGCAGGCAGGCTCACTTTTCCAAGCAAAAATCCCAAAATGCAGGAAACAACCGACACTACTGCCAATTGGACCAAGAAATGAGAAAGCAGGGTCCCCCGCATCGTCTCAATGGCATAAAACTCACCGATCTCGCGCTTCTTCGACAGCACGAAAAGCAGCATTGCCACCGGCGGCAATGCAAAACTCACAATGCGAACGAACGTGACTCGATCATTGACTCGCGCCTGCCATGCGGTGATCTGCTCCTGCAATGCCAGTGTCCGAGCCTCTTCCTCAGCCCGTCCGCCATCATGGTAAATAAACATGCCGCCATATCCTGCCGCCTCTGCTTCCAGGCGAAAAGCCTCTGCCTGCCCCTTTTTCAGAATGAAGGAAAGAGCAAAATCGGAATTTGGTAAAGAAACATTTTGGCTGTAATCCCCCGCAAGCGACTTATTGGGAACAAAGACAGTATTGGGATGAAGGTCGTATTCCCCACCCGGCTCATAATCATGGGCGTATATTCCGACAATGCGCCACTCGCCCTCGTCGCCATATCCCGCATAGGGGTCATATATATTATTATAATTTGCTATTGCTCCGGGATCACCGTATACATAAGCCGCGCGGTAAACCTGCAGAGGGAGCATATCTCCTACCTGCAAGCCGTTTTGCTGTGCCAGCTCACGGCTGATGATGCAGACACGCTCGCCGCTCTCATATTGCGCGGCGGTAAACGTCTGCCCCTCCGTCACGGTCGCTTCACGGATATTAAAGGTGTATATGCTTTCCAGGCAGTCGGTACCGATCAGAGAAAGTGAATGCTCGCAGACCGCGATCCGCTCCACCACGCTCTTTTGCCAAAGTGCGCCGATCTCGCTCTGCATAAATTTCTCAAAACTCCCCTGCAGCTCGGAGATCAGCGGGACAAAATCCCCTGTGCTTTTCCCATTCTCCTTCAGCACATGCATGCCGTTCTGCTCTTCTCTTTTCAGCTGTCCCGAAAAAGTACGGTTGATCGGAGTGGACACGTAATATCCCGTGTCGCCGACTTTCAGATACGTCCCCCAAAAGAGGTATCTTTTTCCCTCCTCCGCCATCGGTCCCGAAGACTCAAAGGTGGCGTCGCTCAGGGTAACCTGCCTGCTCCCGTCCCATTCCGCATCTTGGTGCAGGTGTACCGCCTGTTCTACGTCAAATTGATACTGATAGCTCTTAAGTGTTCCACTCTCGTTGAATTTTACCGCTGTACATTTGCCGACAAAAATACCGAAATTTTGATTGTGCATCCACGAAACACAGTTTCCCGCCGCGGATTCTGTAAACCAAATCGGATCAATTTCGGAGGAATGAGCACCGGCAAAGGTGCGGACGTCGATCATTTGCGTGTGCTGACGAAACATCTCTCCTGCCGTCACATCCTCATACAGCTCCTTCACGGTATTCATCATGCTCGTATCGTATGGATTTTTCCACCTCAGCTGCGGTATGATCACAGCAATCTCCACAAAGTCGGCTTCCGGCGCCTGCACCGGTGCCGAGACTGCGGACATAGTCTCCCCAAAAACAGAAAGCATCAAGGAGAATGTCAGCATGGCAATGCACACCACGGTGACCACCGGTCTTCGTATCAATCCTAAAAAAACTTTTTTCATCAACATATTTCAAAATCCCCTTTCCGAGTGTGGATTTCTGAGTACTCACTCTATAAATACCGAAAAAACCCGCCGGATTTCATTTTTTTCTAAAAAAACTATTTACAAGCACAATTTTGTAGGCTACAATCAAATACAGAAAATTTTTTTCAAAAGAAATGAAATTTTACCCCCAAAATCGGTATATATAAGTAGGAATATCATTCACAAAGATTTTGAAGCATTACAGACAGATCATCTGTCGGAAAGAGTCACAGACCATGAAGTTACCAATGGAAGAGACGTATGAGGCGATCTACGTCCAATGCTTCCCCAAGCTGTTGGCATATTTGCAGCAGCACGGCAACTCCCTGCATGACGCGGAGGATATTGCCGCGCAATCCATGCTGGTCTTATGGCGCAAGTGGGAAACGCTGCCGAATCACTCACAACAGGATGTTTTGCGTTGGCTGCTGGTTACCGCCCGCAATCTGGCGCTCAAAGAAGCATATCGCGCCTCCCGCCGTGTTCCTACGGTGAGCCTGGAGGACCTGCCCGCGCAGTGGCATCCCGCCGCCCCCTCCGAATCCTCCCCGGCGGAACAGGAGAAGGAATATCATCAATATCTGACAGAGCTGACCCACCGTCTTTCCCCCAAGGAGGCAGAGCTGTTGCTCGATAAGATCGAACGAAACAAAAGCGACGAGGAGATCGCCGCTAAACTCGGTATCAGCGTCAACGCAGTGAGAATACGCTGGTTTCGGATCAAAGCCCATATTATCAAGCTGATACAATTACCGCAGGTGCCCCAAAGCGCATCGCGGAAGAAAGGAGAACGGTAATATGCAACATACGTTTAACCTGGATGATAACGACTATCTCTGCTCCTTGGATATGTCCCACGCCACGCGTGAACAGCAAGCCGCCTGGCTTACGCTGATCGTTGATAATGAACTTGCCCGCGGGAACGAGGGTGACAGCGCATTGATCTGGGAATGTACGGAGCAGTTGGGTGAGCTTTACAACAGCTCCGTTATCACCCGCGAAGAAGCGGAAAAACAGCTACTCTCCATACTCGTCCCATCAAAGCAGTTTCTGCGCAAGCATCACGGTCACACCTCGGCTGTATACCGTATCGGGAAAAGGATGCTTCGCATCGGCTCCGTTGCCGCCGTCTTATTGCTGGTCGCCGCGCTGTTTCCGCACATCTACGTCCACGCCGTTGAAACACAGAACAGACGGATTTATGAAGAAGCCGTTGATTTCAAGACCGCAGCCCCCGATCAGGACACCCCTGCTCCGGTTATTTCCGCCCAAAAGCCATACGAGTCAACCTACACCACACTCAAGGATTTTTTTGCAGACCACAGCCACCTGAGCTTTTACTATCCGCAGCAGCTCCCACAGGAGCGCGGGATCGAACAGATCCATATCAAGTATCAATCCCAAAACAGCTGGGTCGTTGTGTTCACCTTTCGGGACCCGACTGTGAAATATTTCACTGCTCAAGCTCTTCCGTATGCCGCCACCCCCCCCGTGCCGCAGGAAGGTGACTCGGTCTTTGTGACCTCCGCCCGGCAGTACGTGACCACACCCGTGGAAGAAAACGGTCGAACGGTCTATGAAACGGTCGGATTGCACGACAATATCCGATACACCATTTCCACCTATGATTACGGCTCCACTCGCTATTTTCTCTCGCAGGCAACTGTGACCCATCGGGGCTACGATACCATGGAAGAGCTTTTGACAGAATGGGATCATCTGCAGGAGCTCTCCTGGAACCGTTCCTTGCCCGAAGGATTTTCCGTCCGCCGTTGCTCCATCCAATACCTCACACAAACGAATTGGAGCATCGAGCTTTTGTTGGACTGCGAAGTCGCTCCGCCTCCGGGATTGAACCATACCATGACCATACGGTATGTCCCCGACAACACCAACGAAGAAGCACCGTCGGGAGACCTGCAGCTCAAAAACGATAAAACTGAGGTCGACATCCACTTTTCCAAGTGGAAGAACTCAACTTACCACAAAGCGGAATGCATTGTTGGAAATACCGGATATCAGCTCGTTATCTATGACAGAGACCTTCTGCTGCACTTCGTCGAGGATTATTTCGGCCCCTTTGAGATGCCGTAACCACCATATAACATCTTTGGGAAAGGATAAAAATCGGTCCCCGCCGTGATGATACGGCGGGGACCCGGTTTTTTACGATACAATCTTCCCCGAGTCCATGCGGATGACGGTATCCGAATCGTCGGCAATCTGGGGGTCGTGGGTGACGATAATAACGCAATAGCCTTCCTCGTGGGCGAGACGCTGAAACGTTTTCATGACAAGATCGCTGTTCTCACCGTCCAGATTTCCCGTGGGCTCGTCGGCGAGGATGACACGCTGACCGCTGGCAATGGCGCGGGCGATGGCAACTCTCTGCTGCTCGCCGCCCGACAGCATAGCGGGCAGGCGCTTCCAATAGCTCTCATCCAAGCCCACCGAGCGCAGCGTTTCCGCGGCAAGGGCGCGTGCCTCCTTTTTCGGGCGGCGTTGGAGCTGCATCGGATACAGCACGTTCTCCATCACCGTCAGAAGCGGAAACAGATTGTAGTTCTGGTAGATCACCGCCACGTCACGGCGGCGGTAGATATCGCGGTCAAGCTCCATCGTGCTTTTTCCGTCGAAGATCACCTTGCCCATGGTGGGCAGATCCAGTCCCGCCAGGGTCGAGATCAGCGTGGTCTTGCCGCATCCGCTCTTGCCGACGATGGCGTAGACGGTGCCGCTCTTAAAGGTATAGCTCACGTCCCGCACAGCGTACACGATCTGGTGGCGGGTCTTATAAGCGTACGTTACCCGCTCGGCGGTAAGAATATCACGTTTGTTACCTGTATTTTCCATAGCTTTATTCCTTTCCCTTGAGTGTCTGCATGATTTTTCCCGAGGTAGCCTGCGCCACGGCAATGGCAACGCCGAGAAGATAGCAAAGCATAAATGTACCGATCGTTTTCATCTGTTCCGCCCCCGGCATCATACCGAAGAGCATCACGCCAACGGTGGCGAGGATGCCGCCGATCAGGAAAAAGAGTGCATGCTCACACAGTACCTCGGTATACAACGCGACACTCCGCGTGCCCAGGGAGCGCATGACAGCCAGCTCCAATTTTCTCGTGCGGATATTCAGATACGCCACCAAAAAGCTGATGCCGATGGAGAGTACGTAGACCAAAGTCTGCACCACGTTCAGCAACGACAAGCTTCGCTCATATACCGTAATGGTATCGACAAATAAGCTATCATCCACCACCAGTCCCAGCTGAACGGAATCGTTGTTCAGCTTGCTGGCAGGCACATAATAGTCACGCAGGATCGCCTTTGCTACATCCAATTTTCGATTGTCGGAAATGGTAAACGCCATGCTGCCCACATTGGGCTTCCAATTAAGTGTAGCGATCAGATCCACCAGCGGCTGCCACGCGCCGAACACGGTATTGTTCTCGTCAGCATAAACACCGATCACCTTCATTTTCATGGCAATCGTACCCTGCGAGACGCGAACAATGACGGTACCGTCTTCTCCCACCATCGGTTCCAGCAGGTGAGAGATCATGCAAACGGGTTCTGTTCCCGCAAAATCGGCGGCAGAATAGCCATCCTTATAAACGTACTCCGCGCCTTCCTTCACGGTGTAGCTTTCAGGATCGTTGGTCATATGCAGCTCCACATCCATTCCGGGCGCACCGTAATAGTTTTCGGGCGGCGTATCGATGGGGAGAACGGTGGCATTGCCATAGGTCTCAAGCAAAAAGACATCCTTAACGTAAGGATACAGTTCCCCGCCCTCCTCGGTCAGCATTTTCACATAGTCCTCGGTGATAGGCAAGGAATAATCGCGGGAATTGTCTGCGCTGGTCACGCGGCAACGGATCTCGATGGTATCGTAAGCCCGATCCATGTCGGCAAGCAAGTCGTCACGTGCGGCGTGAAGTCCGATCAGAAAGACCACGATCACCAGCACGATCGCCGCCGAAACGATCGCCTCGCTCGGATGGCGGCGCAGACGTTTAGCAAGATAAGTAAAGATCATAAAAATCTCCATTCCGCCGCTGAACAAAGCGGCGCAGATAAATTTTGAAATTCCATCTGCAAAAGGGATGAGACCCTTTTGCAGACCGAATCGGGTGTGAAACTGTGAGGGTAGCTCACAGAGGAGAAAAAGCTCACACTACCTCTTGTTACTTAAAGCTCCTCTTGCGCAGGGATGCCACAGCGGCAAAGAGAACGGCAAGCACAAGCAGGACCACAAGCTGTGCGGCGCACACCACAGCGAACGCATCGGGCGTTTGTCCCATCATCCCCAGCAGATCGCCCAGCATATCGGCATTGGCGGAGATGGTGCTGAAGGTCGTGTTGAAGGATGTGAAATCGGCTTGCATCATCCAGTTGAGCGCACGGTCATAGAGCAACACGCTCCCCGCAAAGCCGCCAAGGCAGGAGATAATCATGACAACCAGCGCCGAAAAGCTCATCTGCGCCCAGATCCTCACCTTGCCGGCACCAAGGCGGTATTTCACGCGCCCCGCCGGCATTTGCATCCAGATGAAGATCAAGAGGATCATGATGACCGACAGGATCCACAAGACCCGCACGATGTTGTAAACAAACTCCGTCGAATGGCAAATTGCCTCGACACCCGGGATGATCGAGGAATAACCCTGATCATAATAGTGTACCATGCCGCCAAAGCCCGCCTCTTCCAGCTCTGCCTCAAAGGCATCGATACTGCCGTTGGGCAGGATAAAGGTACGGTCATACTGCGTGACATTCAGAGGATACGAACCGGCAAGTGCCGCCTGCGGGACGATCACGGTGTTGGGATGGATGTTATCGGCATCATTCGCCCAGGCATCCACGCTGTAGATGCCGACCACGGTATAGATCCCATCCTCCTCGGCAATTGTCATTTCCCGATTATACTTGGAAAGGTAGTCCTCATATTGTAGCGTCGTATATCCCCAGAGCCGATTGGGCGCTTGCATCTCATCGCGATGGTATGTAGAGCCTGTGCGTGTGTCACCGTAGTGAGTCCAATAAAAGGAGAGGTCCAACGTGTCTCCGATCTTAATGCCGTTCGCCTCGGCGAGCAGATCGCTGACCATGGCTACCTTTGCCCCCGATTCCAGCTCCGCCTCGGTAAAGAAGCTCCCTTCCATAAGCTGAGACCGCTCATCGATAAAGGCACGCAAGGCATAGGGATGGTCGGCAGACAGGATATGCACGGTGGTGCGGCTGATGTCAACGATCTTCATCAGATTGTCCCAATATCCTGTCGGATCGTTCTCAAGATATGCCTCGGGGTCACCGCTGTATTTTGCCAACAGCGGCAAGGTGTTGCAAGGCTTCTGATCGGAATTTTGCATGATTGGAAGATGAAAATACACCATACCGTGTGAATCCCAAAGATTCCACAGAATATTGTCATAGGTCACTGACGACTCATAATCCAGATAGGTAAATAGTTCTCCCTGTTGCTCTGCCTTCTCATCGTAAAATCCCCAAAGCAGATAGGAGGAGCCGGGCTCAACAAACGAGATTGTATTGCCTGCATTATAATACTCCGATGTCACGACCAGCTTGGTAGGCGGTGCAATGTCCTCGCGAAGGGAAATGATCTTCTCTACCTCAAAAACATAGTAATATACATCAACCTTCTCACGGATAGAAATGATCTCTCCATCTATCTCCTTGCGCCGAAACTGTGTCTCGGTTCGGGAAAACAGCTTGTCGGTACATGTCGCGGCAAAAACACCGATATTGTAGGGAAAATTCAGATCATGGTCATATGTGCTATCAACATAGGAGCCCGAGATCAGGGGCGTGAGCGAGGGATCATATGCCGCAAGGCGGGAGTGCTCATCCATCGACAGTGCGACCTGTGACTGAAACTCTCCGTTTTTGATCGCGCGGAACAGCTCATTGGTGGAAGATTGCGGTCTGGTGCCGGTATTATAATAGATGCCGGGGCGAGACGGCACATAAGCCACCGTGGTATAGTTCGCATCCACCTGCTCGCGCATACGCTCCGAAGCACGCCAAAGCCCGTGGGCAATGGCGAACAGCCCCGTTACCACCGCCAGTGCCAGACAGAGCGCAAGCGTGCGCAGAGGCGTGCGCCACAGTTGTTTTCCTTCTTGACGAAACAGCATTATCCCTCACTCCTTTCATGATATTCAAAATGATAGCTTCGCTTGGTCCCAACGGCGGCAAAAAAGGCGGCAAGAACCAATATGACCGCCGCGCCCTCAAGGACCGCTTGGGTCAGCGAGGGGATCGGCGCCAATGTTTCGATCAGCCTGTCCGCAAAGCGAGGCTCTGCCAGCCGATACAGCACGTCCGACACGGCGCTCGGGAATACAGCCCCGGCGATCAGATGACCGAGCCAGACCGACAGTGCGCAAATGGGCAATCCACGCAGGAAAATATGCCAGAACAGTATGCCGTTTGAGGTCTCGATGGCATAAAACCGACCGATCTCACGTTTGGTCGCCCACATCATCAGAAACGTCGCGATCGCCGCCGGCAAAATAGCCAGCATTCGCACGGTTGCGGCTTTGTCGGCAGCATCCTGCACAAGAGATGCTTGCGCATCTGCCAGCGCCATCTTTGTTTCGATGTCATCGATGGTGGGACCGCTGTGATACTCAAACAGACCGCCGTAGCCGAGCTGGATCATCTCTGCTTCAAATGCCTTTTCCTGAGATGCGTTCATAATATAGGAAAGCTGATGATATGCATAGACCGCCGATTTGCCCGCTATCAGATACACGCCCTTCAGCGCCTTTTTCGGCAAATATACCGTATTGGGGTGAACACCGGGGGAGTCGAAAGATTCAAATGGTTCCGCATTGCGGTAAACGCCGACAATGCGGAATTCTCCCTCATCCATAAAGCCCATCTCCGCATCGAAGGTGTTGCCGTAGGTAGGCATGGTGCGGGAATGATAGCGAAATGTGGCGGGATATAGCCCAAGCGGGATCACGTCCCCCACCGACAAGCCGTTCAGCTCTGCCAACTCCTCGCTGATCAGACACACCTGCTCGCCTTGTTCATATTGCTCTTCGGTGATCGTCTCGCCCTTTATGACCGTAACCTGATCCAGATTGAAGGCGGGAATGCTCTCCACACAGTCCGTTCCCACAGCAACGACAGAATGATAACAGATCTCCGCTTTGGGCAAGATCAGCTCTTGCCACATCTGCCCCATCTCTGTTTTCAAAAATTCCTCATAGGACACATTCAATTCAGACCATTCCGGGAAAAAGCGCCCGCTTTTGGATGCCGTCTCATGCAATACATGCTTTCCGTTTTCTTCTACTACCTTTTGTATGGACGTGAGATCATCATATCCAATGGAAAAATCGCACTCACTGTCCTCAAGGTATTTTGTTAGCTCAGACCAGATCAAGTATCGTTTTCCATCCTCAAAAAAATCCCCATAAGCCTGTTGGGACATTTCGGATACGGTAAATACCGTGCCGACCGAGGCATGCTCTGAGTAGGCATCATGCAAGGCAATGACTTGCTCAATCTCAAACGTGGCTGTATATCGATACGGAAACAGAATATCCGCGCGACGCTCTTCCGTTGCATCGACACACTTCACCACAAAAATACCAACCCCCACCGGGGCGGACATATTGCGGAGCGATGACGGAATATACGGCTCCAGTCCCGCCGAATAGCCCTGCGCATACACGCGGGCATCATATTCGGTGACCGAGGTGACCTGCGCTCGTATCGTCTCCACCATTTCGGAAAGCCCTTCGTCAAAGAGCGATTGGGCAGGCACGGCAATCGTCAGATGCTTCTCCACGCGCGGCGCGGTGGTGACCCCCGTCATTGCCGTGGCAAGCTGAAACATCAGCATCGCCGCTGTGAGCAGTAGCACACATATCAGCGATACCACGGGCTTTTTCACAAGTCCCTTGCAAACATTTTTGATCAACATATCGGAATGCTCCTTTCCGAGAAGATGTGTTCTCGGAAAGTAAATGGTGTTTTTTGCCTCTTTTTTTCATTCTCACGAAAAATTTTTCAAATATTTTTTCCGTCCGCTTTACAGCGCGTCATTTATCGGGTACAATCAAAGAGGATAGAAAAAAATTTAAAAAATTTTTCATTCCGATGAAAAAAACGCCCGATTTTTACCATTTACTTAAGAGACAAAAACTGACGGCGGCTATCGACAGACGAAAGGAGGAGGGGCATGAGCATACCGCAGGAAGAAACATTTGAATCGATCTATCTCGGCTGTTTTCCCAAGCTGGTCAGCTATCTGCATCAGCACACGCGCAACCGACACGATGCAGAAGACATCGCCTCTCAATCCATGATCATTCTGATGGAGAAATGGGACACCCTCCCGACACACACGCAAAAAGGCATTTTTTGCTGGCTGGTCACCACCGCAAAGCATCTCTGGATGGAGGAAGTGAAGCGGCGAATGCAAGCCCCCGCCACCGTCAGCCTGGAAAACCTCCCTCAGGGGCTTCACCCCGAGGCACCGCCCGACACCACGCCGAAGCAGCAGGAGGAGGACTACCGCGAGCGATTGCAGGAGCTCGCCGCGTTGCTGCCCGAGGCAGAGGCGGCGCTTCTGCACGATAAGATCGTCAGACACATGAGCAACGAGGAAATTGCCGAGCAATTGGGGATCTCCGCCAACGCCGTTCACATTCGCTGGTCGAGAACCAAAAAACGAATCGCGCTTTTGACACATGTCCACCTGGACCCTCCAAAAAATAAAATGTAAATTTTTCGCTCGCATGAAAAAAACGGCTCTTTTTTTCCATTGATATCATGAAGCGAGCGGTCATCCTCTATTTTGACAGAAAGGAAGACGAATCATGAAACACACCCCCGACAAATTTTGTGACAACGCCTATTTATGCGCCTTGGATATGTCGCACGCCACCGACGAACAGCAGATCGCCTGGCTGAACCTGATCATAGACAACGAGCTGGCGCGCGGCGATCAAAAGGATGAGCAGCTGATCTATGAGTGCGCCGAGCATTTGGAGCTTCTCGCACCCGCCGTGAGCATGACAGCGGAAGAATGTCGGGCGAAATTGCAAACGCTCCTCAACACCGTCGAAACCGACGGTCCAAAGCAGGCGCGGATACTTCCCTGCCCCCCTATTTCCCACGACCATCGAAAATTCCGATTTCGTATCGCCGCTCTCGCCTCTGCCTTTTTGCTCTTGATCGCTCTTTCTCCCCAAGTTTACGCACACACCGTACAGCAAAGAGATTACCGCTTATCGGCAGATGCCATCCGACATGAGATCACCCTTTTGGAACAGGAATATCTTTCCCTTGCGGCACCCTATGCCGTAAATCGGGAGCCTTATCAAGCCACCTACGAGAGCTTAGAGGAACTGTTTCGAAATCATGAGGATCTGAGCTTTTATTATCCCACACAGCTGCCCGCTAACCAAGGGATACGGTCGATCCGCATCACTTACCTCGCCCAAGACAGCTGGATCGTGATCTTTACGTTTTGGGATCCGTCCGTCAAATACTACACCGCTCGGCGATTGCCCGCATCCCCGGAGGGAGCGCCTACCGCGCCGTATGAATCTGTGGATACCATAGACGGCAGAACCTATACGACCACAACCGCGGAGCTCGACGGCAAAAACGCCCTGCGAACCGTATGTATTCATGACAAGATTCTCTATACACTGATGACCGATGATCTTGATACGACCCGTGAGATCCTTTCGCACACCAAATCACGCGCATACCGATATGAAGACATGGCGGCGTTGCTCAGTGATTGGGCACATCTGCCGGACCTTGCATGGCAGGAGCAACTGCCCTCCGGCTTCAGCATCAGCGGTGCCACGCTCACATACGATACGCAAGCCTCATGGCAGATCGTAGTCCGGCTAAGCTATCATGATGGGACGAGAACAATGTCCAATCACTCTCTGACACTCACGCCCGCTACCGATCACGATTTCGGAAACGACACACCTCGGCTTTCCAATGAGAAGACCGATATCTACATTTCGTATGCCTCGCAGAGCGAGGTGGCCGGGCTGTGCCAAGCCGAGTGCACGGTGGGAAAGATCAAGTACAACACCAAGATTTTCGGTTACGAGCCCTTTATGGCTTTTTTGAACGGCTTTTTCGGTCCCTTCTGAATTCTTCAAGCATCCCGCCGCGGCGGGATGCTTTTTCCAATATCAATGTTATCTTACTGCTTGAAGCTCTTTTTGCGCAGGGATGCCACGGCAGCACAGACGGCGGCAAGTACAAGCAGGACCGCAAGCTGTGCGGCACACACCTTGGCGAACACATCGGGTGTTTGTCCCATCAGCCCCAACAGATCGGTCAGCATATCATTGTAGATCGACATGGTGCTGAAGGTGACGTTAAAGGAAGTGAAATCCGCCTGCATCGTCCACGCAAGGGCGCGGTCATAGAGCATCACACTCGCTGCAAAGCCGCCGAGACAGGAAATGATCATAACGATCAGCGACGCAAAGCTCATCTGTGCCCAGATCCTCACTTTGCCCGCACCAAGGCGGTATTTTACTTTACCCGTCGGCATCTGCATCCAGGTAAGGATCAGAAGGATCATGATCACCGCCAGCACCCAGAGTACCCTGACCACGTTCCAGACAAAATCTGCCGATTGGCAGATCGCATCCACACCCGGGATGACCGAGGAATACCCTTGATCATCATAGTGGACACGCCCGCCAAAGCCTGCCGCCTCCAGCTCTGCCTCAAAGGCATCCACCGCCCCGTTTGGGAGCACAAAAGTGTAATCAAACTCCGGGACGTTGAGGGGATAATGCTCGGTCAGCGCGGCTTGCGGCACGATCACCGTATTGGGGTGAAGATGCTCCAGTGCGTCGACCCAGCCGTCCGTGCTGAAGATACCGACCACGGTATAGCTGCCGTCTTCATCCGAGGGTGTTCTCCGCGGTTCACCGGAATACCACGCGTGATCGCCCCAAACCTCGATCGGCACGATCATATTTCCGATCGTGTAATAGGTCCAGCCGCTGTTACCAAAGTTAGAAAAATCACTTTGATAGAAAGAAAGCTCCAGGGTATCTCCGATCTCAAGACCGTTTTTCTCAGCAACCATCTCACTGACCATGACCACCTTAGCCCCCGATTCCAGCTCCTCCTCGGAGAAAAAGTCCCCTTCCTTTAATCTCGCGTTCTTTTCAATAAAGGCAGTCAACGTATACGGGTGATCGGCAGACAGGATCTGAAATGCCCGTTGGCTGAGATCTGCCACTTTCAGCATCGCCTCCCACATCCCCGTGGTATCTCGAGCAATATGCTCCTCGGGAGAGCCGGTGTAGTGCGCCAAAAGCGGAATCGGAGTCCCCGATTTAGGGTTATTGGTCAGATAAACATAAAACATTTCATCCGATTCCCATTTATCCTTTTTGACACTCGACTCCTGAACGTTGAACGGTGTCAATTGTCCGACACCGTCGCTCACGCCATCATAAAAGCCCCAGATCAGATAGGTCTCTCCCACCTCCACGGCACTCGTGAGATCATCCGCCAAATTGTATAATGTCGTCACTACACTCACATGGCTTGGCACCTCAAAATCCTCATGGAGAGAGATCGCCTGCACCACCTCAAAAACATAGGAGTACCGATTTGTTGGCATTCGTACGCTTTTTCCGCCGTCAACAGCTTTCTGATACGTCGTTGCTCCCATCATGTAATAATCCACACATTTCACGGCAAAGATCGCCGTATTTCGAGTTTGGTTCAAACGGAAAATTTGGCTCTGATGGAAGTCCTGCGAGACCACTCCTGTCTTTTCGCTGTCGTATGCCATCAGATGGGAGTGTGCGTCCACGTACTGCGGCACCTGCAGATCCACCCTTCCCGCTTCATATGCCATAAGAAGATCACTGACATATCCGTCCGCAACATAGTTTTTGATTTTTTTCTGTTTCGCCTTCATGCTCAGATACATTGCGGGAGTGCTGGGCACATATGCCACCGTGTGGTATTCCGCCTCGACCCGCTCATACATGCTCAATGAGGCTTGCTTGAGCCCGTAAGCAATTGCAAAGGTCCCCGTGAGCAATGCCAGCGCCAGACAAAGCGCCAGGGTTCTGAACGGTGTGCGCCAAAGCTGCTTTCCTTCCTGACTCCAAAGCATCATTTCTCACTCCCTTCCTTGTATTCATAGTGATAGCTTCTCTTCATACCGAGGATGGCGAAGAGGATACCGCAACCGGAGATCGCTCCCAGTGCAATCAACAGTATGCCACCCATCGGCGGGCAAGCCGCGAGTGTCTCTGTCAGCCGATCGGCAAAGGCAGGGTCTGCCCAGCGATACAGCAGCTGCGGGACCCAAGTCGGCAAAAGTGCCTCTGCAGCCGCGGCGGAAAGGCAGAGCGAAAGCAAGCCAAGCAGAAGCGTTTGCAAAAGGAAATGCCCGAACAGCACCTTTTCTGCGGTTTCTATGCGATAGAACTGCCCGATCTCCTTTCTTCCACGCCACACGGTCAAAAAGACCGCGAACACCGCCAACAGCGCTCCGATGCGTTGCAGGCTTGCGGCTTTGTCGGCAACCTCTGCCACCCAGCGCTCCCGCGCATCCTCTGCCGCCATCTCTGCCAGAGCATCCTCTGCCTGCGGCCCGCTGTAATACTTCATCCAATTGCCATATCCCAGCTGCTGCATTTCGATCTCAAAGCCGTTTTCTTTATTTTCTTCAATAACAAAGGAGATATTGGAGCTGTCTACCAGCTCCTCGCCCATGGAGCGCAGGGGCACAAATACCGTATTGGGATGGAACCCCCCGGAGGCGCCGTCATATGCCATAGCATTGCGGTAAATGCCGATGATCTGATAGTCTGCCGCATGGAAGAAGCCGGAATACGGCTGATATGTGGACGGGCTGGGTATGGCGACTTGATTTTGAGGCCAATACAAGCTCAGCGAGACGGTATCTCCCACAGAATATCCGTTATACCTCGCCCATTCCTCGCTGACCAGACACACCGGTGCCCCGGTATCATATTGCTCCTGCGTAAACACATCCCCCTCGATCACCGTCGTCTCCTCCATGTTGAACGCCACGATGCTGTCGAGAATATCGGTTCCGATGACATCCACTGACCGATAGCTAACCTCGGGGATCGGCAGGATCACTTCCCGCCACAACTGCCCCATCTCGGTTTTCATAAACTCGCCAAGAGGCATATTCAATGTGGAAATGAACGGTATTTTTTCTCCCGTGATCTGTGTATACAGCTCGTGCATGCCGTTCTGCTCAACCGTTTTGCGATATTCCGTTTTACCGGATTTCATATATTTGAGATGGTAAGAGGTATCTCCCTCCCCGGCATACAGCGTTCCGCTGATCAGATATGTTTTTCCCTCCTCCGACCAGCCATCCGTTTCCTCCCGGAGAGAGTATCCCATCTTAATCGTTGAGCCGACGTCAAGATCCTCGTATACCTCATGCATTGCCACGACCTGCTTGATCTCCATTTCATACTCATGGAGGTAGCTCAAGTTGCCTATCTTCTGATTTTTCGTCACCGTAACCCGATTGAGCTTGACGACCAGCACACAGTAGTTAGCATGCGTCACCAGCGTCGGATCTGAGGATGGAATATACGACATGATCCCAGGCGAATACCCTTTGGCGATCACGCGGGCATCGACATCCCGAAGAAAAGCAGATCTGCTGCGAACACGGTCGATCATCGTTTTCATCTCCGCCGCCTCCCCATTGGCGGTTGCCTTTGCCACCGTGAGATGCGCTTTTGGCGTATTCGCCGATGACACGGATACCAATGCTGAGGCAAGCAGAGAGAGAAAAATTGCCGCAGTCAGCAGAAAAAGTGACAAGAGAACTGTGATTGATTTTTTCCAAAGCCCCCGAAAAACATAACGGATCATAAGGACAAGCTCCTTTCCCAAAAAGTTCACTCATGATGTAAATGGTCCGTTTATGTCCGCTTTTTTCACTTTTTCAAAAATTTTCTTCTGTTTTTTTCGGAAACGGCTTTACATTCACCGCCGTTCCCGATAAAATCAAATTGTGGAAATTCTTTTTTCAAAATTCGGCGGAAAAGTGAAAATAATTCCGTTTTTCAGCCATTTATATTTATAGGGGGTGTATGTCCTCTCCGATGATCGGCATCCCCAAAAAAATCGACGGAATCCCCGTCAGAAAGAGAACCGAGGGCAATGAAGCTACCTAAGGAAGAGAACTTTGAGTCGATCTACCTTTTCTGCTTTCCCAAGCTGATTGCATATCTGCAACAGCATACACATAGCCTGCAGGATGCGGAAGACATTGCCTCACGGGCAATGACGATCCTATGGCGCAAATGGGACACGCTGGAATCGCACACACAGCGCGGCATGATGCATTGGCTGACCGCCACAGCGCACAATCTGCTCAAGGAAGAAAATAAAAAGAAAAAACGCACCCCCGATGTGATCAGTCTGGAGGATCTGCCGCTCCATCTTCACCCCGAAGCACCGCCCGAATCGGATCCGATCCGGGAGGAGAAGGAATTTCTGCGGGAGCTGCATCAGCTGTCCGAACAGCTCCCCCCCACAGAGGCACAGCTCCTGTACGATAAGATCGTCCGCCATTTAAGCAATGAGGAGATCGCCGCACAGTTGAACGTTTCTGCCAACACCATCCATATCCGATGGACCAGGACCAAAAAACACATCGCGCAAATCAAGTTCAAAAGCGGAAGTCCCCCTTCCCATTGATCCGACCTACGCAAAATCTGCAGAAAGGAAAAACGATGATGAAACAGAAATCGATCGATATTCTTAACAATCGCGAGTTGTGCGCGCTTGACATGTCCCATGCGACCGAGGAACAGACGCGGGCATGGCTCAGGCAGATCATAGACAACGAGCTGAGCCGCGGGGATGCGGCAGACGAAGCACTCATTCTGGAATGCATGGAGCAAATGGAACAGCTTGCCGGGGATACCGCCATGTCTGCCGAGGAATGCCGGGCGCATTTGTCTGCATTTCTGAACACCGTTTCCAAGCCGACCGCTTCCTCAACGACGTTTCGTGCTGCTTCTCGCCGACCCTGGGTCCGTTTGGGCATTGCCGCCGCGATGCTGATCATGATGCTGGTTTGTACCCCGACGATCCACGCCTATGCGCAGGTATACTCCGACAACAAGCTTTACCACGAGGCGATCCACCGCGCCGCGCCAGATACGCCAACGGTCACCGTGCCCGAGGAAACCGTCTATAACGACATGGCATCCTTTATTCGCGATCATGGGGATCTGGATTTCTTTTATCCGCACTTTTTGAAGGAGGGCGAGGAGCTCCGCTCGATCCGCATGACATACCAATCTGCCCAAAGCTGGATCGCGATCTTTCACTTTTCCAACCCGGATATCAAGCATTTCACGGTACAACAGCTCTCACAGCCATCGCATATGATCGAACAGCCGCAGGGGGAGAAGATCTTCCCTACAGGCACACAGAATTATGTTCTCTCGCAATCCGAAAAAGACGGCGAAACTCTGTATCACGCGGAATGCATCACCGACGGGATCCGATATACCGTCGAGGCATCCTCCTCCAATACACTTCGTTATTACCTCGCAATGACCTTCCGAGCATATGACACGTTTGATGACATACAGGATCTGCTGCAAACGCACGATTATCTGCAGTCATTTCGGTATCCCGCGAATCTCTCCATACAAGGTCATGTGAGCTACGGAGGCTCGTTGGACTGGTCTGTGTATATGTACTTCCACACGAAAACTGTGGGACCGACTGAATCAATTACGGTGTATCCCATCCGCAAATCCACCGTTTTCGATCCGGGAGACGCCCCCATCATATTGTCCAACGAGAATGTCGATATCTATCTGCTTTCTCAAGCTTCGGCAAAGAACTATGTAAAAGCCGTATGTGTAACAGACGGAATGTTATATAAAATGGAGATCAATGGCTACGATCAGTTCCTCGCCATAGCAGAATCCATGTTCGGCCCGTTCTGAATCCCCAAGCATCCCGCCGCGGCGGGATGCTTGTTTTACTTGAACATACCACTTTTTTTACTGTTTGAAGCTATTTTTGCGCAGGGATGCCACGGCGGCAAAGATAAAGGAAAGCACAAGTAGGAGAACAAGCTGTGCCGCACACACACCGGCGAACACATCGGGCGTTTGCCCCATCAGCTCCAGCAGATCGGTCAGCATATCGGTGTTAGCGGAAACGGTGCTGAAGGTGGGGTTAAAAGAAGTAAAATCCGCCTGCATCATCCACGCAAGGGCGCGGTCATAAAGGAGCACGCTCCCCGCAAAGCCACCGAGACAGGAAATGATCACAACGATCAGCGCTGAAAAGCTCATCTGCGCCCAGATTCTCACCTTGCCCGCACCGAGGCGGTATTTTACCTTACCCGTCGGCATCTGCATCCAGGTGAAGATCAGAAGGATCATGATGACCGCCAGGATCCACAACACCCGCACAATATTGTAAACAAACTCTGCCGACCGACAGATCGCCTCCACACCGGGGATGACCGAGGCATAGCCCTGATCGTCATAATGCACCGCGCCCCCAAAGCCCGCCGCCTCCAGCTCTGCCTCAAAGGCATCCACACCGCCGTTGGGCAGAATGAAGGTGCGGTCAAACTGCGGCAGATCCAAGGCATACTGTGCGCTCAGCGAGGCTTGCGGAATGATAACGGTATTGGGATGGATATATTCTGTGCGGTTTATCCAACCGTCCGTTGTATAAATGCCTACCACGGTATAAACAGCATCCTGCTCGGAGGCTTGTGCTTGCGTTACCTTTTTATCCTGACGGTACGCGGAATCGTCCATTTTATTCTCGCCGTATACCTGCTGAGGTATCAGCATTTCCTCTCCATTGAAATACGTATGCCCTTTGTTTTCGCTGTAGGTACTTTGATAAAAATGAAGGTCCAGCGAGTCGCCAACGGAAAGCCCGTTCTTCTCGGCAAAGATATCGCTGATCAGCGCCGCCTTTGCCCCCGATGCCAGCTGCTCTTCGGTGAACATTTCCCCTTGTGTCAGCTCCGCGTGGCGGTCGATAAAAGGACGAAGCGCGCTTGGATGATCGGCGGAGAGGATCTGCACAGAGGAATAACCGATCTCCATGATGTGAAACAAGTTATCCCACATGCCCGTGGGATCCTGCGCGATATACTCTTTGGGTGAGCCGTGATATTTCGCCAGGATCGGCACCCGGGATGTCGGGTAATTCTGATTGGGATGGCAAAAATAAAGATATCCCTCCCCCGCCCACCTGTCCTTCATCACCTCGGTCTCCCACAGCACTTTGGCATGAGAAACCGTTCCGCATCCGTCACCCAGATCCTCGTAATAGCCGAACAGCAGATAGCTCTCGCCCGTCTCCAAGGCGGATTTCTCTCCGGACAGATTGTAGCCGTTTGTGGTCACCGTCAGATGCGCGGGAGGGGTCAGATCCTCATGCAAGGAAAGCGTTTCCTCGACGGTGAAATGGTAGAAATAAACATTCGTCGTAAACACATCCCGAACGGGCTTTCCGTCCACGATTTTAGTCGCCCCGGTAGTTTGGTAAGAATAGGACACGGTAATCTCATCGCACCGCACCGCGAACAGTGCAAGATTTTGCGGCTTGTTGAGATCGGCAATGTCGGATACCGCGCCGATCAGATGGCTGTCATATGCCATCATGCGCGAATGCGTGTCTATATGCAACGCGGTCTCCGAGGCAAATCTGCCGTTTTGAATAGCGCGGAAGAGCGTATTGTAGGAGGAAGTATACTTCTTCTCCATATTTTCCTTTACACTTCGATATTGCGCCGGGGTCGTCGGCACATAAGCAATTGTCGTATATTCGCGCTCGACCTGCTCCCACATACGGTCGGCGGCAAGCTGCAGGCCGTGCGCAACGGACAGCATTCCCGTCACCAACGCCAATGCCAGACAGATAGCAAACGTGCGTATCGGCGTACGCCAAAGCTGTTTATACTCCAAACCAAACAGCATCAGAGCTCCCTCCCTTCACGATACGTATAATGATAGTTGCGTTTCATGCCGATGACGGCAGAAAGAACACCGCACATCAGGCTCACACCTATACCGAGGAGCAGCGGACGCCAGGCGAAAGGCTGCGGAGGCAAAGCCGCTGTCAGTGTATCGGCAAACGCAGGATCCGCGCATGCATACAGAATACGGAAGGCAACGCGCGGCAAAAGCCAACGTGCCGATACTGCAGACAAGACCGCCGACGCAAGCCCGACACTCAACATTTGAAGCAACATATGGCAGAACAAAATGCGCTCCGCCGTTTCGATTTGGTAGTGAGCGCCGATTTCCGTTCCGCATGCGCGCATCCATCCCATCATGATCGCTGCGATCAGCAGCACACTTGCCCACCGTAAATTCCGTGCCAATTGACCGATCTGACCGATCCATATCTCACGTGCTTCACGTAAGGCAAGCTGTGTCGCCGCATCCTCCGCTTCGGGTCCGCTGTAATAGGAGAACAGTCCCGCATAGCCCAGCTTCAACATCTCCGTCTCAAACAGATTTTCACTCTCCGCGGCGAGGATCAGTGAAACATCGGTGCTGTCCACACTTAGATTTTCGATGGAACGAAGCGGAACGTACACGGTATTTGGATACAGACCTACACCGTCACCGGTGTATTCCCGCGCATTTCGATACGTGCCGACAATACGGTAATCCGATTCAAAAAAGAAGCCGGATGGCGTGTGATATACCGTCGGAGAACGTTCTTTGTCGTACATACTCAGCGTGACACGGTCACCCACTGCCCAGCCGTTCAGCGCTGCCAACTCTTCGCTGACAAGACATACCCGCTCACCTTTCGCACATTGCTCTGCTGTCAGCATCTCCCCCTTGATCACGGTGGCTTCTTCCATATTGAACGCGCGGATACTGTCCGGAATATCAGTTCCGACCACGTCAACAGAACCGTACACAATACCGAAAGCCGGGAAGATCAGCTCCTGCCACGGTCTGCCCATATCCGTTTTCAAAAAATACTCTAATGGATCGGTGAGCTCCGATACCGTCGGGATCATCTCTCCCGTGTTCTGCACGTAGACCAGATGTTTCCCGTTCTGTTCCACACTTTTTCGTTGCCCTACCTCGGGCAGTACAAGCTGATATATCCGCTTTCCGTCACGCTCGATCTGCCGCAGGCTCCCCCAGACCAGATAGCTTTTTCCCTGCTCTGCCCAATCCTCTTCCAATATTGGGGTGCGCAATTGCATATACAGCTCACTGCCTACCGACAGATCCGTATACGGCTCATAAAGCTCGTGGACCCCAACCACCTCCAACGTATACTCATGTGCATATCTTGTTCTGACACTGCCGTTCCATTGATCGCTCGACTGCAAACTGTTTATTTTCACGGTCAAAAGGCACATGTTCGCATGGGATATCGCCGCAGGCGCATCTGAAGGGACATACGGCAGTTCTCCCCATGCATATGCCTTCAACGAGACACGTGAATCAATATTGGAAACCTGAGATACACTGGTGCGTATATGCTCGATCGCCTTGTAAACGACTTCCCGATCCGACGTATTGTTCGGAACAGCAACCGTCAGATGCTTTTCGGGAACCGTCGCCGTCGACAAGGCTATCGCGGCAAATGACAACAGCCACAAAAAGATGGCAAGCGAAAGAAATAAAACCGAAAGCACCACCGCCCCGGGTTTGCGCCTCAAGCATTTGAAAGAATTTTTGACCAACATATCGGAACACTCCTTCCCGGGGATCCCGCATGGATGCCCTCATATGATAAACGACCAAAAAGTCGGTTGGATTTCATTTTTTTTGCAAAAAAATAAATACTTTACAAGTATTCGTAAATGATGTAAAATAAAATGATATTTTTCTTTCAAACATGAAATAATCGTCGAAAAAATGTCGTTTATATGATGAGGGGTATGTTTGCTCGGTCAAAGCCCCTCAAACCGACACATGCAGGAAAGGAGAGCGAAGGCAATGAAGCAACCGGCAGAGGAAACATTTGAATCGATCTATCGTACCTGCTTTCCCAAGCTGGTGGCATATTTGCAGCCGCAAACAAAAAACCTGCATGACGCAGAGGACGTTGCCTCCCAGACCATGCAGATATTATGGAAAAAGTGGGACAGCTTATCTACGCATACACAGCCCGGCATTCTATGTTGGCTCTTCTCTGCCGCACGCAAGCTTCTGCAAGAGAAGGCACGCAAGGAGAAATACGCGCCTATCATCGTCAGTTGGGAAGAATTGCCGCCACAACAGCATCCGGAGGCACCGCCCGATACAGATCCGCTGAAGCGGGAGGAAGAATACCGCCAAGTGCTTCTGTCATTGAGCCGACAGTTGACCCGAAAAGAACGGGAGCTGCTACTTGATAAGATCGAACGGCACCGAAGTGACAACGAGATTGCCGAACAGAACGGCATCACAGTCAATGCCGTTCGCATTCGATGGTCACGCACCAGGGATCACATCGCAGAGCTGATGCACGTCACCGATCGGAAAATGACCGCAAAAGAGCATCCCGAGGAAAGGAGAGAAGATCATGAAGAATGAAGCCGCCCATTGGAACGATAACACGTATCTCTGCTCGCTGGATATGTCCCATGCGAGCAAGGAAGAAAAAACTGCGTGGCTTATGCAGATCATCAACAATGAGTTGGATCGCGGCAAAGAGGCGGACGAACAGCTGATCATGGAATGCGCCGAGCATCTGGAACTGCTCTCTTCTGAGCTTGGCTGCTCTTCCGAACCGCGGGAGGTGCCGCCGATGCTCACGGCTCATCACATGTCAAGTGCGCGAAAAAGCAATGGCTCTTCCCTTGCCGTTCCCGGAATATCGGAAAGACTACACCGAGTTATGCTTCGCCTCGCCGCCACCGTAGCGGTATTTGCCATGATCGTCCTGTTTTCCCCGAAGATCTATGCACACACACTGGTGGAACGGGATAACAAGCTGTATCAAAGGGCAATCGGTCATAATTTTCTGAATGCGGAAACCTCCCTTTCCGATAAGCTCCCCGAGCGTGCCTATGAAGCGCTCTACTCTGATCTTCCCGCTTTCTTTCGGAATCACGGATATTTGGATTTTCATTACCCCGGTGATCTGCCCGAACCGCAGGCGATCCAAACAGCGGGTATCATCTACCACTCTGCAAAAAGTTGGATCATTGTGTTTTCCTTCGATGACCCGAATATAAAAAATTTCATTGTCCAAAGGCTGTCTCAGCCTGTCAATATGATAGACGACCCACAGACTGAAAGATATTTTTCTGCCGGCACACAGAAATACGCACTTTCTGAAAAGGAGGAAAACGGGCGGACCGTTTTTACCGCCGAATGTTATACAGACAATCTCCGCTACACGGCGGAGGCGTATGATCTCAACACCCTCAAGCTGGTCTTGTCCAAAACAAGCACCACGGTTTCCCGTCGGTTTTCAAGCATGGACGAGTTTTTGGAAACGTATGATTATCTGCAAGAGTTTCTGTATCCCAAACACTTACCTGATGCGTTACAGTTCAATTCGGTTCAACTGGTCTACCGCTCCTCCGCCAATTGGAGTGTGACCATGCAGTTTGATCAACCGAAAAGCTCAAATCACGGTAACAAACTGACCGTCTCTCCCATTGCCGACCCTTCCTCTCTTAACCTCGGCACCGACCCGCCTATACTTTCCAACGATACAGTCAAGATCTATCTCACCTCAGGCGGTTTTTCCCCAACCTACGGGCACTACGAAGCCGTTTGCGTGGTTGGAAACATGAAATATACCATGCGGATATACGGATATACACAATTTGTCGCGTTCGCGGAGAGCCTTTTCGGCGCACTCTCATAATACAAAAATGGGGGCTGATTCTAACCCGAATCAGCCCTGTTTTTTTATACGATCTTCCCCGAGTCCATGCGGATGACGATATCCGAATCATCGGCGATCTGGGGGTCGTGGGTGACGATGATGACGCAATAGCCTTCCTCGTGGGCGAGACGCTGAAACGTCTTCATCACGAGATCGCTGTTCTCACCGTCCAAATTGCCCGTGGGCTCGTCGGCGAGGATGACGCGCTGACCGCTGGCAATGGCGCGGGCGATGGCAACTCTCTGCTGCTCTCCGCCCGACAGCATGGCGGGCAGGCGCTTCCAATAGCTCTCATCCAAGCCCAACGAGCGCAGCGTTTCCGCGGCGAGGGCGCGCGCCTCCTTTTTCGGTCGGCGCTGCAACTGCATCGGATACAGCACGTTCTCCATCACCGTCAGAAGCGGAAACAGATTGTAGTTCTGTTA
>JAFTMG010000122.1 GCA_017452525.1 Clostridia bacterium
GGCATACTCTTTTTTTATTCTTAGTGGTGTTTTTAACTTCTTTTTCTATTGAGTCCTACTTTTCCCACATTAAATTCCGCTTATTTCTCATACTAAATTCCACTGCTTTCCTACTGTGGAATTTACTTTGGGAATTCACGTAAAATTCATGAAAACACATCGGTCCCGCGCCCGCTCCCCATGCAGATCGGCAGGGGGGACACCCTTGACGGCAAAGCTGTTGGCGTTGTAGTAATATCCCGAGGCAACCGCAGGGGTTCCCCGTGGTATGATCCGCCAAGTACACCTCGAAGAGAGTATCCTTGATCTTATTCCGGCACGAAATATCGATCGAAGCGGATCCCTGTTTAAATATATCTGCTCGACTGCCAGGCGGCTTTGTCTGCATCCGATGAGCCGCGCCTATTTTATCATCAATCGGACTCTGACAGGAGACATGAGGAATTATATCATAAATAGATTGGCTTGTCAATTCAGCCTCCGCCCCGTTCCTCTTTGCGGTTTCCTTTTTGTGTAAAGCAAGCGGAGGAATTCAGAAAAAGCGAATCCCCCGCGCCGTCAGCGTGTTACCGCAGAGGCGCGGGGGAAAGTCGGTCAGCGATCAAAAGCGGGGTTGGTCGCGTAGAAATTCTTGCAGTTCAACTGATCCTGCATGATGCGCAATCCGTCGGCAAAGCGCTGATAGTGTACGATCTCACGCTCGCGCAGGAACTTGATGGGCTCACTGACGTCGGGGTCGTCGGTCAGCCGCAGGATATTGTCGTAGGTCACCCTTGCCTTCTGTTCCGCCGCCAGGTCCTCGTGCAGGTCTGCCAGCGGGTCGCCCTTGACGGCAAAGCTGTTGGCGTTGTAGGGGTAGCCGGAGGCAGCCACGGGATAGATGCCCGTGGTGTGATCCACAAAGTACGCCGCGAAGGGAGTGTCCTTGATCTTATCCTCGGGAATATCCCGTGTCAGCTGATAGAGAATGGCGGCGACCATCTCCATGTGCGCCAGCTCCTCGGTGCCCACGTCGGTCAGGATCCCCGCCACGCGGCGGTCGGGCATACTGTAGCGCTGATTCAGATAGCGGAGCGAGGCGCCGATCTCGCCGTCCGGTCCACCGAGCTGGCTGATGATGATCTGAGCCAGATGATGGTTCGGGTTCTTGATCTTGACCGGGTATTGCAGTTTTTTCTCATAGATCCACATGTGTCACGTTCCTCCTTCAGTTTGCTTCGTGTTCCCACGGCCAGGGGGTCTTGACCCAAAGCCAGAAGTCATCGGAAGAGCCGTCACGGTGGGTCAGCGGGCCGCAAGTCTGCGCATAGTCATGCGCCAACGATTCCCGTTCGGCAAGCAGCTTATGATAATAGGCAAGTGCCTCACAATGATCCGGATGAGCATCCAGATACAGCGCCGTTTCGACCAGCGCAAAATCGATGGCACCCAAGCGGCGCGAGATCTCACAGCAATGCCCATGCTCATAACGGTCTCCCCGACGGTGTTCCATTCGTCTTTCAGCACCCATGTCGGTTTCCTCCTCCCTCAACGCTCCGTCCGCCCTCAAAGGGCAGGTCCAGCTCGCGGAATATGGTCCCGCGTCCCCAGCCCACATGGGGCTCATACAGATCCTGCCATGCTTGCACGGGCGCATAGACCATGGCAAGCGGGCGCCCCTCTACGCCATTCGGTCCGCAAGAGGTCTGCGCGCCGATGCCTTCACCGCAGTCGCATCCGTCATAACCTGTTTCTCTGCGGGGTTTTACACCACCCTGTCTTCCGAGCGCATTCTCGCAGCGGTCCCCCTGCGTGCCGAGGATACACCGATCGTTTCTCGCACCGGCGCAAGGGTAACGCCGAGGACATCCGTCGCGCCGCCCCTCCTCTTCTCCCAACAGACGGCGCAAAAGCTCGCCCTCAGATCTGCTTCCGGGGGTGCGGGCGGTCTTCTCGTCCATATACATATCACGTTCCTCACTCTCTCAGATTAAGCATGCCTCACGGCGATGCTCATTGGCAGAATATGTCGCAAGCGGTCGAAAGGTGCGGACGAATGCTGCCCCTCGGATATATTTTCCCATTTTTCTTTAAAAAATGAAACTTACTCTTGATTTTCCGTTGAGATTGTGGTAGAATAATAAGACTATACCAAAAGAAAGGAGTTGTATGCCATGCAGTTGCTGGAATCGGGTGAAATGTACCTGGAAACCATCTTAGTGCTGAGTCAGCAAAAGGGCAACGTGCGCTCCATTGATGTGTGCGAGCATCTGGGCTACTCCAAGCCGAGTGTCAGCCGCGCGGTCAGCATTCTTCGCAAGGGCGGCTATCTGAACATGGATCCCCACGGTGCGTTGACTCTGACGGAAAGCGGCTATGAGATCGCCAGCAAGATTCTGGAGCGGCATCAGCTTCTGACCAAGGCACTGATCATGCTGGGTGTCAGCGAAGAGATCGCGGCAGCGGATGCCTGCAAAATCGAGCATCATATCAGCGACGAAACGATCAACATGATCCGAAAGCATCTGGATCAATACGGCGCATAAAAAACATCTCCTCTCACGTGTTCGGGTGAGAGGAGATATTTTTCATTGCTTGTTCTGCTCGCCGTGCTCCTTGCGGTCCTTTTCCACCGCGTCGCGGATCTCTTCGGGCGTGAAGTTTCCCTCCTCGAAAAGACTGTTTACCCGCTTGATCTTACTGCGCTTGACCTGCGCGGCGGCATAGACCGCCAGACCCGCAACTGCCAGCACCGCAAGAATGGCACAAGCGATCACAATATCCATCACGGTAATTTCCATAGCTTACCCTTCCCTTTCCGCCGCTTGACACTCCAGCAGCTCGATCAGATCGGCGATGACGCCCTGCTTATGGTCACACAAACACAGATCGCAGATCTCCTTGACGGTGTGGATGGCGTTTTCGGGACATACGGCAATGTCCGCCGCGCGGAGCATCTCCAGATCGTTTTCATAATCGCCGCAGACGTAGACCTTCATCTCCAGCCCCTGCGCGCGGTAGTACTCTCGCAAGCGCTCCACGTAAACGCCCTTGTTACAGCCCTTGGTCTGACATTCAAAGATCGTCTTCTCGGAATGGCACCAGCTGTATTCATCGCCGAATTTCTCAAGGAACAGCTTTTTGAACTCCATCGTCTCCTCGGGCTCGGCACGGCAAACGACCTTATACCATTTTTCCGGCTTCCATACGTTCAGCGGCAGCACGCGGTAGCGCCACGGCTGATCGAGGGGGCAGTCCTTGGTCAGCATCGGGGTGACGCAATCGGTCAGCACGGTGGTATCGGTGGTCACGCGGATGCCCACGTGAGGCAGAGCGGTCCGCATGTAGCGCACGACCTCAAATGCCCGCTCAAAATCCATGACCGCGCTCTCCACCTCCACGTCGTTGACCACGTCGTGAAGGATGGTGCCGTTTGCCAGAATGGCGGGGGCATTGACGATATGCTCCAGATCCGGGATGGCACGACGGGCATCGAAGAGACGGCGACCCGTGGCAATGGTAAATTTACCGCCCTCAGCGCGGAAGCGGCGCACTGCCTCCAGATTTCGCTCGACCAAGGTGCCTCCCTCTCCGAGAAAAGTAAAATCCAGATCGGTTACGATCAGAATATGATCAAATTTTCCCATAATATCTCCTTTATGTGCGGCGCAGGATCGCCAAGATCTTCTCCATATCCTCGGGCAAGGGGCAGGAGAAGTGCATTTCCTTGCCGCTTTGCGGGTGTATCAGAGAAAGCTCTGCCGCATGCAGGCATTGACCGTGGATCAGCGCCGCATGACTGCGGCAAAAGGCATGGCTTTCCCCGCCGTAGACAGGATCACCCAGCAACGGATGCCCCAGCGAGGAAAGGTGGACGCGGATCTGATGGGTGCGCCCCGTTTCCAGTCGGCACTCCACGTGGCACATGCCCGCAAACCGCTCCAGCACGCGGTAGTGCGTCACGGCATCCCGCGCGTGAGCGCCCTCTCCGCGCAGCACCGCCATTTTCTTGCGGTCGGTGGGATGGCGTCCGATGGGGGCATCCACCGTTCCCGTCTCTTCCCGCAGATTGCCGATGGCAATGGCGTGGTAGACACGGCGCACGCGGTGGACCTTCAGCTGCTCGGAGAGCGCAAGGTGAGCCGCGTCATTCTTGGCAATGACCAGCAGACCGCTGGTATCCTTATCGATGCGGTGAACGATGCCGGGACGGATGACACCGCCAATGCCGGAGAGCGAATCTCCGCAATGATAGAGAATGGCGTTGACCAGCGTCCCGTCGGGATTGCCTGCCGCGGGATGGACGACCATGCCGCAGGGCTTGTTGACCACGAGAATATCGCCATCCTCATAGACGATATCCAAAGGAATATTCTGCGGCACCGCCTCGTCCGCCTCAGGCTCCGGCAGAGTGACGGTGATCCGATCTCCCGCCTGCACCTTGTCTTTTTTATTGGGGCGTTTTCCGCCTACGGTCACCTGCCCTTCCTCGATCAGCCGCACGGCGGCGGAACGGGTCAGATCGGTGGCGGCGGCAAGATAGGCATCCAGCCGCGTCCCCGCCTCCTCGGCGGAAACGGTCAGAAATATTTCCTCATTCATGGGGCTTCTCCTCACCCTGCCGCGCGGCGGCAGCCTTTGCCGCCTTGATCTTCTTCTCCTCGGCAACGGTATCGAGGATGACCCAAAGCGCCAGCATACCCGCGCCGACGCAAACGAAGGAATCGGCTACGTTGAAGATAGCAAAATGGATCAGACAGAAATCAAAGAAGTCCACCACGTAACCGAGAAGCACGCGGTCGATCATATTGCCGATGCCGCCGCCCACGATAAAGGACAGCGCGAGACAAAGCAGGCGGGAGGAGGGGCGCTTGATTGCCAAATAGAGATAGACTGCAATGATACCGACGGTAGAAACGATCAGAAAGACCCATCGGTTATTTTGAAGCATACCGAATGCCGCGCCCGGATTTTCCAGATAAGTCAGTTGGAAAACCTCCGGAATAATGGGCACGGAGGGGTTACCTTGAAGGAAGGTAACTGCCAGCCACTTGGTCAGCTGATCCAACCAGACGGTGGCGGCAATGATCAGGATCCAAAGCCACACGGTTTGGTCCTCCTTTCTTGTCTGCAAATTGGGAAACCGCCGCGCAGAACGCCAGGCAGACTGTGCGGCGGTTTTTCGGTGATATCGATCAGCCGTTGACGATCGCGTTGCAGCGTGCGCAGAGGCAACCCTCGCCATCGCTGACGGAATCGGTGGTGAATGCCCAGCAACGGTCGCACTTCACACCCTCAGCGGGCATGACCTTGACGGCGATGCCGGAAACGGTCTCGGTGAATACGGCGGGATCCACGGGAGCGGCACCCTTGACGACCTTGGCGTCGGAGGTGATGGTAACGGTAGCCAGCTCACGGCCAAAGCCTGCCAGCAGCTCGTAGGTGGCATCGTCCTCGGTATAGACGGTGATGGCGGCATCGAGGGACTTACCGATCATCTTGTCGGCACGCGCCAGCTCGAGCGCCTTCATCATGTCATCGCGCAGGTCGAGCATACGGTTCCAGCGGTCGGTGATCTCGGTAAAGGTCAGTGCCTCGTCGTATGCGGGCATCAGATTGAGGAATACGCTTTCCTTATTGTCGGCAGCGGCGTGAGGCATAGCCTTCCAGATCTCCTCAGCGGTGAAGCTGAGAATAGGAGCCAGCAGGCGGGTCAGACCGTTGAGAATGACATACATGGCGCTCAGCGCGGAGCGGCGAGCGGCGGAATCCTTCTTCTCGGTGTAGACACGGTCCTTGGTGATATCGACATAGAGCTTGGACATATCGGTGGTGCAGAAATTGGTGATGGCGTGGTAGATGGCATGGAACTCATACTCATCGTAGCCGCGGCGGCACTCCTTGACCAGCTCATTGAAGCGGGCGATCGCCCAGCGGTCGATCTCATACATATCGGCATAAGCCACGAGATCGGCATCGGGATCAAAGGCACCCTCGCCCTCGCCCAGGTTCGCCAGCAGGATGCGAGCGGTGTTACGAATCTTGCGGTATGCCTCGGAGAGCTGCTTGAAGATCAAGTCGGATGCGCGGACGTCTACCTGATAGTCAGCGGACGCAACCCAGAGACGGACCAGATCGGCGCCGTACTTCTTGATCATATCCAGCGGGTCAACGCCGTTGCCGAGGGACTTGTGCATCGCTCTGCCCTCGCCGTCAACGACCCAGCCGTGGGTCAGAACTGCCTTGAAGGGAGCCTTAGCCACGCCGGTGGAGCCGACAGCGGTCAGAAGAGAGGACTGGAACCAACCGCGATACTGGTCAGCACCCTCCAGATATACATCAGCGGGCCACTCCTCATCCTTCAGCACGCCGAAGTGAGTGGAACCGGAGTCAAACCAACCGTCAAGGGTGTTGGCTTCCTTGATAAAATGCGTCTTGCCGCACTTGGGGCAGACGTAGCCCTCGGGCAGCAGCTCGGCAGCCTCAAGGTCGAACCATGCGTTGGAGCCCTTCTCGCCGAAGATGGCGGAAACGCTCTCGATGGTCTTTTCATCACAAATAACTTCGCCGCAGTCCTCGCAGTAGAATACGGGAATGGGCAGACCCCACTTACGCTGACGGGAGATACACCAGTCGGCGCGCTCGCGGATCATCTGCACCATGCGCTCGCCGCCCCATGCGGGCAGCCACTGCACGTCCTCGCATGCCTTGACAGCCTCTTCCTTGAAGGCATCCACCGAGCAGAACCACTGAGGGGTAGCGCGGAAGATGATGGGAGACTTGCAGCGCCAGCAGTGCGGATATTCATGCTCAAAGTCCTTGGAAGCGAACAGGGCGCCCGTTTCCTTCAGATCCTCAAGGATGGCCTTGTTGGAAGCATCGTAATACAGACCGGCAAACTTGCCTGCGTCTTTGGTCTGATAGCCGCGGTCGTCTACGGGGACGACAACGTCGATGTTGTAGCGGCGGCTGGTAACATAGTCATCGGCACCGAAGCCGCCCGCGGTATGAACGCAGCCGGTACCGGCATCCATGGTGACATAGTCTGCCACGGCGATGAGAGACTCACGGTCGAGGAAGGGATGCTGAGCGGTCATGTACTCGAGATCGGAGCCGAGGAAGGTAGCGAGGATCTCATAGTCCTCGATGCCGCCGTCGGTCATGGTCTTATCGCACAGCGCGCGGGCAACGATGTAGCACTCACCGCTCGGAGCCTTGACGACGACATACTCGTCGACGGGGCTGAGGGTGATGAGCTGGTTGCCGGGCAGGGTCCATGTGGTGGTGGTCCAGATGATGAAATAGGTATTGTTCAGATCGCAGATGCCTGCCAGCTTGCCCTTGTCATCCTTGACGCGGAACTTGACATAGATGGAGGTACAGGGATCGGTCTTATACTCGATCTCGGCCTCAGCCAGCGCGGTCTCGTCCTTGGGGCACCAGTAAACAGGCTTCATGCCCTTGTAGATATAGCCGCGGCGGTACATTTCGCCGAACACCTTGACCTCACGCGCCTCGAAATCGGGCGTCATGGTGGCATAGGGGTGCTCCCAGTCGGCGGTGATGCCCAGACGCTTGAACTGGTCGCGCTGGATGTCGATGAACTTCTGCGCGAAGTTCTGGCATGCGGAGCGGAAGTCGGAGACGGACATCTTCTTATGGTCGAGCTTGTTCTGCTTGATGATGGCAGACTCGATGGGCATACCGTGGTTATCCCAGCCGGGGATGAAGGGGACGCGATAACCCATCATCTGGTGAGATTTGTTGATGAAATCCTTCAGGGTCTTGTTGAGCGCGTGACCCATGTGGATGTTGCCGTTGGAGAACGGAGGGCCGTCGTGCAGAACGAAGAGCGGGCGGTCGGCGGCAGTTTCCTGCATCTTGCCGTAGAGATCCAGCTCCTCCCAGTAGCGGAGCATATCGGGCTCACGCTGGGGCAGACTTGCGCGCATCGGGAACGATGTAACGGGCAGATTCAGCGATTTGGTGTAATCTTTTGCCATGTCTTTTTCCTTCTTTTATGTTAATATTTTTTCTTTCGTGGGAGAAAACAAAAAACGCCCCACGGTCAGCTTCTGACCATGAGACGGGGCACACTTGTCCTCGCGGTACCACTCATGTTGCAGGGATATCCTTCCCTGCCGCTCTGCCGCCGTAACGCCGCGGCGCGGACGCACCTACCCTCCCGTGCTTTGGGAGATCGGGGCATCGGCTCGGAAGTGATGGGTGGGAAAGGTGACTTGCCGCATGCTCGCACCATATGCATGCTCTCTGTGGACGTTTGCCTCGCACCGTCTTCGTCATTGCCTTTGATTTGTTTTCGTACAGAGTTAGTGTATCATATTTTTGCGGTTTTGTCAATGAGTTTTGGAGAAGTTATTTGATTATTGTTGGGAAGTGAATTCCCAAAGTAAATTCCACAGTGGAATTTGAAGTGGAATTTAGTGTGGGAAAGATTTTGTGGTAGAATTTAGTCTGGGAAAAGGAGGTTCCAGACTATGAACAATGAAAAGCGAAACAAACACATGACGCTTGA
>JAFTMG010000123.1 GCA_017452525.1 Clostridia bacterium
AAACGGAACAACCGCCATGCGGCACCCTTCTTGTAGGGACCGGCGTCCCCGTCGGTCCACCCCACAAGGGTTTGGCGATCACAAACCGTCCGGAAACGGACCGTCGGGGTCGCCGGTCCCTACACAATTTAACCTCTATCTCGTCGATAAACCCCAATTTGACATTTTACGGCAGCTCGACCAGCCGCAAGCGCGAGCGGTAGATCCGCGTCTCACCGGGTGGGATGGCAACAAAACCGGAGCATGCGCGGCCGAACACGTTGTTTGGCGCGTCCACCAGACAGTTCTGCGGCTCAAAGCAGAGAAATCCGCTCGCGTCTCCGTTGTAAATGAGGCGGAATCCCCACGCGGCATCGTTTTCGTACAGCAGTCGTACCCCATGGCGGCGGTCCGTCAGCTCAGCAATACCGCTCTCTCCCGTGCGAAGGTGGCGGCTGAGCGGTACGGAAAGCGGATCCCAGCTCCCATCGCGGATCTCCCGCACGGCGGGATCGGGCGGCGGGGTCTCGCCGGTGGGCAGATAGTCTGCGCCGCGCGAAAATTCCTCACCCACATCCGCCCGTACCGTCACACTTCCGCCCTCGATAAAGGGGATCTGAAAGGTGGTATGGAAGCCAAGCATACAGGGCATTGCCGTATCGGAGCGATTGATCACCTCCGTGATCTGCGCAAGTCCATCCTCCTCCAGACGATAGGTGATCCGGACCTCAAAGGCATGTGGGAAAGCCCCGTAGGGATGTGCCTCATCCGCCCGATAGCGGCAGACCACCTGTCGCCCGTCTCCCTCTATCGCTTCAAAGGGCGCGGCGTGGAGATCTCCATGCAAATGGCAGCCCGTTTCCGGCTCGTTGACGGGAAAGCGGTATTCTCTGCCCTCAAACACAAACCGACCGCCCGAGATGCGATTCACAGGAAAGAGAATGGGCATGCCGTACAGGAAGGGATGCTCCCCCTCCTCATAGCTCGGCTCCCGCAGTATCCGTGCGCCCAAGCCGCGATGCCGCAGGGCAATGCAATTGGCGCCCCGCGTCAGATTGATCACCGCCTCCCACGGACCCTGCCGCAGGATACACAGCGACATATTCAGATACCTTTGAATATTAAGTGCTGACACCGCCTCATCCCTCCCCGTTGGGATCCTCCGCGCCGTGCTTCGGCGGAGAATACTCGATATTTGCCTTTTTTGCCTGCGCGTGCTGATGCATTCGTGGAATGCGGTAGAGTCTGCCATCCTTGATCAGACGGGCACCCGTCTGATGATAGTGAAAGGCGATCCCCGCCCGCACACATTGCTCACGCAGGGAAAGGACCCACTCATAGTGACAGACTCTGGCACGCTCCCCCGACTCGCCGCCCGCCGAGACCTGACCAATAGCATCCGTCAGATAGGGAGAGAGGTCCATCGGGCTCAGAAGCGGCTCACAGACAATGGATTTATCCCGAATGGGGAGCGCCAGATAGATGGGCAACCGCGCGTCCGCCATCTGCTGATTTTCCACCGTGGCGGCAATGGCAACGTGGTCGTAGTCCTCTCCCCAATCGTCGGGCAGGCAGTCGGCAATGCGGTGGACCCGCTTGGTGATGATAAAAAACCGACAGTCCTGCCGCGCGCGAATGATCTCCCACACCTCTCTCCGCCATTCATCGGCATCCTCCAGAAAGAAATCGGAGGTAAAGCAGGTGTAAAAAACCGTCCCGGCAGGATATTTATAAGCACCGTGGCGGTCGCGGGCAAGGGGCAGCCGAAAGGTGGAGGCATTGCGCCGCACCTCTGCGGCATCCTTTTCGTAGCGGGCATCCATGCGATAGACGTAGCAGTTTCGACAGCCCTCGCTCAGCTTTCGGCAACCGTGCCACGGATTCCACGTAGCCTCCATCTTCTCACCTCCCCATCTGCAACAGGTTCAATTTTCTTTTTTGGCGACTACCAAAGAGTTATATACGTTTCGCAAAGACCCGTCGGAGGGGCTGTTGCGGACGGAATACTTGCCCGCACCGTCCGAGGTGATGACCGTGGTGGAGCCGCCGCCATCCAGATTGACGCCGTCCACCGCCCCCAGCTCCAAAAGGATCGCCGCGCAATCACTGAGCGAGGCGCCGTTGGAAAGGGCAGCCTGTCTGCCATCGATGGCGACAAGCAGGACTTTGCCGTCCTCCTTGATGCCCACCAGCGTTCTGGGATGCCGATCCGCCTTGGATGCCGCCTGATAGCTGACGTTCTCCACAAAGCCGCCCCGCAACAAGACGGCACTGCCGCCGACCGCCTCACGGAGCTTACCGTGATACTTGGCGTAATCCGACGCCGTGCCCATCACGGCTGTGCCCTCCTTGGTGATACCGAACCAGGGGCGGTCGCTGACGCCGCTCAGTATCTTCCCTTCCTTGACGCAAAGCCCCTGCGGCGAATAGTCGCCGTTGATGCGGAAGAAGTCGGCATTGACGCCCGCAAAGACCTGCCAGCCCGCCGCGTCTGCCGATTTCATGGCTTGCAGCGTGGTCGCCTTGACGTTGAAAATGACGTCCCCGTAATTCGGCGTGGCATTGATCAGCTCCAGCTTGTTCAGATCCACCTCCAGCACGTAAGCAACCACCGGCTTGCCGTCCTTATCGCGGTAGCTCCGCTTGCTGTACTGCAGACCGTCGGTCACCTCTGCCTCGTCGCTGACCTTCACCAAGGAAAGTCCGTACATGGCATCGGCGCAGGCGCAATAGATCCGCGCCTCCTCGCTCAGCGCAATATCATATTCCCCCCTGCCGGGCGCGGACGTCAGCAGGGTGTCAGCGCATGCCTGCGCCACCAGATTGATGTTGGCGGTGGAGTCGACCGCCACGAGAGTATCCTCTCCCCGCTTTTCATATTTCATCGCAAAGCTGTAGGAGCCAAAGTCCCGATAGAGGTGAGAGCCGTCCGTATCCGCCATGCCGAGCAGGATGGCATCGCCGCCCTGATATTCCTCCACCGTAGCAAGGGGCAGCAGTACACCGCACGCCTTGGACAGCGCGGCGCGAAGCAGCTTTGCCGCCGCCAGATGCAGGGCGTTGTCCTTGTGAACGATGGTGTAGTTTCCGATCGGCTCCCCGCAAAGCTTCAGGGTCAGATCATAGCTTTGGCGGTGGGTATAAGAGGTGCCGACGGGGATCTCCTTCCACTCGCCCTGCGCTCCCGCACGGTAGCCGTAGCAATCGAAAAGGAATTTCTGCACGGCGTTGAGCGTAGCGCTGTCGCTTCCGCCGCAGATGACCACCACGTTGGGCGAGAGGACCTCATAACAGTAGTCATAATAACTCAACGCATCGTACGCCGCGCCCGATTCGGGGCGGTTGGTGGTGCCAAGCAGGATCTCAAATTCATGGCGGACCAGCTCGTCCCGATACCAGTCCTCCGTCACCGTGATCCCCTTCTCCACCAGCGCTTTTCCCGCGCCCGAGATCATCTTGATGGCGGCAAGCATCGTCTCCGAAAGCTCGCCCGTGGGGCGCACCACGTACACATCGGCGCTCAGCTTAAAATATTCCTTTGGCGCTTCGGTCGTGGCAACAACCGTCTCGCTGACGGTCTGCGTGCTTTCCGCCTCGGTCTCTGCCGGCTCGCCTTCGCCGCAGGCGGTCAACAAAAGGATCGCCAGAAGCAAGCCGATCACGCGTATCACGTCTTTTTTCCAACAGTATCTCATCGTCTTTTCCTTTCTGTGTCACCCGATCTGTTTTTCTGTATACAGCTATATTATATTTTGGTTTCCGGGTGCGGCGGCTCAGCCGACCGTCAGTCCCGACAGTGCGGGATATTGTTCCGGCTTGCGGAAGGGCAGAATTTTGCGTCCCGCGAGGGAGCGGATCCCTTTAGTGATCACCTGCTTCGGCGTTCCGTAAGGATAGGGCTTGTCGGGTGCGAACTCGGCATCGTAGTCGGGGAGGAGATAATAAACCAGTTCGGGATTTGTCAGATGGCTGTCATCGATCAGCAGACCGTCAATGACAATGGTGTCGGGCATGCCGCATTCGTAACCGAAATCATGATCGCCTTCATTTTGCGCCTTCAGAATCTCCGCGCCAACCCTGGATTCGTCCAGCGTGGGGATCCAAACGCAGTCCTTCAGCGTTACCTTCCCATGAAAGAAGGAACCGTAATCGGGACGGAGGGTGACAGTGCGTGAGCAGACAAAGGTGGTGCCCTCGATCAGGAACTCGCCGAACCCGATCAGATTGGTGCCCATATGACCCAATCGGCAATGTTTGATCTGCCCGTTCGTCACACCCATGTGCGCGTCAAAACGGGACATGACGCAGTCCTCCATGTAAAAATTCTTAGAGAAATTCGAGCCCATCAGTCCCCAATACCGCTTGTCGCTGATATCTGTCGTTTGACGGACGCGGATCAGCCGCAGACCGATCACCGCTGTGGCGGAGATATCGTAGGACCCCATCGGAACCTGCTTGCCGGGAATCTTGCTCTCCGTCCAATAGGTCTTGTGGGCAGTCATGAGACAATCCTCCAGCGTGACATCCATCGCCTCACTGACAGTCAGAAATCCCGAATAAGGCGCGCCCTGCTCGCCCTCGCCCGCGATATAGTGCGTCAGCCCGCGCACCGTCACGTGGGAGCGAGTGACGGAAATATTGCGGCTGTGGTAATTGTAAAAGCTGGGCTGGGCATTGGCGATGGTCGTAAATATACCGCCCTCGATCACAATGGGAGTATCATCGGCAGAAATGGCGTAGGCGTCGGTAACGGTTTCGTAATCCCAATTGATCGAACCGGTCACGTTGCCCTCGGCATCGATTGCAAAGCAGTCCGAGGCAGGGGTTCCGTTGTTTTTGTTCAAGCCCTTGCGGATATAGACCGGCCGGTTTTGGTTATAGACGCGGACGTAAACGTTGCCCTCATGGGGAAAGTCGACCCGCTCCTGCCCGCGACGAAGCGAGACAATATCGGGGGTAAAGCGTTCTCCGTCGGGTGCGACGTAAAAACAGCTCTGCGTGATGCGCTCCACGTTCCGGTCATCGACCGTAAAGTGCGCGCCGCCCCAGCGGACGTTCGTTTTGATCACAGCGGTGAGATCCTTGCCACCGATGTAGTAATTGGCATCCTCCCGCCCCACAACGTCCAGACCGTGCTCATTGGCATAAGCATGGCAGGCAACGATGGCGGGCATATCATCGGTCACGCCGTCACCGATCGCACCGAATTTTTCATACGTCACATATCTTTTTTCTGCTGTCATGATACGATACTCTCCTTAATTTTTTACGTGCCGTCATATCAAAGGCGGATGTTCTTCAAATTTGAGATTGTCGGCGAGTTTGAGGCGTTCCAATTGGAAGTTTAGCGGGGTGGAGGTATCGTGGCGCGGACGAAGGCAGGGCTCTGCCCTGCACCCGCAAGGGAACCCTTTTTTGAAGGGTTCCCTTGACCCTCCGAAAATCTTCACACTATGGGTATGAGGCGGGGTGTTTATCTTGCTCTCGCCGTGGAGGGGTTCGGGCGGGGCGGTTATGAGCGGATAGACGGATGCAAACCTGTCATGGTTCGAGCGGGCAAACTTCGTTCGCGTCAGGCACCTCCGAGACCCTGCCGCTTCGGCTGCCATGGCGCTCGCCGCTCGAAATGGGGTCATTTAGTGTACGATACGAAGCTGTTGTATTTAACTTTGTCGGAAAACTTTACAGACAAAGCGACAACGGTTCAGACAGAACAATGATAGCAGTCCCGTGTCATACACTAAACAGCCCCATTACGTGCGGCGCGCGCCACGGCAGCCAAAACGGCAGGGTCTCGGAGGTGCCTGACGTTTACGAAGTTTGCCCGCTCAAGCCATGCAAGGGAGGTATCCGTCAACCCGCTCATAACCGCCCCGCCCGGTTCATATCCGTCAACAGCGAGATAAACACCTCGCCTCATACCCCTGCCACAAAGATTTTAGGAGAGTCCAGAGGACCCTTCAAAAAAGGGTCCTTTGGCGGGTGCAGGGCAGAGCCCTGCCTTCGTTCG
>JAFTMG010000124.1 GCA_017452525.1 Clostridia bacterium
AGGAATTCACGATGAAACTCACAGCAAGAATCCTTGCTTTGGTGATGGCAACTCTGATGTTGGTGGCAGCCGTTGCTTGCGGTAAGTCCGACGAACCCGCAACGACCACGACCGCAGCCGTTCAGGGTGGGGATGCAGAAGCGACCACCGCCGCTACCGAAGCAACGACCGAGAACCCCTATGATGAAAACGGTTATCTCAAGAGCTCCCTCCCCGAGCTTGATTTCAAGGGCGAGGAAGTCACCATTCTGTGGTGGACCGACGTTGAGAAGCCGGAGTTCGTAGTTGAGGAGGTCACCGGTGACCTGATCAACGACGCGATCTACCAGCGTAACATGAACGTTCAGGAGACCCTGAATGTCACCTTCGCTTGGGACTCCACCAAGGGTCAGTATAACAACGGCGTCGGCGCCGCATACGCACAGTATGTCGGTAACGGCTACAACGCCGGCGACACCACTTGGGATCTGATCTCCGCACACTCCCGTACCATCGCGCTCACCGCTATGTACGGCTACTGTGCCGACCTGATGCCTCTGGATTATCTCGATTTCGATATGCCCTGGTGGCCTACCGTTATGACCGAGACCGCTACCATTGGTGACAGAATGTACTTCGTTACCGGTGACGTTTCCATCAACTCTATCCACATGATGTACTGTATGTTCTACAACAAGGACATCATGGGCGAGTACAAGATTCAGGATCCCGCCGCCCTCGTAAAGGAAGGCAAGTGGACCATGGAGAACCTGCAGGCTGTTACCAAGAACCTGTATCAGGATCTGGATAATAACGGTAGCAAGAGCGCCGGCGACTTCTTCGGCTTCACCTCTCTGAACTGGCACTATGATGCTATCTACTACGGCGCAGGTCTGAAGCAGTGTGACCCCGATGATGAGAATCTGTTCAAGATCTCCGATGACTACTTCTCTGAGAAGGCAGTCAACCTGAGTGACTACATGGGTGCTTGGGCTGTTTCCGATGACGTTTGGACCGACTCCAATAACTACCGCACCCCCTTCTACAACGGCACCAGCTTCATGGTTATGACCCGTCATAAGGACGTTGCTGACACCGTTGTTGACTCCGGCTTCTCTTACGGTATCGTTCCGATCCCGAAGTACGATGAGGCTCAGGAGCGCCACATCACCGTAGTTGGTAACCCCGTTTCCTTCTATGCGATCTATGGCAACTCCAAGGATCAGAACCGTGCTGCAGCCGTTCTCGAGTGCTGGGCATCCGAGGCATACCGCAACACCACGCCCGCTCTGTTTGAGACCACGATGAAGCTGAAGTACTCCGAGACCTCCACCGAGTCCGAGATGTATGATATCATCCGTGCAGGTATCATCTTCGATATCGGTCGTCTCTTCAACTCCGATCTGGGCGCAATGAGTGATAACTGGGACAACTCCGTTGTCAACCACACTCCTTGGGGCTCTGCCAGCGCTGCTTATAAGAAGGTCCTTCCCAAGCAGTTGGCGAAGATCACTGAAGCTTTCAAGAAGCTCGACAGCTGATCTGTAACATAGCGAATATCTTGATCCCAAAAGGGCGGCGCGATTGCGCCGCCCTTGATTTTATGGTTTGTTTCGAAGCAGGTGCCGGATCCACTCTGCCAGCAGTACGGTGAGGAGGATGCCCGTCAGCGCACCGCTGAAATCCAATACCACGTCCGTCACGCGGGAGCCGCGCTCTGTGAGGGATTGAATGAATTCATCGGTCACCGCCGAGAGGAGCGTGCCGAACAGGACGTAGGCAAGACAGTGTGTCCGCCACGTGCCGCGGAGCTGATAGAGCAGTAAGGTGGAGAATACCGCGAGGGCGGCGAATTCAACGAAATGCGCCGTTTTCCGTACCACCGTATGTAAGAGCTGATTGGTAACGGGTTGTGCGCTCAACAGATCCACGACCGGATAAAGGATCGGGCGTATGAGGTTGCTCACAGTGGTGCTTTGTTGGCTGGATTCTTTTTTACTTGCCATGGAATTGCCAAAGATAAAGCATAGGATCAGGACGATGGCAATGATATTGAGAACGAGCAACAGGTGTCTGTGCTTTTGCCGCATGAATACTCCTCCTTTCCCGGGATGTCATGTGGAACATGTGAAAGGAAACTCCCGTTTGGAAACGGGAGTCGGAAATTTGTCTTCAAAGGTTAAAATAAGTATAGCATAGTCGGGTGTATTTGTCAAGCAGATTTTTCCATTCCGCAGACGGGCGGTTGTCAGGACCGCGCCCCCACTGATGTGACACAGTAAAATATGCGGTATCCGGAAAGCCCGTAATATCTGCAAGGACAACTGCGGTAGCTGTATGCTACAATGTAAGCACAGAAAGGAGATGACCTTATGGAAAACAAAAACTTAATTGAAAAAGCCATCGGGTTCATACAAAAGAATCCCAAAGACAATCTGTCGCTGCAGCGCATTGCGGACAATGCCGGATTTTCGCTTACTTACTTTGATGCGATCTTCAGACAGCATACGGGGTATAGCCCCGTGGAATATGCCCGCATTTACAAGCTCACGAGAAGTGCGCTGGAGCTTCGCAGAACGCAAAGGACCGTGCTTGAGATCGCGCTTGATTTCGGCTATGCAAGCCCGGAGAGCTTCACCCGCGCCTTTAAAAATTTTTACAGTATGACGCCGAGTGAATACCGTGAAAAATATGCCGGAGAGGCGGTTACGTGGCACGATCTTTCCGGCAAAATTGCAATTAGCCATTTCAGACGGAGCTTTCCCGAATTGAAGGTGTCGGATGTGGATCTTGCCCTCGATTTTTGCTTCACTCATAATCCGCTCAAATATGCTGAGGATATTGTCGGAATGACCGTTGCGGAGTCTGAGATCCTGACGCTCGGCGATCCCGGTTCACTTGCGCATTTTGTGTATGTGTCGGACTATAATTCCGCAGAGCCCGCCGTGATGCTGATATGCGAAGCGGAGGAAGACGCACTGCCTTACCTGAAGCTGTTCTCCAAGCTCACAGATCCGCGCTTTTCCATTCGCAGATCGGTTCACGCGGAATGGGAGACCTTCGATGCGGAGGTTGCAAAGCTGGGTTTGACTTGCCGTTACGGATACGATATGATCTACCCAAAAGATACGGTTACCGTTCCCGAATATGAGGGGATGGAGATTCGCCCGCTTGGCGTGGAAGATATGGGATATATCAAGGCGTTCAAGCAAAACGGAGGGTGTGCCGAGTGCCATGTGAGAGCAATTCAGATCCACTTTGACGGAAAAGGCAATGCAGGCATGAAGCCGATGGGCGTATTTGAAAACGGAGAGCTTGTCTGTCTGGCAATGCCCACACTGGACCAAATTCGTGAACTCAGAAAATATGATATCGGCGCTATATTTACCGCCGGTACGATCCGAGAACAGAACGTGATTGACTTGATGTGGAAGTACGCGATCGACAGTTGCTTAAAAGATAACGCCACCATCGGCAACGCCAATTCGGCTGAAGACGATTCCCCTCTCGGGGTAGCGGCTTGTGAAAGCGTTGGACTTATAAAAGTTGCCAAGAATTGCGGTTATCGCAAATGAGCCTCACCACGCTTTGCGCGAGAATCTGTCGAAATCGTTTTTGTAGATGAGCGCAAAACCCCATCGGTTTGCTCCGCAAACACGAGAGAGTTCAAATCGTAACATCTCAACGAACAAAAAGCAGGATATCCTAAAGGATATCCTGCTTTTTGTTGGCGGAGAGAAAGAGATTCGAACTCTTGATACGCTATCAACGTATACACGATTTCCAGTTGCCGAAGCATCTGCAGAAGGGACTTGACAAATGGAAAATGATATGTTATGATGTTTACGGTCGAAAGACCCCTGGAGACACCAAATAACGGTGGCGGCTTCTTCCTCAAGATGAACCATTTTGAGGAAGTTGAAAATCTTTTCGCCTTCCTCAAAGGAGGGAGGTGATGTGATGGCCTATGTTACATGGCAGGATCTTTTACAGATCGTGCTTGTTGTATTTGCTATTATGTCTTATTTTCACAATAAGAAAAGATAACCGCCCAAAATGCCCACTGGTGCGGTTATCTTAAACTAAGCACGAGGAAGCAGCCGCTATCGGGTGTCTCCTTGTATTTTCATTATACACAAAACCTCTTGATTTGTCAAGGGGTTTTTATTTTATATTCCTCTGTGATATCAAGTATATCACAGATTTTTTCTTCTAATTGCCAATTGTTGGTGACTCTTAGGAGACGGTATCCGGTGTCTTCATAAACCGATTCAACAAATTCATCACGTTCTCTGCCTTTGGCTGTTTCGTGTGTCCAATCGTCTAATTCGATCAGTAATTTTACCTCGAGGTTAGCAGGATCGCAAAGTGCGAAGTCAATATGTTTGGCTTTGATCTTACCGAAGTAGTGATAATAGTCGCTTCGTTCTTTATAGACGTGAGCTGTCGGCTCTACCAGATCTGCAATTCGGATTTTTGATAAGATACAGAAACCGTACTTTTTTGCTATAGGAGTTAAAGCACAGTAGAATTTATACTCATGATCGGTAAGTAATGGCTTTTTGCGGTAATTGTTGTTCGGGCTTGTGAGATCATCAGCAAATTTGTAATATGTTTCATATTCAGCTGGAGGTTTATGTGTTTGGTCCTCTAGACTGTTAGCATTTTTTGATGAAAATTTATCCCATGCATTTTTTAGGAGTTTGTAAACATCTCTGAACATATCGAATCCAGTATGATATTTAACTATCATAGCTAAACCGCAGTAACCAACGAAGAGTAGGATACCCCATATGAGACCAATCATGAGGCTTTCTGTGAATTTATTTGGAAGATTTTCCATGATGTTTTTTCCTCAATCAAAATGATTTGTAATATTGCCGCTTTGCTTTATGTTGTAGATCTTTGGGTTGTATGGTTTCCTGTCGATTGTTTGTGGCGAGCTTATTAATCCAGCTATGTAGTCGAGCGATACATTATAGAGCTTTGCAAGTTCGATTACATCTTTGAATTTAATTTCGGATGTTTGATTTTCACTTTCATATCTGTTGTAGGTTTTTCGCTCTATCTTGAGATATTTCGCAACATCTTCTTGGCTATAGTCGTGATCAACACGCAAATTTCTTAGAATTTCTTTGTAATCTAACACAACATTTCTCCTGAATATTTGTGATCTTTTAACAATTGTACCATGTTTGGTATTTTTACGCTTGACAATGTACCAAGAAAGGTATATACTATTGATGTACCTTTTATGGTACAATGGTATTTATTAAAAACAAAGGAGAAAAGGAAATGGAAAACGAAAAGAGAACAGTTAACAATCATCTGTGTGCTAGTCAAAATTGGTTATGCGATGCGATCAATACTATGAGCTGTATCATGTCCAATTGTTCCCGTATTTTGGATTCGGATGAAGCGGATCCTAAATTGCTCGATAACTGCCATAAGCTGATCACGGCATTGAGATTTGCGATTGATGATGTAAACAAAGCATGGTTTGTTCTTGAGGGCGCACTCCTTGAGAAGGATATCCAATTTTGTGAAGATGCATTCTCGGAACAGGAGGCTCCCGCCGATGAGTAACAATGTAAAATATCAGTATGTGCAGATGATCTTAAATCCTGGGGATCTCGAACGTGTGAGTGATTTGCTTAATATCTGGAGTAAGATAGTTAATAAAAAAGAATCTGCGATCTTATGCAGATTCCTGGCGTCGCTTAATGAGGCTCACATTACCAACGTCAGATCTGAAGAGCAGCTGAAGAACTTGATTGCTCGGAATCAAAACATATAAGGTCCATTGGGGTTTAGGACACATAAAAAAGTCTGAAGAAAGAAACGTGAGACGCAGCTATAAGACGATTGTGAGGTCTGCGAAGAGAAGAGCAGGTAACCGGTCATGGTTTGTACGCTGTTTCAGATATCGGCGACGATGCGTCCGAAGCGACTAAAAAAGACTTTCCGCTTTAAAATCCGTGAACGATCCATGAGCCACCGTCACGGTGGGTAACGGTCACTAAGTGGCACCCGATCTCATGGCAAGACAGGAACCAACATGGATGCTTGAAAAAAATCAGAGGTGACAGCCCGGAAAGACGGGCGCCAATAAGGTCCAATGCGGTTATTCCTTTGGCCGATTGGAATAGATACCTGAGCTCCAAGTAGGATTGATAATTTGGAGCGCGATCTACTCGCCCCGCCGATGCCTCGCGGTTCATCGGCGCGGGAGTAGACGGCCAAAGGAAGAGAGGAGACTATATGGAAACTGTAGTTATTTTAACTGCATTGCTTGTTATATGTATTATTGCATTTGTGCCGGTGATCCTGAAGCGTCCGAAGACGGTTGCAGATCTTGAGGATGAAAACGCACTGCTGAAGGAGATCATCCAGAATCGAGATCATCAGATTGCAGATCTACAAGATCAGATTGCAAGAAAATGATCAATTTCGACCGTAAAAAGCATTATCACGTGCGCGTTGAGCTGATCGATCAAGGCTATGACGCCAACGTGATCTCTGATCTGCAGTCCCGGATCGGGCGCGGAACGGAAGAGAAGTTCATGATTGGCGTGAAGCTGATACAGTATTACAATTCAAATGCCTACGCGATTCACGCGACTGATGATGAGATCCGCGGTGTGTATGAGGATGTGAGCTTCGGCTATAACGGTTCGGCAGCGACCTTCTTCGCCGTGTGTGATGTGAAGTTCGGTCTGGATAAAAGCCAGGTTAGCCGGCTGATGAATATCGTGGATGAGTTCGGCGATAAAGAACGCGTGCAGCTGCGTTCTCAGTACCGTCAATTCACCTATTCCGCTCTTTGCGAGATGCTGCCATTGACTCCGGAAGAGCGCGAACCGATCGAGCCATCATGGACGCGGAGACAGATCCGCTGCTACAAAGCAGAGTTGGAAGATCTCGCGCTGAAGGCTCGGCGCAAAGAAAAATCTGTTGCGCCGGCGCAACAGGAGGATCCGGATGATACACCGGAAGGAAGGTACATGCTTTACAAACCCGCTGAGCTGCGCTCGATCCTGGTGGAGCGAGATAATGAGATCTCAGATCTGAAGAGACAGATCGAGGAGTTCCGGAACGACGATCGTATCAAGGAGCTGGAGGAGCAGCGGGATTATTACATGAAGCTCGTAATTTCACAAACAAAATAATAAGGGATATCAAGTTCCTTGTTAAATAAATTTATCCATAAAGGAGAAAAGAAAAATGATCGTAGTAAAAGGTTTCAGAGTGAGCAAGGGTGAGTTCACCCCCGAAGGTAAGTCGGAAGCAATCAAGTTCAACAACTGCATTCTGTATGTCGATACCAATGAGGTTGCCGAAGTAGTCGGCGTTGCGAACGGTACGGTAAAGGTCAAGGTCGACAATGTCCGTATGATCGGCTTTACCGGTTGGAGTGATATCCTGAATCATGAGGTTATCCTTGGTTATTCGATCGGCAGAGATAAGCCTGAGGTCACCTCAATCACTAAGGTAAGTCAGAAGCCGGTTGAATGTACTCCGGTATATCCGGTAATTGAAGCTTAAGAGCGTCAAGATTTCGGGCGCTGTTAATAAATATAATCTCAAAAGGAGAAATACGAGATGGAGGAAACAGTAAACATGGGCGCAAAATTTGTAGAAGCAATCGTCAACGGTTTTACCAGCGGCGGCAGCGGTCTTGGAACAGGCGTTGTCAGTACGTTTGATGCCGTTACCAAAACGGCCGAGGGGACTTTGACCAGTGTTGCTGAGGTCGGTATGACCATGATCGGCTTCGGTCTGCTCGTCGGTGCGGTGTTCAGCCTCTGGCGTAAGTTCACCAGACGTGTCTGATATTCAATTAAATATCGGCACAAACGGGGTGCGGGATATTCCCGTACCCCGCACCTCTTTATGAAGGAGGTAAATGTGGATTATACATGGTTAGCAGAAATCATGGTGAGCTGGGGCGAACAGTACCCGGCATATTTTGAAACTACGCTCGGAGCAAATATCCGAACTTGTACTCTGATCTTTTGGACTATCGTTTTATTAGCGGTTTGGGAGGTGTTTGATAGCTATGAGAATATACGATCTGTGGTATGCGATTGCGCAACATTGGTTTGCCGGAGTGACTTGTGTTGAAGTCTATGAGCTTTATGCTCTTACGATGACAAATGCAACGATGGTTGGCTTTGTCCTGTTGCCTTATCGTTTGATCCTCGGGAGGCGAAGGAAATGAAACGTAAATTGTTGATTTTTAGCGTGCTGATTGCCGCTCTGATGTGCGTGCTTGCTCTTCCCGCATCCGCGAGCTGTGACGACTGTATAGCATGGGAGGATAATTTACGGGCTTCTGACACTGAACACTGTACTGTGCATTGTACTGGCTGCGATAGTTATGATATATGCGGATCCTGTGGCGATACTTATTTACTTGAGTTCTGTTCGGCAACTCATGATTTTGAAAAAGTCATTTTGATTAATCCCGGCACAACGTGCCAGGACGGAGGTACAGAGGTTTGGCAGTGTGACTGCGGTGCTACTACGGTTTATCCTGGCTCGGCTTATGGAGATCATGACTGGGATGATGGCGTAATTGATGAGGAAGACGGTGTAATCAGATATACGTGTAAGCATTGTGGCGAGTCTACAGCCGATCAGTGGCTCCCCGATCATACGCATAATTATGTCAAGACGGTTTATGCACCAACGTGTACTGCAAAGGGATATACACATTATCGCTGCTCGTGCGGTTCGGTTTATTTTGGCGACTATGTGGATCCAATCGATCATAGATATGTTGCAACGGTTGTTGTCCCGACGTGTCAGAGCGTTGGCTATACCATGCAGGTTTGTGAATTCTGTCGGGACACCATTATCTCTGATGAAAAACCTATATCTGATCATATCTGGAAGCCTGATGGTACTATCCAGGGACCGAGTTGCAGCACACACGGCTATTTATCGATATTTGACCGCAATCATAGGAGCTCAACATATGAGGTCCTTGTGCCGGAAGGATCATCGTTTGCGACGATTGGTGAGATCTCCGGTAAGAGCGTTCGTGTGAATGTGGGGACTGAGGCAAGCCCTACTTATGTGCTTGTGAATACTGCGGTAACGTCGGTTGATTCGAAAAACGCTTACGGCAGGGTATTGGCTTCTTTTGCGATACCTTGTGAAACGCTTGATTCATGGGGGCATGGCTTAGATAACTACCGTAACCGTTTGGTCTATGACCCCGGTCTTGATACATGGTCATACATTCAGAACGCTGTGGAGCTGGTTTTTGATGGCTCTGAAGCCTGGAAGCTTAGGGCCTCTGCTTCTGGAGATGCTGACCGAAATTACGTCTCACTTAACGTTGGATCTTATGGCAGCGTGGTTAATCGAGGTATCCTTTCAAATGAATATGAAACGTATGCGCTTGCTTTTACCAATGCGACGATCGGGGTTTACGTCCTTAACTCGAACGGTTATAACGCCGCGATGATCACCGTGCGTCCTTGGAGCGGCATCACCGATGTCAATGCGTGGAAAACTTATCTGCAGGAGCGATATGCTGCGGGGGATCCTGTACGTGTGGTATATGCCTTATCAACGCCAATCGTAACGGATGTGACGGATCTGTTTAGTAATCGAAATCTGATTCCCGTTGAACCGAACGGTAATCTTGTTTTTGCAAATGAATATGCGCTTGATCTTGATACTACCGTGACTTTTTCTTCGTTCGATACAACGTGTGCAAATGGTCATTTGTACTTTGATGATATTTGTTACGTTTGTGATCACGAGCTTGATGAGTGGTGGCAGCCATCAGTTTGTCATTTTTGCGGTGAAACATCACGGCAACGTGTGACCGGTCCTGAGCATGATTTTTTGGATAAGTATGTTGATGCAACGTGTGCCTCGCCGGGTTATATGCTGCATACGTGCCAAAAATGTGGCGTGTCTTATCGAGATAATTATGTTGGTGCCCTAGACCATACGTGGGGCTCACGTGTGGTGGATGAAGCTGCAGGCAAGATCTACTACACCTGCAAGGTTTGCGGGACCGTAAAAGAAGAGGACTATACGCCGTCGCACAAGCACTCCTATACTACGACCGTCACTCCTCCAACGTGCACAACAAGGGGTTACACCTTTTATAAATGCTCTTGCGGGTATAGTTATTATGACGATTATATTGCCGTTCTTGGGCATGATTATGCAGTTACAGTCATAGCACCCACGTGCAGTTCATCGGGCTATCACATTAACACGTGTAAGGTCTGTGAGCATTATTTTATCTCGGATACAGTCCCGCAGCTCGAACACAAATGGCAAACCACGGTGACCGAGCCGACGTGTACTGTTTTTGGTTTTACGACAAAAATCTGCAGCGTGTGCGGTGACGATGTGGTTGTTGATCAGCAGTCGCCGAAGGGACACAACATTGTTAACGGTGTTTGTACTCGTTGCGGTTACTCTTCCTCATGCATCCACACGTACCGAGAGACGGTCTATCCACCCACGTGTCATGATCAAGGCTATACGCTCTACACCTGTACTAAATGCGGAGATGGCACGATTGGTGATTATGTGTCGGCTCTTGTGCATAGCTGGAAGGAGACCGATCGGCGAGCTGCTCAGTGCGAACGAGATGGTTATGTTGAGAAAACGTGTACAAGATGCGGTGATGTTGAGTTCCAGACTCTAACGATGACCGGGCATAAATGGCATGCCCTCAGCGCTGTTGTTGACGAGCAAAATCACTCAGTTGTGACGTATGCTTGCGCGGTTTGCAATCATCGTAAAACAGAGACGCTTCAGACTGCTGCTTCACAGGCCCAAAATTGGCTATTGACATCAATCAGAGGTTTTTCAGCTGCGATCATTGATATGTATGAAATCGTTGCTAATGGTATTGAGGTCGGCGGAGTGACTGCAGGAGAGGTGATCTCCGGCTGTTTAATTGTTGCCGCTTTGTTACTCTTGATCGGTCTGTTTATAGGACGCGGAAGGTGATGCTGTGAGGGGTTTTTATCGTTTTGTTGGATCGGTAGCGGCTGTTTTGCTCTTTATGTACATCGTACTCAATATCAATGATCCTCTTCAGGTTTATGATCGCTTAGTTTTGTTTGTTCGTAATTCATCTCGGAGCGTGGCAGCACTCTCTAAAGTTTGGGATTTCTTGGCTTTTGAGGAAATCTTCATTTTAGATGATCTTTTTGAGGATAGTTATGTTGCGGATATTTTGTCGGGGAAAGGTGTTTGGAGTTTTTTGCGTGACTTGATTTTAGGTGATTTGCGATTGGAGGGTCTAAAATGAGAATTGTTATAATTTTAGTATTGATAATCGTCATTATCTTCCAATGGATCAAAGCGGATCCCGTTCCTCACGGCTCTCCGATTATCACAGGTCCCCGCGGTGCCGGTAAGACACGTTTTGCCGTTCTCCGCATCGTCCGCAAATTCAGATCCAAATACTTTTGGTGGAAGGTGCGAAAGGTTCCCTTTGTTGGCTGGCTGATGGCTCCGAAGTACGAGCCTCGTGTTTATTCCAATATCCCTCTGCGGCTTACCCGCAAAGTCTGGGCAAACGTTCTGAAGCGTGAACATATCCTTATGACTGAAGATCTTCCAAAGGGATCCACCGTCTTCATCGATGAGATTGGCGTCATGGTTAACCAGTATTCCCACGGGGACCCCAATATTATCTCAGATCATTATATCGACAATTTCTATTGTGCCGAGATCTTCACCCGCTTTTACCGTCATTTTATCGGTGAGAATGAGGGCGATTTCGTATGCACAGATCAGGCTGTCGGTGACGTCAATATCCAATTCCGCCGCCGTTTTGACAAAGCGCTGCAGCTTCATCATTTCCATCGGTTCCTCTTCGTCCTCCCGTTCTATAAGGTTCCTGTAGAGATCCTGGATATCTCTGAAGGAGAAGTGCAGAATACAAAGAATGTTAATGATGTAAAGGGCGAGAAAGGGCATTACTTCTTCGGTTGGTTGCCGTATAATCGTTGGTTCTTCATCCGAATGCCCTGGCATTATCTGAACTATGCAACTCATTGTTACGCCCTGGCATATCAGCAAAAGCGCTTTGTGCCTACCGTTCCGTTTGATAACTGGAAGGATAACCCCGACGGTCTGTATACCAACTACATTATCGAGCTCAGATCTACGGACGCCGAGAAGGCTGCTTACAATGCTCGCAAGAAGCTGATCTCGGCCGGTAAGCTGCCTGCAGATCTGTTAGATCCAGATCCTCAGCTCACACCGGAAGATCTTCCGGATCTTTCTCCTGATCAGCCGTCTGAAGCTGCAGAACCGCCCCGCCGTGGATGGCTGCAGAAGCTCATAGCGTCTCTCCCTCGCCCCGAAGGGCGTAAAGAGCGTGCCGGGAAGCAATGATCTCCGCTGCAGCTCACGCACGCTCGGCAGCGTGCCTACAGCCGCACGAACGGTGCTGGACTGTCCCTCTCTTTCTGCCCGCCGCGTAGCGGCTTAATATACGGTGGATCTGTTCTTTTTCCACCGAGCCCGGTCGATCGCCGGGCGGTCGAGCCGGGACAGTGAGCGAACGGATCCGGAAGGAGCCGCGGCGGCGGGAGGCGGAGCCCCCGCCGCCGCGGTTTCTTCCTTACTTGATATTATCATCAAAATTCACTCACTTTTTCATTTTTTTTCGGACGGAGGTTTTCATGAAGTTAAGAAACGTTCCTTCAAGTTGCCTCTATAATACAAAGATTAAGGTTTATCCCGACGGTCGCACGAAAACTTGTTATTGCTCCCACAGTATATTTCATTATGCCGATGATGAGATCTCGGAAGAGTCGTTTCCCGTACCGGATTTGTTTGATGAGGATCTCTCCGAGGAAGATCTTAATGAGCAGAAGCTTAAGCGTTTAGAGGAAGATCTTCTTTATGGCAATTTTCGCCGTATGCAAGATAAACTCTTTGATTTGATCTATATGAATTCCTGGAATTTTTTTTTAACGATAACGATAGATCCACATGAATTTGACAGTAAAGATCCAAAGATTGTAATGAAGAAATTGAATACCTGGCTTCAAAATCGAGTGTATCGAGATGATCTTCATTATTTGCTGATTCCCGAGCATCATATTAAAGGCGGAATTCATTGTCATGCAGTAGTAAATGATGCGCTGCAGCTTGTTGATTCCGGTACGGTAGCTGTACCAAAAGGCTACGGATTTAGTAAGCCTATTTACCATAGTACTGCTTTGGAGCATAAAATCCCGGTGACGGATTGGCATCCCGTTTATAATTGTGTTGATTGGAAATATGGTTGGTCAACCGCTATCCCGGTCTACGGTGAGCCGGCCCGATTGGCTTTTTATATACGTAAGTATATTACTAAGGAGTGTCAGAGGATCTTTGGTCGATATTACTGGAGCTCCAGGAATTTGATACGGCAACCGGAGATCGTTTTGGCAAATACAGATTTTTCTGCGATAGATCTTCCGAGGTATGATAATCAGGCTGCAGGTTTTTCTTTGAAGTATACAACAGATATTACATGGACGAAGGGTGGCGCTCAAAATGACAGTTCGGCAATTAGCGGAGGAATTCAAGAAGAATTATATGATGCGGCGGCTGCGGGAAACGACGATAGCGGGTTACTCGGTCAATCTTAATAACCATGTTCTCCCGATTGTCGGTCACCTTCCACTTGATCAGCTCCACGTCTCATACCTCGATCAGATCACCGATGAGCTGCAGGATAAAGGCCTTTCCAACAAGTCGATTGTGTACTGCCACGCCACTACCCGCAAAATGCTTAACTACGCTCTGAAGCGCGGATATATAGCCGGGAATCCTTACGCGATGTTTGACTTGCCCAGGATCCACCAGTACCGTTACACAGTCATTTCTCCGGAACAGATCGCCCAGCTCGCGGATGCAGCGCGTGATCGATGCCCGGATCTCTATCCGGCTATCATCCTGGCAGGCTTTTATGGCATGCGGCGCGGCGAAGTGCTCGGCGTGATCCCGTCCCGGGACTATCGCGGCGGTGTGCTCTCTGTCGAGCGTACCCGAACGGTCATAGGCAGCCGAACGATCATCACACCATGTAAGACGGATCACTCCCAACGTCAGCTCCTGATCGCCCCGGAGCACCGTGAAATATTTGCTTGCTGTCCTTTGGGCTTATATTTGGTAGAATTTTCCCCTTGTGTGCTGAATAACGGCTTTAGACGGCTTCTAACGCTTTGTGATATGCCGCCAATGCGCTTTCACGATCTACGACATTCCTATGCGACATGGATGCTTGCGGAAAATGTAAATCCGAAAATTGTCAGTGCTGTCCTCGGTCATGCTAATGTGGGAATCACACTTGACATATATTCACATCCGAATGTTGCTATGCAGAACGCTTGCCTTGATGCGATGCATAGAAAAAATAAAGGAGAATATTCTCTTTTGGTTTGAGATGTCGAATTGTAAAAAGATTCGTTCTGAAAACTATATACTGCGTTCTAAGTTGTTGGAAAAAGAGATTGAGAAAGAATTGCTTGAGGTTAAATGCCGTGACATGGCAAATGAGATTTATCTTTTATCTGAAACAAATAACAAAAAAACCGAGTGAAAAATCACTCGGTTTTTCTATGGCGGAGAGAAAGAGATTCGAACTCTTGATACGCTATCAACGTATACACGATTTCCAGTCGTGCGCCTTAGACCAACTCAGCCATCTCTCCACGACTTCTCTATTATAGCACATGACCTTGGATTTGTCAAGACTTTTTTGAAAATTTTTGCTTGAAATTTGTGTTTTTTCAGAAGATATTCTCCCGAAACGGATAGGATGTTTCGGGAGAATATTGGGATCGGATCAGATATCGGCATCCTTGCGGTATTTGCTGCCGTTTTCCGCGATAAAGACCTTTCGTGCGGGCAGGTCATCGCCCAGAAGGGTCTCAAAAATACGCTCGGTTTCGGCGGCATCGGCGGGGGTGACGGCGATGAGGCGGCGTGTGGCGGGATTCATGGTGGTCTTTGCCATCATCTTCGGCTCGTTTTCACCAAGACCCTTGGAGCGCTGCAGCGTATATTTTTTGTTGCCCAGTTTTTTCAGAATGGCGATCTTCTCGAATTCGTCGTAGGCGAAATAGGTCTCGTCCTTGGTCGTGATCTCGAAAAGGGGTGTTTCCGCAATGAAGACTCTTTGCTCCTTCAGCAACGTGGGCAGGAGGCGGTAGAAGAGTGTCAGCAGCAGCGTGCGGATCTGGAATCCGTCTTCATCGGCATCGGTACAGAGGATGATCTTGGACCAGCGCAGCGCCTCCAGATCGAAGGCGGGGATATTGCCCTTGATCTTTCCGTTGATCTCGACACCGCAACCGATGACGCGGAGCAGATCGGTGATGATGTCGCTCTTGAAAATGCGGTCATAGCCGACCTTCATACAGTTCAGCGTCTTACCGCGAACGGGGATGATCGCCTGAAATTCGGCATTGCGGCTCAGCTTACAAACGGTTAGCGCTGAGTCACCCTCCACGATATACAGCTCGCGGATAGCGGGATCCTTGGAGCGGCAGGCAACGAATTTTTCCACGCGGTTGGTGATATCCATCGTACCCGTCAGTTTTTTCTTGACGTCAATGCGGGCATTTTCGGCACTTTCGCGGCTACGCTTATTGATCAGTACCTGATTGGCAAACTTTTCTGCCTCCATCGGGTTCTCAATGAAGTAGATCTCCAGCTTCTGCTTGAGAAATTCGGTCATTGCCTCATAGATGAAGGTGTTGGTGATCGCCTTCTTGGTCTGGTTCTCGTAAGAGGTCAGGGTAGAGGTGGAATTGATCACCAGCAAAAGCGAATCGGCGATGTCGTTGAAGGTGATCTTGGAGTCGGTCTTGTTGTATTTTCCCGCGCCCTTCATATACTTGTCCAGCGCGTAGACAAACGCCACGCGGACGGCGCGGTCGGGGGATCCGCCGTGCTCCAGATAGGATGCGCAATGGTAATACTCCAGGCGTGGATTGACGTTGGTGGCGCAGAAGGAGAAATCCGCTTTGAGCTTATATTCCTCCTTGTCCTCACGGTCGCGTCCCTGTGTTTCCAGATGCCACATGACGGGGGCGGTCAGGGAATGCTCGCCTGCCAGCTCGGTGATGTAGTCCTGAATACCGTTCTCGTAGACGTACTGCGTATTGGTAAAGGTACCGTCCTCCTGCTCCAGATGCAGATCAAAGACGATGCCGCCGTTGACAACTGCCTGGCGCTTGAGCAGATCGGTATAGAATTCGTGGGGAATGGCGATATCCGTGAAGACCTCCAGGTCGGGCAACCAGCGGATGACGGTGCCGGTACGGCGCTCGTTTTTGCCCAGCTCTCTGACCTCCAGCTCGGAGACAGGCTCGCCGCGCTTGAAGTGGATGGTGGAAACGTGCGTGCCGTTGTAGGAGGAAACGTCCATATAGGCGGCACTGTACTGGGTCGCACAGGCACCCAGACCGTTCAGACCCAGCGAATACTCATAGGCTCCGCCGCCCTGATTGTTTTCGTATTTGCCGCCGGCGTACAGCTCGCAGTAGACCAGATCCCAGTTCCAGCGCCCCTCGGTCTCATTCCAACCGAGAGGGACGCCGCGCCCATGGTCGTCCACCTCGATGGAGTGGTCGCGGAAGGCGGTGACCTTGATGATATTGCCGTGACCCTCGCGCGCCTCGTCTACCGAGTTGGAGAGGATCTCAAAAAAGGAATGCTCGCATCCCTCCAGCCCATCCGAGCCGAAGATAACACCGGGGCGCTTGCGCACGCGGTCCGCACCCTTGAGTGCCTTGATGCTTTGGTCGTTATATTCCTGTGCTGTTTTATTTTTACGGGCGGTCGGTTCTGCCGATTTTTCTTCGGCGGTCACGGTCGCTTTCGCTTTTTTCGTTGCGGTCGTTTTTGCGGTGGTTGTTGCTTTTTTTGCTGTCGTTTTCTTTTCTGCCATGGCAGTTCCTCCTCGTCTCGGTCATTTCATATCTATCTTTTATATTATAACAAATTTTTTCTCTTTTGAAAAGGGGGATTTCATGTTTTTTTTCGTGAATTCCGTGTCTTGTCTCAGCCGCGGCATGCCCGTCTGCCTGCTTCCAGCGCGGCGGTCGGATCCTCGCCCAATGCGAAGAGAACGTAGGATCCCCGCGTCTCGATCTGCGCCTTCTCGACCGTATCCGAATAGGGGGAGTTGAGGAAGGCAAGACGAATGCGATCCAGGCGGCGGTGGCAGAGCTGTGCCACGTCATAGGCGTCCTGCGGCGAAACACAGCGCAGGACGGCAAACTCGCAGGGCAGGGGATGAGCGGAGAGACGAAAGGCGAAATCGTTGACGGCAAAAAACTCCACGGGGTATTCGCCATCGCCGAAGAGAGCGGCGATCAGCTCGTTGTCGGCATATGCTGTCTCATCCGCTTCGGCACCTTTGAGATAGACCTGCCCTGCCGGCATGGATGGCTGGCTTTCGCACATGGCGGCAAGGATCGTTGAGGCGTCCGTCTCCACCTGTACGCAGGCGCTAAGGAAGAGAAGGGGGAGAAGGACAAGGAGAAGCAGGAGGCGAAGCGGCGGGTGGTTTTTCATGCGGGAGATCTCCTTTCATATGAGATGGAGGAAGGCTTCCCTATACTGTATGCACGTCGCATGGCAAAAAATCTCCTCACCCGCCCCAAATCGGGCGTGTGAGGAGATGGCAATTACGATCCGATCAGCCCTCGATCTCTTTCAGCCATTGGGGCTTGAGGTGACCGGTGGTCTCGATGACGTCGGCGTGACATTCCTTGACGGCGCGCTCCAGCTCTTCGCGCTTGGAGAGGATCCAGACACCGACCTCACCGTAGGCGCGGACAAAATCGCACAGCTCGGCGTTTGCCTTGGGTCCCTTGAACCACTGGGTCATGTCGTTGTCGTAGCAGACCCAGATGACCAGGCGGTGACCGTCTGCGATCTTCTTGACCTTCTCCAGTGTTTCGGCATCCAGCGAGGGACCGTCATAGTGGAGCATGGCGTGGGGGAACTTTGTGGCAGCTTGCTCGAGGCATTCCAGCGTGCGGCAGGTAAAGCCGATGCTTGCCGCCTTCTCGCCGCGTGCGGCGATCTCGTCAAGGAAAGCCTTGCGCAGATCATCGGGGAATTTCTCCCAGCAATTGTCGATCTTGATGGGAATCTGCGGATGCTCTTCCGCGAAATCCAGAACGTCGGAGAGCAGAGGAATCTTCTCGCCCTTGAATTGCTCGGAGAACCAGGAGCCGTACTCGAATTCCTGCGCCTCGGCAAGGGTGATCTCTTTGATCTTCAGATCCTGCGCGTTGCCGTCACGGTCGCGACCGGTGCGCTTGAGGGAGCCGTCGTGCAGAATGACGAATTTGCCGTCTGCGGTGTATTTGGGGTCCATTTCGATCAGGTCATAGCCTTGCTCAACGGACGCGCGAAAAGCGGCGAGCGTGTTTTCGGGATACTCGGAGCTGACGCCGCGATGTGCTTGTAAAAGTGCCATATCAAATGTTCCTTTCTGTCAAAGGTGATCTTGTGAGTCTATTGTAGCACAAAGTGTGCGGGGATGCAAGAGCGAAAAAGACAAAAAAGTCGGCTTTTTTACAAAAAAAGAGTTGCCATGCCCTGCGGGATGTGATACAATAAGGGAGATGTATTTTATTACAAAAAGTGAGGTAACGCAAAATGTCCGACAAGAAATGGGTAGCAGGTTGGGGTGCCGCCTGCGATACCATCTGCATGAACCATACCGAGTATTTCAAGGATCAGACCTTCCGCTACGTCATCTACCCCACGGTAGACGGCACGGCACTTCGTCTGCATTTTTCCAACCGCTTCAACACCGAGGCGACCACCATCACCCGCGCTACGGTGGCAGTGCGCACCGAGGGCAGCTCTGTGGATGCCGCCACGCTGACAAAGATCACCTTCGGCGGTGCCGAGAGCCTGACCATGCCTGCCGGCGGCGAGCATTTTGTTTCCGACGAGATCGCATTTGCCTTTTCTGCAGGTCAGGAATTTTCCGTCAGCCTGTATTTTGCCGACCTGACGCAGAATATGACGGGTCATTCCAACAACGGTCACTACATCAAGAAGTATTACAGCCGCGGAGATCACACCGGGTCGGCGGATATCCCGCTGGAGAGCTGGGGTGAGAACGGTCCTTACTGCTTCCTTCACACCATCGATTTCGCCACCGATGCCACTAAGGACGTGAAGGCAATCGTTGCCTTCGGTGACTCCATCACCGCACAGCCCTGGCCCGACTGTCTGGCACGCCGTCTGGGCACGCTTGGCATTTCCGACCGTACCGTGGTCCGCAAGGGGATCGGCGGAAACCGCATTCTGCGCGACTACATCCACCGTTTCAAGAAGCATTGGGGTCCTGCGGGCATTCTGCGCTTTGAGCGTGAGGTGGTGCAGGAGGGCGTGGATCGCGTCTTTGTTCTGCACGGCATCAACGATCTGATCCATCCGGGCGTGAATAATAAGTTCTGCCCCATGAGCGAGCTTCCCACCGCCGAAGAGATGATCGAGAACGGTTACAAGAAGTATATTGAGATCGCGCATCGCCACGGCATCAAGATCTATCTTGCCACCATTCTGCCCTGTCCCAGATGCATGAATGACGACGGAGTTCGTGAGAAGACACGTCTTACCGTAAACGAATGGATCCGCACCCAGACGCTTGCTGAGGGTGTGATCGACTTTGAGGCTGCTGTTTGGGATCCCACCGATCACCAGCAGATCTTTGCCGAGTATGACAGCGGCGACCACCTGCACCCCAGCCTTGCCGGTGCGCAGAAGATGGCAGACAGCATTCCCGAGGAATTTTTGAGATAATACACAAGAGAAGCGACCCGCCGCGGCGGGTCGCTTGTTCTGTGTTACGCGCGTTTTTGAATTTTGTAGAGGATAAAGGCATCCTTCTCCAGCGCGAAGACGTGGCGGAAGATACCGTCTGCGTCGACGGTGCGATCCGCCTGACCGGTGATTTCTACGGTTTTACCGTCGCACTTGTCGCTTGTCACACAGTTGTTGTGATAGGAGTCGCACAAATGTCCGACGATATGATAGGTGCCGCTCGCCATGCCGGAGAGCGTCAGCTCACAGGGCACCGTCTCTCCCGAGGGATTGGCAACCAGGACCGCGATGCCGTCTGTGTTCTCTACCGCTACTGCCTGATAGTCGGTATCCCTCGCGTAGGATTCACTGACGGTGCAAGCAAGCCGCTCACCGTACAGATCGTGAAGCATCTTGACGGCAATGCCGTTCGGTGTCATGGCATATGACCCATCGGCGCAGAGAAGGAACTGCGTGTAGGAGATCTGAAGCTTTGGATTGTGAAAGGTGCACCAAGGGAAGGGATAGAGCTTGGGGGATTCCTCGCAGCCGAAGGCAAGCAGATAGGTGATCAGCCCCGAAGCGTTGTAGAGCGCGTCACCGTCGACTCCTGTGGTTTTTGCTTTGCCCAGCTCGTTGAGAAAGACGGGACGGTCGGGCAGGTCGAGATCGGTCAGCATCTGATCGTGCTGTGCGCGGATCAAACGGAGCATTTCAACGCCCGAAAGCGCCGCCTCCGCCAATTTGCCGCAACGAACCAAGCCGGTTGTGGCGCCCGTTTGATAGTAATGATAGGAGTAGAAATCCATGGGGCAGTTGCCGATCTCGGTTTCCTTGAGCCTGCGCATGACGTCGCGCATCAGCTCCCAGCAGTGAAGGGGGTGTGCTTCTGCAAAACCGCCGATCTCAAGCGGAAGTGCATAGTGATGCTTTTCGTTGAGTCTCTTGACGGCGCGGTGCGCACACAGATAGATCTTGACGTATTCTTCGGCGGTGAGAAGTCCAAAGGATTTGATATCCACCTCGTTGCAACATTCAATGTAGCGGATGTTGGGGGCGAGCTCTTTGCAGTATTCGACTGCTTTCTCAAAGATCCGCTCGTACTGCTCGTAGGTGATCACACCGTCCGAGACCTCGCGCTCCAGGCGGCGTACGTTGAGCAAAAGCTCATCTGCCGCCGCGGCGTGGGAGGTCAGATAGGCGTGAAAGCGGGTGCCGGAGGGGGCGGGGACGATATTGCCCCAGTCATAGACATAGTGCAGCTCCTCGGGACGGTAGCGCGCCACGCCGATGTCGTAGTCGGGGTAGAAGGTGTCCGTGCGGTAGTCCCAGTATTCGTCCAGCGTGATCCACACGCGCATGATCTCCGCACGTCCCAGCTGACCTTCAAGATATGCGGGAAAATCCTCGGGAGGCGCGTAACGCAAGGTGCTGTTCTGCCATTTGGTGGGGTCGATGTATTTGCCCTGCTTTTTTTTGGTATTGACTTGAATCTTCATGTTGATCCTCCTGTGCGTTCAAGGCTTTCATCCTTAGGAATGATCGGGTAGAGCTGAATGGTGTTGCCGCCGTCCACTACAAGCTCCGCGCCGGTAGTGTTGCGGGCGCAGGCAGCGAAATACCATACGGCGTCGGCGATATCGGCACCGTCCGCCACATCACCGATGGGGGTATAGCGGGAGGGAACGGTGGCGTAGAAATCAGGATTCTTTTCCCAACGGTCGGTGCGGATCATGCCGGGGAGAACGGCGTTGACGCGGACGTTATATTTGCCGAAGTCCAGCGCCATGCCCCGCATCATACCAAGCTGACCGCCTTTGGATGCCACGTAGGCGATGCGGTCAGGGATGGCGCGATAGGCAGTGTTGGAGTTGACGAAGACGATATTGCCTCCGCCCTGCTCCTTCATGCGGCGCACCGCGTGCTCACACAGACAGTAGTTCCAGACCACGTTGGTATTCAGTACCTTCATAAAATCGGTCAGTGGGTTTTCCAGTGCCGTGATGCCCAGACCCTGATCGGCGGCGTTGAGAACGAGGGTCTCGATGAAGATCTCCTGACTGTCCAGCCACGCAAAGAGCTTTTCCACGCTTGCCTCATCCACCGTCCGCTCGTCCAGCAGGGAATCGATGGCGTAACCGAGAATATCCACGTCCGGGTATTTCTCGCGGTAGCGCGCCTGCGCGGTGGCGACCTTTTCGGGACTTCTGCCGGTAAAGATGACAGACCGTCCTTCGGCGGCAAATTTTTCAACGATGGCGACACCGGTGTTGATGCAGGCGCCGGTGACCAGAGTATATTGTTTCATGATGCGTTACCTCTCAGAAATAGAATTCGGTCTTGGCAGGACGGATATCGGTCAGTGCGCCGGTATAGTGGCGGAGGGTGTGGACCTGATAGGGGTGAGCGAGGCATGCCTCCTCGTTGATCTCAATGCCAAGTCCCGGCTTGTCGGGAATGGAGATGTAGCCGTCGGCATAGGTGAGCTTTTCGTCCGTCACATCCTTGCGCCATTCCACGTCGCTGTACATGATCTCCAGAATACAGAAGTTAGGGCAGCATGCCGCCAACTGCAACGTAGCGGCGTTTGCCACGGGACCGGAGGGGTTGTGAGGTGCGAAGGGGATATAGCGGCATTCCGCCTCGGCGGCGATCTTTTTCAGCTCCATGATGCCGCCCGCGTGGGAGATATCCGGCTGAATGTAATCGGCTGCCATTTTGTCGAAGAGGGGCTTGTAGTCCCAGCGGGTGTAGAGACGCTCACCGGCGGAGATGGCGAGATCGCATCTGTCCTTGACCTCGCGCAGGGCGTCCAGATTATCGGGCGGTACCGGCTCCTCAAAGAGCATCGGCTTGAAGGGCTCCAGCTCCTTGGCGATCTTGACGGCAGTGGGTATGTTGAAGCGGCCGTGACCCTCGATCAGCAGATCCACCTCGTTGCCCACCGCCTCGCGAACGGCGGCAACACAGCGGATGGCGCGGTCGAGATCCTTGGAGGAGATATCCAGATAGCTCTTGCCGAAGGGATCCCATTTCATGGCGGTGATGCCGCGTTGCACGGCGATTTTTGCCTTTTCGCCGAACTCCTCCGGCTCCTTGGCACCGGAGAACCAGCCGTTGACGTAAATGCGGACCTGATCGTGGACCTTGCCGCCCAGCAACTGATAGACGGGAACGTTCAGATATTTGCCGAGAATATCCCACAGCGCCATTTCCACGGCAGAGAGTGCAGACATGAGCACAGGACCGCCGCGCCAATAAGCGTCACGGTAGATGGCGTGCCAGTGCTTTTCGATCTCCAGCGGGTTTTTGCCCAGCAGGTATTCGCGGATATGCTCCACGGCGCCTGCCAGCGCCTTTTCCTTGTATTCCAACGTAGCCTCACCCACGCCGTCGATGCCTTCATCGGTGTAGACCTTGACGAAGACCCAGTTGGTGCGGAAGCAGTCGACGGGGAAGAGCTTGATATCGGTAACTTTCATGTGAATGACCTCCTGTTTGCGCTTGTTTGAAATCGTATTTGGGGCGCTGTCTGTTGTTTTGGCGGAGATATCAGAGCTTGATCTCTTTATAATACTCCGGCACCACCTTGTCGGGGTAGTCCCAGTCGGCACCGTTCAGCTCGTCAAAGAGTCCCCAATGGATCGGCACCGCCACGCGGGGCTTGATCACCTCGCAGAAGCGCTTGGCGTCCGCCATGTTCATGTTGTTGCCCACGCCGTTGACGGGAACGAAGACGGCGTCGATGGGAGAAAGGGGAAGTACGTCCTCAAAAATATCGGTGTTGTAGAGCGTGTCGCCCGTGATATAGAGACGCTTGCCCTCCGCCTCGATGATGACACCGATGGGGTGCAGGTCGGAATGCTCGGCGCGCACGGCGTAGAAGCGGACCTTGCCCTCTGTCCACTGGCTGCCGCGGTTGAACTTGACGTAATTATGTGTGCCGCCGCATTTGCGCATCTCATTCCACGCCGCCTCGGGAGCCAGACAGAGGATGGAGCCGCCGCGGCCGAGATATACGGGCAGCGTTTCGGGGTCCACGTGGTCCAGATGGTTGTGGGTGCAGATCAGCACGTCCGGCTCGATGGCAAGAAAACGTTCATCCACCGGCACGCGGCGCCAGTTGCGGGGGTTGACCTTGATCACGCTGTTGGAGAGATAGGGGTCCACGATGATCTTGAGTCCTTCGGTTTCGATATAAAGTCCTGCTTGTCCGATCCAGGTGATTTTCATGGTTATGACCATTCCTTTCTGATAACTTACTCTAATCTTATCATGTTTACTTGACAAAGGATAGAGAAAATGTTATGATATTTTTTAGAAATATTACTTTTTGAGGTGAGAGAGATGAAGCGAACGATGCCGGAGATCGTGGCGCTGGGGGTATATGACGCCGCGTTGGTTCATAAAAACGTGACCGTGACGCGCCACCGCCGCGTTCATTTGTATGAGATCGAGCTGGTGCTGGAGAACGGCGGGATGACGCATATCGGCGAGGAGAGCTATCCTATCCGTGCCCATCATGTGATCGTCGGAAAGCCGGGGCAGATGCGCTATACCGAGCTGCCCTTCAAATGCCTTTATCTGCATATCATGGCGGAGGACGCGGCGCTGTGTGCCCTGCTGGATGCTCTGCCGAATGTGTTTGCGCCCACCGATCCTCCTGCCATTGAGGCGGCGGTACGATCGCTGATTTCGGCGTACACGCTTCCCGACGTGGACGGAGGCATGCGGGTGAGCGGTGAGCTGTGCGCCTTTCTGTCTCGTCTGATACATGACGCGCGCCTGACGGCGGGACTTTCGCGGGAGCAGGGAAGCCAGGCGCCCGTGATCGAGCGTGCCATTGCCTTTATGGATGAGCATGAATGTCAAAATATTACTCTGGACGAGATCGCCGCCCACGTGCATCTGAGCCGTATCTATTTTCACAATCTTTTCCTCGCCGCCACGGGTCGCACCCCTCACCGCTATCTGCTGGAGCGGCGGATCGCCCGCGCCCGCCAGCTGCTGATGACCACAGATCGCTCGCTCTGGCAGATCGCACTGGAGTGCGGTTTTTCCTCCCAATCCTATTTTAATCAGGTCTTCCGCAAGGAATTGGGCTGTACGCCGATGCAATATCGGAAGGAAATGAGCTTACGGTACTGATTTTTCAGATTTCTTTTGAAAAATAGCAAATCCCCCCTTGACAAACGGCAGGGAATATGCTATCATAATAACACTTTACCGCGATAAAGCGGTGAAACAGAACACACCGAGAAAGGTTGGAACCCTGAAATGAAAAAAATTATCGCCCTGATCCTCGCCGCCGTTATGTGCGCACTTTGCTTTGCCGGTTGTGGCGCAAAGAAAGACAAGCTGATCGTCGGTATCACCGAGTACGCCCCCATGAACTATAAAGACGAAGCCGGCAACTGGACCGGTTTTGATACCGAGTTTGCACAGGCTGTTGCCGAGGAGCTTGGCATGGAAGTAGAATTCGTTGTCATCGACTGGGACAACAAGATCATGGAAGTCAACGCCGGCTCCATCGACTGCGTCTGGAACGGCATGACCCTGACCGAGGAAGTCCTCGCAGGTATGGACTGCACCGATCCTTACATCAAGAATGCGCAGGTCGTTGTTATGAAGGCGGATAAGGCTGCCGAGTACACCACCGTGGAGAGCATGAAGGCGCTGAAGTTTGCCGCTGAGGCAGGCTCTGCCGGCGAAGCTGCCATCAAGGACAGCGGGCTGGACGGCGCTTACACCGCAGTGCTCGACCAGGCAGCGGCTCTGCTGGAGGTCAAGAGCGGCGCGGCTGACGCTTGTGTCATCGATATCACCATGGCAAACGCTATGACCGGCGAAGGCACCAGCTATGCCGATCTGACCTACACCCTCTCCCTCACCTCCGAGGAGTACGGTATCGGCTTCAAGAAAGGCTCCGATATGCCTGCAAAGGTCAATGAGGTCATGAAGAAGCTGATCGAAAACGGCAAGCTCGACGAGATCGCCGCTAAGTACGATCTGACCAACGCGTTGATCTCCAATCAGAAGTAATCTCCCCGAGCAATATATAGGTCGGGACGGGTCGCTTTGACCCGCCCCGACCTATTTGCCCGTTTTCGGACAGGCGGGGAGAGGGCAAAAAATCTTTTGCCTTCTCCCCGAATGTCGGAAATTCACGCCATCATTACATAAGAAAGGTACTCACCCCATGGATTCTATCTTCTGGACAGTCATTCTGAGCCTGTTCGAGGGCTTTGCCACCACGCTCAAGCTCTTCGCGCTCACGCTCATTTTCGCCCTGCCGCTCGGTCTTGTCATCTGCTTTGGCTCGATGAGCAAGATCGGTTTTAATCTTCGTTTGGGCGGCGTGCGGCGGCGCATCTGCCCCATCAGCGCGCTGATCAAGACCTTTGTATGGATCATTCGCGGCACGCCGCTGATGCTTCAGCTGATCGTGATCTATTACGGTCCCGGTCTGATGTTCGAGTGGGATCTGCTGCCGCGCTTTACGGCGGTTCTTCTCGCCTTCGTCATCAACTATGCCTGCTACTTCTCTGAGATCTACCGTGGCGGTATTGAAAGTATCCCGCGCGGGCAGTATGAAGCGGGGCAGGTGCTGGGTATGACCAAATCGCAGATCTTTTTCCGCGTCGTGCTGATGCAGGTGGTCAAACGCATCGTGCCTCCCATGAGCAACGAGATCATCACCCTCGTCAAGGACACCTCGCTCTCCCGCATCATCGCCGTCTATGAGATCATTTTCATGGCGCAGTCCTTTATCAAGAGTGCGGGTCTGATCTGGCCGCTCTTCTCGACCGCCATCTTCTATCTGGTCTTCTGCGGTCTGCTCACCATCCTCTTCGGTGCGATCGAGCGCAAGCTGAGCTACTATAAAGTCTAAAGGAGGGAGATCGATATGGCTATTCTGGAAGTCAAAAATATCAAAAAGAGCTTTGGCAAGGTCAAGGTCCTCAAGGGCATCGATTTTTCTCTCGAACGGGGTGAGGTCCTCGCCATCATCGGCTCCTCGGGCAGCGGTAAGACCACGCTGTTGCGCTGCCTCAATTTCCTGGAGCGTGCCGACGAGGGCACCATTTCGGTAGGCGGTCAGGTCATTTTCAACGGTGCCGATGCCAAGACCGAAAATGAGGCGGTCACCCGCCGCAAAAGACTGCATTTCGGTCTTGTGTTCCAATCCTTTAACCTCTTTCCGCAGTATACCGTGCTGAAAAACATCACCATGGCAAGCGAGCTTTTGATCAAGGGTGAGGCAAAGGACTGCCGTGAGGAATACGAATATAACCGTAAGCTACGCGAAAAGGCATATAAAAAGGAACTCAAAGCCACCCGTAAAGCAGACCGTGCCGCGCTGACCGAGCGCCATCGGGAGCTGGAGGCAAAGGAACAGGCGGCATACGAGGCGCATATGTCGGCGATCAACGCCAATATGAAGGCGAAGCTTGCCGAGGTCAAGCCCCACGCGCTGGATATCCTCGCGCAGGTGGGACTGAGCGACAAGGCGGACGCGTATCCCTGTCAGCTTTCGGGCGGACAGCAACAGCGTGTCGCCATCGCGCGCGCCTGGGCGCTTCACCCCGAGATCCTCTGCTTTGACGAGCCGACCAGTGCCCTCGACCCCGAGCTGACAGGTGAGGTCCTGCGCGTTATCCGCAACCTCAAGGGCAGTGACCGCACCATGATCGTGGTCACCCACGAGATGGAGTTTGCCCGCAACGTGGCGGATAAGATCATCTTCATGGCAGACGGCGTCATTGAAGAGATGGGTCCCCCCGAGCAGGTCTTCGACGATCCGCAGAGCGAGAAGACAAGAGCTTTCCTGCATTCATCGCTGGAGCTGACGGGGAAGGCGGACTGAACATACAAAAGAAAGAGCCATTGCCCAACTTTTCATAAGAAAGGTGGGCAATGGCTCCTTTTTTCTGCTCAGATCTTTTCAAACGTAAATACCGCCGCGGTGAAATCCTCGCGGACAAACTTCGGCACGAGTCCCACGTTCATAATGGTGCTTCCGTGCAGCTCAATCTCCAGCTCGGGAATGCGGTATACGGCATTCTCCTCAAGACCTACGGGGTATACTCTCTTGGTTTCGGCATTTGCCATCACCAGTGCGCGGAACACCGTCAGCACGGCGCGGCTGCGGTCCTTTGCCACCACCATCTCGGCAAAATAATTGCCCTCCATGGTGCTCTCCAGACGGTAGGAGTCACCGCAAAGGATCAGCTCCTCCATGGCGTGATATGCCTCGACCTGCGCGGGAATGGCGGCGATCTCCTCGGCGATCATGCGGGCGGTGTCCAGCTCATAGCCGGTGGCACCCAGATGCGCGATGGCGGCGCGGGTGGCAAAGGGGGTGGTGCGTCCCGTCTGATGGTTGGGGCAGATGGACACGTGGCAGGAAAGGGAGGAGAGAGGATAAGCCAGCGAGGTGCCGTACTGAATACGTGTCCTCATGTAAGCATCGGTGTCATCCGAGGTCCAAATTTGCGGGAAATAATAGAGCATGCCCGCGTCAAAGCGTGCGCCGCCCGAGCTGCAGCCCTCAAAGAAGATATCGGGATGAGAGTTGATGATCCGCTCGAATATATCGTACAGACCCAGCGTCCAGCGGGTGTGGAATTCCTGCTGGCAATCGGCGTTAAGGCCGAGACTGAAATTCTCGGTCAGGGCACGGTTGCTGTCCCACTTGACGTAGTCGATGTCATGGGTGTCGAGAATGGCGGAGACGGCGTCCACCAGATAGTCGCGCACCTCGGCTCTCGTCAGGTCCAGCACCATCTGGGTGCGGCTCAGCATCGGCTCGTGACCGGGGCAGTGGATCGCCCAATCGGGATGCGCACGGTAGAGATCGGAATCGGGATTGACCATCTCGGGCTCAAACCACAGTCCGAACTTCAGTCCCGCGTTGTGGACGTAGTCGATGATCGTTTTCAGACCGCCCTTGAGCTTTTCGGTGTTCACCACCCAGTCGCCCAGCCCCGCTTTGGCGTGATTGCGCGCGCCGAACCAGCCGTCGTCGAGGACGAAGGTGTCAATGCCCGTGCCGCGCACGGCGTCAACGATCGCCATCAGGCGCTCATTGTCAAAGTCAAAATAGGTACCCTCCCAGTTGTTGATGACGACGGGACGGGGAGAATAGACGTGCTTTTCGGGAATCAGATAGCCGCGGTAGAGATCGTGGAACGACTGCGACATCTTGTTCAGACCCTCGCTGGAGTAGACCAGAACCGCCTCGGGGGTGCAGAAGGTCTCACCCGCGCAGAGCTTCCAGCGGAAATCGAAATCGTTGATGCCGCCGAGGATACGGGAGGCACCGCCGATGCCCGCCTCTGCCTTGAGCACGTAGGAGCCGCTCCAGACAAGATTGCAACCGTACGCCTCGCCGTGGAACTCATCGGTGTGGGGGCTGACCACCGCCATGAAGGGGTTGTTGGTGGCAGAAGAGGAGCCGCGCTTGCTGTCGACCGCCATGACCCCGTGGTGCATGGGTACGCGTTCCATCTCGCACTCTCTCGCCCACGCGCCGTGGAGGGTGATCAGCTCGTAGTCATTGCGGGGCAGATCGAGGCAGAAGCTGTAGGCGCGCAGAAGGTCTACCGACTCGGTACCGCTATTGACGATCTCGGTGTGTCGCACGATGGCGGAGGCATCCTCATACACGGTGTAATAGAGGATGACGCGCAGCTCGCGTGTCATGTCCTTGAGAGTCAGCTTAAGGGTCTCACCGCCGCGCAGGGAGGGCATGCCGGGGAGGGCAGGCTTGACGGGCAGGATCTCGTGGCTCTCATAAACCAGCTGAATGAGGCGGTCTCCCTTCCCGTCCATGATCTGTACCATCGGCTCGCGAAAATCGCCGTTGCCGTAGAAGGGTGCCTCGGCGGGAAGATCGTTGTAACTGATATTCACCTCGGGGATGTAGGCGCGGTGCGACGTTGCGCCGCCCGAATAAGCGTAATTCAGCGCGTCATGTCCGACCCGCTTGCCGTAATACAGATGCTCGGGAAAGCCGATCTTGTTGATGTAAAAAGCATAGGTCACGTCCTTGCTTTCCAGATAGAACATCTTTCTTTGTTCACAGTAAATGATTGCCATGTCAGTTTCCTTCCTTTGTGTCGTTAATGTATCATGGATAATAAAATTTTTCTCAATTCGTCAACGGTGTCCGCGGTGTGATCGGGTGTTTCTCTCTCCGTCTCACCCGGTTGGGCAAAGCCGTAGGTACACAGGATGACGGGGAGCCCGTTCAGATGCGCGCCGATGATATCATACACGCGGTCTCCGACCATGACCGTGTTTTCTCCGTTCATGTCGGGGAATTGTGTCATGATGTAAGCGATCACGTCCTCCTTTTCGCGGCGGCGGTCCTCTATGTCGGCGCAACCGAGGTAGTCAAAGGCATTGGATAGCCCGAGATGTCCGAGCGTCGCGCGGGTGAAGGGCTCTGCCTTGGAGGTTGCCGTCATCACCGTAAGCCCCCTCTCGCGTAGCTCCCGCAGCAGTGCGGGGATGCCCGGGTAGGCGGTGCATTCCCCGGCGCCGATGGGTCCGAGATAGGCGCGGTATTGCCGAAGCCCCTCCTGTGCCAGCTCTTCGCCGATGCCGTATCGCTCCTGCAGGGTGCGCACCAGCGGCGGACCGATCATGGGTCGCAGTTCGTTTTTATCGGCAGGAACGGGCAAGCCGATGCGGGGCAGGGCATACATATAGCCGTTGAGTATGCCTTCCGAGGTGTCGGCAACCGTGCCGTCCAGGTCAAACAGTACGTATTTCAGCATGTTGTTTCCTCACAGTCTCCGTATGATCTCAAACGCCTCGGCGGGGGTGCGTGCAATGAAGTCTGCGCCTGCCGCCTCCAGCTCGCCCGCGGGTGCGTGCCCCCATGCGCAGCCAACGGTGCGGATGCCGAATTCGTGCGCGCTGCTCACGTCATATTTGCGGTCACCCAGCATCACGGCATTTTCGGGCGTGACGTCCGGGACGTTTTCAAACAGATAGCGGAAGACCTCGCTCTTGGTGTGCCGTGTGCAGGCAAGGTCGTCGGCGGCGAGGAAGGTGAAGCGGTCGCGTACGTGCAGATGATCAAGCAGCCGCTCCACGTATTCGATGGGCTTGGAGGTGACGGTGTTCAGAACGTAGCCCTCCGCCCGCAATCCGTCGAGCAGCTCGCGGATGCCGTCGTACATATACGCTTCAAACAGACCGCGGTCACTGTAATATTCACGGTAGATCCCCTGCATCCGCAACGCCTCCTCGGACGAGAGCGAAAACATTTCCTGCATGGAAGATTTCATCGGCGGGCCGATCAGCTTGTAAAGCTCCCGCTTGTTCTCGGGCGGTGTCAATCCCATGCGCGGCATGGCATACAACACGGCGTTGATGATGCCCTCCGAGGGCTCGGTCAAGGTGCCGTCTACGTCGAATAATACGTATTTGATCATAGTGCTCTCCATTTCAGTGCATTTTCTTTATTCTACCATAAAAATCGTCGCCTGTCTACTGCGATGTTGACAAAAACGGAGGAAAATGATACAATAAGAAAAAGAAAGACTTTAAAAAGGGCGGTGTTCTCCCATGAAATCTGTCAGCGCGCTGATCAAGCCCGCGTCCTCACTCTGCAATCTACGTTGCCGCTATTGCTTCTATTGCGACGTTGCCGCCCACAGAGAAACAGAGTCCTTCGGTGTGATGACACCGCAGGTCGCCCATGCGATCGCGGATCGGCTGATCGATGCCGCCGAAGAGGGCGGTTCGGTGCTGTTTTCCTTTCAAGGAGGAGAACCGACGCTGGCGGGAGTGGATTTCTTTCGGGATTTCACCGCTTATGCCGAGAAGAAAAACGGCGGAAAATGCAAGCTTTCCTATGCCATTCAGACCAACGGCATGGCGCTGGACGAGGAATTTTGCACGCTCCTTTCGCAATACCGTTTTTTGGTGGGGCTTTCGTTGGACGGCGATGAGGTGACCCACAATTACAACCGCGTGGATGCGGCGGGGCGGGGGACCCACAAGCAGGTCATGCAGGCGGTCCGCCTTCTGCGGATGCATGGTGTGGATTTCAACATTCTTTCGGTGGTCACCGAGACGATGGCGAAGCACCCGCAGGCAGTCTTTCAGTTTTATAAAAAGAACGGCATGGATTTTTTGCAGTTCATCCCCTGTCTCAGACCCTTGGACGAAAGCGGACGGGGCGCGGTGCCCGACAGTCCTCACGCCCACGCACCCTATACTCTTCGTCCGCGGACTTACAGCGAATTTCTGATCCGCACCTTCCGCCTCTGGACGGCAGAGCTTCTGGCGGGCAGGCAGTTGAGCATCCGTCTGTTTGACAATATCATCGGTATGTATCTGGGTATGCCGCCTGAGCAATGCGGGGTGTACGGCAAATGCCAGAACCAGATCGTGATCGAGGGCGACGGCTCGGTCTACCCCTGCGATTTCTACGTGTTGGATGAATTTGTCTGCGGCAATGTGCTGACCGATTCTGTAGAGACGCTGCTCGGCGGCGCGGGGGCGCAGAAATTTCTCGCCATGGATCCGCCGCGGCACGCGCGATGCGCCACATGCAAGTTCCTGCCGATGTGCGGCGGCAGCTGCAAGCGATACCGTGACTTCTTCTCCGAGGAGCCCGATTTCTGCCCCTACGAGCATTTCCTCGCCTCGGTTCAGGACGACATTGCCCGCCTGGTCCACTTCTTCCGGGCGCGAAGATAACATACGGACCAAGCCGAAAGATGGCGGCTTGATCCGTATTTTTTGTTTGTGTTTTATGAAGATCCCGGTGTTTTTTGGGGGATCATGTAACCTTTTTCCGGAAAAATCGGAGTAGTAGGGTAAAGAGCTGTAAAGGAGGTAAAAATGATGGAAGACTCCAAAATCGTAGAGCTGTACTGGTTGCGCTCGGAGAAGGCAATTGCTGAGAGTGAACAAAAATATGGAAAATATTGCCACAGCATTGCCAACGGGATTTTACGCAGTCGCGAGGACAGCGAGGAGTGTGTCAATGACACGTGGCTCGCCGCATGGAATGCCATGCCGCCGCACCGCCCGTCTCGCCTTGCGACATTTCTCGGCAAGATCACCCGCCGTATCGCTTTACATCGCGCCGAGAAAAACAATGCTGGAAAGCGGGGCGGGGGAGAGGTACCGCTGGCGATCGGAGAGCTGGAGGAATGCATCCCCGCGCCGCGCGAGGACGTGGCAGACGAAGCGGCGCTTGCCACCCTGCTCGACCGCTTTCTCGAAGGTCTGCCCGAGATGACACGGACGATGTTTCTGCAGCGGTATTGGTATCTGCGCACCTGCCGCGAGATTGCGCGGGAGCTGGGTGTCGGTGAGAGCCGCGTGAAGGTGAGGCTTCACCGCGCGCGGGCACAGCTGCGCGAAATGCTGGAAAAGGAGGGGATCGGTCTATGATGGGAAGAGATATTTTGTTTGCTTTGGAGCACGTGCGTGAAGATTATATCCTGCGCGCCGCACCGACGGGAAAGAACGCGCGGCGGGTGTATATGAGATGGGCGGTGGTGGCCGCGTGTCTTTGTCTCTGTGTCGGAACATTGCTCGGCGTGATGCTTCATCATGAGCCCGCGCCTGTTGGGGAGGGAATCACCATTCCGCAATCAGAGGTCAATCTGAAAAAGCCGACGGACGGAATGTATGATATGCAGGCTCTGTTCATTTACAATGGACGTGTTTACCGCCACGTGCAGAATGTGGACAATCCCTCGTTGCGCGGGCGGTATCTCGCCACCGTTACGGGACTGATCGACGAATGGACGAAGGCGGACGGCTATGTCGAGCTGGCGGGCGTCACACCGGGGGAGATCTATACCGTGAAGGGGTATGATCCCGACTTCATGCTTTGTCAGACTTATTCAGGCGGCGTGTCGATCTATACTTGTACGGAAGGGCTGACGGTATATACCGGCAAGGATTGGTTCGGCGATATCTACCGCTTGCGGCGGGAGCTTGATACGGTGGTTTGTGAAAGTGCTGTCTGCCGCAATCTGGGATATCGAAAGCCTGTGGAGATGGGCGAAGAGCATCAAGGGCTGCTTCGTCGCCTGGTAGATGTGCTTTACGACAACCCGCTGATGCACACGGCAGATGTGCCTCGGGAGAAAAAGTATAGCGATTCGTTCAACGAAAACAGACTGTATGTCATGGAGATGACCTTGGAAAACGGCATAACTCTGACCATGCAGTTGTGGTGCGGCGGCTATCTGACAAACGGCGCGGTGGCGATCAAATTGGACGAGGAACTGTATGAGGAGCTGCTCACGGTACTCGGCGAGACCTGCGGTGCGCCCTGGTATCTGGAGAGCGGAGATATTCTGGCTTGCACGGGTAAGGATATTTTTGCGGACTTTTATGATCTGCCCGGGAATATCCGTGAGGCCGGGGTACAGTCAAAAATGTCGTGGTACGGTGAATATCGGGCGCCTGCGCCTCTCGGCGAAGAGGGGATAGAGCTGATCTACCGCCTGATCGATGAATTGCGCGACACGCCCGCCGTGCATCAGAATGTGATGTTGGCACATCAAGGTTGGGAGCGGGAGGATGACGGGATGTGGTACTGGGTCCACCTTAGCGATGAAAGGATCATGATCCTGCATGAGGGCGGCTGGGTCGAAATGGCCGGCAGCTATCCGCTGACATTTCAAGCCAAGAGCGAGGCATTTGACGCGCTTTGGGTGTTGTGTGAGAGGATGACGGACGAGTAACAGAAACGGGATCCGCACATGGCGCGGGTCCCGTTTCTGTTTGGTGTGTCACCGTTTTCCGTTTTCGTAATAATATCTGACATGGTGATTGTAGATGCTGTGGACCATGCCGAGGGTGATATAGATCGCCAGCGTGGAGGAGCCGCCGCAGCTCATGAAAGGCAGGGTGATGCCGACCACGGGGAGCATGCCGAGGCACATACCGATATTTTCCACCGTCTGCACCACGATCATGGCGGCGATACCGAGGCAAATATAGCCGCCGCAGTCCTTGCGGCAGATGCGCGCCAGCGTGATCAGCCGCCAGACGAAGACCAGCATGACAAGAATGAGCAGGATGGCACCCACGAAGCCAAATTTTTCGCAGTAGGTGCTGAAGATGAAGTCGGTGTCAGCTGCATAAAGCTTTTTGTAGGCTGTACCGCCGAACATGCCCTCGCCCCACATGCCGCCGCGAATGACGGTATCCCGCCCCTGCAGGGCGTGCATGCCCACGCCGAGCGGGTCCTTTTCCGGCTGAAAACCGAAGAGGATGCGGTTCTGCTGGTAGGTGTTCAGGTGTGGCCAGAGAATGGGAAAGACGATGACGCCGAGAAAGGAAGCACCGAGAAAATACCAAAGGCTCAGTCCCGCGCCGAAGAGCATGATGAGGATGATCCCCATATAGACCAGCGCGACACCGAGGTCGCCCGAGATCAGGATCAATCCGACGATCACCCCCGCGTGAAGGGCAAGTCCCAAGAGGGTCTTGGGGTGATTGATCCGATCACGGACGGTGTGCAGATGCTTGGCGAAGGTGAGGGTGAAGGAGGCTTTGACAAATTCGGAAGGCTGGACCGAGACGGGGCCCAGATCGATCCAGCTCAGATTGGTTCCCTCATTGACGCCGAGGAAGGGGACGAAGACCAGGCAGAGGAAGCCTGCCGAGAGCAGGAAAAAGCCGAAGCCGAACTTGTCCACCACCTCGCGGTAGTCGAGATTGGCAATGAGAAAGGTGGCAACGATGCCCGCGGCATTCATGGCAAGTTGCATGATCAGTCGCCGCTGACCGAAGGTCTCCGCGCCGCCGATGACGGTCAGAAGACTCATGCAGGAGAGAGTGAGCATGCAAAAAAGAACGACGGGGTCGACGCTCCCGAGCAGGCTCTTGAACGAGATGTGTCCGCGCAACGGTGACATGGGTCTGCCTCCTTTCTGAAAGTATAACAGGGTGACGGCAGTCCTGCCGCCACCCTTTGTGACTGTATGGGATTAGTACTGTCTGCCCCAGACGACCATGTGCTTGGCGGGCTTGCCGCAGCAAACGCAGACGTCGCTGAGATGGTCTTCCACGAAGGGGATGCAACGGGACTTGACGCCGCCGGTCTTTTCCTTGATGGCATCCTCACACTCGACCTCACCGCACCACATGGCCTTGATGTAGCCGGGCTTGTTCTCGGCAATGTCAAGGAACTCGTCCATGTTGGTGGCAACGAAGGTCTTTTCCTCAAGGTTCTTGCGTGCGCGCTCCACCAGCTCCTCGTGAACGTGACGGAGCATGGCGGCAACCTCTTCCTCTACGTTGTCGAGGGAGACGAACTTCTTCTCGCGGGTGACACGGCTGACGAGGACGCAGGAGTTGTTCTCGATGTCCTTGGGGCCGATCTCCAGACGAACGGGAACACCCTTCATCTCATACTGGCTGAACTTCCAGCCGGTGGACTGATCGCCGTCATCGAGCTTGACGCGGAAGTTATCGATCAGGCGGTTCTTCAGCTCGTTGGCCTTGTCGAGTACGCCT
>JAFTMG010000019.1 GCA_017452525.1 Clostridia bacterium
CGGTCCCTACAAAATTTAACCTCTATCTCTTCGACAAACCCAAATTTGAATTTTCCCCCGACCGTTTTTGCAAACGGTCGGGGGGGAGAGTTTTTGTTGATCATCAATTCAGATTCAGGATCACCAGCTCGCGGTAGCCCTCGTCCCAGATCAGGAAACGGCGGCTGTCGGAGCCGAGCTGCAGGATCTGTCCACCGTAAAATTCCAGGGGCGCGGAGAGGGAGCGTGCCGTGGACTGCACCATGAGCCCCGTGCGCACCCCGCCCGTGGCGGGATCCACGCTTGCGGCGACCCAGAACACATAGCCGGTGCCCTGTGCCACCGTCTCCAACACGATCGTGTCCCGATCCGTCTTTGCCGCAAGACCCGCGGGTTCGCCGATGATATCCCCGGCGACCGAGAAGTACATGGACGCCGTCTCAAAGGCGTTGCCCGTGAAGCGGATGGGCGCGGAGGTATCCACGTTCCAATGCCAGCGGATCTGCTGACCCGTTTGGGTATCGTAGAAATAAATGCTCTTGGGGGAGCTGTTCTGATTGATGGCGGCAAGGGTGTGCGTTGTTTTATCGATCGCAAGCGCAGGCTCGTAGACCGTCTCGCCGCTCACGTGCTTGCCCGTCTCAATGTTGTAAAAGTCGATGGTACAATGCTGCTCGCTGTTGCAGGAGATGACCACGCCGCGATCGATGAACACCTGCCCGATCCGATCGCGCCCGTCGTCCGTTGCCATATACGGCACCCGATAGCTGACCACCTCACGGTGATCCGACAGACGGTAGAGATGGACGGTGACGGTATCCCGCTCGCCGAAGACGAGGTAGCCGTCGCCCGCGTCCATGGCGTTGACACGGTAGGGCAGGCTCAGCGTCTCCTTGGGAGAGCCCGTTTTGGCGTCGTAGGAGCGAACGGCGGTCACGCCGCTCACCTCGTCATATCCGCCGCAAACGAAAACGGCATCGTTCTGATCGTCGTATGCCACGAGAGACGCCGCGGGGGTGGAAATGACCGTCAGCAGATCGGCGTCGGGATGGGCGCTCAGAAGCGTGCCCTGCATACCGTCCCGCGAGGCGGCGGTCAGGGTGCGGAGCTTCTCTTTTGCCTGATTCAGCCCGATCACGGCACCGCCCACCGACGAGCCGTCATGCCCGAAGATGATCTCGGCATTCTTCAGCGGGTCATTGCCCTTGGCGATGCGGACCCTTGCCCATTGCTCCTCGGTGCCGCAGAAGTAGACGCGGCGCAGGGAGGTACACGCCTTGAAGGCGTCCTCCCCGATCTCCTCCAGCGCGGGGTAAAGGACCAGCACCTGCAAGCCCGTAGCGCCCGTGCAGGCGTAGCTGTCGATGGTGCGGACGTTCCGCCCCATGCGCAGGATCTCCAGGCTATAAAAGCTCTGATCGGAAAAGGCGGAAACGATGGTGACAGGGAATTTGCCGCCGCTTTCGGCATCCATATAGTCGGGTACGGTCAGCGCCGAGCTGTAGGGCGACATATACGCTCTGCCCTGCGCAAGCCCCACCTCGTCACGGTCAAAGGGGGTAAGCAGGGTAAAGATATAGCCGCCGCCCTCCCAGATGCCGTCCTCACCGCCGCCGCAATACTCGCAATGGCGGAAGCCCTCCTGCACCTGCCTGCCGTTGTCGTAGGTCTTGAGGGTAAACCAGGTGCGCATACGATGGGCGTGTGGCGGGGTCTCCTCGGTGAAATATTGCTTGCAGGTGCCGCAAAGGCGGACCGTTCTGCCCGCGTGTTTGCAGGATGCCTGCGTCTCCTCCGTCACCACGAAGCGATGACCGATCAGCTGTCCGTTCTCGATCGTGCCGGGATGATATACGGCACGGTATGCCTCGGAATAGATATTGAGGAAATTGACGGCAAGGTAGTTGTCCCGTCGGCTGAAATCCAACATCACGTAAAGATCCAGCTCCTCGTCGTATACCGAGAGGCGGGTCAGCGCGTCATCCCCCTCACGGGCGAGGTACTCGCTGTAGAGGGTGATATAGAGTCCGGCGTGGTTCTGATAATACGCCGCGCCCCGCAGCTTGACGCCGTCCAGCGTATAGATCACGTCGGTACCGTCTCCGAACGCCGCCGTCAGCACCTCCGCCACGTCGGTGATCAGCTCTCCCTCCAGCAGCGTGCGGATCTCCTCGGCGGTATAGTCCAGGATATCCTTCGCGTCCGCAGGCAGCTCGGGGGCTTCGCCGTCGCTCAGCTGCCAGACCAGCGAAAGGGACGCCTTGATCTCGGTCTCGTTGACCTCGTCGGTCTCTTCTCCCTTCTCGTCATAGACGGGGGCGGCGACGGTCATGCCGTTCCAGCCAAGCTCCAGGCGGTTGCCGCGGTCGGAGAGCCGCCAGGTTCCGTCCGTCTCCAGAAAGACCTGCCACTCCTCGCTCTCCGCCTCCCGCTCCTCCAGCGCGAAGCGGTATTCCTCAGCGTCCGGATCGTACTGCAATACAACTCTGCCCTGCGCCGCCCACGCGGCGGGGTCGCCGCCGTCGGTCTCGGCAGCCAGCGGCTCCGGGGTGGCGGAGGGCTCTTCCGCCAGCGCGGGGTCCTCGGCGATCGTCAGAAGATATTCCCGCTCGTCTGCCGTCTGCCGTCGGGAGTAGCAGAGATAGGCTCCCTGCTCGCTCTCTCCCGCCGCCGTCTCCTCCGTTGCCGCCCATGCCTGCTTGCCGCGCAACAGCGCCGTTGCCAGCGTCTGTGCCTCCTCGGTATTCCGTGCGGGGCGGTGGAAGGTCAGGGTCAGCGCGTATTCCTGCCGATTGCCGTCATGACCGTCGTAAAGATAATCGGCGGTCACGGCGCTCAAGCGGTTTTGGCAGACGGAAAGTGTGACCTTTACCGCAAAGTGACTGTTCGCCCTCTGCCCCTCCAGCCATTCCTCCAGACTGTCAAGCAGCTTCTCCAAGCCGTCGCCCTCCGTCTCGCTCTCGGCAGACAGCGGTTGGGGGCTTGCGTGGGACGCCGTTGGCAGAGACGCCTCTACCACCGCGTCATCGGGCAGCAGCTCTCCGCCGTATTCACCAAAGGTCACGCCCGTGCGCAGCAGCTCGGCGAAGGCGGGATAGTCATCCATCACCCGACGCAGGGCGCTCAGCATCAGCGCAAGCTTCTCGTAATCGTACTCGACCGTCACGGTCTTGGTCAGCCGCGGACGAAGCACCCGTTCCGTGCGGGGGGCGAGAATGCGTCGGCATTCCTTGCGCAGTGCCGCCAGCGCCTTGCCGATCTCACGCTGCTCCTCCTCGGAATACTCCCTCACGTCGCTCTGCTCCGCCTCCTCGATGGCGCGGGCAAGATCCATCAGCGACTGAAATTCCTCCTCGTTCAGCGCCCCGTCTCCCACCGCGGGATTCCACGCCGACTTCTCCAGGCGGTCCGTAAGGTCCTCCTTGGACAGACGGACGGCGCGGGAGCGCTCCTCGGGATAAAGCCCCTGTGCCAGAAGCGCGTCGGCGGTCTCAAAGAGGGTCAGCGACACGTCGTCGGTACCGTCGGCGGACAGCTCCACCTCATAGCGGGCGGTCGGCTCCTCCCCCGGCGCGGTCACGGCGCGCAGCATCAGCTCCAGCGGTTCCCAGCCCGTCAGCTCGGCGGGGAGCGTTGCCTTCAGCGTGACGTCCGTCCCCTTCTCCTCGCCCTCGCGGCGAAGCGTCTCCAGCGTTCTTTCGATCGCCCCGGTCTCACCGAGCAGATCCGAAAGGGTGTTTTGCGCGGCACGCGTGATGGCGGGCGGGCTCCAGACGATATAGGCGCCGATGCCCGCGCCCACCAGCAGGATCAGGGCGACGGTTGCCGCGATGATCGGCAGAGGACTGCGCCGCTTCGGCTTTCTTCCTCCCTCCTCGGGAAATATGTATGGATAAGATCGATCCATTTTTCCGTCTCCTTTCTGAAAATCGGGTCTTTTTTGCCATTATACCAAAGAATTTGCCGTCTGGCAAGAGGGAAAGTCAGGTTTTTTCGGATCAAATTTCCCCGCGCGGGCATACTATGACAGTAAACCGGCCGCCCGCGGGGCGGCGCTCCTCGGGGAAAATGTTACAATTCCGTCAAAATTGACCGAAAAAATATTTACAAAAACCCATTGACAGACGCGCCGTCTTACGCTAAAATAAAAGTGCAACCAAGGAAACTTTCTCCCGAAAGGAGCTCAGACGATGAACGACAACAAAAATATGGACGATGGCATCTATACGCTGACCGATGAAAACGGCAACGAGATCCGCTTCGAGCTGGTCGGTGCCTGCGAATTCAAGGGCGCGCAGTACTATGCCATGATCCCCGTAGAGGACAACGAAAAAGAGGACGATGAGTTCTGTGAATACGTGATCCTGAAATCCGTGATCGAGAACGGCGAGGAGATGCTGGTCACCATCGACGACGACGATGAGTTTGACGACGTGGCAGATTACTTCGACGATATGCTGACGCAGGAGATCGATTACGACGAGGACGCATCCGAAAAGAAATAATCCCGTGATCTTTCCTGCTTAGTGCGTGATATCGGGCGTTAAAACCCACAATAGAATAAAGGAACCCGAAACAGATTCCGACATGGTTTGCAGACCTCCCGGAGAATACGTCTATATTGGCGTATCGCGGACGTTGGGAGCAGTAAAGTGAAGGATAGGGTACCGCCTTGCCACAAGCAGGGTTTCTAAATGTCCGATACACGGCTCGGTGGGGTTTTTAAAAAAGTGTCGCTTTCAAGCGGCACTTTTTTGTTCGCTTGGCATCAACAAACGGGGGCTTCAGAGTGGGAAACGTCGGTGGGGTGATGATTTCAAATTGGGGTTTGGAGGGGTGGAGGTATCGTGGCGCGAATAAAGCAAGGGGCTCTGCCCCTTGACCCCGCCAGAGGGAACTTTTCGAGAAAAGTTCCCTCTGGACTCCTTCAAAAGCTTTCACACTATGGGGATGAGGCGGGGTGTTTCTCCTGCTCTCGCCGTGGAGGGGTTCGGGCGGGGCGGTTATGAGCGGATAGACGGATGCAGACCTGTCATGGTTCGAGCGGGCAAACTTCGTAAACGTCAGGCACCTCCGAGACCCTGCCGTTTTGGCTGCCGTGGCGCTCGCCGCCCGAAATGGGGTCATTTAGTGTACGA
>JAFTMG010000125.1 GCA_017452525.1 Clostridia bacterium
CCCCGCCCCATACCCATAGTGTGAAAGCTTTTGAGAGAGTCCAGAGGGAACTTTTCTCGAAAAGTTCCCTCTGGCGGGTGCAGGGCAGAGCCCTGCCTTCGTCCGCGCCACGATACCTCCACCCCGATAAACCCAAATTTGAAATCCTCAACCCACCGACACTCCCCAATTTAAACGCATCCAAACCGTTCGCCCCGGATTGTCCCACCCCAAAGCGCCGAAGAGCGCCTGCCGCGGCAGGCGCTCTTCGGCGCGATCGTTCATATTCCCCTCAAAGCCCGAGCATGCGCGTCAGTCCCCACGCCACCGCCTGCCCGAGCAGATAGACGGCGGCGACCGTGGGGATCTGGATCGCCCAGAACAGCCTCCGCGGGAAGCGCCGATCCTTCAGCTCCCCCATGAGAGACCAAAGGGGCGCGGAGAGGAGCAGCAGCACGGGAAAGCCGGTCAGCAGCCACAGCTCCCAGCGAAAGAGCGGGATGCACGCCACGCAAAAGAGACAGAGGTAGAGCGGCAGCGCGATCTTCAAAGAAAGGGGGATCAGCAATCGGTAGGGCGGCTTGGCAGAGTAGGGGAGCGCCACCAGCGCGGCACTCGACCGCCAGGAGATCTCCATAGCCGGCACGTAAAGCGCCACGACACCGAGCGAGATCAGCAGACTGTGCGCCCATGTCCCCTTGCGGATGCACCAAACGGTAAGCCCGATCAGCCCTGTCAGGAGGGCGACCGTCTGTATGATCTGATCTCTTCGTTTCATGTTACTGCTCCTTTACGTAATATTGCGCCTGCGCGTTCCAAAGCTCAAAATATTTGCCGTCCGTCTCGGCGATCAGCGCCTCATGATTGCCCCGCTGGATCAGCCGCCCCTCGTGGAAGACGGCGATCTCGTCGCAGAAGCGGCAGGAGGAGAGACGGTGGGAGATGTAGATGGCGGTCCGCTCGCCCACCATTTCGTTGAACTTGCCGTATACCTCCGCCTCGGCAATGGGGTCGAGGGCGGCGGTGGGCTCGTCGAGAATGAGGAAGGGCGCATTCTTGTAAAGCGCGCGGGCAATGGCGACCTTCTGCTGCTCCCCGCCCGACAGCTCCACGCAATCGACGCTGTATTGGCGGGTGATGCAGGTGTCAAGCCCGTATTTCAGCCCCTCCGCCTTGCCGCCAAGTCCCGCGCGGCGCAGGCAGTCGAGCACCCGCTCGCGGTCGTAGTCCACCTCGCAGGCAACGTTCTCGCCCAGCGAGAAGGCAAAGGTGTAGAAATCCTGAAAGACGACCGAGAAGAGGGCAAGATATTCATCGTATTTGTAGCGTGTGATGTCGATGCCGTTGAGTAAGATCTGCCCCTCGGTGGGGTCGTAGAGACGGCAGAGCAGCTTGACGAAGGTGGTCTTGCCCGAGCCGTTCATGCCAACGAAGGCAAGCCGCTCGCCGATGCGGAACTTGAAGGAGAGGTCCTTCAGCGCATACGTCTCCGAGCCGGGGTATTTGAAGGAAACGTTGCGGAACTCGATCTCAAAGCGGTTGTCGTCCCGCTTTTCCACCGAAAGCGTGCCGTGATACATCTCGTCCCGCAGGTCGAGAAAGCTGTAAAGCTCCTCCAGATAGACGTTGTTCTGCCGCAGGCGTGCGAAGCAGGAGAACAGTGACGAAACGCCGCTGACGAATTTCTCCACCGTGCCGCGGTAGACTAAGAACCGTCCGATACCGAACACGCCGATAAACGCCTTGGCGCCCACGTAGATCAGCAAAGCGATGCTCAGAATGGCGCGGAAGATATAATTGATCAGCGAGGAATGAATATCGTTCTTCCGCAGGGCGCGCAAATGAGCATCGTCTACCATCAGTTGATAGAAGCGGGGCAGAGAGAGGGCGTATACATCCATGACGGTGGCTTCGGGTGTTATGTTACTGACATAGGCATTGCCGCGCGCCCAACGCTTGTTCACACCTGCCCAGATCTCAGTATTGGTCGGCTCAAAGTGATTGATCTGGATCAGCATGACCGCAATGTTGGCTACGATGATCGCCAAGACGATGACCGATGACAGGGGAGAATTGACAAATGCGAGAAAGCCGGTCAGCTCGGCGTCTGCCGACATGCGGAGCATGGAAACGGTGAGCGATGCCGAGAGGATGATGTTGGCAATCGCCCCCACTGCGGTGTCGTAGGTCCATTTCAGACAGTGCAACCCATGCCCGCCGTAGTTGGAATGGTCGCGGATGGTCTGGCGGAGAAGCGCCGTGTCGGGCTGGTCGAAATACTTGTACTGCATCCGACATTGGACGCGGAGCAGATACAGCTCGTTGAGATTAAAGCTCATTTTGACCAATTCGTCGCGCTTGCGGGCAAGCAGGTGTTGGATCAGCTCAATCAGCAGTGAGCCGCCGACGGTGATCACCGCCAAGGTGATCAGATGGGGAACGGGCGCACCCGCCACGATCTCGTCCACCAGTAGTGCGGACATATAGAGGGCGAAATAGGGCAAGATCTGCTTGAATACTGTGTACACGGTGAACCAGATCATATGCGCGGGGTGGATCTCCCAGAGAACCTTGAAGCCGCGCCCGATGAGAGCGAGATCTTTTTTTATGCCGTTGCCCGAATATTTGTTTTTCTTCTCTTTCATTCCGCATCCACCTCCTCGCGGTAATATTTGCTTTGAACGTCAAACAGCTCGCGGTATTTGCCGCCGCGTGCCATCAGCTCCTCATGGGTGCCGCATTCGGCGAATTTGGCACCGTCCAGTAGATAGATGCGGTCGCAGAAGCGGGTCGAGGCGAGGCGGTGGCTGATGAAGATCGAGGTGCAATTTTGTGCGATCTCGTGGTATTGGCGATACATTCTGTCCTCGGCGATGGGGTCAAGCGCGGCGGTCGGCTCGTCGAGAATGAGGATGGGGGCGGCGCGGTAGAGAGCGCGGGCTAAGAGTAGCTTTTGCATCTCACCGCCCGAGAACTCCACACCGTCTGCCTCGAATTTCTTGCCCATTTGGGTATCAATGCCGTGGGGCAGGTCACGCACGCGCGCGGCGATGCCCGCCTCCTCCATGCATTGCCATAGCCGCGCTTCGTCGATCTCGGCGCGATCACGGAGCGCAATGTTTTCGGCAACGGTGGTGGGAAGCGTACTGTAATACTGCGCGACCATGGAGAAGAGGGTATACATCTCGTCGCGGTTGTATTCCATGATATTGTGCCCATCGATCAGCACCTCTCCCTCGTCGGGAAGGACGATGCCGCACATCAGATGGGTCAGCGTCGTCTTGCCCGCGCCGTTCAGACCCACAAGGGAGATCTTCTCCCCCGCCTCGATCTTGAAGCTGACGTGGTCGATCACGTTTTTCTCCCCTTCGGGATATTTGTAGCTGACATTACGGAATTCAATCGACAGAGGACGCCCCTGCGGGAGCGGGATACCGGGGCCGCGGTTGAGGCGGTCGCGGGACTCATCGAGATATTCGATGCAATCGGAGACCATCAGATGCGATTGGTGGAGCTTGTTGAAATAGCCGAGAATGCCGTCGATAAAGCCCGACATCTGCGAGATGGCGGTGAAGTAGAGGACCGCCTCGGATGCGCTGACCGAGCCGTTCACCGTGCCGAGGATGACGAAGAGATAGGCAAGCCCGTCGCGCAGGGCGGCAATGGCGAGATTGACCACCTTGACCACCGTGCCTGTGTTCTGCGTTTTGCGGGTCAGACGGATGTATTCGTCGACCAGATCATGCCCCTTTTCATCTAAAAAGGGGGTCATATTGTAAAGCCGGATGTCCTTGCCCGCCTTTGGGGTATTTGAGAGCCACCAGGAAAGGTAATTGATCTTGCGTCCGTTGGCGTTGCGCTCGTCGCGTCCTTGCCAGTCGCGGTCCTGCTTCCATTTTTTGAGCAACAGATTGACCAGCGAGCCAAGCACGAGCAGTGCGATGATCCAGGGCGAGAGCATGGATATGATTGAGCCAAAGATGAGAAAGCAGGCGGCATTGATAATGACCTTGGAGAGATCGATCAGAATATCACCGGGGGAGCCGTCACCGCTGCGTCCGAGCACGTCACCGGCGCGATCCTTGAGGGTCATATATTCCACGTCGTACCAATGATAATAGTCAAGGTCGGCTGTTTTTTTCATCAGCTCGTAGTAGAAGCGGGTGGAGCATTTGCGATCTGCGGTGTTGCGGTAAATCTCCATCAACCGCCGCAGGAGGGTGAAAAACAGCTGTGCGGCGATCAGTGCGACGATGACTTGCGCGACCTGCCCAAAATGCTCGCTGGTCTCCAGCGATTCCAGAATGATGCTGGGCAGATAGAGCCCGCAGGCGTGCAGGGCAACGGCGGGGAAAATGATGAGAAAGGGCGCGAGGACGATCCACTTCTCCCATTGCCACATCCGCGTCATCAGCCAGCGGATGCAGGCGAGCGTGCCGTATTTGGCTTTTCGTTTGGGCTCTTTTTTCGGCTTTTCGGGTGCCTTTTTGGTTTCGTTTTCTTGTTTTTCGGGGTTCTTTGGGGTCGTTTTTTCTTGCTTGTCGTTCTTCTTTTTCAAGTGGACGCCTCCTTTCCTTGCGTGATGTGAGTATAACACAAAAAAACTCCCGCGGGCGCATCTGGCAAAAAAAGCGGGATTTTTGGCATGAAAAGTTGTTTTGGTTTGGGATGCGTTGAAATGAGATTCTCACAGAGCGTTCGTTTTGGTCGCTTCGGCAAAGCCTCGACGACTCGGAGGGGAGGTCTGAAACAAAATGATTCTTAACTTTTTTGCTCCCTGTTTCAGACCGCTTTGGCTTCGCCAAAGTCCGGGTACTTGCGAAGTGGGCATCTCAAACGCCGAGGTTTCCCTACCCCTCCGAACCACCCCACCCTCCTTGGCTATCCTTGCCTGATCGAATAGCTTTGGCGGTAGCCAAGGATTTGAGGGGAGAGCACGAGAGGGGAGAAAAACTTCGGCGTTTGAGATCCCGGTTTTGCGAAAACCCGGACTTTGGCGAAGCCAAAGCGGTCTGAAACAGAAAACAATAAGGTAAGGAACTTTTTGTTTCAGACCTCCCCTCTCGTGTCGCCGAGGCATAGCCGAGGCGACAAAATAAAACGATTCGGAAAAACATTACCCCAACGGCAATATCACCTCGGTGGTATACCCTCCATCTTCACTCGCGCGGGTGAGATACCCGCCGTACTGCGCCACCAGCGCATCCACGCGGGAGAGCCCGAAGCCGTGGTCCGCCCCCTTGGTCGAGGCGAAGATATTACCAATCTTCGTCTGCTTCTTTCCCGCCGCGTTGGTGAAGGACATATACAAATGCGTCCCCTTGACGCTGATATAAATGCGAACGAACCGCCCCTCCTCGGGGAGCGCCTCGCATGCCTCCATGGCGTTGTCGAGGAGATTGCCGATCATCACGCAGAGATCCACGTCGGCAACCGCCAGCGCGGCAGGCACCCGCGCCGTGGCATCCACGCGGATGGCTTTGGTGTTCATCAGCGAGATCTTGCTGTTCAGAATGGCGTCCACCATCGTGTTTCCCGTCTTGATCACCGTGTCCACCTTCACCAGCGTGTCGTTGATCTCGTCGAGAAAGGCACGCGCCTTTGCCACCTCACCCGCCTCCAGATAGGCGGCGAGCACCTGCATGTGATTGTGATAATCGTGCCGCCAGGTGCGCATCTTGCGATACATGTTTTCGACCTCTGCCACGTGCTGTTCGATCAGCGCGTTCTGATATTCTGTTATCTTTTTATTCTTTCGTCCCAACATGGTCACATCTCCCTCAAAGCCGCGATCAGCGCGCGGTTCAGCTCGTCGTACGTCCCGCGTCCCAACGGCAGCTCGGTGCCGTCGGTCAGAAAGACCGCCGTCTTGGTTACCCGCACCACGTGGCGCAGTCCTACAATGACAGAACGGTGACAGCGGGCAAACCCCTCTCCCAAAAGTGCCGAAAGCTCCGCCGCCGTCATGCGGCATTTGTATTCGGCATCCCGTGTGCGGACGATCATGTAATGCCCCTGCGACTCGGCGCAGAGAACGGTATCGACAGGCAGACACACGCTCTCCTTGCCCACGGGGAGCAGTACGGTGCGCACCTGCTTGCGAAGCGCCGCCGCCGCGCGGTCCAGCACCCGAAAAAGCTTGTCCCGCCCCACCGGCTTCATCAGATAGTGGAGCGCCGAGACCTCGTAGCCCTCGGCAATAAAGTCGGGATATCCCGTGATAAAGACCAGCTGTATCCGCCCGTCCCGCTCACGGATGCGGCGGGCAAGCTCTATGCCGTTCATGTCGCCCATCTCAATGTCAAGCAAAAGGACGTCAAAGGCGGGCAGATCCTCGGCGTGAAAGAGAAATTGCTCGGCGGAGGAAAATGCATGGCAGAGCAGGGTGTGTCCCGCCGCGTCTGCCCAATCCTCGCAAAGCCGCCGCGCGTATGCCGCCTCCTCCGCCGCATCGTCTACAATGGCAATGTGATACGTCATGCCCGTTTCCTCCTTTTCACAGTCTATGGTTCTATTATAATCGAACCGCCGAAAAAAATCAACCCCCGCGTCCGTATTTGCCGCCGCCCGCCCGCGCCGGGCACGTCTCCCCCGGGGACACGGTGGATGGGAGACGTTCAAATTTGGGGTTGGAGGGGTGGAGGTATCGTGGCGCGGACGAAGGCAGGGCTCTGCCCTGCACCCGCCAGAGGGAACTTTTCGAGAAAAGTTCCCTCTGGACACCTTCAAAAGCTTTCACACTAGGGGTATGAGGCGGGGTGTTTACCTCGCTGTTGACGGATATGAACTGAGCGGGGCGTTTACTGATCCGCTGACGGAAGCCTCCCTTGCATGGTTCGAGCGGGCAAACTTCGTTCGCGTCAGGGACCGCCGAGACCCTGCCGCTTCGGCTGCCATGGCGCGCGCCGCACGAAATGGGGTCATTTAGTGTACGATACGTGACTGTTGTATTCAAATTTGTCGGAATACTTTACAGACAAAGCGATAACGGTTTGGACAGATCAATGATAACAGTCCCGTGTCATACGCTAAATAGCCCCATTTCGTGCGGCGCGCGCCACGGCAGCCAAAACGGCAGGGTCTCGGCGGTCCCTGACGTTTACGAAGCTTGCCCACTTAAGCCATGCAAGGGAGGTATCCGTCAACCTGCTCATAACCGCCCCGCCCGAACCGTTCCACGGCGAGAGCAAGATAAACACCCCGCCTCATACCCATAGTGTGAAAGCTTTTGAAGGTGTCCAGAGGGAACTTTTCTCGAAAAGTTCCTTCTGGCGGGTGCAGGGCAGAGCCCTGCCTTTGTCCGCGCCCGCTAAACTTCCAATTTGAACGCCTCACCCCCAAAAATTTGAGTATCACCATCATTTTTTGACAGAAAAGAGCACCCGCAGAAGCAGGTGCTCTTTTCTGTGCGCTGATCGCGATGGATCAATTTTCTCCTTTGTGTCAGCAATGATGAACGGTTATTTTTCCTCGTTCCAGCGGATAAATCCCCTGCCGCTGCCGGTGGGTAGGCCGCTTTTGATGCGGTCGACATAGGCGCGGCGCAGGGAGGAGTCCTGCGGCAGTGCGTCGGGATCGCCGGTATAGTGGCAGTCAAACAAGCGCCAGACCTCGTGATAGTTTGCGTAATCCTTTGACTCGACGATCTCAAAATCCCCGATGAATGCCGCCAGATTGGAGGTGGGGGCGAGGACGGTAAGATGCCACGGGAAGAGCAGCCAAGAGCTGCAGGTGAAGACGGTGGGATGCTCACCAAGCTCTGCGCGGAACCATGCCGCCGCCTGACGGTAGGCATCCAGCACCTCTCCGTGCGCAAGCCGTGTGCCCGTGCGCGGGATGTGGATATTGATGACGGGACTGTTGGCGGGCAGAAGCTCACCGCCCACGGTGAAATCCTTCCGGGTGTGGATGATCTCAAACTGCAGCCGCCCCAGCGCAAAGCGGGTCAGATCAAAGAAGCCGCCAAACCAAGGCGCCACGAAGGAACCCACGACGCCATGTACCAGACGGCATTCCTCCAGCTTATAGCGCAGGTCTGCCATGGAATTCCAATAGACCTCCTCGCAAAGTCCACGTTCGGCGTATCTTGCGCGCAGACGCTCGGTAAAGCAGAGGAAGAGCAGCATTGCCATGGTATATTCGTGGATGTCCAACGCCTCGCCGAGGGCTTTACTGTCGGCAAGCAGGCGGTTGTAGTCGCAGTGCTCACTCTCGTCGTATTGCGCGATCAGATGGGCAAGCCATGCGGCGGCGACCGGATCGGCGGCGATCCGATCGATCGCGTTGAGGAACACGGCGCGGGCGCTTTCGGGGAAGGACAGCCGCTCCATCACGAGGCGGACGTTTTGTTTTACGGTTTCCATAGTAACTCCTTTCGGGTGGGGACAGATTACGGGGGCGCGAGGCGGCACTGCCGCAGACGGTGTGGGCGGCTATCCCCTTTTTCGCGATTTTTTATATTATAACAGATATCCCGCCATCTTGCAAGTACTCTTGATGCGGATTCGGATTTTATGGGATGCCTTGGGCGGCGGAAAGGACGTATTCTGATCCCGAATCGGAGGTGGATGGAAATTGACACGCCCCGCAAAGTATGCTATAATGGAGAAAATCGGAAGCTCTTTTCTCGGCGGGCTTGCGGGGGCGCGATCTCCTGAAGGACCGCGATCATCATATGACAAACGGAGGACGTTCCATGAAACAGGAGTTCTTTTTCCACAACGCCAAGTGGGTGGGCGCGGCGGAGCGCACGGCAAAGACCTTTACCGTGCTGCGCGGACGCTTTGAGATCGAGGGTGTCCGCAAGGTCACGCTTCGTGTGCTCGGACTCGGCTTTTTCAAATGTTATATCAACGGAAGCTGCATCAATCCCGACACCTTCCTGCCTCTTTCCTCCGATTTCGAGGGGAGCTGTGATCCCTGCGATGAGGTGATCACGGGGCATCGGATCTACGTGCCGTCCTTTGACATCACGCCCTACGTCCGCGACGGGGAAAACGTGATCGCCCTTCATTTCGGCGGCGGCTGGTATACGCACAAATGCCGCGTGTTCGGTCTGCCCAAGGCGATCTACCGCATTTCGGCAGAGGGCGCGGACGGTGTGCGCGAATTTGTGTCCGATGAGAACTGCCGTGTGGGCAGCAGCTATGTGACGGAATACGATTTCGTGAAATACGAAACGCAGGACTTCAGCGCATGGACTGCGTGCTTCGGCGCGGATTTTGACGACGGCGGATGGGCGTCTGCCGCGCTCACCGAGGCGCCGGACACCGAATACTGCGAGACCGATTGTCCGCCCGACGCGCTGATCGGGGAGCTGCCCGTGAAGGAGGTCGGCACGGGTGCAAACGGCGGCACGGTTTACGATTGCGGTCAGAATACCACGGGCTACCCCGTTCTGGTGCCAGGGGGAGAGATGGGTGAGCGAGTGAGCGTTTATTTCTCCGAGGCGCTGTCGCCCGAGGGCGGGATCGACCCAAGACATGCCCACGGTCAGAAATATGAGGTCGTTTCGGACGGCACGGGGCGTACGGTTCAGCCCGAATTTACGTGGTACGGCTTCCGCTATTTTGAGGTGGTCGGCAATGCCGCACCCAAATGTGTCAAGGTGGTTCACGCCGACGTGAGCGTTGCTTCCACCTTTGATAGCGACAATGAGACGCTGAACTGGACCTATCGGACCTTTATACACACCATGCTCTGCAACATGCATACCGGTCATCCCTCCGACTGCCCGCATCTGGAGCGGCGGGGATATACGGGGGATGGTCAGCTGACCTGCCACGCCGCCCTTTCCACGCTGGACGCCAAGGCGTTTTATGAGAAGTGGATGCAGGACATCGGCGACTGTCAGGATGTGCTGAGCGGACATATTCAATACACCGCGCCCTATATCCGCAGCGGCGGCGGTCCCGGCGGATGGGGCTGTGCCATCATCGAGGTGCCCTATCAGCTGTATCTGCATTACGGCGAGAAGGAGATCCTTGCGGGGTATTACCCGCAGATGCGGCGCTATATCGATTATCTGGAGGCACACTCCGAGTTTGGTCTGGTGACGAGTGACAAGGCGGGCGAATGGTGTCTGGGCGATTGGTGCGGACCGATCATTCTCTACCCCGAAAAGGATATCACTTCCCACAATCAGCAGGTGATGCTTCCCGCGCCCATGGTCAACACCTATTTCACGGTCAAGTCGCTCCTGCGCCTGTGCGAGATCGCCCGTATTCTTGGACGGGAGGAGGATATTCCCGCATACGAGGAGAAGGCGGAGACGCGCAAGCGTGCCATTCGGGCGGCATATTTCAACACCTTTGACGGCAATTTCGTGATGAACGTACAGGGCGCCAACGCATACGCCGTGGATCTTGGCTTGGGGAACGAGAAGACCCTTGCCAACATGGTGAGCTATTATCGGAAGCTGGGGTATTACGACACCGGCATCTTTGCCACAGATATTCTGACCCGCGTGCTTTTTGAGCGGGGAGAGAGCGAGCTGGCGTTTGATCTGCTGACCAACAACGGCAGACAGGGCTATGAGCATTGGCGGCAGAATGGGGCGACCACCTTTCACGAGTATTGGGACAGCAATCGAAGCCGCTCCCACAGCCACCCCATGTTCGGCGCGCCGGTGGCGTATTTCTTCGAATATCTGCTGGGCATCGGACAGAAGGCGGGGACGGCGGGCTACACCTCGCTGGTCATCGCGCCCCGGACCGTTTCGAAATGTGCGCGCATGTCGGGCAGTATGACGACTCCGAACGGCACCGTTGCGGTAAGCTACGTCAAGGAGGGCGGTCGGATCCGCTTCCGTATCCGTATTCCCGCGGCGACCGAGGCGGTCTTCCGCTATGCTGGGCAGGAATACGCGCTATATGACGGAGACAATGAATTTACCTTAGATCTGTGAGACTTTGGGAGGCAGCGATGAAACGAGATTATACCAATCCTATGGCAGACGCCCGATACCGCGCGCTGGCGGCGGACCCCTCTGCCCTACCCTTTTCCTTCGTTTACGACGGCAAAAAATACCGCGGCTTTTCCCCCACGGCGTTTGCGTTGAAGCATCGGACGGCAGAAGCCGCCGACGGAAAGGAAACGAGCCGCTTTGTCTTCTCCTTTGACGGCACCCTTGAGGTGACGCTGATCCTGACGCATTATTTTACGCACGGCGTGACCGAGTGGACGGTTTGGTTTGAAAATGTGTCCGAGCGGAACAGCGGCGTGATCGAGTCACCCGAGAGCGAGCTTTGCTTTGAGGGCAGATATCCCAAGCTTTCGGGCATTCTGGGAGACCACGTCAATCAATATCAGCCCTACAGCATCGACCTGCAGCAGAACGCGGTGGAGTTCTCCTCCGATTCGGGCCGGGCGACGCACATCAATTTCCCCTATTTTGATCTGGAATACGGCGACGGCGGCGTGATGCTTGCCATCGGTTGGGCGGGCACCTGGGCGGCACGCTTTTCTGCGGAGGGTGACAGAACGACCTATACCGCCACCGCCGTCAACGGACTCTGCACTTACCTGAAGCCGGGTGAAAAGATACGTTCCGCGCTGTTTGTCATGGCGCCGTATACCGTGCGGGAGGAGCATTACGCTACCAACTTCTGGCGGAGCTGGTTTGTGGAGCATAATCTGCCGCGGGCAGATGCCTCGGGTGCCCCGCTGGCTCCCTTCTCCACCTGCTGTTTCGCGAGTGATACGGGCCTGCCCAATTCCGACGGCAGTATTTCGGAGCGGCATACCACCTGGCGGCCGACGATGGAAAAAATGATCGCCGAGGGCGTGAAGGTGGACTTCCGTTGGTTTGACGCGGGCTGGTACGTCTGCCCCGACGGGAGCAGCGCCGAGCCCTTTGTCAAGGGACACGATTGGTGGGATACGGTGGGCACGTGGGTGCTGGACCCCGTCAAGTGGCCGGGGCGCACCTTCCGCGAGTCGACGGATTTTGCCCGTGAGAGAGGGATGAAGACCCTCGTCTGGTTTGAGCCGGAGCGGGTGACGGACCCCGAAAATCTGGCGAAAAAATACGGCTATCACGTCGATTGGGCGATCCGCGTGGAGGGGGAGCGGGCGATCTCCAACAACATCGGCGATCCCGCTTGCCTCAAGTGGACCACGGACCGCATCTGTGATATGCTCCGCGAGAACAGGGTGGAGATGTACCGCGAGGATAACAACTGCAACGCGGCAAAGCTATGGAAGCATCTGGATGCAGTCGAGGGTGAGAGTCGCCGCGGCATCACCGAATCCAAATTCATTCAGGGACACTATCGGATGTGGGACGATATCATTGCCTGTACCCTTTCCTACGGCGGCTGCGGCTTTGTGGACTCCTGCGCCTCGGGCGGCGGCAGAAACGATCTGGAATCGATGCGCCGCGGTGTGCCGCTCTTGCGCAGTGACAGCGACAGAACGAGCACGGCGCTCCGACTTTCCATGTCCACCTCCTTCAACAAGTGGATCCCCTTCTGCGGGGCGAATACCAAGGAAAAGAAGGCGGAGCTGGCGGCGACGGGTGCCAGCGACCCCTACGTATGGCGCGCCTCCTATCTCCCCGCCCTGAACGTGGACTCTCAGTTCGTCTGCGATCCCACGCAGAATTTCGATATACTGCGCTTCGGACTCGCGGAGTGGAAGCGGGTCGCCCCCTATTTGCTGAAGGAATTTTATCCGCTGACCCCGTGGCACAAGGAGCGGGACACCTCCGATTTCACCGCCTTCTGTTATTACGATCCCGAGCGGGAGGAGGGCGTGCTTCTCGCCTTCCGCCAGGAGAACTGTGTTCGCAGCCGTCTGTCGCTTCGTCTCCCCTTTGCGCAGAAGGACGAAACGTATCTGCTGACCGACGAGGACAGTGGAGAGCAGACGGTGACGGCGGGGGAGCTGAACCTCACCTTTGACCTTCCGCGTACCGCAAGGCTTGTGTGGCTCCGCAAACAATAAACACTGCGAAAGTGAGGACTATGATGAAAAAGATCGCGATCATTTACGGCACCGTCGAGACGCCTCTGCAGCAGCGGGCAGTCGCTGAGCTGAGCTCTGTTATTCTGGATGACACCTTTGCCTATCCCGCCTGCTTCCCCTATGACGCGGAGGCGGATCGGTCGGCGTTCCGCTGTATCTACGTCGGCACCAAGGAAAACAACCCTTATATCCGCGCCCATTCCGCGGCGGCACTGACTCATGAGGAGGGCTACGCCATTACGGTGGAGAAGGACACGGTGATCATCGAGGGATATGATGACGCGGGCGTTCTTTACGGCGTGTGCGATTTCTATCACAAATATATCGTCCGCTTTGCGCATCCCGACAACGATCGGTATTGGGTGAATGTCTGGGAGCGGGACTGCCTGCCCGATTTTTTCCACACCTCCTATCCCGCCGTCCGAGAGAGAGGACTGTGGACGTGGGGACACGTGATCTACGATTACAAGGGATATCTGGACCATATGGTGAAGCTGAAGATGAACCGCGTCATCATCTGGAATGATTTCGTGCCTGTCAACGCGCGGGAGCTGGTGGCATACGCGCACGGCTGCGGCATCAAGGTCATCTGGGGCTTCCCCTGGCTTTGGGGGACCCGTTGCGACAAGGTGGACCTGCGGGCGTTGGACGGAAAATCCGAGGAGATCTTTGCGTTCTACGAGTCGCAGTATGCCAACGCCTGCGGCGACGGTATCTATTTTCAGACCTTTACCGAACTGAACACCGACCGCATTGACGGCGTGCTGATCGCCGAGGCGGCGGCAGACTTCGTCAACCGCACGGCGGCACTCTTTTACGCGCGCTATCCCGAGCTGGAGATCCAATTCGGTCTGCACGCTACCTCGGTCAAAAACCGGCTGGAGTTTATCGCGCGGGTCGATCCCCGCATCCGCATCGTCTGGGAGAATTGCGGCGCTTTCCCCTTTGATTACATTCCCACCAAGGTGGACAATTTCGAGGAGACGATGGCGTTCACCCAAAGGATCGCCGTCCTTCGCGGGGCGTCTGACCGTTTCGGTGCCGTGACCAAGGGGCTTGTCAAGCTGGATTGGCGTAATTTCTCTCACAGTGAGGGCTCGCACACCATCGGCGTCAGCTCCCGTGCCTTGAAGGAGAACCGCGTGGCGAGAAAGCATCGGATCTGGAAATACATTCAGGCATACTGGCTGGTCAACGCCGATTACGTCCTGCGGGCGGTCCGCGAGATGAGCCGTCTGAAGGAGGGAGATCTGTTGCTTGCCGCCCTGGTGGAGGACGGCATGTTTGAGGAGCAGGTCATGTTCCCCGTGGCGTTGTATGCCGAGATGCTCTGGGATTGTCGGACGGACGTTCGCACCATGATCCCCGAGGTCGCCATGCGAAGCTACGTGGTCTTTGCGTGATATCATAAAAGCAGGAGAGAGCGCACTGCGCTCTCTCCTGCTTTTGACGTGTCAGATAAACCGATTGAACCACATGACCAGCTCTTCCCGCATGACGGGGGAGATCTTGTGGGCAACGCCCTCCAACACGTGATGCTCGATATAGCAGCCCGCGCGGCGGACGGAGTTGACGAATTCCTGCACCATGACGGGGTCTACCGTGGTGTCTGCCGTGCCCTGCCAGATCTTGATGGGACAGGGCGGAATGACCACCCGCTCACCGTCGGTATTGATAAAGGAGCGGACGCGGTAGGGGTTGAAGCCGATGGTGTTCGGCTCGTACCATTCGTTGGCGGGGAAGCGGTAGATTTCCACGATGCGGTCGTGGGTGCTGGGCTTGCCCTCGGCGTGTGCCGTTTTGTCCCACGTGCCGATGCAGTAATGACCGTCGACCGTGACACCGTCCATGTTGAGACGGGGGTAGAACATACCGATGGCGGTGACGATGCCGGGGAAGGTATTGGCAAAGTTCATTGCCACGTGCCCGCCCATGGAGGCGCCTGCCACCAGCACCCGCTCGGACAGATTGAAGTGACGGATGGCATAGCGGTATGCCTTATAGATGGCGAGGATGTGCTCGGGGCAGCCCATGGTCAGACCGTGTGGCTCGGCACCGCAGACGTCCAGCGCGGCATAGCCCCGCTCAATGCACTCGGTGACGTAGTGAACGCCGCCGATGAGGTTTTCCTTTTCGCAGACGCGACTGCCCGCGCCGTGGAAGGAGAGGATCAGCGGTGTTTCCTCGCCCTGCTCGGAATAGCTATCGGGCAGACAGAGAACGCACTCACATTCCGCCATTTCCTCGCGGTCGGTCACCTCGTGGGCGATGGAGCCGGAGGTGTCGCGGAAGCGGTTGAAGGAGACGGTGAAATAGATATATTCCCGCTCCTTGGCATTGGCGATGGGACCGCCCTTCGTGGTATGGGGAATCATTGTTTTGCGAATTTCCATGGTGAAACCTCCCTGTGATTTGGATGATGGGGTCAGATCTGAATGATATTGAAGGCGTTGAGTACCGAGGAGAGCAGGATCAGCAGGATGAAGACGGGCGCGACGAAGCGGATCATGACGGAGAAGAGGTGCTTGCCGCGGAAGGTGCCGGAGAGCTCGACCTCCTCGATCAGCGTCCCGGGCTTCAGAAAATAGCCGACGAAGATACAGGTGAGGAGAGCGATGATGGGCATCAGCACGCTGTTGCTGATGAAGTCGAAGAGATCCAAAAATTGCATTCCCAGCAGCTTAACCTCACTCCACGCGCTGTAGCCGAGGGTGGACAGCAGCCCCAGCAGCAGGCTGATACCCAGCACCAGCAGACAGCAGGCGCGGCGGCCGAGATGCAGGCGGTCCATAAAGATGGAGACGACCGTTTCCATCAGCGAGATGGCGGATGTGAGCGCCGCGAAGAAGACCATGACGAAGAACGTGATGCCGATCACGGTGCCGCCGGGCATGGAGTGGAAGATCTTGGGGAGGGTGACGAACATCAGCCCCGGCCCCTGCCCCAGCGCCGACTGATCTCCGCCCGAGAAGGCGAAGACGGCGGGAATGATCATCAGGCCCGCCAGGAAGGCAATGCCGGTGTCGAAGATCTCGATCTGATGGGTGGATTGTTCAATACTGATCTCCTTCTTGGTATAAGAGCCGAAGGTGATCATGATGCCCATGGCAAGAGACATGGAATAGAACAGCTGTCCCATCGCCGCCACTACCGTCATCAGGGAGAAGTGGGAAAGATCGGGCTTGATATAGTAGATCACGCCCTTCCACGCACCCTCCATGGTGCAGACGGTATAGATGACGATGCCGAGGATCAGCAGGATCAGAATGGGCATCATGATCTTGCTGACCTTTTCAATTCCCTTCTCCACGCCGAAGAACACGACGACCGTGGTGATGACGATAAAGAGAACGAACCAAAGGATCGGCTCGCCGATCTTGCCGATATAGGCGTTGAAATAGCCGCTGTCCGCCATACGTTGGGTCTGCCCCAGCGCAAAGCCGGAGATATATTTCATGACCCAACCACCGATAACGGAATAATAGGGCAGAATGATGATGGGGACGATGGATGCCAGGGGACCGACAAAGGCGAAACGGCGATCCAGCGCACGGAAGGCACCGATGGCGCTGAGCTGAGTCTTTCTGCCAATGGCGATCTCGGCGACCATCAGCGAGAAGCCGAAGGTGACGGACAAAATGACGTAGGCCAGCAGAAAAATGCCGCCGCCGTATTTTGCGGCAAGATAGGGAAAGCGCCAGATGTTGCCCAGACCCACGGCAGAGCCTGCCGCCGCCAGAACAAATCCGACCTTTCCCGTAAAGGAACTTCTTTCGGAACTCATTGGATTACCTCGGTTTTGCGATATCCCATAAAGTATACCCCATTTTTGCCTCTCTGTCAAGCACGAAGGCGGAATTTGCGGCGGATTGTAAAAGTTCAAATTGGATGTTTAGCGGGCGGGGTGGAGGTATCGTGGCGCGGACGAAGGCAGGGCTCTGCCCTGCACCCGCAAGGGAACCCTTTTTTGAAGGGTTCCCTTGACCCTCCGAAAATCTTCAAATAGGGGGTATGAGGCGGGGTGTTTATCTTGCTCTCGCCGTGAAACGGTTCGGGCGGGGCGGTTATAAGCGGGCTGACGGATGCCAACCTGTCATGGTTCGAGCGGGCAAACTTCGTTCGCGTCAGGCACCTCCGAGACCCTGCCGCTTCGGCTGCCGTGGCGCTCGCCGCTCGAAATGGGGTCATTTAGTGTACGAAACGAGGCTGTTGTATTTAAATTTGTCGAAAAACTTTACAGACAAAGCGATAACGGTTTGGACAGATCAATGGCAACC
>JAFTMG010000126.1 GCA_017452525.1 Clostridia bacterium
TCAAGCGTCATGTGTTTGTTTCGCTTTTCATTGTTCATAGTCTGGAACCTCCTTTTCCCAGACTAAATTCTACCACAAAATCTTTCCCACACTAAATTCCACTTCAAATTCCACTGTGGAATTTACTTTGGGAATTCACTGGATTTTGAGTGATCCGGACCCGCGTGCGGTTTGGCTTGACAAAACCGCGAAAAAATGATATAATATCTCATCCATGATTTCTATTTACAAAAGCAGGAGGCGTTCCATGAAAAAAACAGCTCTTCGTATGTTGGCTCTCTGCCTTGCCGTCGTTGTAATGGCATGCGCATTGGTGTCCTGCGGCCAGCTCGCAGGTGTTTACGAGAACAATACCTTTGGTCTTGTGACCACCTATACCTTCTCCGGTAACAAGTATACCCGCACCATGTCGGGCATTTCTGAGTACGACAGCGGCATCACCGCGTCCGGTACCTACAGCATTTCCGACGGTAAGATCCATCTGTCCCCCGAAAACGGTCACGATGAGATCCTTTCCTTCTCCAAGTCCGGCAAGACCATCTATATCGCAGATATGGAGTTCGAAAAGAAATGATCCCTCCCGAGCAGAACGACCGCAATGTGTATGGCATTGCGGTCGTTCTTTGTCGGAACAAAAGTTTCTTTGATGGACAAATCGAGGCATTTGGGTAGAAGAATGTTGATAAAAAGTGAAGATACATGTTGACAATGTGATGTGTTTGTGATAAACTATATATTGTACGGCGACGTACAATATCAGTAAAGTGAGGAATTGTTCATGAAGAAGATCGTTGCACTTGTTCTGGTTGCTGTGATGCTGACTATGACTCTGGTTTCCTGCGGAACCAAGCTGTCCGGCACATACGCTGCTGAGATTTTGGGCACCGGCGCTGAGTATGAGTTCAAGGGCTCCAAGGTCACCATCACCGTTAAGGTTCTGGGTGCTGAGGTTGCTACCGCTGAGGGCAAGTACTCCATCAAGAAGGATGAGATCACCTTTACCTTTGAGAGCGATGACGAGGACGTTGAGAAGTACGACGGTACCTTTGATTTCGAAAAGGGCGAGGACTACATCAAGATCGGCGCTCTTGAGTACAAGGCTCAGGACTGAGTTTAGACTGACCGATCTATGACAAGGGCTTGTGGGCTTTCCGCAAGCCCTTTGTCATATATGTAAAAAAATACTTTGATTTTTTGTGAAAAGTACTTGACAATTCGGGCAAAACGTGGTAAAATAACTCGGTGATTCGCGGGCAGAAGCCTGCGACTCCTTACTGTGCGTAAATAAAAAGTACGAAACGCACGGTCGAAAGTCCATAGGGAGGTGTAAAACATGGAAAAGGTCATCAACATTTATGAAACACTGTTCATCGTTGACGTAACCGCCGGCGAAGAGGCTGCTAAGGCTTCTGTTGAGAAGTTCGCTTCTCTGATCGCTGCAAACGGCGAGATCGTTGAGAAGGCAGAGTGGGGTAAGCGCAGACTGGCTTACGAAATCGACGACATGAACGAGGGCTACTACGTAGTCATTACCTTCAAGTCCGCTCCTGATTTCCCGGCTGAGCTGGATCGTCTCTTCAACATTGACGAGACCATCATGCGTTCTACCATTCTGAAGCTGGATCATAAGGCTCTTGAGAAGGCCGCAAAGGCGAAGGCTGCTGCCGAGGCTGCCGCTGCCGCTGCTGCTGAAGAGGCTGCTGCTCCTGCCGCAGAAGAAGCTACCGCTGAGTAATCTCGGGTAGGAATTGTCTCAAAGGAGGCGAAAATCGTGGCAAACTTCAATTTTAACAAAGTGATGCTGGGCGGTCGTTTGACTGCCGATCCGGAATTGAAACAGACCCAGAGCGGTATTCCCGTTGCATCGTTCTCCATCGCGGTCAATCGCCGCTTCGGTTCGAGAGACGGAAATCAGCCTCAGGCAGATTTCTTTAACGTGACTGCATGGCGTGCCACTGCTGAATTCGTCAGCCGTTACTTCAAAAAGGGTTCTTCCATTTTTGTGGTCGGCACGATCCAGAACCGTTCCTGGACCGATCCGCAGGGCGTAAAGCACTACGCTACCGATATTGTGGCAGACGAGGTTTCCTTCGTAGACAGCCGCAGTGAGGGTCCTGCCGCAGGTCAGGGTCAGTATACCCCGGATTCTTACGCCGCACCCTCTTACTCGACTCCCGCGGATACCGCGCCGAAGTTTGAGGAGATCAAGGGTGACGATGATCTGCCGTTCTGATGCAGATCGAAAATTTGAACAGAGGAGGATTTCATAACCATGGATAGATCTGAAAACACCGGTCGCACCAACGTGCGCCCGAACCGCAGAAGAAAAAAGGTTTGCGTATTCTGTGAAGAGAAGGTCGTCTTCATCGACTACAAGGATTCCGCAAAGCTGAGAAAGTTCATCAGCGAGCGCGGCAAGATTCTTCCCAGAAGAATCTCCGGCACTTGCGCTCTGCACCAGAGAGAGCTGAACACCGCTATCAAGCGTGCTCGTCAGGTTGCTCTGCTGCCTTACGTGACTGACTGATCAAGGTCTTAACAAAAAAACCGAACGCCGCGGCGTTCGGTTTTTTGTATTCAGTCCTCTTTGACAAAGTCACCGTTGCAGACGATGAGCCTTGCCTCGGAGGGGGTCAGGTCCATGAGGAAGCGGGTATAGGTCAGATTGCGGGAGGTGACGTATTCATACTCCAGCTTGCGGATCTGTCCCGTATGGGGGTTCCACTCCTCGGGAACGTGCTTGCCGCGGATCATAGCATAGTTGGTATATGCTTTTTCGGTCGTGTTGGAAAAATAATAAATGTCGATGTTGCCGCGGCGCTTGTGGATGTAGTTGATCATGCCGCTGCCGGGGAAATGCTCGTGAAGTCCGAGATGGGCAAATTCCGGATAGTTGAGATTGAAGGCACCGGGGCACTCCACGCGGGGCATAAAGGGCAGATACACGTCGTAGGGGAGCTTGAATTCGGTCAGTACATCCTGGATCTGGGCGCCGCTGACCATGGAGGTTCCATCCGCCGCCGTCATATTGGCATACAGCACGTATGCCTCGCCGCCGGCGTCGTTTTTATTATACAGATGAGAGCGGAGAATGCCGGGGGAGGTTGCATCCTTGCCGAAGATATGCTCGACCAGCTCCTTGACGCGCTTGTCGTTTTCTCCCGTGGTATCGTATTCGAGCGCCATGGTCGGCAAAAGTCCCGAGGAGATGATCTTTCCGCCGTGATCAAAGAAGTCTGCCAGCTTTTCCAGATTGGAAAGGCGGATAATCTCGGTTCCGGGCAGAACGATCACGCTGAAATATTCATCGTTGAACTCGTTGTCCATGTGTAGCAGACTTCCTTCGATGATGCAACGGTCATCCATGATCTCGGGGTGCAGAACGGTCAGATCGTGACCGGCATAGATAGAGATGCTGTTGATCAACGACATATAGTCCAGACTCGGATGTGTCGTGGCATACTCAAAGCCCTCTGCGGGAGAATCGTAAAGATAAGTGCGGTTGTGGATCGAGTAGATCGGGTAAAGCAAAGCGATATCCGCCACATGGGCACCGCCGCGAAGCATGGTCTGCATACGGGAGACGAAATCGGAGAAGTTCATTTCCCAATGTGAGTATTGCGGTGTCGGGAGGGCGCGGTTGGCGGCAGCCTCTTCCTCCGAAATGGCGGGCATACGCGGCACGTGAGAGAGCATGATATTGACACCGCGGGCAAAGGCGTTGATGGCATCCTTATACAGGGACTCCCGTGTTTTTTTATGGTAGTCGCGGAAAAGCTCACAGCTGACGTATTTGGTATCGTAGTTGAAGGCGGCACCTGCGGCGATCTTGATGGAGTTCGTGCCGTACATATACGCCTTGTCCAGCAGAGCCCCGGCGGCGAAGGTGTTGTTCATGATATTGTCACCGCTCAGCCAGGAGCAGGCGGTGGTCTTCGGCTCGATAACGTTGCCGAAGCAGGTAAGCTTGTGCGCATTGGCAAAGTCGTATGCCGCGCGGATAAAGCCGTCCCGGAACATGGAGGAGCGGCAATCGTGCAAAAGCGCTTTCAGGTGATGTGACTCGTTGCCGTAGGAATGGAAGAGGGCGGGGTAGTGCGTTTCCGCACCGAAGCCGTATCGTTCGAGGAAGACACGGTTGAAGGTATCGTCCCAGTCGCGGCGATTGCGCGCCCGATAGCAGAGATCGGAGTAGTAGAGGGTGTTGAGTGTGTCGCCGTATTTGGCAAAGATATCGGAAAAGAGCGAGAAGGCAGTTTCAATATACAGAGAAGAAGCCTCGTAATTCAGATAGTTGGCATGGGCGCGCTCCTCGTCATAAACGCAGAGATAATCGTGGATGCACCAGTTCCCGCGTGGGACCTGCCACTCCAGCGTGTCTCCCGTGACAGCGTCACGCAGATCGATGATCTGCCTGCTTTCCTCGCAAAAAGCGACGATACACATGTGTGTGCCGTCCTGCAAGGTAAAGTGAACAGTTTCCGTTTCCTCGCAAGGGTAGGAGCGCACCAAAAGCACCTTGCCGTGCATCTCCTGCTCGTAGCAATCCTCCTCCATGCGTAAAATGAATTTCTCAAGCGCGCGCTCCAGATGGAACGCCACGTGGATCTTCGCCTGCTGTGCGAGGGAGAGCAGCAGATCATAGCAAAGTCGGAAGCGCTCCAACGAAAATTCCTCCGGGGACGTCGTGGCATTGGCAAAGCAAGGAATGACGGTGCCGAAATGATTGCGCTTGCAGAATTGGATATAGTGTGTGATCTTTTCACGGATCCGCTGCTCACTCAGCCCCTCCGAGGGCGCGCAGGGGAGACGGAGAAAGGCATACAGTCTTTCCTCGGATTGCGGATTCAGAAAATGGCGTCGGATATATGAGTAATCACTATGTATCATCTTACCACCTCGTACGCAGATATGGGGCGAGTCGCTTGGAATCTCCCTATCTTATATTCTAACACACTTTTAAGGGAAGTTCAATATGATTTTTTCCGTGAATCCTTGATTTGGAGAAAAAAACAGGCTTTTTATTTGGAAAAAACACATGCAGTCACGCGATTTCTTTTTGAAATCTATTGACAAAATCGGGGAGGCATGCTATCATGATGGTATCAAAAGAAATCGCACGATGTCGGTTATGCTGACCGGGAAATCAGCTTTTTCAGAATGACAGCAAGATCTGTATGATGCGTGCGCTGTGATCTGTTTTGGAATACCGTTTCATGGCAAAGGAGAAAAAATATGAGCCTGACAGTAAGGGATCTGACAAAAAAATACGGAGATAAGACGGTGCTGGACCATCTCAGCTTTGAGATGCCGGAAAGCGGGGTCTACGCGATCTTGGGTACCAACGGTGCCGGTAAGACGACGGCGATCCGCATGATGCTGGGCATGCTCTCGCGGGACGCGGGCGAGGTGCTCTGGAACGGAAAGCCCTTTGATACCTCCGTCTGCAACGTGGGCTATCTGGCAGAGGAGCGCGGACTTTACCCCAAGTATTCGCTGATGGATCAGCTGCTTTATTTCGCGGGACTGCGCGGTGTCAGCCGAAGCGATGCCAAGAAAAGGATCCGATATTGGGCAGACCGTCTGGAGGTAGGGGAGTATCTGTATCCCGCACCCGCGGTGGCGCCCGCGCTGGGCGAGCGGGGAAGAGCGCGCCGTGTGAAGAGTGTTCCTCCCAAGAAAGCGGATCAGCTTTCCAAGGGTAACCAGCAGAAGATCCAGCTGATGACGGCGCTGATTTCTGACCCTGAACTGCTCATTCTGGACGAGCCGCTGTCGGGTCTTGACCCCGTCAACACCGACCTTTTCAAGTCGATCATCCGCGAGGAGATCGCCAAGGGAAAGTATTTGATCATGTCCAGCCATCAGATGGCGACCGTGGAGGAATTCTGCAACGACATTACCATTCTGAATCGCAGTAAGACGGTCCTGCAGGGACATCTGCCCACCATCAAAAAGTCGTATGGCAGAGTCAATTTGTCCTTGAAGACCGAGGGGGATATTCTGCCCTATCTGCCGGGGAGCGGCGTGTCTCTGGTGCATGCCAAGGAGTATGAATATACGCTGAAGGTGGAGAACGAGACCTGTGCCAACGCGCTTCTGGCGCGCCTTCTTGCCGACGGTGTTCCCGTGATCACCTTCGATCTGCGCGAGCCTTCGCTGCACGAGATCTTTGTGGAAAAGGTAGGAGATGTACATGAAGATATTTGAGGAAATGCGCGGTGTGGGGCAGGTCTACCGCTTCACACTGACACAGCATTGGAAAAATCGCGCCAACGTGATCTCCCTGATCATTATGCTGGTGATCTCCATGGCGATCGTTCCGCTGTCGTCTCTCATGATGGGCGGCGCGATCGGCGGCGGAGAGGAGGTCGGGCAGATCGAGGATGACGCGGAGCCCGGGTTCCTTTTTACCGCGGGGGAGGAGATCATCACGGTATATTTGCGGGATGAGACGGGCTACGCCCTTGCCGATCTCCTGACACCTCATTTGCAGCGTCTTCGCGTGATGTCCGGCGATGCCGGGGTCACCGAGGAGGAGATCGCCGCACTTCACGATCACGCGCTTCTTGTTCACGCGTTTTATGCGGCAGAGGTGGGACAGTATCGGATCGAGACCTATACGAGCGAGACCTCACAGATACACGCGGAGGATCTGAATGATCTGATTTGGCTTCTCTCCTCTGGGATCGAGGACGCCAAAGCGGAGACGGTGACCGCACAGGAGCAGGCGTGGCTGGATACGGTCTCTCTGTCCTATGCCGAGCGCGGTAACGCCTCGGACCTGCTCGCGGCTGAGGACGTGGGTATGGAAACGAGCTTTACGGTGGAATATATCTACGCGATCCTGCTGTTGATGCTCTGCATGATGTCTTCCAGTTTTATCATCCGTGCCGTGGTGGAGGAGAAGTCCTCCAAGCTGATCGATCTGTTGATGGTCAGCGTCCGCCCGTTGGCACTTTTGTGCGGTAAGATCCTTGCGATGATGACGGTGGTGTTCGGCACGCTTCTCGCCGTTGCGGCAGGTGTCGGGCTTTCCAATGCGGTGACGGGGCTCTTTCTGGATACCTCCGCCATCGGCGGCGGGCTGGAGAATATGGGGATTTCCTTCTCTGCGCTGCATCTGGGCTGGGATACGGCAATCATCGTGCTGATCTCGCTGGTACTCAGCTATCTGACCTATTCGATCATGAGCGGGATCGCGGGTGCCTCCTGTTCCTCTATGAACGATACCGACGCGGCGATGATGGGCGTGACCTTTACATTGTTGTTCGGTTATATCGTTTCCTGTGTCGTGGCGGCGATCCCGAGCCGCGGCGTGGCAGTCGTGACCTCGCTGATCCCCTTTGTCTCCTCCTTCTGCGCTCCCGTGCATTACGTGTGTGGACGCATCGGGATCGCCGTTCTGTTGCTCTCTTGGCTGATCCAGGCGGCAGTGATCCTTTTGTTGGCAAGATTCGGCGCAAAGATCTATCGCGATCTCATCATGCATCAGGGCAAGAGATTGCGCCTGCGTGATATGCGCGCCATGGTGAAAACAAACAAAGGAGGGATGCACCGTGAAGCATGAGCTGAAGGGTATGGAGAAGGTATTTGCCTTCACCTTTATGCAATATTGGAAAGGGAAGCGCTTTATGCGCGCCACCGTGATCGTGGCGGTCCTGTGCTTCCTTCTGCCCGCCCTGATCCTGCCTGCCGTCGAGCTGTTTGCGGGCGAAGGAGACGCCGCGCCGCCTCCTTCCGAGGAGACGGGGGCTACTGCTTTGCGGCAGATCTACGTGGTGGACGATACCGGGAGTGAAGCGGTGGATATGTCCTTTTTGAACGTCCTCTGGACGGCGGGGGGGATGTCTCCGCTGGAATACCGTGCCTTCGGGCAGGATGCTGACGCGGCATTGGCGGCGACTGAGGCGGACGAGGGTGTCTCCCTGATCCTGTATCTGACTGTGGAAGACAGCAGTTGTGTTGCCCGTGTGTTGTTGCCCGAAAATACGGTTCTGAGCCGCCATGATGCGGATATTTATACCGGTTTTGTCAACGGTACGTTGCCTTATATCTGGGCGATGAAAATGGGAGTCGATCCCGCGCGTGCCGCTCAGCTGTTGGCGTATACCGAGGTCGCTCCTCACGTGGGGAACGTGATCCTTCCCATGGAGGGACAGATACCCGATGCGGATGAGATCTCCCCCCAGGAGGAGGTGCGCGAGATCCTTGCCATGATCCTGCCGTATTTCAATATCATGGTCCTGTATTTCATGGTCCTCATTTACGGTCAGGGCGTGGCAAACAGCGTTATCTTGGAAAAGACCTCCAAGCTGGTGGATACTTTTTTGGTCACCGTGCGCCCCGGCGCGCTGGTAATGGGCAAATTGCTTGCCATTGCCTCCTCGGGGGCATTGCAGCTGCTTTTGTGGCTGGCGGCGATCCTCGGTGGCTTTGGCGTGGGCGGTATGCTGATGAAGGCGGTCAATCCCGATTCGCAAAACGCGCTGCTTATGCTGATGGATCAGATCGAGCTTTGGGACGGGATCTTCTCACTGCCCACGCTTCTGATCTCGGTGCTGATGCTTTGCGGCGGCTTCCTGCTCTACTGTGCGTTGGCGGCGATCGGAGGTGCCATGGCGAGCAAGCCGGAGGAGCTTTCCTCTACCAACGCCCTCTTTTCCATGGTGCTGGTAATCAGCTTTCTCTGCACGCTGTACGCCGGCGGCGGTCTTTTGGGCGAGGATATGGCATCTACCGCCTCCTGGCTCAACTGGGTGCCCTTTACCGCAATTCTGGTGACACCCGGGCGGCTTCTGATCGGTGAGGTCTCCATCGTCACGGCGTTGATCTCTCTGGGGCTTGTCCTTGTCGCCTCGCTGATCCTTGTTCTGCTGGCGGGTAAGATCTATCGCATGCTCATTCTGTATAAGGGAAAGACCCTGAAGATGGGTGACGTGATCCGCATGCTGAGAAGCGATCGTTGATCGGAAAGGAGTCTCTATGAAACTGTTATTCAAACAGCGCCTTTTTTCGTGGTTTGACAGCTACGATATCTATGATGAATATGAAAGGGTCGTCTTCTCGGTGGAGGGGCAGCTCTCCTGGGGGCACTGCCTTCATATCCTCGACGGGAAGGGAGCGCACGTTGGTACGGTCAAGCAGAAGGTGCTGACCTTCCTGCCCCGCTTCGAGCTGTACTTCGGTGAGGAGTACGCGGGATGCATCACCAAGGAGTTTTCCTTCTTCCACCCCAATTTCACGGTGGATCATAACGGTTGGTCCGTGGACGGCGATTTCTGGGAGTGGGATTATCGGATCCTGGACGGGAGCGGAGGACTCGTTGCCACCGTCAGCAAGGAGCTGTTCCGCATGACGGATACCTATGTGATCGACGTGGTCGATCCCGCGGATGCGCTGAGCGCGTTGATGGTCGTTCTTGCCATCGATGCCGAGAAGGATTCGCGCAATTAAAGCAAGGTAAATGAAGCGTAGAGTGCCGATATCGGCGATCTCTACGCTTCATTGGTTGAAAAAAGCTGCCGTCCGTGGTAATATGAATGCGGAGGTGATCGTATGGATGCACAAAAATTCGGACAGTTTATTGCGGGTGTGCGCAAGGAGCATCACATGACGCAATCAGAGCTTGCCCGAAAGCTTCACGTGACCGACAAGGCGGTGAGCCGCTGGGAGCGGGGACTCGGATTTCCGGACATCGGAACCATTGAGCCATTGGCGGACGCGCTGGGGCTGAGCGTGTCGGAGCTGATGCGCGCAGAGAGAGCGGCGGTGGGCGTGACGGATGAGGATGCCTCCGTGGGGGTGATCAACGCCTTGTACGTGGCACGGCTCCAGCGCAAGCGAATGATCCGAAACTGCCTGATATCGCTCCTTTTGATCTTTGCCCTCGTTGGCGTGTGGATGGTCGGTACGGGGATGATGTCAAGGACGGACGTTTATCTTGCCGAATGGGCAGTGATGCCGAGCGGGGATGCGCTGACCGTGAAGGTGGGACTTGCCGGCTCGATGGGATACGTTCGGGCGTGCCGTAACGTGTCCACGGATCCCGATACCGTCCTGCTTCGGTTCTATTCGGCGTTTGGCGGCTTGAACAGCGACGTGGGTGCGCAGAATGTGTTCGTGATCCCGCTGAAGGCGGGATGCCGGGAGATCCGCTTTGAACGCGGCGGTACCTCGCAGGCAATGCTTCGCAAAAACGAACTCACGGGTGAGTGGGAACGGGTGCGGAACGATCCGTTTTCCTCGGAGAACGAAGGCGCATTTGAAAACTGACAAACGGCAGGGCGCGCAGCCCTGCCGTTTGTGTTGTCCCATCAACCACCAGCAGTGCTGGTGGCACCAAAAAGCTTTAGCTATGCGTAGAAAAAATACCTCCTTTGATGTATAATAAAGTTGGTCTGCCAACCAAAACAATAAAAACATCAAAGGAGGATCAAGTAATGAAA
>JAFTMG010000127.1 GCA_017452525.1 Clostridia bacterium
GGGGTTTGTCGGTATGTTTGAAGATTTCAAATTTGGGTTTGTCGAAGAGATAGAGGTTAAATTTTGTAGGGACAGGCGTCCCCGACGGTCCACCCCACAAGGGTTTGGCGATCACAAACCGTCCGTAAACGGACCGTCGGGGACGCCGGTCCCTACAAGAAGGGTGCCGCATGGCGGTTGTTCCGTTTCTACCAACACCCCGACAAACCCAAATTTGAAAGTCTTCGACAGACCGAAAACAGTTCACTGCATCCAAAGATTGTTGTAGGAGCCTTTATAATTGTAATAATCCTGTCTGTTTTCCTCCATCAATCTTGCGGTTTTCAAGACCATCAGCATATACATGAGAAACTCATCGGAATTGAGAGAATACATACGCACAGAGTTATCCTCATCAAGCATCACGTCGGTAGAATGATTGACGTGAATTTCTGTCAACAGTTCAAGCGCTTCTGCGGCTTCATCGCAAGAAATATCACATTTTTTCGCTACGTAGGGTGCCGTGATGGGTTTCGTCATGTTTTCGACCTCATAGGCAAAGATTCGTCTCACAGCGGATCTTGACAATATTTCCAGCACGCGACCGATTCCGTCTCCCGTAAGCTGGTCCGCATTTGCCTTTCCTCTATGCAACAAACCGATTTCCGACGTGGCAATGACAGCCCCGTTTTTATTAGAAAAGATTGCGGTTTTGGCGTGACGGTGTTCCGCCAGAAACGTTTTCATTCTTTCCTTTTCGCCCTCAATGCCCTTTTCACACACAGCGCCCCCGCAAGCCATCCAGCCGCGCCGTATCAACTCAATGGTCGTATCGTACAGCATTTCGGGAATCTCATCATAATCCACAGCACGCTCTTTTTCTTTCGGCTTTTTGCTGCCGTACAGCTCGTCTACCGTCATATCAAAGCATCCGGCAATCACAGGGAGAAGCATGATATCCGGCATGGTTACTTCATTTTCCCACTTGGAGATCGACTGAGAGGATACGCCGAGCGTCTCAGCAAGCTGTTCCTGTGTCATTCCTCTGCTTTTTCTTAATTCAGCAATATTTTTCCCTATCGTCATATAAAGTACTCCTTGTTTCTTTTTTCCGGATCCGTTGATTGGATTATATCAAAAAAGGCATAGCAAATCAACAACCGATATGGAGACTGCGTATCCAAAAGAGCGTTGTGGTTGCCTGTTTGGCGAATGCAACGACGGGAAACGGAAAAAGGGTGAAAATGGCGCATCTGCTATGTTGCAGATACGCCACGGTGTCTTTGGGGTTCAATCGGAAACGATCTGCGCCGTCATATTCTCCCCGATGGCACGGACGAGGCCGAGGGCAGAGGGGATGGTGTCGAGAGGCAAATTGCGGAATTTCAGCTCGAAATTAAAGTGTCCGCGATAGCCGATCTCGCGCAGTCCCCGAATGGCGCTTGCCCAATCGGCGGTGCCGAAATAGGGCGGTACGTGGTCGTCGTTGACGGCGCTGTTGTCGTTGACGTGAAGCATGGTCAGACGGTGCCCCAGTTTGCAAAGCTCGGTGTACTGATCCAGCCCCGCCCCATGGGCGTGACCGAAGTCCCAGCAGACCTCAAGCCCCAGCGCGTCGGCAAGCTCGATCAGTTCTTCCGCATGGGAAGCATAGCGGTGCTTGCCAAGCAAGTGCAAAGGGTCTCGCATATTCTCGGTCACCAGCTTGATGCCCGCCTGCTCGGCAAGGGGCAGATAGGTGCGGTAGTACTCCCGATTCTTCTCAAACCAATACCGGCGGCTCTCGGCGGTATTCTCCGCCTCTCGGTCGCCGAGGGGATGCAGGACGGCGCGCTTGACACCGAGGATACCTGCCATTTCAATGCCGTCCACCACTTGGCGGTGGAGCAACGCCGGATCCGTCTTTTTCGGACCGCCAAAGGGCAGGTGCGCCGCAACGGAAACGATGCCCGAGGCGTCCAGCGCCGCGCGTACGCGGGTGACCTCCTCGCGCCAGCTGTCTCCGTACAGCTCATGGAAGGTATTGAGGGTAAAATCGATGGCATCAAAGCCGTTTTTCTCCAGCATGCGGATGCCGGCAATGGCATCCATTTTCCCCTTGGGCGGGAAGGACATGGAAAGCGGAAGTGCGTGTACTGACATGGCAATATTCTCCTTTGACATCATCATTCTGAAACAATCATATCACAAGAGGCGCAATTTTGCAACACATTCAAGGCATTTTTTCGAAACGGTCGGCAGACATAATCCCCCGCAACCGTGGCATACTAATCAAAAACGATGGGAGGAAGCACCGATGTGTACCGCCATTCATACCGTGACGCGGGCAAAGCTCTTCGGCAGAACGCTGGATCTGGAGACGTCCTACGGAGAGTCCGTTGTGATCACCCCACGGGCATTTCCCTTCTCTTTTCTGCGGCAGGACCCCATGACCCGCCATGCCGCCATGATCGGCACGGCACACCTGTTTGAGGGAAAGCCCCTCTATTACGACGCCGTCAACGAATACGGGCTCGCCATTGCCGCACTCCGCTTTGCCGATTGCGCTGTCTACCGACATCCGCTCTCCGGCATGCGGAACGTGGCATCCTTTGAGCTGATCCCTTGGATCCTGGGGCAATGCACCGACGTGGAAGAGGCACTCGTTCTGCTGCGGCAGACCAATCTGCTCGCCGACAGCGTGCATCCCTCCCTCCCCGCCACGCCCCTCCACTGGCTGATCGCCGACCGAGGGCGTGCCGTCACGGCAGAGCCGCTGGCGGAGGGCCTTCGGCTGACCGACAACATTTTGGGGATCCTGACCAACAGCCCTGATTTTTTTCACCACACGGCATATCTCGCCGTGTCCGAAGCTCTGCCGGGCGGCTACGGCTCCGTTGCCCGCTTTTGCCGCGCCGCCTATGCCGAGGAGCATACCCTTCACGAGGGCGGTCCCGCAGAGGAGATCTCCCGCTTTTTCCACGTTGCCGACACCGTGTTCCAACCCTGCGGATACCGTCGCACCGAAACGGGAGAGCCGATCCGCACGCAGTACGTCTCCTGCGCCGATCTGTCTACGGGGACCTATTATTTCACCACCTACCGCTGCCGCCGCATCCGCTCTCTTTCCCTGCGGGAGCATCCGTTGGACGGCAAGCGCTTACTCACCGTGCCGATGGCAGGCGATGAGGACGTGCTTGCCCTCAAGGCGACGCCGCACGCATAAAAAACTATTGACAAATCCCCCGATTTGACTATAATTAAATTATACTTTATATACCTTATCGGAGGGATCGCACCGTGAGAAAACTACAAGACCTTGCATACAGCGCCAAACACGATCAAAAGCTGGACGTCTATCTGCCGGACAGCACGGGATTTCGCACCATCGTCTATTTTCACGGCGGCGGTCTGGAAAAGGGTGACAAAGCCAGCTCCAGCATGGTGGAGATCGCCGAGCGGTTATGCGAGAGCGGCTATGGCGTGGTCTCGGCGAACTATCGCATGTACCCACAAGCCGCGTTTCCCGATTTTCTGATCGACGCCGCCGATGCGGTGGCGTTTACCAAGGCGCACCTGCGGGAATGGGGCGCGGGGGACGAGCTCATGATCGGAGGAAAGTCTGCCGGCGCATGGCTCACCCTGATGCTCTGCATGGACGAGCATTACCTGAAGGACGTGGGGATCGACCCGCATGAGATCGTTGGCTGGATCAGCGACAGTGCCCAGACCACGGCACATTTCAACGTTCAGAAATATGAGCAGGGCGAGCACAAGCACGCGCAGCGCATCAACGAATACGCCCCCCAATTTTTCGTGGGCGAGGAGACCGACTTCAGCCACATGTTGCTGATCTTCTACGAGAACGACATGCCTTGCCGCCCGCAACAGAATATGCTTTACTACCAATCCATCCTCACCTTCCGCCCCGAGGCGGACGTGGAGACCTGCCTGCTCCCCGGCAAGCATTGCCAAGGCTCCTCCAAAAAGGACGAGGACGGCGAATATCCGTTCGTCAAGGTCACATTGGACTGGCTCCGCCGCAAGGAGCTCTGATACAAAAGATCCGACTCGCTGAGTCGGATCTTTTGTATTTATCTCTGCACCCCGATCACGGAGCGGACGGCGACGTCTGCCGCTTCCCCCTCTGCCGCGCGGTAGCACACCCGCTCGATCGTCGTCTCGGGGCGGGGATTGCGCCACTCGATGCGGTAGAAGGTCACGGGCTTGCCGTTCTCGGCGCGAAGCTCTACCCCGTCGGTCTCCCACGAGGTGATATAGCCGTTGTGACGGTAATACCCCTGCGTGAAGGGCTGATGATGGCGGCGGGCATAGTGCCCGATATTGCCCCCGTAGGTCACGGGCAAGCTCTCCTCGGTGCCATCCCCATAGGTGATCACGTAAGTACCGATCTCTTCCAGCGCCAGCCACGGATAGCGATGGCGCGGGCAGGTGGCGGTATGCGTAACGATCAGACTGTCATATCCTCCGCCGACCGCCACGTCCAAGCCGCGGGACATCTCTTCGGGGTCACGCGTCAGATCTTCGAACAGCACCCGCTCCGTGTGCGCTCCGAGAGAGGGATAGCTGACCCCCTTCAGCTGCTCGCGCAGGCGTGGGAGCAGGGCGGAGATCACACGGTCATAGGCGTATCTGCTGTGGCGAACATAGCTCTCTGACCAGAGCATCTGGGCGGAATAGAGAAAATCGTACAGCTTTCCTTCCCGCGCGAGAGACTGCTCATCCGTCTGTACCCACGCCGAGACCTGACCGCCGCCCATACCCGGCTTGCGGATGCGGCTTTCAAAGCGGGGATAGTGGCTGGAATACATATTCCCCATGATCACCGGGAAATCCTTGGCAAGCAGATTGTCCTCGATATCCTTGTCCATATGGAAATACCAGATGAAATCCAGCATAACGATATCCTTGGGAATGCGGTCTGCCGCGGCGGGCGTGCGGTATTTCGTGACGGGCTGGAGCATGTCGGACCAGATCATCATACGCAGTCCTCGTTCCGCAAGATACCCATGCAGGCGGCAAAGGTCCTTTGCAAGCAGGTCAGCAGGGTCATGCCCCGAGCAGACGGGACAGACGCCGATCTGATAGATCTCGTCGTGCCCCATATGGACGTACTGCTTCGGCTCGAACACCTCGATCACCTCGTTCAAAAGATCAAACAGGATCTCGTAGGACAAAGGATTGGAGGGACAGAAGCAATGGGCGTAAAACTCGTTGGGCGGCACGTCGGCAAGACGCTCGTCGGTCGCCTCGTGGACCACGGCGTCGGCGGCGCGCTCGGCAATCTCAGGATGTGCCAGCGTCATAAACTGCACGTGCCCCAGACTCTGCACCTCGGGAATGACCTCTATGCCGAAGGAACGGGCATATGCCACCAGATCGCGGATCGCATCCTGCTCCACCGTCCGTCTCCCGCCCACCGAGCCGTGGGGGAATGCGGGCCATTGCCCCGCCGCGGCGCGGCGATTTGCCTCTTCAAACGCCTCGTTGATCTCGGGATGGGAGCGGAAGCGCATGGCGCCCGCCACCTCCATGATGATGTGGTTGTATCCCATAGGGGACAGCACGTACTTGATCAGACGCTTGGTAAATTCCATCTGATCGGTAGCGGGAAGAAACAGATGCACCCCGCGGAAGGCGCAAAAGGGCACATCCTCGATGCGGCAGACGGGAACCTTGCCGTCGCTGATCAGCTTCAGAAGCGTCTCCGCGCCTTGCACAAAGCCGCGCAGATCGGATGCTTCGAGAGCGATTCCCTGCTCTTCCACCGTCAGCCGATATCCGTTTTCTGGCACGTCGGGGCAAAGGGACAGGCGTACTCTCCCCCCTTTGTCCTCACGAAGGCTCACACCTTCGGTCTCACACAGCTTTTCACTAAGGATCGCCGCGGCGCGTGCTCCCGCCTCGCAGTCGGCGGTGAAGGTTTCATCCTCCGAAATGGCAAAGACACCCTCCCCCAACGTGACAGCAGTGGGGGTGGGATACACACGGTCACCCGACAGATCCGCACCGTACAGCGCGACATCCTCCAGACTCACGTCGGAAAGATCCGCCATGATCCGCACCGTCAGGTGTTCAAAATCGCCTTCCGCCGAGAGTGCGATCTCCTTTTCGGTGATCGCCTTTCCCGTCTCGCCGCAGTAGCGGTCGAGCAGCTGCCCGCTCTCTCCGTAGAGAGAAACGTCCATCGGTGCGGAGCGCGGCGCGAAGCGCAGGACCACGCTGTTCAGATATACCGTCTCACCAAGATCGATCCGCAGATCCAAGCCGTGGGGGACCAGCTCGGTGAAGGCAACAGTCAGCCGCTCACCCGAAAAGGGAGCGCCCGCGTCCTTACACTTCACCGTCTTACCGTCCGAACGAATCGCCTGCCAGGTCAGCGAGGACAGTCTTTCATTTAGTTTTCCGATATACATCGCTTTTCCTCCGTGGGGTTGCTGATTGCCTCCATTATACACCTCTTGGCGGCGGGGCGCAATGCTTTTGGCAAAAAAGATCGCCGTGAATGCCCAACTTCTCATAAGGAAGTTGGGCATTCACGGCGATCTCAGTCTGTCGAAAAACTTCAAATTGGGGTTTATAGGGGTGGAGGTATCATGGCGCGGACGACGGCAGGGCTTTGCCCTGCACCCACAAGGGAACCCTTTTTTGAAGGGTTCCCTTGACCCTCCGAAAATCTTCAAATAGGGGTATGGGGCGGGGTGTTTATCTCGCTCTCGCCGTGGCGGGGTTCGGGCGGGGCGATTATAAGCAGGTTGACGGATGTTAACCTGTCATGGCTTAAGCGGGCA
>JAFTMG010000128.1 GCA_017452525.1 Clostridia bacterium
AACACCCCGCCTCATACCCCTATTTGAAGATTTTCGGAGGGTCAAGGGAACCCTTCAAAAAAGGGTTCCCTTGCGGGTGCAGGGCAGAGCCCTGCCTTCGTCCGCGCCACGATACCTCCACCCCGACAAACCCCAATTTGACCGCTGTCAGCTCTTTATCGAAAATCCCGCCCCGAGGCAAACTGCCGCGGGGCGGGATTGATGATCACTTGGTGCGGATATCCGCGCCGAGGGTCTTGGAAAGCTTCTTGATGGTGGAGTTGGCTACCTGCTCGATCTCAGCGGCAGTCAGGGTCTTTTCGCCCGAACCGATGATGAGACGTATGGTGACCGACTTCTTGCCGGCGGGAACCTGCTTGCCCTTATATTCATCGACGAAACGGACATCACGAAGCAGCGCGCCCTCCGACTTCTTGCCCATGACGGCGGCATAGATCTCATCCCACTTGGTCATGGCATCGACCAGGAAGGAAATATCGTAGTCGTTCATGGGGAACTCGGGCAGGCGGACGTAGCGGTTGGTTCTCGACTTGAAGGGCACCAGCGCATTCATATCCAGCTCGACCAGCACGGCAGACAGCACCTTGATGCCGCAAGCCAGCGCCGCCTTCTTGGAAAGGAGCGCCAGATCGCCGATCTTCTGCTCGCCCAGATAAATGTTCAGCCAGACCACCTCGTCTGCCCAGTAAGGCTTCTCGACCTTGCGGAAGGTGAAGCCCTCCATGTGGGTATAGCGAGGCATATCGCCGATGACACCCTTGGCGGTGCGGAAGAGGGTCGCCACATCGTCAGCCTTACCGACAAAGGCACAGCCGAGATGCTTGCGCTGATAGGGCAGCTTCTCACCCGGATAATCGGAGGAGTAGCATGTATCCCGGAAGATCTGCGCCTCCTCAAAGATGGAGAACTGATCGAAATTACGCTCATTCTTCACGATTGCCTTACAGATGTTGGGTAACAGCGAGGAGCGAATATACTTTTCATTGGGAGAAGGAGGAGTTGCCAGAGACAGGATACCCTCGGTGGTGGGCATCAGCGCGTGAACGAACTCGTCGCTCATCCACGGATAGGTGAAGATCTCCTGCATGTTGCAGCGGAAGGCAAGATATTCCTTGATCTTGCGGACGAGATCCCAATCGAGCTGATTGATGGCGCCCTCAAAGGTGGTGGTGATGGGGGTTGCCTCGAAGTTCTCATAGCCGTACATACGGGCGACCTCTTCCATGATGTCTGCCTTGATGGAGACGTCACCGGTGGAGCGCCAGGTGGGAACGACGATGTGCATCATGGTGTCGGTGAAGGTGACCTCATAACCCATGGTGCCCAGCTTCTTGGTAACGACCTCCTGCGGAATGCGCATACCAAGTCTTCTGTCCAGCCACTCCAGCTCCACGTCGATCTCCTTGCGGACCAGCTTGTTGGGATAGAGATCGTTGAAAGCGGTAACTTTCATCTCGGGATACAGCTCAGCAAAGAGCTGCATGCAGAGAGACAGTGCCTGATCGCAACGCTCGGGGTCGATCGCCTTCTCATAGCGGGAGGAAGCCTCGGTACGGTTGTCGTAGCGGAGCGCGGTACGGCGAACGCCGCGGGACTCAAAGTTGGCGACCTCGAGAATCACGCTCTCGGTCTCGGGCAGAACGGAGTCCTTCGCGCCGCCCATGACGCCGGCAAGGGCTACCGCGCCCTCGGCATCGGAGATAACAAGATCGTCGGCAGAAAGAGCCAGATCCTTATCGTTGAGCAGCTGCAGCTTCTCACCCTCCTCGGCGCGGCGGACGTTGATATAATCGCAGATGTGAGTCGCGTCAAAGACGTGAGTGGGCTGACCGACTGCCAGCATGACGTAGTTGGTGATATCGACCAGCGCGTTGATGGGGCGCAGACCGACGCGCCACAGGCGGCTCTGCATGGCAAAGGGCGCGGGCTTGACGCCAAGACCCTCAATGCGTGCGCCGATGTAACGGGGGCAGCGCTCGGTGTCGGCGATGCGGACATCGTAGACATTCTCGGTCTCGGGAATGTAAGGCTTGATCTCGACCAGAGGAAGATCATACAGCGCGGCGATCTCGCGCGCGATACCGTAGTGACCCCACAGGTCGGGACGGTTGGTCATGGACTTATTGTCGATCTCAAGGATGATATCATCCAGATCCAGCGCCTTGGCAAGATTGGTGCCGGCGGGGCAATCGAGATAGGAAACGTCCATGATCTCATGCTCCTCAGCCGCCGGGAAGAGATCGGCAAGACCGACTTCCACGGAGGCGCAGATCATACCGAAGCTGGGCACGCCGCGCAGCTTGGCATTTTTGATCTCGACAGGCTCGCCCTCGCCGTGCCAGCGCACCATAGCGCCCGGGCAAGCGACGACGACCTTCATACCTGCCTCCAGATTGCTGCCGCCGCAGACGATATCCTTGATCTCGCCGCCGATGTCGACCTTGCAGACGCGAAGCTTGTCCGCGTTGGGATGAGGCAGGACCTCGCAGATCACGCCGACGATGATATTCTCAAAATCCTTCGCCAGATCGTGCGCGCCCTCCACCTCGACGGTGGACATGGTCAGATCGTACGCCAGCTTGGAGAGATCCATCTCCTCGGGGATCTTTACGTAATCTTTGATCCAATTCAGTGATAATTTCATTGTACTGTACCCTCCTTAACGGAACTGATTGAGGAATCGGAGGTCGGTGCTGTGGAAGAGACGGACATCGTCCACGCCGTAGCGCATCATGACAAGTCTGTCCAGACCGATGTTGACATAGAAACCGGTGTACTCGTCGGGGTCAAGACCTGCGGCGCGGAGTACATTGGGATGGGGAGTGCCGCCGGGCATGATCTCGATCCAACCGACATGCTTGCAGACGCTGCATCCCTTGCCGCCGCAGACAAGGCAGCCCATGTCGATCTCAAAGCCGGGCTCAACGAAGGGGAAGAAGCCGGCGCGCATTCTGACGGGAACGTCCTGACCGAACACCTTGGAAAGAATGCTCTTGATCATGACCTTGCCGGCGGTATAAGTAAATTCCTTATCGACGATCAGCGCCTCATACTGGAAGAAAGCGCGCTCATGACGGGCATCGGTGGTCTCGTTGCGGTAAACGCGACCGGGATAGACGAAGCGGTAGGGGGGCTTGTGAGTCTGCATATAGCGGACGCTGTCACCCGTCAGGTGAGGACGCAGGCAGAGCTTGTCGTTCGCCTCGCCGCTGTCGTGGCCCTCCAGCCAATAGGTATCCATGCTCTCGCGGGCAGGATGGTTGGGGGGGAAGTTCAGATTATCGAACGCATAGTATTCGCTGGTGATCTCGGGACCGCTGAAGACCTCAAAGCCCATGGAGCGGAAGGCGTCGTTCAGATCATAGCACATCTGGGTGATGGGATGCAGACCGCCGATCTGAGGGGACAGGCCGGGGAGAGTGTAGTCAAAGTCGGGAGAGATCTCGGAAGCCTTCAGCTTCAGCTCTTCTCTTCTGCCCTCGATCTGCTCGGTCAGCAAATTCTTGACGTTGTTGACAGCCTTACCCATCTCGGGGCGCAGTGCGACGTCCAGCTTGGGAATCTCCTTGAGCAGCTCAGTGATGGCACCCTGCTTACCCAAAAGGGCACCCTTGACCTCCTGTAGCTCGCTCTCGGTCTGCGCGGCTTGAATTTTCTCTGCTCCCTCTCGGAGCAGCGCATCTAATTTTTCTTTCATTTTCTTTTCCTCTTTATATGTGAAAAAATAAAAACAAAAAAACTGCGTTTTTCCATAGGAAAACGCAGGGACGACATATGTCGCGTTACCACTCTGCTTCGCCTTTGCCTCACGGCAAAAGCCTCATTAGGTGCAACGATACACCCGTGCGATATAACGGTCGCTACCGGCCAAATCTACTCATCGAGCCTGTCGGAACAACTTTCAATCCGCAACTAACAAGAGGAATTCGCCAAAGCCTAACAATTGTCTCGCACCTACCGACAACTCTCTGTTGCCCGGCATTTTGGTTACTGGTTCTTGTTCAAACGTTATTGGAAGTATTATATCACAAACAAACAACGCTGTCAAGCAATTGCGGATATTTTTCTTTTGAATTACTCATTTTTCAAACAAAAAGCGCGTATCCGCCGCTGTCGCGGCGGATACGCGCATACCTCAGCGAGTAAACGGCCGCTTGATCAACCAAATGACCAAGGCCGGCACAAGAGACATGAGCGAAAGGGTCAGTGAGAGCATCAGCATGCCCGCCAGATAGTTGCCTGCCAGATCAAGTGCACGGACAAAAGCCATATAAGCATCGCCCGGCAGCAGATATGCGACCACATGACAAAACAAGAGCAACAGACCAAGGAGCGGCAGAGCACCCAAAGAACCCTTGATGTCCGCACCGCTCAGATTCATATGTATGGAGATGGAAAGGATCAGCAGAAGGAGGACCCAGATCTGCCAGCCGCCCGCGCAGATCTCCGTATACAAAACGAACAGAAAGCTGACGAACAGCGCCCCGACTCCCTCCACCTGCCGAAGCACCTCGCCCTGCCCCTGCCAATCGACAAAATCGGACAGATAATCGCGGCAGACGGCAAACGCCGAGGGCAGAATCCACCGCATCGTCAGAAACAGGACCAGCGTGCCGCACACGATGGGGGCGATCCCGATAAAGTAGTTTCCCACCACATGGTACGGGTTGCGGCGGTTATAGGAATGATTGACGTACCCCAACACGCCGCTTCGGCGGTCGAGGCAAAAAAGCCGCATTTCGCGGATGCGATGTCCAAACAGAAGGCACATCAGCGCATGACTCAGCTCGTGAATGGGCGTGCCGATCAGCCCGGTGGCATAGCAGACGAAACGCCCGCCGCCGAGCAGACGGTAAAAGGCACGGTTGATCAGTGAGATCAGAAATCCCACCAGATACACCACGCCGATAAAAAAGAACAAATGAATACACATATGAGAGAATAAATCCTGCCACATACAGAACACCTCCCCTGATTTGATAAAATCAGTATAACATATTTTTTTCGGCATGTAAACCTCCCCGTGTAAATTTATTCATGCGTTTTCTTTGTCCAACGTGCGGCTTTCGGCTTTTCCGCCAAAAAAATAGGAGTATGACATGGAATTGCATTGCTTTTTTTGTTCAAAACAGAAAAAAGTGGCAAGAATGTGTTTTTTTCTTGAATATTCTGTAAAAATGTGCTATGATTTATGGTATATTCTATTACTTTTATCGGGAAAATTGCCGATAAAACAGTTCAGGAGGACTTTATGACAAAGTCGAAAAAAATCACACTGTTGATCGCGATCGCGGTCATTCTGGCATTGCTCATCACTGCCGGTGTTACCGGTGCCGCCGACGGCACGGTTGACTGCCCCGATTGCGAAGGCCTCAGCACACTCGTGTGTGAGACCTGCGGCGGCGAAGGCGCTGTCCGCGGTACGCTTTGGGCGCTCCTGCCTCCCATCATTGCGATCGGTCTTGCACTGATCACCAAAGAGGTTTACAGTTCCCTGTTCATCGGCATTCTCTCCGGTGCCCTGCTCTACTCTGATTTCTCCTTCACCGGTACCTTCGACGGTATCATCAACGAGGGTCTGATCTCCGCCGTTTCCGGCACCGCAGGCATCTTCATCTTCCTCGTTGAGCTGGGCGTCATCGTTGCCCTGATCAACAAGGCAGGCGGCTCGGCAGCCTTCGGTAACTGGGCAAAGACCCACATCAAATCCCGCGTGGGTGTCATGCTTGCTACCTTCCTTCTGGGCGTGCTGATCTTCGTTGACGACTATTTCAACTGCCTCACCGTCGGCTCCGTTATGCGTCCCGTAACCGACAGCAAGCGCGTCTCCCGCGCCAAGCTCGCTTACATCATCGACGCCACCGCCGCCCCCGTCTGCATGATCGCACCGATCTCCAGCTGGGCCGCCGCCGTTGCCGCTTACGCGGAGGACGGTCAGGGTCTGAAGCTCTTCATCACCGCGATCCCCTACAATTTCTATTCTATTCTGACGCTCGTTTTCGTTGTGGCGCTCGCCGTCATGAAGTTTGACTACGGTCCGATGAAGCTCCATGAGCTCAACGCTCTGCAGAACGGTGACCTCTACACCTCCGGTGACAAGAACGAATCCGCCGAAGTCACCCCCTCTGCCAAGGGTCGCGTCATCGACCTGATCATCCCTGTTGCTCTTCTGATCGTCTGCTGCGTATTCGGTCTGGTCTATAACGGCGGTATTCTCGACGGTGTCAACTTTGTCGATGCCTTTGCAAACACCGATGCAACCGTCGGTCTGCCTTGGGGCTGTCTGATCGCGCTGATCCTGATCATCGTTTATATGATCTGCCGCGGCGTCATCAACTTCAAGGAATCGATGGAATGTGTTCCTCAGGGCTTCATCGCCATGGTTCCCGCCATCCTCATCCTCACCTTCGCGACCGGTCTGAAGAACATGACCAGCGCCCTCGGTGCCAAGTACTTCGTCGGTGACCTGATGGCAGGTCAGGCAGAAGCTCTCGGCTCCTTCCTCCCCGCGATCATCTTCATCGTTGCCTGCATCCTCGCATTCGCAACCGGTACCTCCTGGGGCACCTTCGGTATTCTGATCCCCATTGTGACCGCCATCTTCCCCGCAGGCTCCGAGCTGCTGATCATCGGCATGTCCGCATGCCTTGCCGGCGCTGTTTGCGGTGACCACTGCTCCCCCATCTCCGACACGACCATCATGTCCTCTGCCGGCAGTCAGTGCAACCACCTCAACCACGTTTCCACCCAGATGCCTTACGCTATCACCGTGGCTGCCATCTCCTTCGTGATGTTCGTCATCTCCGGCTTCATCCAGAACGCCTGGATCTGCCTGCCGCTGGGTATCGTTCTCACCGTTGCCACCATGTTCGTCCTCAAGGCACTCACCAATAAGAAATCCGCTTCGTAAGAAACGATCCACGCCTGCCTCTCCGAGAGGGGCAGGCGTTTTTTCATGCACAACGACACCAAATCCACGGAGGTCTCTTATGAATCACCGCCATCTTTTAGCCGCCTTTGACGTAGGCGGAAGTAAAACCGAGGCTGTGCTTTTCACCGAGCACGGCGATATCCTTGCGCACGTCCGCGGCAAGGGCGGCAACCCGCTGGAGAGAGGACTGGAAAATGCCGCCGCCCATTATGTCTCGATCCTGACCCAGCTGTTTGAAACGGGCGGTGTCTCCGAGATCGATGCCCTTTACGGGGCAGTCGCCGCCAAGGAATATTTCGGAAGCGGGCTGGAGGATCTGCTTCGCGCCTCGCTCCCACATCCCCAAAAGCTTCGCATCGAGGGTGACGGTTGCGCGCTGATCTCCGGCATGCTGGGGCACCGCGACGGCGCCTGCATGATCTGCGGGACCGGCTCCTCCATCTATATCCGACAGGGTGACAACTACCGCCATCTCGGCGGTTGGGGACACCTGATCGACACCTGCGGCAGCGGCTACATGCTGGGACGCATGGCGATCCGTGCCGCCTGCCGCGCTTACGACGGGCGCGGAGAGGCAACGATACTGAGTGACCTGTTGGAGCAGCAATGCGGTCAGCCCATTTGGGATCACTTCATTGAGCTTTACCGCGGCGAGCGCCCCTATATCGCCACCTTTGCCCGCACCGTATTTGAGGCGCGAAAGATGGGCGACCGCGTGGCATGCGGGATCTTTGACGAATGTGCCCACGATCTGGCAGAGATCGCCTTTGCCGCCGCGCGGCAGTTGGGCAAGCCCTTTGACCTCGTTCTCAACGGCGGTATCTTCGCAAGCTTTCCAGAATACGCTGCGGCGGTCCGTGCCCTTTGTCCTGAAAGTGCACACGTGATCTACTCGGACGTGCCTCCCATCTACGGCGGCGCGGTGGAAGCGATGTACGACGTTGGCATGAGTTGCGACGAGCGCTTCCGACAAACGTTTCTGGAACAATTCTGACAATAGCAAAGCCCTTGCACATGGAAGCGTGCAAGGGCTTTGCTATTGTCAACAGAAATTCAGCGTTTGCGAAACTGACCGTAGTAGTGTCGGCTCCGTTTGTGCAGGTGCGCCGTTCTGATGTCGTGCCGACTGCCCCAGAGCAGGCGGCGATGCAAAAGGATGCCCACAAGACAAACGGCAGGTGTCACAACGGCGCTGAGCAGATATCCGACCAGCTCCCACAGCGGGTGATAGGCGCCGCCGTCAAAAAACAGCTGTCCCGCCGTCATCGGGAGCATGGCAAAGGAAAGCGGAAAGACCCGCTCCTGCCCCATGCCTTCCATCCAGATCAGATTGGCAAGATAACAAACGAGCATGATCGCCCACATCACGGCGGCATAGCGCCATTCGCGGCGAAGCACGTGCGGCAGATCCTCCCACAGAGAGCTATACTCCCGCTCAGCGTAATCGTCAAACAGCTCGTCCGCTCCCTGCCCGCCGCGCACCTTAATAAGACACACAAAACAAACGGCATAGACCAGCATACAAAAGATCCCCAAAAGGACATTGCGCAGGCGCGCGCCGTCGACCTCCTGCAAAAGGGCGGCGATCAGGATCGAGAAAAGGCAATACACCCCCAGCGACATCAGCGCCGCAAGGATCACCTGCCACACCGCCCGTCCCCACGTTCGAAAGCTCATGCGGTCACCCTCCTCTTTCGGTCGATCTCGATGGCAGCCACCGCGGCAGGCGGCAGAACCACGGTATCGCCGCAGATCTCCTGCTCCCGCACCGCGAAGCAATCATCGCGGTCGGGGGTGATCTCGGTATCAGCGGGAGCGGCAACGTACCACATCCGCGCCGAGGCGATCTCCTCTCCGTTCAACGCCAGCCGCAAGGTCTGCGGCGTCTTCATATCGGTATTCGCCGCATGGATAAAGATACGATCCCCCGTAGCGGAGGCAACGGCATCGACAGCACCCTCGTACGAAACATCCAACGCACGCTCGCCCTGGTGATGGCGGAAGAGGCTCATCACCACGCCCACCGGTTGGAGATAGGGGCGGCAATGCAGCTTCTGATTGGGGATCAGAATGGCGTTGACCTGCCATGCGGTACCGAAAAAGTCTGCCATGGTGGCAATATCCAAAACGTCGCTGTTGCGCATGATCACGTTGTGACAGCGGGCATAGGACACGCCCGCGCCCCACGTGGACAGCACCTCGTTGCGGTTCCTGCCGGGGATGGCGTAGTGCCCCTCGGTCATGGCAAGCCGTTTGCCGCCGCAGTCGGCGCGCATCCTCGCGATATGTGCTTCCATGGACTTGTGGGCATGCATCAGATGGGTCCACGTTGCTTCAAAATCCCGTCGGTAGTCGGTGGAACGGAGGGGCGAGTCGGGCAGTCCCGAACCGAAATGATGATGGAAGGCGATCATATCCACCCCATCCACCTCACTCATACGGCGGCACCAGCTGTCGTCCTCCTTGCTCTTGTCCCCCCAGCCGATCAGCTTGATCGAGGGGTCTGCCCGACGCATGGCGGTGGCAAAGCGCTTGGTGGCATCCATACATTGATCGACGTGATATCCCCGCGGATCATAGGAGGTCTCGTTGCCGATCTGCCAATATCGGATATCATACGGTGCGTCTATTCCCAAGGAACGGCGCAGGGCGTTGTCGGGATCGTTACAGTAAGCCACCCACTCTGCCGCCTCCTCGGCGGTACCGAAGCGGTTGACACCCTGTTTGGGATATGCCCAATGCATGCGCCCGTCCGACTCCATATTGACCACCATCAGCGGCTCGGCGTTCACGCGGCGGCAAAAATCCACCACCTCGTGTGTTCCTACGTGGTTGGCGTAGATACCGCCCCAGCAATAATTGACCATCGGCACGCGGCGGTCGTAGGCACCGATCGCCTCTTTCCAATGATAGTAGGAGGCAAAGCAGCCACCAAAGCGCACCATGGTGGGGGCAAGCTCGCGCACCTTTTCCAGAAGCGGCTCCTCCCAATCCTCCTCCTCGAAGTTCCATGCCGCGTCCACCGAGGAATCGCAGATTCCCAGCGGCTCCATGAATTGCATATACAGATAAGGGGAAATGCGGTGCTTCTCCCGCGGATCGATCCTCAGCGTGATCATCTCGCGTCCTCCTTCGTCATTTCTTGACCTTGATCATGCAGATTCCCGTTCTGGGCGGCAGATAGATCTGCAGGCTGTTCTTTCTGTTTTTCTGTCTGATCGCCGTGTAGACGTAGTCGGTGGAAACGCGGTCAAGACCGCCAAACCGCCCCTCGTCCGAGGAGAGCGCCACGCGGTATTTTCCGCCCGACGGCACGGGCAGCCAATAGCCCTCGTAGGCATTGTACGGGCTGAAATTAAAGGCAAAGACCACGCCCGCCCGCTCAAAGACCAGCACCTGATAGCCTTGGTCCACGTAAAGGCAGTTTGCCTTACCGCCAAGGACGCGATGCTTTTTGACGAAATCCAGCATAGCGCCGTCAAACGCCTGCAAATACTGATATTTCAGATTGGGATCGTCGGCAATATGCCACAGGCGACGGCAATGGGAATGGCTCCAGCCGTTCCCCTCCCGCGGAAAGTCGATCCACTCGGGATGACCGAATTCATTGCCCATAAAGTTGAGATACCCCTCGCCGCCCAGCGTCATGGTCACCATGCGCGCCATTTTATGAAGTGCCATTCCCCGCGCCACTTCGGGATCGGGGTTGTCCCGATCCATATCGTAATACATATGGCTGTCGCACAGACGGAAAATAAGCGTTTTGTCGCCTACGATCGCCTGATCGTGAGATTCCACGTAGCCGATATACTTCTCCCCAGGTCGGCGGGCGGAAAGCTCCAGCCAGATATCCCACATGTTCCATTGCGCATCGTTCTGCATTTTGCAAAGACGGATCCAGAGATCGGGCTGTCCCATGGCAAGACGGTAATCAAAGCCGATGCCGCCATCCGCGATGGGCAAGCACATACCCGGCATGCCCGACATATCCTCCGCCACCGTGATCGCCTGCGGATTGACCTGGCGGATCAGCTCATTGGCAAGTTGCAGATAAGTGAGCGCCTCGGTATCGGTATTGAGCGAATAATATTTGCTATAGTCGGTAAAGTTCACGCCAAGACCGTGGTTATGGTAGAGCATGGAGGTCACGCCATCAAAGCGGAAGCCGTCGAAGTGATATTCCTCCAGCCAAAATTTCAGATTAGACAGAAGGAAATGAAGGACCTCGTTTTTCTCATAATTGAACAGCATCGTCCCCCAGGCGGGATGCTCGCCGCGACTGCCCTCATGGAAGAACTGATATACCGTGCCGTCGAATTCACAAATTCCCTCGGCGGTATTCTTGATGGCGTGAGAATGGACCAGATCCAAAAGTACAGCGATCCCCATGCGATGCGCCTCGTCGATCAGCGCCTTCAGCTCGTTGGGCGTGCCGTAACGGGAGGAGGCGGCGAAAAAGGAAGAGACCTGATAGCCGAAGGATCCGTAATACGGATGCTCCATGATCGCCATGATCTGCAACGTATTATAGCCCAGTGCCTTGACGCGGGGCAGGATCTTCTCGCGGAACTCCCGATACGTGCCCACCTTCTCCTCTTCCTGTGCCATGCCAATGTGACACTCGTAGATGCAGAGATGGCGCGGCGGGGTAAATTGTTTCTTTTTCCAACGATATTCCGGCTCATCGGTGATCACGCCAACCCACTGATAGGTGACGGGATCCTGACACACGCGGCGGATATACAGCGGGATCCGCTCCAACAGCTTACCCTCATGGCGCACGATGGTCTTGACGCGACAGCCGTCATACAGCGCGTCGTGCCCCGGCAAAAAGATCTCAAAGACGCCGTTTTCCACACGCGTCAGCTTCAGGTCCAGCCACCGCCACTCCACCATGTCGCCCGTCAGATAGACCTCCTCGGCGGCAGGTGCCCACTCGCGGTAGACCCAGCCGTCCGCCGTGCGGTGGAAGCCGAAATAATGATGCCCGTTGGCAAAATCACAAAGGGAGCCGTTTTCACCAACCAGCTCGCGGCGCTTGCGCTCATAGTTCTTCATGCGCTGCTCGATATCCTTCCGATACGGAAGCAGTTGGGGGTCATATTCAAAAATTTTATATGCCATGGCATCCTCCCACACTTATAAGTTCGCTCGGAGCGTCGAGACATTGCTCCTATGCTTTTATTATATCACGTTCCGATATCGGTGTAAATATCTCACGTAAAATTTGCGGCAATTCGGTGCTTTACCAAGGGCAATACTGCTCCAGCACGATCTTGTTGGCAACGTTCCGCAGCATCAGTGCTTCCACCGTAGACAAGCCGTTTGGAGAAAGCCCCATCGCAGAGGTACCGAACAGAGTCGTGTAAAAGACGCAGACCGCCAGATAAGCGCCGTGCGGACTCGTGTGCGCGTGATCCTCACCCCACAGCTCATAGGGCAGATTTTTCATGGCGTAGGCAAAGGCTCGGTTGACGTAGGCACAGACCGCGCCGTTTTCTCTGCCAATCTCGGTAAAGAGGGCGTCAAAGCTGACGCACTGCTCCCACGGCGAACGCCCGAAGGCATCCCTTCCGTAGGGCGGGCGCACGTACAGATAAGGCACGCCGCCGCTCTCCCACACCCGCGCGGACAGCTCACGGCAGGCACGTATACACGCCTCGCGCTTCTCCTCGCAGGAGATGCAGTTGCCGTTGTCCTGCAAAAAAACAACGTCGTAGCCCTTGGCGATCTCACGCAGTACCCGCTGTCCGTGCTCCGTTTCCGCATTGGCATGCATTGCCAGCTCACAGCCGCCCGGCGTGATCTGCCCGATCTCGATCGGGTGTCCGCTCTGCCCCGCCAGCCACTGCAGGGTCTGCGGGATCTCGTGGACGTAGGTGGCACTGTTGCCGATAAACAGAATTTTCATTATACATCACGCTCCAAAGAGATCAAAAGCCCGACGCCGCAAAAGCCTGTGCCTGATCGGATGAACAGGGGCACGGCAGTCAGCGGCATCGGGTCTTGTAACGTTTACTTTTCTTGTGCCTTCACGATATCGCCGACACCGTCCAGAACGTAGGTGGGGCGGTAGGGGAACTGATCGATATCCTCAAGGGAGGTCACGCCCGAAAGCACCAGCACCGCGTCCACGTTGGACTCAATGCCCGCGATGATATCGGTATCCATACGGTCACCGATGAAGGCGATCTCCTCACTGTGACAGCCCAGCTTACGAAGTCCGTGGCGGAGCATCAGCGGGTTTGGCTTACCCACGAAATACGCCTTTTTACCCGTGGCGATCTCAATGGGCGCCATGAGCGAGCCGGTGGCGGGCATAATGCCGTGCTCGGTGGGTCCTGTGGTGTCGGGATTGGTACCGATCAGCTTGGCGCCCTGATTGACCAGCGCGATCGCCTTTTCCAGCTTTTCGAAGCAATAGGTACGTGTTTCACCAACCACCACATAGTCGGGATTGACATCGTTCATATAGATCTTCTGGTCATAGAGCGCCTTCGCAAGCGCCGCCTCGCCGATCACGTACGCCGTGCATCCGGGCTTTTGGGTGGCAAGAAACTCCGCGGTCGCCATGGCGCTGGTGTAGAAATGATCGGCAGAGACGGAAAGTCCCATGCGCTCCAACTTCATGGAAAGCTCGTGGGGGGTGCGCTCGGGACTGTTGGTCAGGAAAACGAATTTTTTGTTGTTCTCCACCAACCAATGAACGAAATCACTCACGCCGTTCAGCAGACGGTTGCCGTGATAGATCACGCCGTCCATATCGCAGATAAAGCCTTTTTTCTCCAATATCTTCTTCATATCTTTGTCTCCATCGTAAATTTTGAGGGATCGCGGGGGGGCGATCAGAGCACGCCGTGAGGCAGGGTGGGATCCATCGGCGCCTCGCGCTCGAAATGGGTGGTCATCTCATAAGGCATACCCGTTTCGGCACTCTTCATCATGCCCGTCATCGCCTCCAGCACGTGGTAGGTCTGCAGATAGGACGCGCGGGGTCTTCTGCCCTGCTCCAGCGCCGCCGCCATATCGGCAAGTCCGAGGCAACGGGAATTGACGCCGTAATCAAATTCCAGCGGCAGGTCGATGATCTCCTTTGTTTCGCCGCACTGGAACTTCATGCCCTTCTCGGTGCCGAAGCAGTTGGGGTCGGGCGCAAACAGATTGCCCTTGGTGCCGTACAGCAGAATGTTCGGCATCTTGGGGTCGTACATATCAAAGCTGGTCACGAAGGACACCGTCACGCCGGAATCGAAGGTGATCATCGTCTCGTAGTGCGTCGGGATGGTGACCTTGATGATCTCGCCCTCATGGGGCTTGGAGGTGATCAGATGCTCGGAGAAGGGCGTTTGCGAGGTAGCATATACACGGCGGATGCCGCCCAGCATGTTGATCAGCGCGGTGAGATAATAAGGACCCATATCCAGCATGGGACCGCCGCCTCTCTGATAGAAGAAATCCGGGTCCGGATGCCACGTCTCGACACCGCGGCTGGACAGCACGCAACGACCGCCGATCACGTCGCCGATCAGACCCTCGTCGATCAGCTTGCGGCAGGTCTGCAGCCCCGCACCAAGAAAGGTATCCGGCGCGCCGCCGATCATCAGTCCCTTTTCTTCGGCGAGCTTGACCAGTGCCGTGCCCTCCTCGAAGTCCGCGCCCAGCGGCTTCTCGGAATAGACGTGCTTGCCTGCCAGAAGCGCGCCGCGGGAGACCTCGTAATGCTCATAGGGGCGGGTCAGATTGAGAACGATATCGATCTCGGGATCGGCAAACAGCTCCTCCATCGTGTCGTAGATCTTGGGGATATTGTATTTTGCCTGTGCCGCCTCCGCACGTGAGCGGACAAGGTCGCAAACGGCAACCAATTGCACGTTTTTGAACGTTTCATGGAAATTTTTCAGATAAATGCCGCTGATGCAGCCAACGCCAACCATTCCTACCTTTAACATAGCCGGTCTCCTTTTTCTTTATGTATTTTCATGTAAAACTGCCGCCGCGGCAGCGCAGGTCTTTCCTTCCGCCGCCCAGAGCATGCCGCGCTCCATCAGCAGCTGTGATGCGGGCGAGGCATCAAACAGATCGTCGTGATGGCCGAGTGAGCAATAGAATACTCTGCCCTCTCCCCAATACTTCGTCCACGCCACCGGCATATCCACCGGCTTGTTCACCGCATGGTGATCCCGATAGATGGGGAAGCGCGTGGTCGCCAATACCTCAATGGCAGGGTCCACGTGGAGATAGTACTGCTCCGAGGTGACGGTAAAATCCTCGATCCCCTCGGTGATGGGGCTGCTTCCGCGACGGATATTGACGGTATACTCCACCCCGTCATTTCCCGGATGGCTGACCCATTGCCCACCGGTGATAAACTGCCACAGGGTGGACTCACGGAAGGCATCACACATACCGCCGTGACATCCCGCAAGACCCACGCCGTGAGAAACGGCATAGGAAACATTCTTCTCCGCCTCGGAGGAAAGCGTTCCGCAGGTATAGCACGGCACGATCAGATCGTATCGCATCAGCGCCTCTCGGTCGGAAAGACAGTCAAGCCCCGCCACAAGATCGCACGCCATGCCGTTCTTCTCCAGGATCCGCGCCATGCGCGCCGCAACCAGCTCCGGCTCGTGTCCTGCCCAGCCGCCATAAAAGATCAGTGCTTTTTTCATGGTCTGCCCCTTCCCGCTCCGTGCTGCGGAGCATACTTGGATCGATTGTTATCATCATATCATATTTTTGTGTAAAAATCAATATTTTTACACCGCCGGCATCCGGGATTTTTTATCAAAGTACCCGAATACCTGACGATCTCAGACATTCTTTTGCCTCAAGCACCTGTTGCTCCGATGGGATCCAATCGACTCTACCGTTGTCCTTGAGACCTAAAAAGACGGATTTTGTGCCTCCATAGGCATGATACGCAAGGATCTCCAAGCCATCAAAATGACGGATATACCGTGCGATCTCCGCAAGGCGACCGTAATGCTTCCGATCGGTATTCACGCCGTTGACGAGAATACACCGCAAACGGATCCTTGCTCCCGTTTCATTGACAGCCCGCAGATTTTCATAAATCGCCCGATGGGATACGCCCGTATACTGCATGTGCCGTGCCTCATCGGTGTCCTTGATATCCCACAAGAAAAGATCTGTCAGCGGCGACGCTCTGCGCAAAAGCGTGCCGTCGGCATATCCGCAGGTCTCCACTGCCGTAGTCAGTCCCCGCGTTTTGCACGCCCGCAACAGAGCAAGCGTTGCTTCGCCCTGCGCAAAGGGCTCACCGCCCGAGAGGGTGACCCCACCGTCTTTTCCATAGAAGGCACTGTCCTTTTGAACGACCTCCACGATCTCCTCCACCGACATCTCCTTGCCACACATGACCAACGCCCCCGTGGGACAGTTTTCGGCACAGGCGAAGCAAGAAATACAGCGATCACGGTCGATCCGCCGCTCCGCCCCCGTCTTTTGTGCCGAAACGGGACAAAATGCCGCACACGCGCCGCACGAAACACACTTGTTTTGATAAAACAAAAGCTCCGCCCTTCCTTTTTGGGTCTCGGGATTATGGCACCATGCGCACCGCAAAGGGCATCCCTTCAAAAACACGGTGGTACGGACACCGGGACCGTCATGCATACAAAACCGCTGGATCTCGGTTACGATCAGTTTTTTATCCGTGCTCATTTTGCTCGATCACCATATCCTGCCATTCCTGATTCAGCGTCACAAATCTCGCGTTCCAACCGGAAACCCGTACCGAAAGCGTCTGATATTCCTCGGGGTGCACCTGCGCCTCGCGAAGCAAGGTGGCATCCACCACATCCGGCTGCATAAAGAAGCCTCCCAAGGCGACAAAGCCGCGGAAGAGCGCCATCAGCGCCTGCAAGCCGTCTTCCCCCGCTACGCTCGACGGCAACAGCTTGATATCCAACGCCGCGCCTGTCGCAAGCTTGGACAGATCCGCCTTACAATAAGAGCGGATCATGGCAGTTGCCCCTTCTCTGTCGGTACCGGGTGTGGGAGAACAGTTCGCCGCCAGAACCTCGCCTGCCCGCCTGCCGTGCGGAGAAGCCAGACGCTTGGGCGACCATTCCAGCTGGCGACCGAAGGTGCTGACCCCTGCGGGAAAACGGTATCCGCATCTGCCGTTGAAGGAGACGCAGATGTCGGCAAAATCGGAGAGCAGCCGCGCCGCCAAGGCATCGACTTCATCACTGTCATTGCCGAAATAGGTATACCGGTTCAGCACATATTGACGCAGGACCTCCTCACCCTCCCAATTCTTTTTCAGAATATCGATCAACTCCGACAGAGTGAGCCGCTTTTCGTCATATACCAGCTTTTTGATGGCATAAAGAGAATTGACCGTATCGGCGAGACCGCCGATATGGGGGGAATGGATGTTATAGACCGGTCCGCCCTCCAGATAAGAGAGACCCTTTTCAATACACCCTTCCTCAAAAATTGAAACCAGCGTACATGGATTATGCTCTGCCCATTTCCATCCGTTTGCGGATGTCTCATCTTTTTGGAATCTCTGCGCCCTGCCGCACGCGAAGGATTCAATATAATCAAACAGATCTGCCTTATATTGACTGTACAATGCTTCGAAATCGGCAAATGAAACATCTCCCTCATATCCGCGAAGCGTTTTCTGCTGAAGAAGCTGCAAAGAATCGAAGGGCGAGTAAATAAAATATGTCTTTCCGGGAATCTGTACCTCCCAACAGCCGTCGTTCGCGAATTTGCGCGCCTCGCGCTCATCATAGCCATCCTTCAGAAGAGCAGAGATCACAGTATCCTCGTTATAGACCGCAAGAATACCACCGCCATACCGCATGACCTCCGCCACACGGCGCAAAAGTGCTTCATCGGTGCTCCGGTTGAGCCGCACCGTCGTCGGGAAATCGCTGATACCAAGCTCCTCGAGAATATCGAGAACAAGGTAGGTGACCTCGTTTGTCACCTCATTCCCATCCTCATCCATGCCCGCGAGAAGGATGTTCTGATAGTGCTGCGCATCCCCCGAGCCTACAAACTGTCCGTTGATCCATTCGCAGCCCTTGATGAAGAAATGCGCCAGGATCTCCCTTGCCTCATCGAGCGTTATTCTGCCGTTTTTCAGATCCCGCTTCAGATAATCGCCCAACAGGTAATCCATGCGCCCGATACCCGGCCAGTTTCCGCACAGGCGAAGGAAGGCAAAGGTAAACCAGATGCTTTGCACCGCCTCATAAAAGGTGGTTGCCGGTGCAAAGGGGACTCTCTTCAGATTTTCATAATTATCCCCGTATTCGGGAAGCTTCTCCAATGCCTTCAGATACCGTCCGTGCCAGATCTCAAACGCATCGAGACAGTTCAGACAGCTTTGGGAAAAAGCCTCCTTTTCCGTTCCTCTGTATTTCAAAAAGGCGTTCTCCGCACGCTGCCGTATCGCACGGACACCGTTTTTCAGGACATCCTCGAAATTCACCGTCAAATGACTGATGCTTGAGAAGACCGACTTGCCCGCATAGGTCGCGGGGATCAGATGTCTGATCGCCATGCCGAGTGTGGCGGCACCGCTGAGCCGTTCTCCCTCGCACAGGCGAATGGGGGCGTTCTCGGCGATTTTACGAATGGCAAGATCGTATTTTTCCACTTTGGTAAGCGCAGAAAAATTTTCAATATCATCCAAAGGGATCGCATCCGTTTTCAAGGTATCCAAGCCGTATTTCCTGCCCAGCGAATCGTGGGCAAATGCACGGGTCGACGCAGACAGACGGATCGGCCGTTCCCCTCCGTTTGGTGTGTAAAAATTCATACTGTCACCTCCAGACAAGACCATTATACAGGATAAGGAAGAAAATTGCAACCGAAAATCACATTTTACGCTTCACACCGTCATGCGATTTTTTACACGGATCTGCATTTTTCTTGAAAACAGAACGATACGACTTTAATACAACGAGGTAAACAAGAACAATGCAAAATTACACAACAAAGGAATTGATGAGCTTCTTCACCGAGTTGATACATCAAAAAGTACAAGATACTTTTTTCGGGGCATGCCTCAAGGAAAAAACAACAAATCGCCGAAAACGCCCATGATATCACCGCCAAGCCTTGACACTGTATGCATTTCGTGATATACTCAATCAAAATACAGTTCAAGGAGGTCCTATCATGTCAACTGTGAACAAGCACTTCATCTCGGTCATTTCGATCATTCTGGTATTGATCATGCTGGCATCGTGTCAATCGTCCAACACGGACGGGGCCGAGGCTCCTGAAACGACCCTCTCCGAGATCACCTCTGCCGCGGCGACCACCGCTGCGCCGGTACCGGATCTGCCCGACGGTATCGTTCTCGCGGGTCCGGGGCTGACCACCGCATGTACGGTCACCTATCCCGCGGCCGATAACACGTTGCAGGCAGCCGCGGACGACCTGGCGGCTTACGTCAACGCACTCATTCCCACTGCCGGGCTGACCGTCCTCGCGGACAGCGAAACACCGGACACGGAATATTCCGTCGCGATCCGTCAACCGGATCCTTCACTCACCGCCAATTACACCGTCAAGCTGGAAGGCAAGCAGATCGCCCTGTACGGTAGATCACCTGACACCGTTGCGGACGCGGTGCGGTATTTCAAAACCGTCTGCATCACCGACGGGTATCTTGCCGTAGACGAGGCGCTGAACTATGCCGCATCTGCCGCCGGTCCCGAGGTGCTGTCTCAGCATCCCGAAAAATACTACTATTACGAGGATATCTATACCCCCTCTCTCGCCTACGCCTTTGACGGATCCAAAGTGGACACCGCAAAATCCCGCCTGTTGGTCAGCGGCGAGGACGTGACCGACAAGGCAGTCTGGAATTCGGGCACGGTGACACTCACCGATCACACCGTGGAGCCGGGTGACCATACCGTTCTGCTCGCCCTTGCCAACGCGAACGGAGACGTGGAGGTATTCGAAACCACCTTCTCCTGCGGAGACGGCTCCGTGATGCACCTCTATTCCGGGGAGGTACACGCGCACACCGCCGACTCGGACGGCAAGAGCACGGTCAAGGAAGCCTACGCGTATGCCCGCGACGTGGCAAAGCTGGATTTCTTTGCCGTCACCGACCACTCCGACTCCTTCTCCAACAGCATCTATCAGCGCATGCACCTCACCAACGCCGACAACTACAATGAGCCCGGTAAATTCGCCGCTCTATACGGATACGAGCAGACCTACAACATCAAAACGGGCTTCTACGGCCATTTGAATACCATCAACCGCTCCTCGCTCACCAGCCGTTCACTGCCGCTCCGTCAATTTTATGCCCTGATGGCAAAGGACGAGGATGCCGTCGTCATGTTCAACCATCCCGGCTATACTTGGGGCAACTTCATGGAATACGATCTATATTCCCCCGAGGTCGACGCAGTGCTGAACCTGAGTGAGATCAAGAGCACCTCCGCTGCCAACTATGAGTACGCACTCTCGCTGACCAAGGGTTGGCACGTCTCACCTGTTTACAACGAGGACAACCACAGCGCCGACTGGGGCAACGCCAAGGATCACTGCGGCTACGTTCTCGCGCCCGCGCTGACCCGCCAGAATATCATTGACGCTTTCAACAAAAACCGTACCTATACCACCTCCGACAAATCGTTGAAGATCTATTATCAGATCAACGACGAATGGATGGGCAGCCGTTTGGATAATCCCGACAATCTCCATTTCAAGGTGCAGCTTTCCACCGAGAAGGCGCAGGGTCTGGGTACCGTATCCATCATTGCCGAGGACGGTATCACCATTGCCTCCCAACAGGTCGGCACCAAGAAAGAATACAAGTGGGAGCTTGACCTTGCGCCGCACTTCGACTACTACTACATCAAGGTCGAATCGGGCAGCGACTGGTGCTATACCGCCCCCATCTGGATCGAAAACCGCGAGCAGCTCACCGTGGATGAGCTTTCGCAGGAGCTGGTCATCAATAACGCGGACAGCAACGACCACCGCGTACTCGCCAAGATCACCAACCATACAAATGAAGTCATGACAGGCGTTACGGTAGACTTCTATCTCTCTGCGACAACGGGCTTTAACCGTACCAAGATCAAGCCTGCCCAAACCGTGACGGTGGGCGACGTCGCGCCCGGCGCAACCGTGACCGTCTATGCGGATCTGAAATACAGCCCATCCATGCCGCGCGCTTATGCCATTGCCCAAGCCACGCAAAACGGCAAGGACTACGGCGCCGTAAGATACATGGAGATCTCTACCCTGTATTTCACCGAGATTCTCCCCTTCACCACGACCGGCGGCAACGACGCCTTTGAATTCATCGAGCTTTATAACAACAGCGATGCCGTACTGGATCTTGCCAGATACAGCATGCGTTATTACAGCAAAGCCGGCGCCAAGGCGGCAGACCTGACGGCAAATACGTGGAAACTGAGCGGTAAGATCCAACCTCACTCAACCATGGTCATCTGGATGGTCTCCTCCGCCAATAAGCTCACCGTTGCCGATTTTAACAAGCACTACGGAACCGATCTTGTGGAAGGAAAAGACATCGTCAAACTCACGGGTGCCAATATTCCGCACGAGAATCCCGTTCAACTCAAATTGCTCTACGGATCTCCGATCGTAGCCCGCGCTTGGTACAACTGGGCAGGTACTGTTGACGCGATGCCAAACCGCGCGTTTATCTATCAATATCCCACCAACTACACCATGACTGCCCGGGTCGCGCAAGCCCGCATCACCCCCACCCCCGGTACATTGGCAGAAGGCCAGGTACCCGCAACGGTATCGCCGTAATGCACACCCTGCAAACAGCAAAAAGCACTTGCCTCGGCAAGTGCTTTTTGCTGTTTGCGGACCGTTCGCCCGCAAACGGGTTTTAAAAGTTTTTAACGACTGCCACGGTGTTTTCCGGGAGGATGAATCCACTGGGATCCCATTCAGTTTCGGCAATATAATGGTCCGCGTCGATCCGATATACGCGATATTCCTTTGGAAGATCGAGAACGATCTCCGCGTCCTGCCGGATATTGGCAAGAATGACCGCCCGCTTCTCGCCGTCCGCGGCGGCAACGGCATAGACACCGTCCTCGGAGCAGGTACATTCCACCTCGTTGCCAAGGGCGTACAGCTCGCCGAACGCCTTGAAAGAATAGTAGACGCAGGAAGGCTCATAGGTCACCACGTCATAAAAACCGCCGTACGCCGAGATCGACACGTATCTGGCATCGTAATACATCAGCATATCGGTCGGCTTGTGCTGCATCGCCAGCATCATCGCCATGGTGTTTGCCGAGGCGTAGGAGGTTCCCTTATTCAGCTTTCTGTCATGGGAAGGATTCCACTCATTCAGATGCGTTTCGATGTGCCCAAATCCATACTCGCGGAGCATCTTGTCGACAAAATCCGCCTCCGGGACAACGGTGTCCACACCGCCGTAGGTATGCCACGAGAAAAAGTCGATGGGGGACTGATGCGCTCTGAGATAGTCAAGGAAGCCGAGGAAGAAGTTGACACGGTACTCCTCTTTGGCAGAGCAATATCGCGCACCCTCCCGCTTTTCGATATCAAGCCCGTATTTTGCGGGATCGGCGAAGATCCCATAAAAGCCGCAGGCGGCATAGCCACCCACTTTGATGCTGTCGCCGAAGCATGCCTTCAGATGCTTGGCGGTGACGTCATACAGCTCATAATACTGCAGAGGCGTTCCCGTCCACATCTGGTTCATGGTGGGGATCTCGCGGTTTTCCGGCTCGTTCCAGATCTCCCAATACTTGATGTTGAATCGGAATCCGTCTGCCCAGCCCTCGTTGTAGTGGCGCACGATATGTTCACAGATGCGCGCCCATTTTCCGTAATCCTTGGGCGGGTGGATGTGATACGACTTGATGTTGCACTGATTTTCGATGGTGACGCCCAGTCTGAAATAGGGCTCGACCCCGTATGCCACCAGCGCCTTGATCAACTCATCGGTAAACGCGAAATCGTAGGACGCGGGATCGTTTTCGTCTGCGTCAAAGTTTCTGAAAATGTTGGGGATATCCACGTAGCGGTTGCTACCAAAGGCACCGCCCACGTCGTGCAGTCGCGAATAGGGGATGTGCGCGTCCGTCAGGATCTGCATCGGTCGGAAATCCAGCTTGCAAAACCCACCCGTAAACGGCGGCTGCCCCACCGCGTGCATCGGCTTGATCTTTCCTATTGTACGTTCAAAATCAACGTGAATCATCATATAAACCTCCCGAATGGGTATGAATTGATTTTATTATATATGCGGTGTGTGTATTTGTCAAGACTTTGGGAAAAACGGTCGAAAGATCAGGACTGCTTCGATTTTGAATTTGCTTTTGCGTATTCGGAGACCGTCCTACCGTACCGCTTCTTAAACGCCGTGCGGAAATATTTTACGTTGGAGACGCCGGCATATCTCTCCTTTAACAAACAAGAAAACGGCAGATCGACATGATCGTATCCATCTACTGTTTCTTATTTGGTTGCAGAGATGGGATTTGAATGACAACATCGCCCCCGTCGTGATCTCCCGGTTCAGGTTGTTTGCCCTCGCACGCGAGGGCAATATTCCGCCTGCGGCGGAATGGTGTGATTCAGCCGGTTCTTGAGCGGTTGAAGGATCCGCCTTGAGATCAAAAAAACATGAAAACCCGCAGTGAATACCATGTCGTATTCACTGCAGGTTTCCCTTTTGAAAAAACAAACCCCAAATAAACCCCAAATGGCAAAAATGCACTTGAAAATGAGAAAAAGAAAAAAGCCTTGAAACCCTTATGGAACAAGGCTTTTTGATGTGAAGGGGCTATAAAAAAGATATTTTTGGCAAAGTGCTTACGGGATTTGAACCTAACGAGTTATGTTAAATCCATTGTTACTCGAATGAGTAATTTTGTTCGCGTAATACGCAACATTCCGAAACCAATTTTTTCTGCCGTGAGATGTTCTGTATGGTTTTCTGCGAATTTAAAGCACAGAATCGGCAAGATGAGACAAATCCGCCTCGGTCTCAATCTTCACCAAGCAATTCGTCCCACGATAAGGTACATCTTTCGCTTTTACAGCGATTCAGCAAGCGACAGATACCACAATTCCCGCTGTCTGTCCCATTACCATATTTCTGTTGCTCCGCGTAATGCTTGATTCTTGAGGCTGATCGCGTATCGCTGTGCCTGCTTGATCCAACAAAAGCAGAACAGACATGATCGAAATCATGCCTGTTCTAAAAAATGACCGTTTCAACTGCTCAGTGTCCGCACATCGAGCAACTTGTTATTGCTGCTTCAGGATGCTCTCATAGCCGCTTGTGCCCACGGTATACGGCAGCATCAGGCGAATCACACGCGAACCGGCAACGAAGATCTCTTTGGTTGACTCCAGATTAACTAGGTGAGCACTGTAAGCACGCTTCACAACCGTGATTTCATAAGCTCTTTCGCCAGCCGGCCACAGAACAACGGGCGCCGCGGACGCAGTATAGACCGAGGTAACGCCGTTATGGACCGTAGAGCCCGTGCTAAATCCATGATGCGCCGGCTGAATAAAGTCCGCCTTCAAATCTGTGCCATACATTTCATACACGATCTTGCAGGCATCGTTCGATGCATCGCCGAGGAAATTGAAGGTCTGACCGGCAAGCTCAACCGTAAAGACCATCGAGGAGGTGTTGTAATAGGTAAGATCTCTCGGCGCATAGCTTTCCAGCGTATAGAGGATCTCTACCTTTGCATCGCGCAGATGGAACACTTGACCGACATGGGCCTGGATCCATTTCGATCCCGGGTAGGCGGCGGTCGAAGCGGGTATTCTGTCGCCGCTGGGCCCCTCGCCGTCGAACAAAACCGCTCTGTCCGGGAAATTGCCGATCAGCAACTCAAGCTTCACCCTCGAGGCATACCTCTTTGTAAAGGCCTCATATCCGCCGGTGTGGTCGGAATGTCCATGCGTGAAAATCCAAGCCGCAATGGTGATGTTTCCGGGGTCAGGGGCATACTCAAACATATAGTCATAAAGCATCTGGGCCTCAATATCACGCAGACAGCCGCCATCGATCACAATGTAGCTGCCGTCGGACAGCTGAAGGATCTGGCTCTGGCCGTTGCTGACATTGGTACCGTCGATGCCCGGAAATTCGCATCCAAGCTGACCGACATTTGGCTGGGTCTTTTTCTCATAGGCATTGTCGCCCTCCCGCGGCGGCAAGGCTGTGCGCGGCTCCACCGTGACACGAACCGCCTCCTCGTAGGCGTAATAGCCTGCGTGGATCACATAGGTATCGTTGATGTAAGTGGCAAAGAAGTTATCTGTGATCCGGTTTTCCGTATAGAGGGTATACCCCGAGGACGCCAGCTTCTGCAGATATGCCGAATACGCGTCGGGGGTCGTTTCCGTGAAGATCGCCAGATCTGTATCGCCGCCGGCATTGTAAAGTGTGCTGAGTGTTCCGTGATCAAAATACGGAAGCTGATTGAGGCGCTTGTTGCCCGTTCCGGTGATCCTGAGATCGGTCGGAAGAATGAGATCCCCGTCCCGAAGGTGATCCCGAATCAAATTGCGGAAGGCAGTATACGCCGCATTCATCGCATCCGCGCACCGGGCATTGATGACGATCTTATTGCCGATCCGGGTAATAATGTAGTCGCCGTACCCGAGGCCCTCCAATGCTTCTGACGACTCGAAATAGATCGTCGGGCCGACCAGGATCTCAAGGGATTCATGATCCGGGTCGGTGCCCTTTTTCACCCAGTCGGTCGCAATTTCCGGCATCACATCGGTCGCATTGCTGATCATCTGGCGCACGCGAATGGCGACATCCGTGAAGTCGGCCGAGGCTTCTTCTCCGCGGACGATGCGATAATTGGCACCCCCGTCCGTGACAATGGCAAGACCTTCGACAGCGGGCTCCGTTGTCGAAGAAACATCTGTTGTACTTATCTCATCCGGCGTGTCGGTCGGAAGCTTACAGCCGACCAACAGCAGCACCAGCATGAGCAGCAGTAAAAATAACCGCGAACACCGTTTCATGATGCTTGTTCTTCCTTTCTAAAAATCGTTTGAAGATATGGCAGCAATCTGCGCATATGGATGCCGGATCCCTTTACGGGCGAAAAGACGATGGGGGCAGATTGGTGTACTTTTTGAATGTTTTCCCGAAATTGGCGGTATTGTTGAAGCCGCATGAGAGTGCGATCTCGAGAATGGAGAGATTGGTCGTCTTGATCAAACTCAACGCCTCCTCGATCCGCTTGATCGATATATAATTCCATGTTGTCATGCCCATCCACTTATGGAATTCGGCCGAAAAGTGGCTGCGGCTGTATCCAACCTGCTCAGCAATGACATCAAGTGTCATATTTTCCCGAAAATGCTGATTGATGAAATCGATCGCGGCACCGATCTTTCGACAGGAAGCTCGGGTAGCACTGTCCTCTGCATGGTTTGACAGCAGGATGCGGGAGAGACAGATCAATATAATAGAAATGTAGTATTTCACACAGATGTCAAAATGGCTCTCCTCATGTTGCATTTCGACCCAAATGTTACGGATACCGGAGGCAATCATGTTGATCTGATCCACGGGAGCAAAGTCATTGAGCCTGTGGCTCTCCGACCCTTGGCTTGAAGACAAAAGCCCCATACACGCCGAAGCCGGCATCCGATACGAATCCGTATACAAATAATACGGGGCGATATACAAGCTCAGCAATACGACCTCCCCCGATTCGGGCGTGGTCAGATCATGCGATTCGTTTGACCGAAAGAAATAAATATCCCCCGGGCCAACGTGATAGTCACGCTTTGGCGTGTGATAAACACCGCTTCCGCTCAAAATCAGCGACAACTCGAGCTTTGAGTGCGCGTGAACGGATGAGCTTTCCTTTCCCGCCTTAACGATCGAGTAAACAAGCTGCACAGCATTCAAATCGTCATGCCGAACGATGTTGATTGCAGATGGATTATTTTCTTGCATAGATATCACCAATCCTGTTCTGTGCTGATCTGATCGCTTGGTGGAGGTGTTTGGTACTGTGGGGCGCTTCTTGTCCGACTGCGGTATCACGGTAAAAGGTCAGCCAAAGGTTCGCCGACGTCGCTGACGGCGCAGCTCCCCTTTGGCAGGATCCGTTTATTCCGCCGCGTTCGCGCCGGCAAACACCTTGTCCATCTCCGTGATCAGAGACTGACGCTTGGATTCAATATGGCTGGACCAGTTCAGCTGAGAGACGATCGCACTGCGGATATACCCTTCGGGCGTACCGCGGGTGTAGATCAGACCCAGATCATACACAATGCTGTTTCTGATCAGCTCAAACATACGGGATACATCGTTATCCTGAGCATAGCGCGTTTTGAGCATGACCTCACAATACTCGGGCACCAGAGAACGGTAAGATTCACTGGACAGCGCCTCGAGCACGGCGGACGCTTCATCCACCTTGAAGGTGCTGGTGGGAATCAGGGCATAGCAGCTGCGCTGCAGAGAGGTCTGATATTCCTCCTGCGAAGCATCCCACTTCGGATAAGGAAGCAGTCCGTACTCAAAATCGATCTCACCAACGATCACACCGGCATCCGCAACCAGACCGTTGGAGAAGAGTGCACGTCCCTCGGTGAAAACACGGCTGATATAGTTGCCGCCGGTGGATGCGATCTGCCACTCCGGAAAATCGGCAGAATTCTTCTGACCCTTGATGACATTGATATTTTCATTCACCAAGGCAATGACACGGTCGGCGACATCAACGGCATGCTCGTTGCCGTAGGTGAAATCATAACCGTCATTGGTTCTGGTATAGATTTTGACATTGAAGGCGGGGAGAAAGCCCAAGTATTTATTGATGTCGCCAAAGCTGAGGCCGAAGCGGTCGCCGGGATCCGCTTCACTGTTGCCGTTGACGTCCTGGTATACATCGGAAATGAGCATTTCCATCTTTTCCAAGGTCCAATTGCCCGAGTCAACGAGATCATACAGGTCCTCGGTCTTACCCAAGGATTCATAAAGATCGGCATTAAAATAGGTTGCGTAGGTATTCTTGACATTCGCCAGCGAAAAAGCACCGGAGACGAAGAAAATATCATCCGTCGGCATGATCTCAAGGATACTCTGGTTATACCACGGTTTTTCCAGATCGATATATTTGGTATCTTTAAGATTCAGGAAATACTCACCCTCGAGCTGTTTATAACCGAAGTTGTTCATATCCAGGAGCAGATCGAAGGCCTGATCGCCGGACATAATATTGGCAGTGACCGTGGTTAAGAAGTTGGAGAGTTTGGAATAAGGATAGGTCTCCCAGTTGTATGTCAGCTGAACGTTCAGGCGGTCCTCAACCGCTCTTCTGGTCTTATAAACCGCATCACTGAGGCGATCGCCCGACTCCTCTTCGACATACAGGTCATCAATATATGCACCGTTGTAGTCGCCGACAAAGATATTGATCTCCGTGCCGCCGAGGTCAAGATCCTCCGGAAGATCATCCTTGAGAAAGCCATTGCTGTCATAGGGTGAGTCTTCCGCAGAGACAGCAGTTGTCGTTTCCGCACCTCCCGTGGGTACGGTCGTTTCGGCGGGCTGTTCGGTCGGTGTCCGGCTGCACGCCGTCAGGATCATCACGAAACAGAGCAGCAACGCCATCATCATACATGTGTGTTTCATTTGGGTATTCTCCTTTTTTGTGATTTGTATCGCTGGGGTTAACCAACTTCAACATTAAGGCCAAACCGACGAAGACGGTCGGCAGCAGCCAAAAGCTGCTCGGCTGACGGTGGGACAAGCTCCCTCCCGCCATAAGTAAGCGCCATGGCTTCATATTTTCCCTGACCGTAGCTGTGGTAGGGCAGTAGCTTGACACGCTCAGGCGGAGCAGAGGCAAGGAAGGCGGCAATGCCATTGAGCGCAGTGGGATCATCATTGCACCCGGGAACCAAGGGGATCCGCACCTCGATCCGACAACCGCGTGCCACCAAATAACGGTAGTTATCGAGGATCCTGTCATTTGGCCTGCCGGTCAGAGCCCGGTGGCGCTCGCGATCCATGTGTTTGATATCGTAGAGAAAGCAGTCCACATCAGCGGCGATCGCTTCAAACAAAGGCTTTGGAACATCGCCGCAGGTATCCAGCGCAGTGTTCAGTCCTTCGGCTTTGGCCGCCGCCAGCAGGGCCGCCGTAAATTCCGGCTGTGCCATCGGCTCGCCGCCAGAAAGGGTCATGCCGCCTGTCGTACCGTAGAAGATGCGATCCTCGCGGACAACCGCAAGAACCTCCTCAACTGTCATTTCCCGACCGTACAGGCGAAGCGCACGCGCAGGACAAACCGATACACAGGCGCCGCAACCGGTACAGTGCGTTCGATCAAACAAATGCCCTTTCGCACCGATATCATGTGCGCCGTTTGGACATTCTCCCGCACAAGCGCCGCAGCTGATACAGCGCTCCTGCAAATACGCGATCTGTGGTTGTCGCACAAGCGATTCGGGATTATGGCACCAGAGACAGCGGAGCGGACAGCCCTTGAGAAAGACGGTCGTGCGGATGCCATCTCCATCATGGACGGCAAAGCGCTTAAAGTCGGTTACGATTCCGGTCATGACAGCGCCTCCGCACGTTCAATGAATTTATCCTGCTCACTCTTGGGCATGTCGCGCCAGAGCGTGTTCCAGCCACATACCCGAACCTGCAGATTTTGATATTTCTCGGGATTCTGCTGTGCGTCCCGCAGGGTATCGGCATCGAAGATATTGAACTGCACCGACGATCCGCCCGCCGCATCATAGGTGCGCAACAGGGTCAGAAGGGCCTGCATCCCCGCTACTCCCTTGACCGCTGTCTCATGCAGCATCAGATCGAGACCAAAGCCCTCCCAATATCGCCCCGGCTCGATCGCCAGCGCGGAACGGATCACGCCGGTCACGCCGTTTCTGTCCATTCCCTGCACGGGAGATGCATTTTTGCTGGTCTCTTCCCCATGCAAACGACCGTCCGGGCTGGCTTTTGTCCGCCGACCGAAGTTCAGATAATTCCGTGCCGAATGCATTTCGATTTTATAATAGCCGCCTCGGGAATTGGGAATACCCTGGTAGCCCAGAATGAACTCTGACAGCTCTTTGGCGCAAGCGTCCGCCTCGGGGTCTCCGCAGCCAAATTTCTGCGGCAGGTTCATCGCCCGTGCGCGGAGGGCAGGATCGGACCAGTTATTGTCCAGTACCTGCTTCAGCTCAGCCAGCGTGCAGATCCGCTGAACATAGACCAACTGGCGGATCGCCATCAACGCATCGACGGTTGTAGCAAAGCCGTTCGGCCAAAGGGCCGACGTATTGTATTCCGCCCCATCGTAATACGCATCGCGGGCAACACGAAGGCTGTGTTCAATGGTTGCCGATAGCATATTGGCAGGATTGATCCGTCCCAGATCCTTCTCCAGCTCATTGCAGACCTTGATCCCGCCGCGAATGACCGTATCCAGATTGGCGTAAAATGCCGAGACAATGTCGTCATATTCGGCGTGATCGTCAGCCTCGTCCAGCGCCCGCAGCAAAGAGCTCAGCAGGTTGAGGTAAAACGGCGCCGTTGGAAACTCACCGCCTCGAACCGCATATTCATAGCAGCCCTTCACATCGAAATCCCAAGCACGGTCTGCCGGGATTCCGCGCTCCGCCATCTGTCGGTGAACCGTATCCTCACAGATGAAAACAAAGCTGGAATGCCCCCGGCGGATCATATCGAGAATGGTTTGTAAAAAGCGGTCCGGCGTTGCCGCGTTGTACTTGATCTGGAACTTGGGGTTGTAGATCCCCAGCTCGTCATACACAGCCAGGATCCGATAACTGACCGCGTTGACCTTACAGCTACCGTCAGCCCGGCTGCCGCCGAGATACAGCGGTTGCCCCCAATAGTTGCCGATCGCCGAGAACTGCATCAAAAAATAGCCGATCAATTCATCCAGCTGTTCCGCCGTGTATCGGCCGGACTCCAGATCACCGGTGTAGAAGGGGAGCAGATCGTCATCCAGACCGCTGCCGAGCGAGCGCACCTGATAGACATCAATGCTCTCGGAAATGAACCAATAGAGAAAGATCAGCATCAGCTGCTCATACATGGTCGTGGGCGGTCCGACATACAGCCGATCCAGACATGCCGCCATCTCCTGCGCTTTCTCAAAGGTGCAAGCGGCGGCATAATCCCGCATACGGGCGATCAGCCGCAAAATCGCGGCGTAGGTGATCTCTATGCCATCAAAATAGCCTGCCTCATCCGCCGTGAGGGGAGAAACCGCCTCACGTTCGGCACGATAGGCCTCGGCGCGAGCCAGGATCCCGGGAAAGCCAAGGGTATACAGCGCGTGCCAATCGGGCACGGAGTGATCGTAATCGAGTCGGATGGCGACATCCCCGCTTTGGCCATATCGGTCAAGGTAGGCGCAGGATTCCTCGCTTTTGGTGCATGCTTTCTGCCAAGGCCCTATGAGTGCTTTTTTGAGCGGGCGATTCCAATTATACAGCAAAGGAAAAAAATCGTGTTCATCGATACCGATGCGCATATGATCCAGAACATAGGCGAAAACGCGCGCCTTGGTAACAGGGTGCGGTTCCTCGGGCAGCGAGGCAAGCAGCATATTCAGCCCGGCATCCATCTCATCGTCATCATAACCGGTTTCCGGATCCCCCGGCCATCCGTGATATGCCATTCGATGAAAAGCATTGAACGGTTCAGCGGAATTATGATATTTATTTTGTAAAAAGGGCAAGTCTTTTTTCAGACGTTCAAGCATACCTTTACCTCCTTAGAATGCTTATATTGTAACATTCAAATTTAACTTTGTACATGGAATAAGCGGACTGATTTTATAAATATCGGACATCATCAGAACAGAATATACTTGCAATACGCCGCCAATTCCGATATAATAGATACAGCAGACGTAAGAAAGGAGACCGCCCATGATCCACTCTATTATCCGAACCCAGCTCTGGGAGAGCCACGGGAGGTGCTACCCCATTATCCACAAATCACGCAAGACCAGCGGTCTTATGCTGATTCTCGGAGGCGGTGAATATCTGTATATCAACGGAAAATGTCTGCATCTTGTACAGGGGGATATTTATTTTCTCCGCCGTGGAGAACGTTACCGGCTTGAGCTGGATAATGGCTATGTCAAATGCTATGTCATCAATTTCCAATACGACGATGAAATGCTGTCCTTTGTCCTCAACAATTGCAGCGATCTCGCCAATCAATTTGCGAAGATCGTTTCCCTGTGGAATAACAAGCAGGAAGGTACGTACGATGAGCTGGACTGTATGGGTCTGCTCTATCACCTGCTGGCAGAGTGCTTCCGTCGACGATATGTCAACAGCATCCCTCGGCGAAAGAAAGAGCGGGTCGCACCGGCCATTGGTTACATGCAAGTAAATTATGCAGATCAAGAACTGAAGATCAACGACCTGGCTGAACTGTGCGGTCTGGGCGACCGCTCGTTTCGCCGATTGTTTCATGAAGTATACGGTCTTTCTCCCAAGCGGTATCTTTCTGCCTTGCGCGTCAAATATGCCAAAGAGTTTCTCGCCGACAATCATAGCGTCAGTGAAGTCGCACAGCTCTGCGGTTTTCACGATGTCTACCATTTTTCCAACTTCTTCCGCAGTGAATGCGGCATGTCTCCCAGCGAATATATCCACAGCATATCGGATGACAGGTTGCTTTGATCAACGGCAAAAGGAGCAAGTCAACAGACTTGCTCCTTTTGTTATGTTCAGATTTGCTTATCTCTTTTTCTTCTTCCGCACAATAACGCCGATCAAAACAACCGCCGCTACGGCAACAAACGTAAGGACAAGACCAACAATCAAGGCGTTGGAATTCTCGGCAGGCTCCTTCGGGATCTCGGGGTCCTTCGGGGTCTCGGGATCCTTCGGGGTCTCGGGATCCTTCGTTGTCACGGAAGCCGTCGTCGTCTCAGGGGCCGTTGTGGTCTCAGGGGCCGTTGTGGTCTCAGGGGCCGTTGTGGTCACGGGGACCGTCGTCGTCTCGGGAGCCGTTGTGGTCTCGGGGGCCTCCGTTGTCTCGGCGGGCTTCGTGGGATCGGCGGGATCTGTATCGTCGCCGAAGGTGGGCGTACCGTCAATACCGTTCTGTGCACCCATGTGGTTGCCGTTGCCGCTGAGGTCCTCGGCGGTGGTCATACCCTCGGAGAGCTGGAGCCATACCAGCATATCGTCATCCTTTTTGATCTCTTTGGCGTCCGCTTCGATCTCTTCTGCCGTACGGACATCGGAGTAGAGCGCGATCTCGGAAACACAATACCCGAAATACGTTTTATTACTGCCCTGCATATCGCCGCCTACATAAAAGGGTCTCGCGGCGGGCACGGTGAGGTAGCCGTACGAGGATAGCTTCATCTCTTCGTCAAGCGGCTTTGACGCGCTGCCAACACTGCCTTCGTAGCAGGTGGTCGCGGTCTCTCCCTCAATCGTCAAATAAGCGAGTGCCTTGTTATTGGCCACATCCGTCACCACAGCGATATGGAAAGACTTGCCGACAAGCTCTGTGGGCGCAATGGCAAAATAGATATATTTGTCCTTCATCAACTCGGTGTCAACAACGGCGAGACGGATAAAGCCTTTCATGAGCTGAAGACGGACCATATCCGTCTTGGTATCCAGACCACCGTCAATGTTGTTGCCAATGAGCGTGCAGGTGGCTACCTTGGCATCCTCGGGAATGTGCACACGCGCCTCAATGGTCATGGGGGCCTTGTCAAGATTCTTGGCCAGGGGATGCAACGTTTCCTGATTGAACATCATACCGTGATCGGTTGCTGCAAAAACCGCTTGGGGAGTGAGCATAGTGATCATGAGCATGGCCAGAATGAATGCAAAAAACTTCTTCATCTGATTATCGTTTCCTTTCGTATTTTGTTTTGGGCATGAATTTGATCGGATTTTTCTGCCATTACAGACATTTTAACACATTCGACTGTTCGGTTCTACAATTATTGTCTGATGTTTTGAAACAATATTTGGGTTTTGAGGCGAATAGACAATTCATAGCAGAACCATTGCCATCCGCATATTCACCCAAATAAATACGGCTTTCTGCCTTTTGTTCCGGGGGTGCAAATAAATGTATATCCGGCATTGGGATCAACGCCCGGCTCTGTGCCGTAGCTTGCGCTTACGACGACCAGCTTGTCCATGTGCTCTCCGGCATAGCAACAGCTTGCGGGGATTTTTGCGGGAACCTCGATATACCGTTTGATTTCCATACTCGCGGTATCCACCACGGCAATATGCCCCCGTCCCCAACAGGCCACATACAGAAAATCATTTTGGTCAATCGTAAAGCCATCCACACCCGGAACGCGCAATTCCCTGCCGGTAAAGGAGAGCTCTCCTGTTTCTTTGTTGAAATGATATTCCTTGATCATTTTTGTCGCACTATCGGTGTGGTAAAAGTACCTCTCGTCCATGGACCAGTCAAAGCCATTGGAAAGAATCAACCCGTCAAGCAGAACCCGCACCTCCCCGGCTTTGTCAATGCTGTACAGCTTTCCGTCCACTGCGTCACTGATGCCCTGTCTTTTCTCGCTCTGGGTGCCCACATAAAATCTTCCGTCAGGGCCTACCTTTGCGTCATTCCCATATTTGATCTGATATTTCCGGGTGTCATAAAGCGGTGTACGAGTGTTATCAGGATGGAGAATATACGCACCGTCACGGCAAGATACCAACATTTCTCCTGTTCGGGAAAAGGCAATTGCCGCCACGCCAAAGGGAAGCTTTCTCATTACTACATGACCCAAAAGATCCATTTCCATGATCTCGTCCGCAAAGCTGTTGACCTGATACAGCTTTTTCTCAAGCTCGTTCCAAACAGGGCCCTCACCAATCACACAATGTTTATCGCACAGTACTTTCATTTTTTCCTCCGGTTGTTTTATGGAATGATCCTCGCTGCCATTTGTCGGCAACCTTTTTAAGACAATGCCACATAGTTCACGGCCATTGCCCTGACAGTGCCATGGCACGTGCCTCTGAGCCATTGGAATTGCACGGTATTTTCTTAAGGCTCGTGTTTTGCAAAAAAGTCGATGACCGATCCCACGATCGCGGTGACTTTCTTATTGCTCTCTTTGCTCATGAAAACCCTCCCGCTCAAATCGCAATATAGTTTAATTATATCAAGCATAATCAAAAAGCGTCAACAACTATTATCTTGTTTTTTAGAAGTATTGTACTATAGAAAGCAGAAGCGTTGTCAAGCAGAACAAAGCGCGGAAAGACAAGTCGGGTGTGCCTATGTAGTCGAGGGAGATGCTGATGTTTGTCTCGCAAAAACTGAAGCTGCATCGTTCCCGTGCATCCGAGCTTCGGGAGCTTTCGCATCATTTCTTCTTGGTAAATGCTCATGTGTTTTTCCTCCTGATTTTTTATTTTTGGCAAAAGAAAAAGGCACACGGATTTTTCTTTTCCATGTGCCTTGGGTGGCTGATATTCTGCCCCGACAGAGTTCAAATCCCTGAACTGTGGGGAAATAGCGATTTTATATCTCCATTTTTGTATCTCGATATTTCGCTCCAAAGTCAAGACCACCGGCCGTGCCGGTGGCTTGCACAAGCCCCCTTAGGGCATGTCACAGGCTGAGCCTAT